>NZ_JAZEXJ010000001.1:0-941613 GCF_047306785.1 Microbacterium sp. OR21 | reverse complement strand
GAGGGTTGGACGAGGATAATTTGGCATTTGACAAGTGCACGCTGTTGAGTTCTCAAGGATCGGACGCACCCGCACACCTACCCCATCAGGGCAAGAAGCGCAGGGCAACTTCACAATCGTATGTCTCCCCGACCAGGCAGTCAAATCCGACACGCCGAAAGGATCAAGGTGAAGACATCCACCGCCTCGCACGAGGCAGCCGCTCCAGCCTATCCCATCCGACGAGCTTGTCAAATCGACGAACCCGAACCGGGAACCACACTCCCCGGGCCTAACAGCCCCTCCAAACCAACAAGTGATCCGAAGCGGAGGTGGGTGGTTCGCTACTTGGAGGGGAGCCAGGCCCTTCAGGCCTTCCGCTCAACCGCTTGGGGCGAACAAGTAATAACTTACGCGCCACCCACCCACCCCGCAAATCCCCACCACACCCCGGGCGTGTCGCACCCCCGAGGCGGCAGCGCCCACCCCGGCAACGCAGAAACCCCCGCACCTCAGTGCGGGGGTTTCTGCTCACGGTGTGGACCTAAGGGGATTCGAACCCCTGACCTCCTCGATGCGAACGAGGCGCGCTACCAACTGCGCCATAGGCCCGTGAACAGGATTCAGGTTATCACGCTCAGCCGGCTGCTCGACGCGCGAGCAGCTGACGCACATGCGCCTCGATCTCCGCGTCGTCGACGACACCCATCCGAGAGTACGGCGAGGAGTCCGCCGCAGCGGGAGCCACCGGCAGCGGGGCAGGTGCGGCAGGTGCCAGCTCCTCCGCGCGGCGACGCAGCTCGGCGCGGCGGGCGGCGCGCTCGCGCTCGGTGCGGGCATCGATCTCCGCCTGCGCGGCCTGCGCCCGAGATCCGGACACGGTCACGAGCTGCTGCGGCACCGGACGCGGAGTCCAGACCGCGGGCCCCTGGTCGTGCAGCGGGGGCGACACCCGCTCGACGACCGGCTCGACCGCAGGTCGCGCGACCCGGGCGGCACCGCGGCGGGCGACACGTGCCATGCGCGAGAGCACCATGACGCTCAGCGTGCCGAGCACGAGACCGCCGGCGGCGAGCAGCCATCCGCCGGTCGTGACCAGGTCCCAGGCTCCGAATCCGAGCATCCCGAGGGCCACCACGATGGCACCCGTCGCAGACAGTCGCACTCGTCGGCGGGCACGCGCGCGACGGATCACCGGATCGCGGCGGGTGGCCGCGAGCTCTTCGCGGAGGCGCTCGAGCTGAGCACTCTCCTTCTCGGCCTGCACGCGCTTGGCGAGACGCTGCTGGGCGTGCGCGGTGCGCGTGGTCAGCTCGAGGCGCACCTCTTCGGGGGTCTCACTCGTCTCGGCGAGCACGCGAAGCGCCTGGTTGAGCCGCACGGCGTTGCGCTCGGCGGCGTAGTACTGGTGTCGACCGCGCCAGCTGGGCACGAAGTACAGCGCCCACAGCAGCACGGCGACGAGGGCGATCACGCCCCCACTCAGCACCGGCCCGTCCATGCACACCACGCTAGCGCGGCGCTGCACGTCGGCCCCGACAATCCGGCGCGTGTGTCGCCGCGGCGCTCAGCTCTGCATCGCGTCATGCGGGGGGATCACTGCGGCCTCGGCCGGCACCGCACCGCTCACCCAGCGCGCCAGCACGCCGTTCGGCACCTCTTCCTGTGTGAGGGCGAACGCGTAGTGGTCCCGCCAGTCGCCGTCGATGTGGATGTAGCGGCGTCGCAGCCCCTCGTACCGGAACCCGAGCTTCTGCACCACACGCAGACTGGCACGGTTCTCGGGACGGATGCAGATCTCCATCCGGTGCAATCCGAACTGGTCGAAGGCGGCATCCGTCGCCAGCGCCACCGCGGTCGGGGTGATGCCGCGCCCGGCGAAACGCTCGCTCACCCAGTACCCGATCGTCGCCGACGACAGCGATCCGCGGGCGATGCCCCAGATGTTGAGCTGTCCGGCGATCTCGCCGTCGTACTCCATCACGAAGGGGTACCCCGCTCCGTCACGATGCTGCTGCAGCAGCCGGCGGATGCTCGCGCGCATGTCGAATCCCGCGGTGCCGCCGGGGATCGTCGCCTCCCACGGCTGGAGCCATGGCCGGTTCATCAGCAGTTCGCGCTGCAGCACCCGCGCATCGCGCGGCTTGACCAGACGCAGGGCGACCGAGCCGTGGCGCATCACCGGCGGGGCGTCATTGGGCATCGCATCCCCCGGTCAGAGACCGGCCGCGAACTGCTTGAGCCACGGCCGCAGCTCACCGCCGAGATCGTCTCGGTCGGCGGCGAGCTGCACGATCGCCTTGATGTAGTCGGCGCGGTCGCCGGTGTCGTAGCGCCGGCCGCCGAACACGACGCCGACGACGCCGGGGCCGTCGGGGTCGGCGGCGAGCTCCTGCAGCGCGTCGGTCAGCTGGATCTCGCCGCCCTTGCCCGGTGCCGTGCGCTCGAGGATGTCGAAGATGGCAGCCGGAAGCACATAGCGTCCGATCACGGCGAGATTCGACGGGGCGTCCTCCGGCGCGGGCTTCTCGACCAGGGCGTCCACCCGAACCACGCCTTCGGCATCAGTCGGCTTCGCATCGGCCGCGCCGTACAGGTGGATCTGCGCGGGATCCACCTCCATCAGCGCGATGACGGCTGCGCCCGTGCGCTCGTGCGTCGCGATCATCTCGGTCAGCAGCGAATCGCGCTCATCGATCAGGTCATCACCGAGCAGCACCGCGAAGGCGCTGTCGCCGACGTGCGTCCGAGCCCGCAGCACCGCATGCCCGAGGCCCTTCGGCTCACCCTGGCGGACGAAGTGGATGTCGGCGAGGTCGCTGGACTTCACCACCCGCTCGAGCCGCCCGTGATCGCCCTTCGCCTGCAGTCGCACCTCGAGCTCGGGAACCGAGTCGAAATGGTCGGAGATGGCGTTCTTGTTGCGCCCGATGATCACCAGGATGTCGTGGATGCCTGCGGCGACGGCCTCTTCGACCACGTATTGAATCGCCGGCTTGTCGACGACGGGAAGCATCTCCTTCGGCATCGCCTTCGTCGCCGGCAGGAATCTCGTGCCGAGGCCTGCAGCGGGGATGACCGCCTTCATGGTGCTCATGCGGTTCAGCATAGTCTCGGGGCCTGCTCCCGACCCGGAACTCCGCGCACACCGGCCCCGTATGATCGGGGCATGCGGAGCGAAGCAGAACAGCAGAAGCGCGCACTGCGCGCCGAACTGCGCGAACGCCGACAGGTCCTCTCTCAGATGCAGCGCGACGAGGCGGCCGCGGGCATCGCTTCGCAGCTCGACGCTCTCCTCGACGCGCACGACGCGAGATCGGTGTCCTGCTTCCTCTCCACCACCACGGAGCCGGGGACGATGCCGTTCATCCAGGCGGCGGTGCGCCGGGGCATCCGGGTGCTGTTGCCGATCACCCGGGCCGACGGTCTGCTCGACTGGGCCGTCGCCGACGACTCCGGTGCGGTGGCCGAGGGGATGTTCGGGCTGCCCGAGCCGACGGGCGAGGTGCTCGGCCCCATCGCCGTCAACGACGTCGATCTGATGATCATCCCGGCCGCCGCCGTGGACAGAGACGGCACGCGCCTGGGCTGGGGGCGGGGGTACTTCGACAAGACCATCGGGTCGATGGAGGGATGCCCGCCGGTGTACGCGGTGATCTATGATTCCGAGGTACTCGATTCGCTGCCGCGCGAAGTGCACGACCAGCCGGTCGATGGCATCGTCACCCCGACGCAGACCATCACCCTGTCGCCCGCGCGGAACTGACAGGAGCATCCATGCCCACCTACGCCTACGCGTGCACCGCCTGCGACCACCGCTTCGACGCCGTGCAGTCGTTCTCGGAGGACTCTCTCACCCTGTGCCCGGAGTGCGGTGGAGCGCTGCGCAAGCAGTACGGATCGGTGGGCGTGACTTTCAACGGCTCGGGCTTCTATCGCACCGACTCGCGCGGAAATGTGGCGGGCACAGCCTCCACCTCGACATCATCGAAGACGGAATCCTCGACGGCCGCCACCCCGGCGCCCGCGAAGGCCCCGGCTTCGAACTGAGGCCGAAGCGAATGAAGGGCAAGTCCATGATCCAGGGGTTCAAAGAGTTCATCACCAAGGGCAACGTCATCGACCTCGCCGTCGCGGTGGTCATCGGCGGTGCGTTCACCGCCATCGTCAATGCGGTCGTGTCGAGCATCATCAATCCGCTCGTCGCTCTGTTCTACCAGCCGGGTGAGGACGGCAAGTTCGGTCCCACTCTGACCGGCCTGTACGGTCAGCAGGTCACCTTCCCGCTCGGCGATCTGATCAGTGCGGTCATCAGCTTCTTCGCAGTGGCGATCGTCGTGTACTTCGTGTTCGTCGTTCCGATGAACAAGTACAAGGAACGCCAGGCCGCGAAGAACCCCGCCGTCGAGGAGGAGACCCTGCCGACCGAGCAGGAGCTGCTCATCGAGATCCGCGACCTCATGCGTCGCGACGCCGACACCCGCTGATCGACCATCAGCCGCGAACGCCCTGTCCCTTCGGGGGCGGGGCGTTCTCGTCTGCGCGCACCTCCTCGGCGGATCAGTAGTGCGGCGGCACCTCACGCAGCATGCGCTCGTCGTTCGGCCCCCGCTCCTGCGGCGGAGGCGCGATGGGGTCATCCTTCACGTGCGGCTCCGATGTCGTCCCCGCCACGGGGGTGAGCTTCGCCCGGCGCGCGCCGGCGACGCGCACGATGCGCTGGCCCTCGTCACTCATCGAGTTCGAGCGGCTGCGTGTCGTTCTCGGCGCGCACGGTGTGCTCGTCGATGCCCAGCACCGTGGCGATCCGTCGCGCGACGGTCGCCGGGTCGCTGTACAGGTCGAAGGCGTGCACGCGCACGTAGTGCCACCCCAGCCGGCGCAGCACCTGGGGCCGCAGGCGCACGCTCTCGCGCAGCGATTCCCCTCGGGTCTCGGGGTCGCACTCGATGACGACTGCGCGCCCGTCGTGCTGCGCGACCAGCGGCAGCAGCCCCCGGTAGTCGACGTCGACCGACGCGCCGAGCCGGCGCAGCTCCCGCGCCAGCGCGAGGGTGAGCGGGTCCGCCAGGTCTTCCAGGCGCGCGTCGCGGCCGCGGGCGGCGAGTCCGCCGAGGATCGACATGAGCGTCGATGCGCCATGCTCGAGGCGGCCCTCGTCGAATGCCGACGGGCGGATGCACGAGACGATCACCATCGAGCGACGCGCCCTGGTCATGCCGACCGTCAGCAGCCGCTCGCCGTCCTGCTGCGACAGGTCGCCGAAGTCGCTGAGCACACGACCGTGCTTGGTCAGTCCGAAGCCCAGCGAGAAGATCACCCGATCCCGGCTCTCGGCGACGGACTCCTCGAGGGTGAGCACGGCGAACGGCTCGGCGGTGTCGCGCCCGACGAACTCGGCGACGTCCGAGCGCCCGGCGAACGCGGATGCCACGGCGGCGCGAACCCGCTCGGCGTGGCGGCGGCTCGCCGTGACCACCATGAGCGACTCGCTGGGACGGTGCACGGCGTGCTCGACCGCCAGGGTGACGACGCGCGCCACCTCGGCATCCGGGCTCTCGACCGCTCCCGAATCGGGGTCGGGTGCTCCCACTCCCCCCTCGACGTAGTCGACGGTGAGACTGCCGCGGCCGAGGTAGGACCCGGCCCAGGGCAGCGAGGAGATCTCGCCCCCGTAGAAGGCGTCGTTGATGAGCTCGGCGAGGTCCTCGCCGCCGGCGCGGTAGCTGCGGGTCAGTGTCGTCACCGGGAACAGCTCGGCGAGACGCTCGAAAACCGACACGTCGTCGAACTCCACCTCCGGCTCCCAGTCCGGGTCGGCCATCGTGGCGACGGCGAACGGGGTGGGACGCTGCGTCACCGGGTCGCCGAACGCGACGATCTGACGGGCGCGGCGGATCGCCGGCGCGGTCTCGGCGAGGTTCACGGCCGCGGCATCCACCAGCAGCACGGCGTCGAACTCGACCGAGTCCGGGATCAGGGGCACCTCGTACGGCGAGGCGATCCACACCGGCGCGAGAACCCGGACCAGATCGGGGGCGGCCGAGACGATCTCGGCCGTGCTCGCCTCGCCGCTCTTGAGCGCCTGACGCAGGTGAGCGGCCTGCTCGGGCTCATCGACGATCGCGATGCGCCACTGGCTGGCGAGATTCCACGCGAGCAGCGGCCCCGCCATCGCCGTGTGCGCCTCATCCACCAGCCGGAAGTCGCGCTCGAGCCGGTCGACGACCGCCGTGTTCGCGCCGAGCAGAGACCGGTCATCCTGCAGGGCGCGCTCGAGCAGCGACTGCCACCACGCGAACTCCAGCTCGGCGGAGACGCGCTCTTGCGGCACGTGCCGCACCGACAGGTCGGAGAGCAGCGGGCGAAGGCCCAGGGCCGCCAGCGCGTCGCGGATCTGCGTGCGCTCGACGAGGTTGTCGAACACGGCAGAGCGCGCGGCGAGACCGGAGAGAGTGCGCACGAGGCGCGCGACGGGAAGCGAACTCAGCGGCTCGCGACGGCCGAGCGCGCGATCGAGGTCGCCCAGCTCGGCCGAGACCCGCTCCCAGGCCACGTGCACATCGGAGAGGCCGAGGGGAACCTGAGGGGCGACGCCGGCTTCGACGTAGCGCTGCCACTGCGTGCGCTGCTGCTGGATGCGCAGCAGCGCCTCGTGCATCTCCGAGACGTGGGCGCCGGGCCGAACGTACTCACGGGCGAGTTTCTTGAGCCGGCGGCGGTTGGCCGACGACATGCCGGGGGCGTCGCGGCGTGAGCCGTGCGCCTGGATCAGCTCACCGAGCGGACGCTCGAAGACGGTCGGGCTGAATCGGTCGAGCGAATCGCGGATGCCCTGCAGCAGCCGCACGTACTCGCCGAGCTCGTCGATCGTGCCGAACGGACGCATGCTGGTCTGGGCGATGAGCTCGTAGCCGCGCTCGAGCAGAGACGGCACGGCGGTTCCGTGCAGACGCCCGGCCAGCTCATGAGCCTTCTGCGCCGCCTCAGCGGTGTCGAAGCTGACCCCGTACCACGGCGAGTCATCCGGCCCGAAGCGGAACTCCCCGAGCTTCGCGGCTCGGGTCAGCGCCTGTGCGGCGTCGCGGCGGTCGCCTGCGAGCTTCTCGAGGGTCTGCATCGACAGCCTGGCGCCGGTGGACGGCGGCACGGGCAGTGAGGCTAGACGGGTGAGTTCGCGGGTCGCGTCGAGCACGGATGCCCCGGTGCGCCCCACCGGATTCGCAAGCGCACTGCGGTAGTCGCGCAGCACTGTTCGCAGTCGGACCAGGGCCTCATCGAGCTCGGCGGCCTTGGGCTGCGTGGCCTTCTCGCTGCGGGCGATCGCCGTGATGAGGTCGCGGCGCGCGCGACTCGGTGAGACGGCGAGCGCGTCGAGCCCGACGCCGGCCAGGCGGTGCCGGACGCCATCGAGGGTGGAGCGGCGGGCCGAGACGACCAGCACCCGCCGCCCGGAGCGCACGAATCCGCCCAGCGCGTTGATGACGGTCTGCGTGCCCCCTGTACCCGGAAGGGTCGAGACGACGAGGGAGTGACCGGCCGCGATGCGGGCGAGCACCTCCTCCTGCTCGGAGTCGGCGTCGAGCAGGAGGCTCTCGGAGGCCGGCGCCCGGTCGTCTGGACCTGCGGCCGCGGGAAGATCTCGAGGTGCGGTCACCCGCTCACGGTCGCCGATGTGCCCGGCGAGGGCGTTCAGCACCGGGTGATCGAGGTCGACCATGTCGCGGACCATCGCGTCGGCGACATCGGCGAAGGTCGACACGACCAGCCGCGGGTGCACCGCGAACGTGTCGATCGAATGGGTGAGGGCGCGCAGCTGATCGATCACCGGCTGCGGTTTGAAGATGCCGCCGTCGTAGGCGAGGGATGCGAGGCCGGCCGGATCGATCTCGAGACCGAAGTGCTCACGGGCGACGCGCACGAGCTCGGGGTTGACCTCGAAGCGGCCGTGCAGCTTCAGCTCGAAGTCGGAGTGGTGCCGGCGGATTGCCAGCGGACGCAGCAGCACGGGCGCGGCGAACTGTGCGCCGCCGAGGCGCCAGCGCGCGATGCCGACGGCGAGGCGCACGGCGTCGATGCCGCGAACGGTGCGCAACTCGGTGTTGCGTGCAGTGATCCGCTCGGCGGCCATGCGCGCGGTGCGCAGCCCCACCTCGTCGCGGAAGAGGTTCGACAGCAGGGTGGAGCGGCCGGTGATGAACTGCGGCAGGCTGCCGGGGTGCGCCTTCGAGATGTCGATGACGGACTCGGGCGCGTCAACGAAGGTGGTCAGCGGCGACGCTCCGCCGAGATCGGCCGCCTGAGCCCGCAGACTGGTGCGCCGCTCCTCCGCGGCATGCGCGATGCCGACCCCGGTCGATGAGTCGCTGAGGTCGCCGAGCGTCACTGCGGCCTGCTGGTCCGCGCTCTCAGCATCCTTCGCCTCTCGTCGCCACACACCGCAAGCCTAGGCGCGACACGCGCGACGGGCGGTATTCCGGGCCGTTTCGCGTGGATTCGGCTCCGACCGCACGGGCATTCGTCCTGCACAGGAGGCGCGTCGCCGTCGGTTGTCCACCGTCTCGGCGATACCGGCATCCCGCCGGCGGGACGGGGAGCAGGATGGGGGCATGAGCTATCGCTACGACTTCGCGCCCACCCCCTTCGGCGACGCGCTCGCCGTCTTCTCGGATGCCGGGATCGTGAGCTTCGATCTGTCGGAGTCGACCGACCCCGGTGTGCCCTGGCTGCTCGAGGGCGTCAGTCGCCGTCTGGGTGCAGCACCGGAGAAGGCTCCAGGGGCCGCCGACGAGTTGACCGACGCACTGGCCGCGTACTTCGAGGGAGAGCCGGTGCGATTCGATGAGCGCTTCGCCTTCGACTGGCGTCTGGTCGACGGATTCACCCGGTCTGCACTTCAGGCGGTCTGCGACATCCCGTGGGCAGAGACGATGAGCTACGGGGAGGTCGCCGTGATCGCCGGCAGCCCGGGGGCGGCGCGCGCGGTGGGCACCGCGTGCCGACTGACTCCCCTGTCGGTGATCGTGCCCGTGCACCGGGTGATCCGCGCCGACGGAAGTCCGGGCCACTACGGCGCCCATCCCGAGCGCAAGCGCTACCTGCTGGATCTCGAGCGTGACGCATCGGCGTCACGAGCGTGAACGAAGCGGAGCCCGGCGTGTAGGCCGCCGGGCTCCGCTCCTGCCGCACTGGGGACGCGGCACTCGGGTATCCCTGGGGAGACCTAGTGATCCACCGCCTTCTCCGCACCGTAACCGGTGAGCGAGCGCACTTCCATCTCCGCGGCGAGAGCGCGCGACTCCGCCGTCTTGGCGGTGACCGTGCCGATCCAGCCGAGCAGGAATCCGAGCGGGATCGAGACGATTCCCGGGTTGTCCAGCGGGAAGATCGCGATGTCGATACCGGGGATCATCGACGTCTCACTGCCGGAGAACACCGGCGAGATCACGATCAAGCCGATCGCCGCGATCAGACCCCCGTACATGCTCCACACCGCGCCGCGGGTGTTGAAGCGCTTCCAGAACAGCGAGTAGAGGATGGTCGGCAGGTTCGCCGAAGCCGCGATCGCGAACGCGAGCGCGACGAGGAAGGCGATGTTCTGCCCCTGCGCTCCGATGCCGCCGACGATCGCGAGGATGCCGATGACGATCACCGTACGGCGAGCCACCTTCACCTCGCCGTTGGGGTCGACCACACCGGTGCCGTCCTTGCCTCGCTTGATCACGTTCGCGTAGATGTCGTGCGCGAACGACGCCGCCGCCGTGATGGTGAGCCCGGCGACGACCGCGAGGATCGTCGCGAAGGCGACCGCGGAGATGAAGCCCATGAGAATGGGTCCGCCCAGCGCCTGGGCCAGCAGCGGTGCCGCGGAATTGACGCCGCCCGGTGCGGCGGTGATGGTCTCGGGCCCCACCAGTGCGCCGGCGCCGTAGCCCAGCACGAGCGAGAGCAGGTAGAAGCCGCCGATGAGCCAGATGGCCCACACGACGGACTTGCGCGCCTCTTTGGCCGTGGGCACGGTGTAGAAGCGCATGAGCACATGCGGCAGCCCGGCCGTGCCGAGCACGAGGGCCATGCCCAGGGAGATGAAGTCGAGCGGGTTCGCCCCGTACTTCAGCCCGGGCCCGAGGATCTTGTCACCGGACGGCGACTCGGCCACGGCCGCCTCGAGCAGCGTGTTCAGGCTGAAGCCGTGCAGAGCGAGCACCCACAGCGTCATCGCGAGAGCGCCGGCGATCAGCAGTCCGGCCTTGACGATCTGCACCCAGGTGGTGCCCTTCATCCCGCCGATCAGCACGTACACGATCATCAGCACGCCGACCACGGCGATCACGATCGACTGCCCCAGCCTGCTGTCGATGCCGAGAAGCAGCGACACCAGGCCGCCGGCGCCCGACATCTGCGCGAGCAGATAGAAGAAGCACACGGCGAGGGTGGTGATGGCCGCCGCCATGCGCACCGGGCGCTGCGTGAGACGGAAGGCGAGCACGTCCGCCATGGTGAACTTGCCGGTGTTGCGCATCAGCTCGGCGACCAGGAGCAGAGCGACCAGCCAGGCGACGAGGAATCCGATCGAGTACAGGAACCCGTCGTACCCGTTCACCGCGATCGCGCCGCAGATGCCGAGGAACGACGCCGCCGACAGATAGTCGCCGGCGATCGCGAAGCCGTTCTGCGTGCCGCTGAAGGAGCGGCCCGCGGCGTAGTAGTCCGCGGCGGTCTTGTTGTTGCGGCTGGCGCGGATGACGATGAAGAGCGTCACCGCGACGAAGGCACCGAAGATGGCGATGTTCAGCACGGGGTCGTTGTCGGCCGTCGCAGCGGCCAGGGGAATCGTCGTCATGAGTGCGCGTCCGCCTTCTCGAGCTCGTCACGGATCTCGCTCGCGACAGGGTCGAGTCGACGATTCGCGAATGACACATAAGCCATCGTGATAACGAATGTCGTCACGAATTGCCCCAGCCCCATCAGCAGGCCGATGGTGATGTCGCCCCAGACGCGCTGACTCATGAAGTCCGGCGCGAAGGCGGCGAGAAGGACGTAGGCGAAATACCAGATGAGGAAGAACACGGCCATGGGGAAGACGAATGACCGCTGCATTCGTTTGAGCCCCTGGAAGGTGTCGGATTCCTCGACTGCCACATAGTCGATTCCGTGCACGGAATCACCGGTCGTCGGTCGTGTCATGGGGCCTCCTTGCCACATGTCCGTCATCCGCGTGACTGTTATCACGCGGTGGTATCGTCGACGCTACGAAATCGGTCGGCTCTGTCGTCACTCCCGAAAGTTGGTATCAGTGGACACGGACAAGCCGATCGGCACAGCCGAGGAACTCCTCGCCGATGGCGTGCGCGAGCTCGCCCGCCGCACCCGTTTCCCCGTCGCGTTCGGCGGGCTGATCGAAGACGGCGTGGTGCGGGTCACCAGCATCGTGGGCAACCGCACCCACAGCCTCGACGGATTGAACGTGCGTCCCGAACGCGGCCTCGGCGGGCGGGCGATGATCGAGCTTCGACCGCGGATGACGAACAACTACCGCACCTCGCAGCAGATCACCCACGACTATGACGTGTTCGTGCTCGGCGAGGGACTGCGCACGCTGCTCGCACTGCCGATCGTCGTGAACGGACGCCCACGCGGCGTGCTGTACGCGGGGGCATGGGAGGAATCGCAGATCGGCGGCGTGACGACCGCGCCGGCGATGAGCGTCGCACAGAGCATCGCCGACGAACTGCATATCCGCGACGAGGTCGAGAAGCGGATGCGCTCGATGAAGCCGGAGTCCGTGATCGCCGGCGCGCACCTGGAGGATCTGCGGGAGAGCTTCGCCGAGCTGCGCAGCATCGCCGCCTCAGTCGCCGACGAGACGCTGCGCGAGCGCATCGCGGCTGTGGAGCGCCGCCTGGTCGGCCATTCAGCCCCCGCGCCGTCGACCACAACCGGGTCGATCAGCACCGTGCGCCTTTCACCCCGCGAGACGGACGTGCTCGCCTGCGCCGCACTGGGCGCCACGAATGCCGAGATCGCCGCGCAGCTGGGATTGCGTGAAGGCACCGTGAAGGCTTATCTCAGCGCGGCCATGTCGAAACTCGATGCATCCACTCGTCTGGCCGCCGTCGCCCGCGCGCGCCGGGCGGGACTTCTTCCCTGAGCAGAAAATGGCATTCATGGCCGAAATCGCCTGAGGTCGATTGCGCGATATCAGAGCGATCAATTAATGTCTTCTTCATGGCTCGAAGAATTGTGCACCAGCTGGTCGACGATATCGACGGAACACTGCTCGACGTCGGCGAAGGAGAGACCGTACATTTCTCTCTGAATGGCGTCGCCTACGAGGTCGATCTGACGAATTCCCATGCACAGGAGCTGCGAGACGCCCTCGCTCCGTACATCGACGCCGGCCGTCGCGCCTCGGGTGCCACCGCGTCGCGCCCCGCTGCGCCGCGTCGTCGTGCAGCGCGCAGCTCGGAGACGGTCGAGATCCGCGAGTGGGCGAAGAAGCAGGGGATGAAGGTCTCGGAGCGCGGGCGGATCGCCGCCGACGTGCTCGAGGCGTACCACGCCGCGCACTGACATCCGCGGGGAAAGAGCGGGTCGTCCTCGGTGGCGGCCCGCTCTCTGCGTGTGTCCCCGCCCCATGCCCCCCGCTGCCGCGGACTGAGAGACGACGCAGGGAGCCACCCTTCGGGCGGCTCCCTGTGTCGTCGTGCCCTCGACAGGATTCGAACCTGCGACCTGCCCTTTAGGAGAGGGCTGCTCTATCCGACTGAGCTACGAAGGCGCCCGACAAGTCTAGTCGCCGCCCTGCGGCTACGCCGCCAGCGCCAGATAGCGCTCCCACACCGGGTCGCCGCGCTCGGCGCCGCGCACGATCCAGGTGCCCGCATGCGGGGCGCGCGGAGCGCGGCGCAGCTCCCAGCCCATCTCCTGGGGGGTTCGGTCGCTCTTGGAGTTGTTGCAGCGCAGACAGCAGGCGACGAGGTTTTCCCAGCTGTCCGCTCCCCCGCGCGACCTCGGCATCACGTGATCGATGGTCGACGCCGCTCGGCCGCAGTAGCCGCAGCGATGATCGTCCCGGCGCAGCACTCCGCGTCGGGTCACGGGCTGCCGGCGAGCGGTCGGAACGCGCACGTACCGAGTGAGCAGGATCACCACCGGCCGGTCGTACCGACGACGACCTGCCAGGACGGGATCGTCCTCGACGCGCTCGATCACGCTGGCCTTCTCGTTCATCACGAGCACCATCGCTCTCTTGAACGAGACCACCGTCAGCGGCTCGTATCCGGCGTTCAGGACCAGTGTGCGCATCGTCGTCATCCTCTCGATCCGCCGGGATGGCTTCCCGGCACTCTCGACTCACACGACGTCGGCGGAGCAGGAGGAGACGCGGATACACGAAAAGGCGCTGTCTACAGACAGCGCCTTTCGCGCTCGGTCAGACCGAGATGGATCTGCGGGCGTTGCCGAAGGACCAGACGACCGAGCGCATCCATGGTGCGGATGCCCGGTATCGGCTCCATCGGCTTCCTCCCGTCCGTTCGACGACGCGTTCAGGGTAACCCATCCACATGGACGGTGGACGCACCCCGACAGAACGGGAGGTATCGGTGTCGTTCAGCCGGCGTTCGCGCGCAGCCAGCCGATCGGCTCGACGAGCGATCCGTTGACGCGGACCTCGAAGTGCAGGTGCGCCCCGAAGGAGCGGCCGGTGTTGCCGACCTTGCCGATGAACTGGCCGGGCTCGACGGTCTGACCCGCCTGCACGGCGCGGGTGCCGTGCGTCATGTGCGCATAGGTGGTCGACACGCGCTTGCCTCCGACGACCGAGTCGATCACGACCGCGACGCCGTACGCGCCGAAGCTCTCCGACGACACGCGCACCACACCGCCGGTGGCGGCGAAGATCGGCGAGCCTGCTGGAGCGACCATGTCGGCGCCCTCGTGGCCGCCTCCGACCGTCCGGCTGACGTAGTAGGAGCCCTGCGCGAGCGGGTAGCGGATGGCGCCGGAGCCGGCGGAGATCAGGCGCAGATCCGCGTCGCTGACGCTTCCGCCACCCGTCCGGGTGCTGGCGGCCACGCGGGCTGCCGCTGCCGCTGCGGCGGCGCGCTTCTTGGCGGCCTCCTCGGCCTTCTTCTTCGCGATCTCATCGGGCGTGGTCGCGGAGTAGGTGCCGCGCTCCAGCGGAGCGCTGGTCGCCTTGGAGGCGACGACGAGCGACTGGGCATCGTCGAACGCCATCTGCTGCAGCGTGGCGGCCTGTGCCGGCGCGGGCTTCGAGGACGCCAGAGCCGGAAGGGCGACGCCGGCGACGAGGGCGCCCACGGCTCCCAGGATCGCGATGGTGCGCATCGGCTTGACGCTCGAACGAGCTCCGCGGTTCGGTGATCTGCGTCGAGCCGGCTTCGGGTTTCCGGCGGACTCGGTCGGGACGATTTCTTCGGCCAAAAGGGATTCCTCCTGCGCCTCCGCGCTTCGGGCAGCGCAGGCTCGTCAGCAATGTCGTTTATCGGGCACGTATGTCACACGGCACGTTGTGCGAACTCTTCGCGAAGACGACGAGCCAGGGAGGCGATCTTCGCGATTTCGTCATCGGCGGGCTTCTTCTCCGACGACCTCACCGACGTTACCCGAAGATAACGATTCTGTCACCCTGTGAACCTGGCAATCGCCCCGATGCCTCACAGAAGCGGCCCTGATCAGGTGTTCTCCCCGACGAGGAAAATATGCGACGCCAGCTCGACGGGGAGTTCGAGGCCCTCGTCGCGGCCGTCCATCTGAATGAGCACGTACCCCTCGCTGTACCGGTAGTCGCCGCTCGCGCCGGGCACCACGCCTGCATCGCGCAGCTGCTCGAGCAGGTCGGGGCTGACCTGAGCGGGCTCGGCGAGGCGTCGCACGGTGCCGGTGATGGGCCCGCCGGCGGCATCCAGCTTCTTGACCAGACCGACGACCCCCGTCTCGAAGGCCGGCGTCTCGATGTCGCCCAGCTGGTCGAGCCCCGGAATGGGGTTGCCGTAGGGCGATTCGGTCGGGTGGCCGAGCAACTCGACGAGGCGGCGCTCCACCTGCTCGCTCATGACGTGCTCCCAGCGGCACGCCTCCTCGTGCACGTAGGCCCAGTCCAGCCCGATCACGTCCGACAGCAGGCGCTCGGCGAGCCGGTGCTTGCGCATCACATCCACGGCCTTGCGGCGGCCGTCGTCGGTGAGCTCGAGACGGCGGTCCTCCGACACGACGACGAGTCCGTCTCGCTCCATGCGGCCGACGGTCTGCGACACAGTGGGCCCGGAGTGGCCCAGACGCTCGGAGATGCGCGCGCGCAGAGGAACGATGTTCTCCTCCTCGAGCTCGAGGATGGTGCGCAGATACATCTCAGTGGTGTCGATCAGATCGGTCATTCATGCCCTCCGGAGCTCTTAGGCAAGCCTACCTTCTCGGCCGACATCCAGTCCGTCACAGGACGCAGCGCACGGGCCGCGCGCCTTTACAATCGACCCATGTCGATCGAGATCCCCCGCGAACTGCTGCCCGCCGACGGACGCTTCGGCTGCGGCCCCTCGAAGGTGCGCCCCGAGCAGGTCGCCGCACTCGCCGCGGCGGGTGTCGAGCTGCTGGGCACGTCGCACCGGCAGGCGCCGGTGAAGAACCTCGTCGGAAGCGTCCGCGAGCGGCTGGCTGCGATGTTCCGGCTGCCGGACGGGTACGAGATCATCCTCGGCAACGGCGGATCGACGGCGTTCTGGGACGCCGCCGCATTCGGGCTGATCGAGCGTCGGAGCCAGAACCTGGTGTTCGGCGAGTTCGGCGGGAAGTTCGCCAAGGCGGCCGCGGCCCCGTGGCTGGAGGCACCGGACGTGCGCACCGCCGACGCGGGATCATTGACCGCAGCCGAGGTCGCCGACGGCATCGACGTGTACGCCTGGCCGCACAATGAGACTTCCACGGGCGTCTCCGCGCCCGTGCAGCGCGTCAAGGCCGACGGCGCCCTCACGGTGATCGACGCGACCAGCGCCGCCGGCGGCATCGACTTCGACGTCACGCAGGCCGACGTCTACTACTTCGCACCGCAGAAGAACCTGGGCTCGGACGGCGGGCTGTGGTTCGCGGCCGTGTCACCGGCGGCGATCGACCGGATCGAGCGCATCGCGGCGTCGGATCGCCACATCCCCGAATTCCTCGGTCTGAAGAACGCCGTAGACAACTCGCGCCTCAACCAGACGCTGAACACCCCGGCACTGGCCACGCTGCACCTGCTCGACAGTCAGCTGGAGTGGATCCTCGCGCAGGGCGGACTCAGCTGGGCGGCAGCGCGCACGGCCGAGTCGTCGGGGCTGCTCTACGACTGGGCGGCCGCGTCGGACGTCGCCACCCCATTCGTCAGCGACCCCGCCCATCGCTCGCCCGTGGTCGCCACCCTCGACTTCGACGACAGCGTCGACGCCGCCGCGGTGGCCAAGACCCTCCGCGCGAACGGGATCGTCGACACCGAGCCGTACCGGAAGCTCGGTCGCAACCAGCTGCGCATCGCGACGTTCGTGTCGATCGATCCCGACGACGTGCGGCAGCTGATCCGCTCGATAGAGCACGTCCTCGCGCACCAGGACTGACGACCCGCAAGAAGAGGCCCCGCCGTTCGGCGGGGCCTCTTCTTGCGTCCGGGTCAGGATGCCCGGCGCGGGTCGCTATTCGGAGTCGTCATCCTCGTCGGAGTCGTCATCCTCGTCAGAGTCGTCATCCTCGTCAGAGTCGTCGAGTTCGTCGATGTCCACGCCGTCGAGATCACCGGCGTGCAGGCGCGGCGAGACGTCGTCCTCGTCGGAGTCGTCATCCTCGTCGGAGTCGTCATCCTCGTCGGAGTCCTCGTCCGGCTCGTCTCCATCCTCACCGGCTCCGGCTTCGGCCTGGGCGGCGAGCTCGGCCTGGTGCGCGCGGTACTCGGCCAGACGCTCGGCCCACGGCACCCAGTCGGGGGCGAGCAGCGCCCCGTCGCCCGGCATGAGCTCGACCTCGAGAACGGTCGGCTCGGAGTCGTCGACCTGGGCGACCGTGACGGTCCAGAACCAGCCGGGATAGCCGGGCAGGCGATTCTCGAAGCGCAGCGAGACGGCGCCGCTCTCCTCGACGGTGTGACCGGCGGCAGGCCCCACGGTCGACGCGGGCGTGATCTCGTGCAGCGCCGCGAGCGCGAGATCACGGGTCGCGGCGGCGAGGTCGTCAGGCGTCGAGGTCATCAGCGACCTTGCGGAGAACGGCGGCGACCGTGCGGCTGCGGGCGGCCGACGGGTAGCGTCCGCGACGCAGGTCGCCGCCCATCTCGTCGAGCATGCGCACAAGGTCCTCAACGATCACGGCCATGTCGTCTGCGGGCTTGCGCGCGGCCTTGGCGAGGCTGGGCGGAGCGTCCAGCACGCGCACCGACAGCGCCTGCGGACCGCGGCGACCGTCGGCGAGACCGAACTCGACGCGCGCGTTCTTCTTCACGGAGACGCCTGCAGGAAGGGCAGAGGCGTGCAGGAAGACGTCCTGACCGTCATCGGATGCGATGAAGCCGAACCCCTTCTCGTCGTCGTAGAACCTGACCTTGCCGGTGGGCATGGGAGAACCTCACTGAAACACGAAGATGTAGACGTCGCGCGGCGGCGCGACCCCTCCAGCCTACCCGTCCGCCCGCGCGCACAGGGGATACGCTGAGACCGATGAGCAAGCACGACGACACCAGCGCGCCGACGAGCGGGCGACTCGAGCGATTCCTCGCCTTCACCGCCCTGGGCCTGGCCGCGGCCTCGGTGATCAGCTTCTTCTCGATCATCATCGGCACCGCGATCGGGATGGATCAGGCGTCGTTCGGACACGGGATCTGGCCGTTCGTCGCGGGCCTGCCTCTGTTCGGCCTGCCGATCGCCTTCCTGATGATCATCGCGCTGCTGGTGATCAGCTGGGTTCGCAAGGGGCGCGCGGACTCCGGGTCCTGACCATGAGCACGCACGCCCGTCCGCTTGCCGACAGGCTCGCCGCTGCGAGCGACGCGCAGCTGGAGCGGATGCTGCGCGAGCGGGGCGTGCGCCCGGATGCCGGGTGGACCGACTTCTTCGACGCGGCGGAGGCGCTGCTGGAGCCCGCGTCGATCGAACGCGCCCTCGCCGCTCTCACGCTCGTCGAGGCGCGTGCCGTTCGCGCCGCCGCCATCGCCGAGGCTCCCGTCGAGCTCGGCGATGCCGGGATGGGCCTGCTCGACCAGGACGGCCGGGTGCTGCCGCCCGTGCGTGCGCTCGTCGAGGCGCGCGACGAGCTCCCGGACGCCGACGGCGCAGAGCCGGCACGAGCATCCGCCGATGATTCGGCGCGGGCGGCCGAACGCGCTTTCGCGACCGTCGGCGGGCTCGCCGAGCTGCTGCTCGCCGCCCGCTCCGCCCCGCTGAGCCTGGTGGCCACGGGCGCGCTGAGCGCGACCGAGAAGCGCCGTCTGCCGCACGGCGGCGAGCTGGACGAGCTGCGCGATCTCGCCGAGCTCACCGGACTCGCTCGTCGGGTCGATCGCGAGCTGCGGCTGACCGCGGATGCCGAAGACTGGCTCGACGCCTCGTTCCCCGATCGGTGGACGATGGTGGCCACGGGACTGCGCGACGCTCTGCCGCCCGGGGTCGCGCAGGACGCGGCGGCCGACTGGCCGCTGGCGTATCCATGGGATCCGCATTGGCCCGGCCGGGCTGAGCGCCTGCGCACCCTCGCGTGGCGGATCGGCGTGCTCGCCGGAGGCGACGGCGTGTGGCCGGTGCCGGAGTGGGGGCTTCCTCTGCACACCGCTGAGAGGTTCGACAGCGCGGCGCTGCAGGCGCTGCTGCCGTCGGAGGTCGATCGCATCTTCCTGCAGAACGACCTCTCCGCCATCGCACCCGGCCCACTGCACCCCCTGCTCGACAATCGGCTGCGCGCGATGACCGAGCACGATGCCGCGCAGGCGTCGTCGTACCGCTTCACCGCCGAATCCGTGGCGCGGGCTCTGGTCGAGGGAGACACCGCGGAGGGCATCCTGAGCTTCCTGAGCGACATCTCGCTGACCGGCGTTCCCCAGCCGCTGGAGTACCTGGTGGGCCAGACCGCGGCGCGGCACGGTCTCGTGCGCGTGCGCCCGAACTCCGACGGGGTCACGACGGTGACCAGCGGCGACCCGCACCTGCTCGACGCCATGGCGATCGACCGGAATCTGCGCCCGCTCGGACTCATCCGAGAGGGCGACCGGCTCATCACCCGCGTGGGTGCTGAGGCGGTCGCGTGGGCGCTGGCGGATGCCCGGTATCCGGCGACTCTGATCGATGCGAGTGGCCGCAGCGTCGCCGCCGGACGCGCGCGGATCGCGGTCGACGCGCCTGCCGACGACGGCCGGTATGCCGCGCTGATCGCCCGGCTGCGTGCCAGTCACGGTCCGGATGCGGACGCCGCCTGGCTGGACCGGGAGCTCGAAGCCGCGGTGCGGGCGAAGGCGGTGCTGCTCGTCGAGGTCGCGATGCCCGACGGATCGCTGCGCGAACTCGCCCTCGAGGCCGCCGGACTGGGCGGCGGGCGGCTGCGCGGTCGTGACCGAGCCGCGGACGTCGAGCGGACCCTGCCCGTGCGCAGCATCGTGTCGGTGCGCGTGGTGCAGGACTGACCGGCATGCGACCGGTCGACCGAGCGGCCGCTAGACTGGTCTGCTATGTCTGATGGCCCGCTGATCGTCCAGAGCGACCGCACCGTGCTGCTCGAGGTCGCGCACTCCGACGCCGAGAGCGCCCGGCACGAGCTGGCGATCTTCGCCGAGCTGGAGCGCGCGCCGGAGCACATACACACCTATCGCATCACGCGGCTGGGCCTGTGGAACGCCCGCGCCGCCGGGCACACGGCAGACGACATGCTCGACACCCTCGACCGCTGGTCGCGGTTCCCGGTGCCGCCGTCGGTCGCCGTCGACCTGCGCGAGACGGTGAACCGCTACGGGCGGCTCGTGATCGAGCGCGATGATGAAGGCACGCTGGTGCTGCGTTCCACCGATCCCGCCGTGCTGGCGCAGGTGGCCAACAACAAGCGCATCCAGCCGCTGCTCATCGGGCATCCCTCCCCCGACAGCTACGTCGTCGACGCGTGGGCCCGTGGTCAGATCAAGCAGGAGCTGCTGAAGATCGGCTGGCCGGCCGAGGATCTCGCGGGGTACACGCCCGGTACGCCGCATGAGATCGAGCTCGACGAAGACGGCTGGTCGATGCGGCCGTACCAGCGCCAGGCGGTCGACGCCTTCTCGAAGGACGGCTCGGGCGTGGTGGTGCTGCCGTGCGGCGCGGGAAAGACGATCGTCGGCGCCGGGGCGATGGCCGCGACCGGCACGACCACTCTGATCCTGGTGACCAACACGGTCTCGGCGCGCCAGTGGCGTGACGAGCTGCTCAAGCGCACCTCGCTCACCCCGGAGGAGATCGGCGAGTACTCCGGGCAGGCGAAGGAGGTCAAGCCGGTCACCATCGCGACCTACCAGATCCTCACCGCGAAGCGGAAAGGGCAGTACGCGCACCTCTCCCTGCTCGACGAGATGGACTGGGGCCTCATCGTCTACGACGAGGTGCACCTGCTGCCGGCTCCCGTCTTCAAGCTGACCGCCGACCTGCAGGCGCGGCGCCGAATCGGCCTCACCGCGACGCTGGTCCGGGAGGACGGTCGCGAAGGCGACGTGTTCAGCCTGATCGGGCCCAAGCGCTTCGACGCGCCGTGGAAGCAGATCGAGGCGCAGGGCTTCATCTCCCCCGCCGCCTGCTACGAGGTGCGTGTCGATCTGCCGCCGAGCGACCGTCTCGAGTACGCCGCCGCCACCGACGACGAGCGGTATCGGCTCGCAGCCTCCGCCCCGGCGAAGATCACCGCGGTGCGCGAGCTGATCGCGAAGCACCCCGGCGAGCGCATCCTGGTGATCGGCCAGTACCTCGACCAGCTGGAGAGCCTGTCGCAGGCGCTGAACGCGCCGCAGATCACCGGCGCGACGCCGGTCGACGAGCGCGAGGAGCTGTACCGGCAGTTCCGGGAGGGCGAGATCTCACTGCTCGTGGTGTCGAAGGTCGCGAACTTCTCGATCGACCTGCCCGAAGCGTCGGTGGCGATCCAGGTGTCGGGCTCGTTCGGCTCGCGTCAGGAGGAGGCGCAGCGGCTGGGCCGCCTGCTGCGGCCCAAGCAGTCGAATCACACCGCGAGCTTCTACACGCTGATCGCCCGGGACACCGTCGACCAGGACTACGCGCAGAACCGCCAGCGGTTCCTCGCCGAGCAGGGGTACAGCTACACGATCATGGATGCCGTGGATCTGGCCGCCTGAGGTCGCGGTCTCACTCAGCCCGCTTCCTCGTCCGGCTTCCGGCCGCACCGCCAGCAGGGAGCGGCGAGGTCGTCGAGCAGCGCCCCGCACTCGGGGCAGACCTGCGCCAGCCAGCATGCGCTGTCGCCGCCCTGCTCCGAGTCGCTCATGCGGTCGACGCTACTCCCCCGCCCCGGAATCCTCACCGCCGCGAGCGAACCAGTTGAGGCAGAGGTCGGCGACCGCCTCGGGTGCGTCGTCGACGACGAAGTGCGCGGCGCCGTCGACGAAGGCGAGATCGAACCGATCGGCGTACCGATCCTGTCCCCGGCAGATCCGGCGAACCGTCCGCTCGGCGAACGGCCCGTCTCGGCGACCGAACACCGCCAACGTGGGCGGATGCAGCCGCCGCCGCTTGTAGTGCCCCGTCGACAGTCGGATCACCTCGGGGATGATCATGCCGCGGTAGAGCGCACGGACGGCGGCGTCGAATCCGGGCCGCGCCTGCACACGCAGGTATCCGTCGACGATGTCGTGCGTCATCGGCTGAGCCGCGTAGTCGGTGCCGAACAGCCAGGCGAGCGACTGCCCATGCCGATGTCGCAGCAATGGCGGCATGTGCTTGAAGGCCGGGAGGAGCTTCGGACTGAAGGTCATGAATCCGGGCGGCACGGCGAGCTGCACGGCCGTGCGCACCCGGGCCGGATGCTCATAGGCGAGCTGACCGGCGACCACGGCGCCGAGGTCGTGGCTCACGATGTGCGCGCTGTCGACGCCCAGGGCATCCATCATCGCCACGAGGTCGGCGAGCATCGACGTGCGGCGGATCTCGGGATCGTCGACCTCGGTCCATCCCGAACCGCGCAGATCAGGGCAGATCACGCGGAAGCCGTGCGCGACGAGCCGCGGCGCGACGAGCCGCCATTCCCACCAGTGCTGCGGGAAGCCGTGCAGCATCATCACCGGCTCGCCCGCTCCCATGACGGCGACGTGGCTGCGCGCACCCGGGGTCTCGACGACGATGTGCTCGAAGCCCGGCGCGGCCGGAAGCGGAGGAGACCAGTCGTGCTCGAGCGGTGTCTTCGTCGATGCCGGTTCGTCCATGATGAGCCTCCCAGTCGCGTCAGCGGGTCAGCATCGGCCCTGCGCATACGCTACTACTTTCATAGTATTTTGTCACTATGGAACTAGTAACGATTAGGCTCGGCACGTGAGCAGCACACGTCGACGCGCCCTGGATGCGGCCGTCGACCTCATCGGCGCCGAGGGCATCCGCGCACTCACGCACGGAAGGGTCGACACGGCGGCATCCCTGCCCCCGGGCTCGACGTCGAACCATTTCCGCACCAGGGCGGCCCTGCTCTCCGGCGTCATCGAATGGATGGCCGCCGCCGAGCGGGAGGATGCCGGGCCCTCGGCCATCCATTCCCGCGACGAGCTCGTCGCCGCCCTCAGCCGGATGATCGAGCTGCAGTCAGGGCGCCTCGCCGGTCGCACCAGGGCGAGGTACGCGCTGTTCCTCGAAGCGGATGCCGACGCCGCGAGGCCGCTGCGCGAGCAGCGCCGCGGCATGGAGACGTGGATCCGCGGCATCCTGCTCGAGCTCGGCGGCGACCGGGCGGCCGCGCGTGCGCCCTTCCTGATGGCCGCCGCCGACGGGCTGCTGCTGCACCGGATCACGGTCGACCCCGAGGCGCCCATCACCGACGTCGTCGCGCGCGCGGTCGACGCGGCACTGGCCCCCTGAGGCCCGCACGCCGAAGCCAATCAGGCGGCGCAGGGCCGCAGTCACCATAATGGGGACATGACTGATGCGCGAATCCTGGTCGTCGACGACGAGCCGAACATCCGCGACCTGCTCTCCCGGGGTCTCACCTTCGCCGGGTTCACGGTGAGGACGGTGGCCAACGGCGCCGCCACCATCTCGGCCGTCCTCGAAGAGGAACCCGACCTCATCATCCTCGATGTGATGCTGCCCGACATGAACGGGTTCAGTGTGACCAAGCGCCTGCGCGGCGCCGGCTTCACCGCCCCCATCCTCTTCCTCACCGCGAAGGACGACACGCAGGACAAGATCGAGGGCCTCAACGCCGGCGGCGACGACTACGTGACCAAGCCGTTCGCCCTCGACGAGATCGTCGCGCGCGCCCAGGCGATCCTCCGCCGAACCATGCAGGCCGATGAGGAGTCGCTGATCCGCGCCGGCGAGCTGTCGATGGATCAGGACACGCACGACGTGTTCGTCGGCAAGATCCCCATCGAGCTGAGCCCAACCGAGTTCAAGCTGCTGAAGTACCTCATGCTGAACCCGAACCGTGTGCTGTCGAAGGCGCAGATCCTCGACCACGTCTGGGAGTACGACTTCAACGGGGACGCGGGCATCGTCGAGAGCTACATCTCGTACCTGCGCCGCAAGATCGACCCGCACACCGAGGAATCGGTGATCCAGACCAAGCGCGGCTTCGGCTACATGCTGAAGGTCGGCAAGTCCGCCTAGCGGACCTGTCGAGAGGCGGATCGTGACGCGCGAGGCCGACTCCGTCACCCGGTGGTGGCGGCGCATCAGCCTGCGCGCCAAGGTCACCGGCGTCACGGTCGCGGTGCTCGCCCTCGGGCTGATGCTCGCCGGGATCGGCACGGTTCCCATCCTGCGCGGGGCGATGATCAACAACATCGACGCCCAGCTGCCGGCGCTGGCGACCACCGGGCAGGCCGAGCGCTTCTTCGACGTCTCCGCCGACGGCGGGCGGCTCGTGTTCGGGCCCGCGGAGATACCGCCGCGCGCCAGCGACTTCATGGTGGCCTTCTACACCGCCGACGGCGAGTTCATCGCCGAGGCGGGCGGACAGGCATCCGCCCCTCGCCCCGACTTCCCCGAGACCTTCACCCTGCAGGACGCCATCAGCCAGGGCGACCGGGTGGTCACCCTCGACGGCGAGGACGGCGAAACGTACAGCTCGGTCGCCTCGCCCCAGTCGGCACAGGACCCGCAGGGTCTCACCTACGTGCAGATCGTCGCGCTGCCGCTCGACGAGGCCGACCGGATCGTCGCGACCTACGTCGCGGTGTACACGACAGTGGCCCTGGTCACGATCCTGCTGGCCGCGCTGCTCACGCGCGGGCTGGTGACGCTCACGTTCCGCCGGCTGGGCCAGGTCGAGTCCACCGCCATGGCGATCGCGGCAGGGGACTTCAGCCAGCGCCTGACCGACCTCGAGCCGACCACCGAGGTGGGGCGGCTGAACTCGGCCATCAACACCATGCTCGACCGGGTGGACCGATCGCTCGCCCAGCGCGACCGCACGGTGCAGAACATGCGGCGCTTCATCGGCGACGCCAGCCACGAGCTGCGCACTCCGCTGGTCAGCGTGCGCGGCTACGCGGAGCTGTACCGGATGGGGGCGATCACCGGCGAGGAGGACACGGCTCGGGCCATGGAGCGCATCGAGAAGGAGGCGATTCGAATGGGCGTGCTCGTCGAGGACCTGCTCGCGCTCGCGCGCCTCGACGAGGAGCGCTCCCGCGAACTGCAGATCCAACCGCTGGATCTGCGCCCGATCGCCCGGGACGCCGCCCTCGACCTGCGGGTCGCCGCGCCGGGGCGCACCATCACGGTGATCGACACCACGGCCGACGACCCGGACGAGCCGCGCCTGCACGGCCTGCCGAGCACGAAACCCGCGCCGCCCGCGACCCGCCAGGCCCCGTCGCGCCCGGCGAATGCGCTGGCCCGGCTGCGACGACGCCCGCGCAGCGCCGCCCCGGTTCCCGCGATCGATTTCACCGAGGCGACGGATGCACCAGTGCGCACTCCCCCGATCGTTCTGGGCGAGGACAACAAGGTTCGGCAGGTGATCACGAACCTGCTGGGCAACGCCCGCCGCTTCTCGCCGAACGACAGCCCCATCGAGCTGGTGGTGGGCGCGGATCGCCGCGCAGGCGTGGGCACGATCTCGATCGTCGACCACGGCGAGGGGATCCCCCCGCAGATCCGGGAGCAGATCTTCGAGCGCTTCTGGCGTGCCGACACCTCGCGGGCCAGGGAGACCGGCGGGTCCGGGCTGGGACTGGCCATCGTGGCATCCATCGTCGAGGCGCTGCACGGCTCGGTGCGCGTCGACGAGACACCGGGCGGCGGCGCGACGTTCATCGTCTCGCTGCCGCTGGCTCCGGCGCAGGCGACGCCGGCGCATCTGCTCGAGGAGACGCAGCCGATCGATCGTCTCGAGCTCTGACCCGGATCTGTCCTGCACATCCGCCGCGTCAGGCGTCTTGTGCACGGATGCCGTGAACCGGCATCCCCTCGCGATACCGCGGCTTCTAGGGTCGGAAGCCCATCGAGAGGAGATCCCATGTCCGTCTTCACCGTCGACACCGACGCGGTCCAGGCCGCCAACGGCGCCGCCTACGCCACCATGGAGCGTCTGCAGGGCGAGTCGGCCGCGCTCATGGCGCAGCTGAACCAGCTGCAGTCGTCGTGGACCGGTGCCGCGGCGGCCGCCTTCCAGCAGTGCAGCGAGCAGTGGCGCAGTGCGCAGATGCACGTCGAGCAGGTGCTCGGCTCGATCAGCGCGGCGCTCGGCTCTGCTGCCGCGCAGTACGCGGACGCCGACCAGTACTCGGCCAGCCTGTTCCGCTGACCCGGGTGGTGCGGGCGCACGCAGAACGCCCCCTGCCGCAGGGCAGGGGGCGTTCGAAGCGGTGCTTCAGATCCTCGGGATCAGAAGTCCATACCGCCCGACGGGTCAGCCGGCATGGCCGGAGCCTTCTCGGGCTTGTCGGCGACGACCGCCTCGGTGGTCAGGAACAGACCGGCGATCGACGCGGCGTTCTGCAGCGCCGATCGGGTGACCTTGGCCGGGTCGATGATGCCCTGTGCGAACATGTCGCCGTACTCGCCGGTGGCCGCGTTCAGGCCCTGGCCGGCGGGGAGCTCGGCGACCTTGTGCGAGACGACGCCGGGCTCGAGGCCGGCGTTGATGGCGATCTGCTTCAGCGGGGCCTCGATGGCGACGCGCACGATGTTCGCGCCGGTCGCCTCGTCGCCCTCGAGCGAGAGCGTGTCGAGCACCTTGGCCGACTGCAGCAGTGCGACGCCACCACCGGGGACGATGCCCTCCTCGACCGCGGCCTTCGCGTTGCGGACGGCGTCCTCGATGCGGTGCTTGCGCTCCTTGAGCTCGACCTCGGTCGCAGCCCCCGCCTTGATGACGGCGACGCCACCGGCCAGCTTCGCGAGGCGCTCCTGCAGCTTCTCACGGTCGTAGTCGCTGTCGGTGTTCTCGATCTCGCGACGGATCTGCGTGACGCGACCCTCGATGGCGGACTGCTCGCCCGCGCCCTCGACGATCGTGGTCTCGTCCTTGGTGACGATGACCTTGCGCGCACGGCCGAGCAGGTCGAGCGTGGTGTTCTCGAGCTTGAGGCCGACCTCTTCGGTGATGACCTGGCCGCCGGTCAGGATCGCGATGTCCTGCAGCTGAGCCTTGCGACGGTCGCCGAAGCCGGGAGCCTTGACGGCGACCGACTTGAAGATGCCGCGGATCTTGTTGAGCACGAGCGTCGCGAGAGCCTCGCCCTCGACGTCCTCGGCGATGATGACGAGCTCCTTGCCGTCCTGGATCACCTTGTCGACGACCGGCAGCAGGTCCTTGATGTTGCCGATCTTCTGGTTGGCGATGAGGATGTACGGGTCCTCGAAGACCGCCTCCTGGCGCTCCGGGTCCGTGACGAAGTACGGGTTCAGGTAGCCCTTGTCGAAGCGCATGCCCTCGGTGAGCTCGAGCTCGGTGCCAAAGGTCTGCGACTCCTCGACGGTGACGACACCCTCCTTGCCGACCTTGTCGATGGCCTCGGCGATGAGCTCGCCGATGGCGGGGTCGGCGGCGGAGATCGACGCGGTGGCGGCGATCTGCTCCTTCGACTCGATCTCCTTGGCGCTGTTCAGCAGGTCCTCGGTGATGGCCGCGACCGCCTTCTCGATGCCGCGCTTGAGCGAGATGGGGTCGGCGCCGGCCGCGACGTTGCGCAGACCCTCGCGGACCAGTGCCTGGGCGAGGACGGTCGCGGTGGTGGTTCCGTCACCGGCGACGTCATCGGTCTTCTTGGCGACCTCCTTGACGAGCTCCGCGCCGATCTTCTCGTACGGGTCGTCGAGCTCGATCTCCTTGGCGATCGACACACCGTCGTTCGTGATCGTGGGGGCGCCCCACTTCTTCTCGAGCACGACGTTGCGACCGCGCGGGCCGAGGGTCACCTTGACGGCGTCGGCCAGGATGTTCAGGCCGCGCTCGAGGCCGCGACGGGCCTCCTCATCGAAAGCGATGATCTTTGCCATGAGTCTTTCGTCCCTCCCGGACGTAGGCGATGGGGTATTAGCACTCCGACAGTTCGAGTGCTAAATCCCAGTCTGGCACTCGACCCATGAGAGTGCAAGCCGCGAGTGACCGCCGGCGATCAGGGCGCGGGCGTCTCGGTGGCCGGAGCGTTCCCGGCGACTCGGTCGAGACCGATCACCACCGTCAGCTGCGGCTCGTCCGTGTCGTTGAGCGCGGCGTAGAAGTCACTCTGCTCGACCTCGGCGCCGCCGAGCAGATCCGCAAGACCCAGCGCCGCCCCCTCGTCGGCGTCCGCCACGTAGAACACGGTCGTCTTCGAGAACTCCTGCGACGAGCCGTCGCTTCCGAACACATCGCCGGTCGCCCATCCCTCGGCGAGCAGCTTCTCGCGCACCTCGGCGACGAGGCCCTCCTCCGGCGTGGCGTTGAGGATCAGCACCCGGTAGGAGGTGTCCAGCTCCGCCACGACACCCGCGCCGGTCTGCACCGGAGTGGGATCGTCACCGGCGAACAGCGAGATGCGATCCATCATCACCAGCGACACGAAGATGCCGCACACGATCAGCACGAGAGCGACCGCGGCCGACCACAGCAGCACGACGAGGCCGTTCATGCCCGGCTGCTCGGCGCGGTGCGCACCGACCCGCCCGGTGGCGCGCGGAACGTCGTCGAATCGATCGCGGGGGTACTTCTGCACCCCTCGATGCTAGCGGCCGGCTCCCGTGAGTCCGCACGGAGGCGCCGGTGGGCGGATGCCGGGTGCGCCGGGAGCTCAGCCGACGAAACCGCGCATGCGGGCGGTGCGCTGCGACGCGCGTGCGTCACGGAGCCGCCGCAGTCTGCGCACCAGCAGCGGATCGAACTCCAGGGCCGCCTCGGTCTCGATCAGCCGCCCGAGCAGCTGGTAGTACCGCGCCGGGCTCATGCCCAGCTTCGCCCGGATCGTCTCCTCCTTCATACCGCCATGACGCGGCCAGGCCGCCTCCAGCGTGAGGATCGCACGGTCGCGATCGGAGAGGTCACCGAGCATGTGCTCAGGCTACGCGGCATCCGACCCGATGCCCGCACGCCACTCCCACCACCGGCCCAGCGGGTCGGCATCGGCCACCACCCGTCCGTCGAGGGCGACCGCGAAGCCCCGGAACCCGGCGGGATCGATCGCGGGACGCCAGGCATCGTGCAGGGTGGGCGCGTCGATCGTGATCCACCGCGCATCGAGCGCGCGGACGCGATCGATGAGCTCGATCCGCCTGTGCCGCGGGAGGTACACCAGCATGCCCGGGGTGGAGACGACGAGCGTGGCGCCCGCAGGCGCGGCCGCGGCCACCGCCTCGAGCTGCTCGATCGCATCCCCGGCGCGGAGCAGGGGCGGATCGGCGGCGACGATCGTCATCGCCGCGGCGATCCGCTCGCCGCGCTCGTGCTCACCCGGCCAGATGAGCGATTCGAGCCAGGCGCGGTCGGCCGCGTCCCGCACATCGATCGGGTCGAGGTCGATGCCGGCGCGCCAGACGATCTCGGGCACGCGCAACGGCGGCAGATCCCCTGCCACCGTGCTCGTGAGCAGCACCGATGACCGACCATCAGTGGGGTCGAGCCGGCGTCTCGGGAGGCCGTCGGCTCCGTTCACGAGGAAGGAGAACCGGTCGGGGTACAGGCACAGTCCGGCCGCCGCCCCCAGTTCGAGCAGGGCGACCGGCCCCTCGATCAGGCTGAGCGCGGGCAGAAGCGCCGCCAGGCGAAGCGGCTCGTTGATCTGCACGCCGCGCCGAGCGCACTGCGCGACCAGCTCGTCTGCATTCGCGAGCACGAACCTCCGCCACTGCCGGTAGTCGCCGACGGTCGCGCCGAGCAGGCGTGACACGGCGAACACCAGCGGCGGCTGCCTGTGCTGCGGCGACAGCCGCTCGAGCACCGCCTGCACCTCCGCGTCGTCTGCCACCCCCGCCGCCCACTCGGCATACACGTCACTGCGGCCCGGCGCCTCCTCGCGCGCGAAGCGGTCGTAGCGCTCGGCGACAGCATCCGTCATGCCCCCATCATCTCAGCGCCCCGTCGGCGAGGCGGGACGAGGTCGCGCCGCGGCCGACCCGCACCGGCTTCGGAAGGGGGAGAATGGATGCATGGGTTACAGCGTGAACAAGACGGATGCGGAATGGCGGGCTGAGCTCGGCGCGGATCAGTATGCGGTGCTGCGCACCGCGGCGACCGAGCGCCCCTGGACCGGTGAGCTGCTCGACGAGGAGCGCGCCGGCGTGTACACCTGCGGGGCGTGCAACGCCGAGCTGTTCCGCAGCGGCACCAAGTTCGATTCGGGATGCGGCTGGCCGAGCTTCTACGAGTCGGTGCGCCCCGAGGCGGTCGAGCTCATCGAGGACCGCTCGCTCGGCATGGTGCGCACGGAGGTGCGCTGCGCCGCCTGCGGCTCGCACCTCGGTCACGTGTTCCCGGACGGCTTCGGCACGCCCACCGGCGACCGCTACTGCATGAACTCGGTCGCACTGTCGTTCACGCCCGAACAGTCGTGAGCGCGCTCGACGCCGTCCGGCGCCGCACGTCGTGGTCTCGCGTCACCGATGACGCGCCCACCCGCGAGGAGCTTCTGCCCCTCGTCGCTGCAGCCGGACGCGTCGCCGACCACTCATCGCTGCGCCCGTGGCGGCTGATCGAGCTGCGCGGCGACGACCGACTGGCCCTCGGCGCGGCCCTCGCGCGGGCCGGCGGAGACGACGAGCCGTCGACCAAGCCGCTGCGCGCCTCGCTGCTGATCGCGATCGTGGCCACGTACCGCACCAGCGACAAGGTGCCGCGGTGGGAGCAGGAGGCCGTCGCCTCCGGCGTCGCGCACACGCTCAGCCTGCTGCTCGACGAGGCGGGGTGGGGCGTGATCTGGCGCACCGGCGGCCTCACGCGCACGAAGGCGGTCGCCGAGGCGCACGGCCTGAAGAAGAACGAGGAGCTGCTCGGCTGGCTCTACGTCGGCGGGAAGCCCGAGGGCAGGGACGCCGGTCGCCGAAAGCCCGTGGATGCCGAGGCGCTGCTCACGCGCATGCCGCCCGCAGACCCCGAGTCGTGCGGCGATTCGGAGGCCGAGCGGGACACGAAGCGCGCCGAGAAGGAGCGCAGACGCGAGAAGAAGAAGCGCAAGCGCGAGAAGAAGCGTGTGAAGAAGGAGCGCAAGCGCGCGAAGAAGGCGCAGAAGCGCCTCGGATGAGTCAGCGCCGTCTTGGCAGCGCGACGACGACGGATGCCGCCGCCACGACGATCATCGCCATCAGCTGCCACAGGGCGGGGCCTCGATCGACCGGCCAAAGCAGGTCGATCGCCACGGAGGTGACCAGCTGGCCCAGCACGCTGCCGAGGCCGAGCAGCAGCACACCGGTGTACGGCACCAGCCACGCGCCGAGCAGGATGTAGGCGAAGCCCAGCAGACCGCCGAGGTACAGCCACGGCTCGGCCGGCAGCGTCTCGGGCATCCCCCGGCCGGCGACGCTGACCGCCGCCCCCGCCAGCAGCACCACGGTGCCAGCGATGAAGCTCATCAGCGTCGCGGTCAGCGGAGACGCGACCCGGCGCGCGAGGCGTCCGTTCGCCGCCGCCTGCCAGGCGATCCCCGCACCGGCGGCGAAGGGCAGCAGCAGCAGCCACAGGGGCGCCGTCGCGAGCACGTCGCCGCTCAGAGAGATGCCGACCGCGACGAGCGCCAGCGCGCCGCCGATGACCCGCCCGGCGGTGACGGCCACGACTCCCGAGGGCCCCACGCCGATGCGATCGAGCAGCAGTCCGTGCAGTGTCTGGCCGGCGACGACCCCCACGGTGAACAGCGAGACGCCGAGCACTCCGGCGACGAGTCCCTGCGTGGTGACGGTGAGCGCACCGCAGGTGCCGCCGAGCAGCATCCAGAAGGGGATCGTACGCGAGCGGATGCCGGCGAGGAGCCGTCCGACTCCCGCCCGACCGGACGGCACGGCGAGGATCACGACGACGAGGATGACCAGGCCGACGGCGAAGGAGATGAGGCCGGCGACGATGCCGTCGTCGATGCGCACGCCGAGCACGCCGTTGATGCGGGCCTGCACCGCCGTCATGGCGCCGATGGTCACGGCACCTCCCAGGGCGATCCAGGTCGGGAGCGAGCGGGTGCGGGTCACTCGCTCCAGGCTACCGGCGCGCCGGCGCCCCGACGTCAGACCGGCTGGATCACCGTCGGGTCGTCGGCGTCGACGGTGCGGGAGTTGTTGACCTTCCGGTCGACGACGTGCTGCTCGATCGTGGACGCCACGGCCGCTGACGAGCCGTCGAGGGTCGCCAGCATGTCCTCCCGGCCCCCACGGTCGAGCTTCACCGGCTCGAGCCACGCGTCCATGGCCTCGGGGGTGAGGAACGCCGGCATCCGGTCATGGATCTCACCGCCGGCGTCTCGCGCCTCACGGGTGACGACGACGAAGCAGCGCACGTGCTCGCCGCGCACCTCCATCGACCAGGTCAGTCCGGCGGCGGCGAGCAGACCGTCGCCGTGAAGGAAGTGCGGGGTCTTGTCGCCCTTCTCGCCGGTCCACTCGAAGTAGCCGCGCATCGGCACGACGCAGCGCGCAGCGGTGAAAGCCGGCGCCCAGTAGCCGGTGGCCAGCTTCTCGATGCGGGCGTTGATGATCGGCGGACCCTTGGGCCGGTTGGCGGGCTTCTGCCAGTCCCAGCGCACCAGCTCCAGGAATCGGCCGTCGCCGCGGTCGCGGACGATGGGCGCGTCGTCGGTGGGAGCGATGGAGTAGGAGCCGTGCCACGACAGCCACCACTCCTCCGGCTTGCCGCCGTCGGCGACGAAGTCGCGCACCAGCTCGTCCGTCGTGGCATCCATCGCGAATCGACCGCACATGGTGGTCACCCTACGCCGCATCGCAGACGTCGAGGCCCGTGTCCTCGTGGACACGGGCCTCGATGCGGAGCCGACTACGGGACTCGAACCCGTAACCCCCGTATTACAAGTACGGTGCGCTACCAATTGCGCCAAGTCGGCGGACCGTCCACCAGCATACCGAGGGTGTGCTCGGCGGCCGCACCGGGTCAGGACGCGGGGACGGTGGTTGTGCTCGGCGTGGGCACCGGGGTCGGCGTGGGCTTGGTCGAGCCGAAGTACTCGTCGCTGGCGATCGTGAGCACGAACTGCGAGAACTCAGCCGGGTCGCCCAGCGCACCGACGTACGACTTGCCGCCGACGAGGATCAGCGCCTCGTTGTTCAGCTTCATGTCATCGGTGCCGGGAAGCGGCCCCTCGAGGGCGCGGTCGGTGGCGTCCTTCGCCCACGACACGAAGTCCTGCTTCTCGATGCACGAGCGCACCTTCTTGGCATCCGACACCCCGACGGCGACCGCGAGGTCGGCCAGGTCGACATCGGTGCGCCCGTCGCTGTCGGCCTTCGGCTGGTCGGTGAGCAGCTCGTGGTTGTAGTCGTAGAAGCTGTCGGGCGCGTAGGTGGCGACGCAGGCGGCCGCGGCCGCCGCGCGCAGCGAGTACTTGGTGCCGTTCGAGCTCGCGGTGAGCAGGGCGACGGGGTGGTACGTCACGGTGACGGCCCCCTCGGAGATCCAGCCGGCCAGCTGGCGCGCGTTGGCGCGCTCGAACTCCGCCGCCCCCGCCGAGAGGTAGTCGACGTAGATGTGGATCTCGGTGGGCTTCGCGCCGGCCGTCGACGTCGGCGTGGGCGTGGGAGACGCCTCCTGCCCCGCCTCGGTCGCGCTCGCCGACGGTGCGGGAGCCGCCGCGGCGCCGGACGGGGTCGTCGAGATGTCGCTCACCGTGACGCCGTCACCGGGCATCCCGCTCGGGCTGAGCTGCGGCTTTGAGATCGATGAGCTGACCGCGTACGCCACGGCGGCGCCGATCGAGCCGACCGCGACGAGCGCGACGAGTCCGATGATGAGGCGTCGCATCAGGCGGGCTCGCGTCTGCTGCGCGTGCACCTGCTGTGCCTTCTCCCGCACCGCTTCACGCGAGTTGCGAGCGGCGGGGACGTTCGGCGTTTCGTCGCTCGACATCGTTCCTCTGGGTAGGTCTTGAAGCATCGGGTGGGACCGGGGATCCCGCGGCCGCGGAGAGCGCGGCGCCGGGTTCGATGTTAACGAGGCAGTCTGGGAAATACCCAGACGCGCCAGGTCATGCCATACTGAACGCGACCCGATGGCGGGTCACGGCGGGCGGAGTCCGCCGCTTCCATCACGAAGGATCGTCCGGCACGTACCTGCCGGTGAAGGAGAAACCATGGCCACCGTTACGTTCGACGATGCCACCCGCCTGTACCCCGGCGGAACCCGTCCGGCCGTCGACAAGCTGAACATCGAGATCGCCGACGGCGAGTTCCTCGTTCTCGTCGGCCCCTCCGGCTGCGGCAAGTCCACCTCGCTGCGCATGCTCGCCGGCCTCGAAGAGGTCAACGGCGGCCGCATCCTGATCGGCGACCGCGACGTCACCGACGTGCCGCCGAAGGACCGCGACATCGCGATGGTGTTCCAGAACTACGCGCTGTACCCGCACATGACCGTCGCCGAGAACATGGGCTTCGCGCTCAAGATCGCGGGCGTCGGCAAAGAGGAGCGCGCCAGCCGCGTGCTCGAGGCCGCCAAGCTGCTCGACCTCGAGGAGTACCTGAACCGCAAGCCGAAGGCTCTCTCGGGTGGTCAGCGTCAGCGCGTCGCGATGGGCCGTGCCATCGTCCGCCAGCCGCAGGTGTTCCTCATGGACGAGCCGCTGTCGAACCTCGACGCGAAGCTGCGTGTGCAGACCCGCACCCAGATCGCGTCGCTGCAGCGTCGCCTCGGCGTCACCACGGTGTACGTCACCCACGACCAGACCGAGGCCCTCACCATGGGCGACCGCATCGCCGTGCTGAAGGACGGTCTGCTGCAGCAGGTCGGCACCCCGCGCGACCTGTACGAGAAGCCGAACAACGTGTTCGTCGCCGGCTTCATCGGCTCGCCTGCGATGAACCTGTTCACCACCGACCTCGCCGAAGGCGGCGTCCGCTTCGGCAGCGAGGTCGTGCCGCTCGACCGTGACACCGTCGGTCGCGCCACCGGCAGCCAGGTCACCGTGGGCGTGCGCCCCGAGGACATCACCGTCGGTCCCGCCGACGGCAAGGGCCTCTCGGTCGTCGTCGACCTCGTCGAGGAGCTCGGCGCCGACGGCTACCTCTACGGCCACGCCGACATCAACGGCAAGCGCACCGACATCGTCGCGCGCGTCGACGGCCGCAGCCACCCCAACGCGGGCGAGACGGTCACTCTGGCAGCGAACCCCGGTCACGTGCACGCCTTCGACCTCGAGTCGGGCGAGCGTCTCAACGACAAGCCGGTCGTCTCGGCCTGACGAATCAGCACACGCGGCGCGGGCGGACCTTCTCGGTCTCCCGCGCCGCGGTGTTTCCGGAGGAATCATGCAGGACTCGCTGCGCATCACCGCAAGCTCCATCGACCCGGGTCTGCTGAGCCTCCCCTGGTCGACTCCGCTGGGCAGGTGGCCGTCGGAGCACATCGTGTCGCTGCCGAAGGGCCTCTCCCGCCACCTCGTGCGCTTCGCCGACCTGTCGGGCAGGGTCGTCGCCGTCAAGGAGACCACCGCCGAGATGGCCCAGCGCGAGTACGAGATGCTCGGCAACCTCGGCCGCCTGGACGTACCGTGCGTCAGCAGGGTCGCGGTGATCGCCGGGCGGACGGATGCCGAGGGCAAGGCGCTTCCCGCGGCGCTCGTCACCTCGCACCTGCGCTTCTCGATGCCCTACCGCGCGCTGTTCACCCAGGTGCTGCGCCCCGACACCGCCACCCGCCTGGTCGACGCGCTGGCGCTGCTGCTCGTCCGGCTGCACAACGTGGGCTTCTACTGGGGAGACGTGTCGCTGTCGAACACGCTGTTCCGTCGCGACGCGGGGGCGTTCGCCGCGTACCTGGTGGATGCCGAGACCGGTGAGCTGCACGAGGAGGGCCTGACCGACGGGCAGCGGGCCTACGACCTCGACCTCGCGCGCACGAACATCGCAGGAGAGATCATGGACCTCGCCGCCGGCGGGCGGCTCGAACGCGGCGTGGACGCGCTCGAGATCGCCGACGGCATCGTCTCGTCGTACCGGTCGCTGTGGGCGGAACTCACCGACGAGGAGTCGTTCTCGACCGGTGAGACCTGGCGGATCACCGAGCGCGTCGAGCGGCTCAACGCGCTCGGCTTCGACATCGACGAGATGTCGATGGTGACCACCGCCGACGGCACGGCGGTGCGCATCCAGCCGAAGGTCGTCGACGCGGGGCACCATCAGCGCCGCCTGATCCGGCTCACCGGCCTCGACGTCGAAGAGAACCAGGCACGCCGTCTGCTCAACGATCTCGACGAGTTCCGCGTGCGATCGACGAAGGTGCTGGCCGACGAGGAGATGTACGCGCACGAGTGGCTCACCCGCGTGTTCGAGCCGGTGGTGCGTGCGATCCCCTACGACCTGCGTGCGAAGCTCGAGCCCGCGGAGGTGTACCACCAGGTGCTCGAGCACCGCTGGTACCTGTCGCAGGCGCAGTCGCGCGCCGTGCCGCTCGCCGAGGTGCTCACGAGCTACATCAACGACGTGCTGCGGCACCGCCGCGACGAGGCCACCATCATGGGCCCGCCGACCGAGACCATGGGTCTGCCGGTCGTCACCGGCTCGGTCGAGGTGTCGTCCGACACGGCCGCGATCGACTGGCGCGACCTGGTCTAGTGTCGCGCCAGCCGTCGGGCGCGGGGATCAGTAGCCGACGGTGAAGCGGCCACGGCGGTGCTTCGGCTGCTCGATCTCATCGACGACGGCGATCGCGAAGTCGGCGCCGGAGATGGTGGAGTTGCCGTCGGCATCCCGCACGAGCACGTCGCCGCCGTCGCGGTACTGACCGGTGCGCTCGCCCGCAGCCCACGGGCCGAAGACCTCGGCCGGGTGGATGAAGAACCAGTCGAGGCCCTCGTCGGTGCCCTGCAGCAGCTCGAGCGAATCGATGCCGACCTGCGCCTCGTGCTTGTACTCCTCGGGGAAGCCCTGATCGAACAGGCGCGGGCCGCCGGGGGCGACGAGGCTGCCGCCGGCGCCGCCCACGACGCCGAGGCGCGTGGGGGTGCCGGTCAGCTTGTCGGCGAGGGCGCGCAGCGCCGGGATGACCGCGTTCTCCATGTCACCGCGCGGCGAGAGCGCAGAGACCACGGCGTCCGCGCCGTCGAACACGTCGCCGAGCCCGTCGAGGTCGAGCACGGAGCCCTGCACGTACTGCGCGCCGTCGAGAGGGGCATCCGGAGCCGAGCGCGAGATCACGGTCACCTCATGACCGCGACTCACCGCCTCACGGGCGATGTGCGATCCGGCGTAGCCGGTTCCTCCGATGACGACGATGCGAGACATGCGCTTCCTTCCGGTTGCCTGACGGTACGTCCGGTACAAGTCGCGCAGGGCCGCCTGTTATTCCGCAGACCCCCGAACGGTCGCGACCTGATAGAGCGCGACCGACGCCGCGATGCCCGCGTTCAGCGACTCGGTGGCAGACGAGATCGGGATCGACACGATCTGGTCGCACGTCTCGGTGACGAGGCGCGACAGGCCCTTGCCCTCGGATCCGACGACGATGACGACGGGACGGTCGGCGAGCTCGAGCGCCGGAAGCGCGACGTCTCCCCCGCCGTCGAGCCCGAGCACGAAGACGCCCTGCTTCTTGAACTCCTTGAGCAGCGTGGTCAGGTTCGCGGCGAGCGCCACGGGCAGCCGGGCCGCGGCTCCGGCGCTGGTCTTCCAGGCGGCGGAGTTCACGCTCGCCGAGCGACGCTGCGGCAGGATGATGCCGTGACCGCCGAAAGCAGCCGTCGAGCGGATGATCGCACCGAGGTTGCGGGGGTCGGTGATGCCGTCGAGGGCGACGAACAGCGGCGTCTGACCGCGGTCGATGACCTGCTCGAGCAGGTCCTGCGGGTGCGCGTACTCGTACGGCGGCACCTTCAGGGCGACGCCCTGGTGCACGCCGTCGAACCCTGCCATGCGGTCGAGCTCCTGGCGGGTGACCTCGAGCACGGGGATCTCGCGGTTGCGCGCGATCGCCAGCATCTCCTTGACGCGGTCGTCCATCTCGACGCGCTGCGCGATGTAGAACGTCGTCGCGGGGATCTTGGTGCGCAGCGCCTCGAGCACCGAGTTGCGTCCGGTGACGGTCTCGGTGTCGTCGGTCGACTTGCTGCGGGCCTGACGGTTCATGTCGCGGCCCTGAGGCTTCTGCCCGCCCGGCTTTCCCTTGCCGCCGGCCGCGGCGAAGCGCTCCAGAGCGGCCTTGCGCTTGCCGGCGACGTGCCAGCTGCGGTCTTCGGCCTTGGGCGTGGGGCCGCGGCCCTCGAGCGCCTTGCGACCGAGGCCGCCGGTGCCCTTGGAGGCACCCTTCTTCTTGCTGTTGCCCGCTCCGGGGCGGCCAGGCTTAGCCATCGATACTCCAATGCGTTCCGTCCGGAGTGTCCTCCAGAGTGATTCCTGCCGCAGCGATCGCATCGCGGATGCGATCGGCTGCGGCCCAGTCCTTGTCAGCGCGCGCCTGCGCGCGCTGCGCGATCATCGTCTGCACGAGTGCGTCGAGCGCGGATGCCTCGGCTCCCCGCGCCGGCGACGCACCGGAGGCCGAGATGCCGAGCACCTCGGTCATCGCGATCACCGCACCGAGTGCCTCGGCCGCACCGGCTAGATCGCCGTGGTCGACCTTCGCATTGCCGACTCGCACGGTCTCGTGCAGCACGGCCAGCGCCTGCGGCACCCCGAGGTCGTCATCCATCGCCTCGGCGAACGCCTCGGGAAGACGAGCCGGCGCATCGGGCGCCTCGGGCGCCTCGCCGCCGCCGAGCGCCCGCGCCGCCCGGGCGCGGAAGGCCTCGATGCGTCCGAGCGCGCTCTCGGCCTCGGCGAGAGTCGACGTCGTGATGTCGAGGCTCGAGCGGTAGTGCGCCGCCGCGAGCGCGTAGCGCGCCACCATCGGGTCGACGCCATCGAGGAAGTCCGCGGCGAGCGTGAAATTGCCGAGCGACTTCGACATCTTCTGGCCGCCCACGGTGACGAGCCCGTTGTGCACCCAGTAGCGTGCGAACGCGTCACCGGCCGCCGTCGACTGGGCGAGCTCGTTCTCGTGGTGCGGGAAGCGCAGGTCGAGTCCGCCGCCGTGGATGTCGAACTCCGCGCCGAGGTAGCGCTTCGACATCGCAGAGCACTCGATGTGCCAGCCCGGTCGGCCGCGGCCCCAGGGCGACGCCCAGACGGCATCCGCCTGCTCGGAGCTCTTCGCCCCCTTCCACAGCGCGAAGTCCTGCGGGTTGCGCTTGCCGCGCGGGTCGGCGTCGGCCGCCGCCTCCATCGCGTCCACCGACTGGTGGGTGAGCGAGCCGTACTGCGGCCAGGAGCGCACGTCGAAGTACACGTCGCCCGAGCCGTCCGGAGCCGCGTAGGCGTGTCCGCCCTCGATCAGGGTGGCGATCAGCTCCTGCATCTGCGGCACCGACCCCGTCGCCCGCGGCTCGTAGGTCGGCGGGAGGATGCCGACCGCGGCATACGCCTGCGAGAACTCCTGCTCCATGCGGTAGGCGAGCGCCCACCACGGCTCGGCCTCGGTCGCGCCCGCCAGCACCTTGTCGTCGATGTCGGTGACGTTGCGCACGAACGTGACACGGCCGTAGCGGTGCTCGAGCCAGCGGCGCAGCAGATCGAAGCTGAGCGCCGCGCGGACGTGCCCGATGTGCGGGCCGGACTGCACGGTGGGTCCGCAGACGTACATCGTCACGTTCGAGGGGTCGAGCGGAGCGAAGTCGCGCAGCCGCTGCTCGCGAGTGTCGTACAGGCGGATCGTCACTGCACAAGACTACCGGGGCGGCGCAGTCGCCGCCTGGGCGTCGCCCGGCCGGTCAGAGCTGATGGATCAGCGCCACCGCGGTCACCGCGATGCCCTCGCCGCGACCGGGGAAGCCGAGACCGTCGGTGGTGGTCGCGGAGACCGTCACCGGTGCTCCGCCGAGCGCATCCGAGAGCACCCGCTCGGCTTCGGCGCGACGCGCGCTGAAGCGCGGGCGGTTGCCCTGGAACTGCACCGACACGTTGCCGATCGCGAACCCCGCCTCGGCGAGAAGCTCGGCGGTGCGGGCGAGGAAGACCTCGGCGTGCGCGCCGGCGTACTGGGGATGCGCGGTGCCGAAGTGCTGGCCGATGTCGCCCAGTCCTGCGGCGCCGAGCAGTGCGTCGACGATCGCGTGCGCGACGGCGTCACCGTCGGAGTGCCCGGACAGCGGGGTCTCCCCCGGCCATTCCAGACCCGCCAGCCACAGGGCGCCCTCGCCGCCGAAGGCGTGCACATCCGTGCCGACGCCGATGCGCGGCAGCACGGATGCCGGACCGCCGGCGCCGAGCAGCAGTCGCGCCCGCTCGAGGTCGGCGGGCGTGGTGATCTTGAAGGCGAGCTCCGATCCGGGGATGCGCCGGACGGCGCCGCCGGCCGCCGCGAAGACCGCCGCGTCGTCGGTGTGCTCCTCGCCGGACGCCAGGGCGCGGGCGTACGCCTCCTGAAGCGCCGCGCGGGGAAAGCCCTGCGGTGTCTGCGCGGCCGCGAGCTGGGAGCGGTCGACGGGTCCGGTGATGTCGTCGCCGTCCACGCGCTTGAGCGTGTCGACGACGGGCAGCGCGGGGATCACCCCGGCATCGGTCACGGCGGCCGCGACCGCCGTGATCTGCGCGGACGGGGTGAGGGCGCGCGCGGCGTCGTGCACCAGCACGACCCGCACGTCGGCTTCGAGCGCACGCAGCCCTGCGGCGACCGACTCCTGGCGGGTGGCGCCGCCCACGACGACGGTGACCGACTCGTCGTCCGACGACGCGGTCGCGCGCAGCTCGGTCTCGGCGAGCCGCTCGAATCCCGGCGGTGCAACGACGATGACCTGCATGGGCCCGGCCGCCCGCACGCCTTCGAGGGCGTGGCGCAGCAGCGTGCGCCCGGCGAGCTCGACGAACGCCTTGGGCTCGGAGGCGCCGAGGCGGGTTCCCGACCCGGCGGCGACGATGATGATCGCGATGGCGGGGGCGGAGAGCGCAGTCACGCTCTCACGCTACCGCGGTGGCACTCGGGTGACGGGACGCGAAGAGGGTGGATGCCGTGGCATCCACCCTCTTCGGACTCCGGTCGTCGCTCGTCAGGAGGCGAGCACCTCGTCGAGGAGTGCGCCGGCCTTGTCCTCGTCGATCTTCTCGGCCAGAGCGAGCTCCGACACGAGGATCTGGCGGGCCTTGGCGAGCATGCGCTTCTCGCCCGCGGACAGACCGCGGTCCTGATCACGGCGCCACAGGTCGCGCACGACCTCGCTCACCTTGATCACGTCACCCGATGCGAGCTTCTCCAGGTTCGCCTTGTAGCGGCGCGACCAGTTCGTGGGCTCTTCGGTGAACGGCGCGCGCAGCACCTCGAAGACGTTCTCGAGACCTTCCTTGCCGATCACGTCGCGAACGCCGACCAGGTCGACATTCTCGGCAGGAACCTCGATGATGAGATCACCCTGCGTGACGTTGAGCTTCAGGTACTTCTTGGTCTCCCCCTTGATCACGCGGTCCTTGACCTCGATGATCGTCGCGGCTCCGTGGTGCGGATAGACGACGGTTTCGCCAACCTCAAAAAGCATAAAAACGTGTCCTTTCGGCAATCTCCAGGATACCACAGCCGTTATGCAGTAAGGTTCGCGCCGATCCGCCGCGCGGTGGCATCCGTCATCGCCGACAGCCCTCGACCCACTACACTGATCCAGGACACCCGTCGCACCTCAGGAGGATCCGTGAACTCGCGCTCTGCTGCGTCCATCGCTCCGCGTCTCGTCGCCGTCGTCGCCCTGGGCTCGGCGCTCGCGCTCGGAACGACCGGATGCACCTTCATCACGCATCAGGCGACCACGATCCCCTACTCGGCGTCCGACGGCGTGAACATCGACAAGACCGGCGGCGACGTCGTCGCCCGCAACGTGTTCGTCGTCACCACCGAGGACGGCGGCGTCGGCAACCTCGTCGGCGCGTTCGTGAACGAGGGCTCCAAGACCACGACCGTCGACATCGACGTCGCCGGTGAGCAGCTCACCCTGCGGGTGCCCAGCGAGGACCGCGTCAGCCTCGGGGCCGACGAGATGCCGCTGCGCATCGAGAACCTCGACGTCAAGCCCGGCGCCACGGTCGAGGTGCTCATCGTGGCCGGCGACGGTGAGGCCGTGCCCGCCGAGGTCCCCGTGCTCGACGGCTCGCTGCCCCAGTACGCCGACCTCGTGCCGGCCGCTGAGCCGTTCGACGCGGCATCCTGACTTCCGCGGCGGCAGCCGCGACGCAGAAGAGGCCGGTTCCCCGCGGAACCGGCCTCTTCCGCGTTCGGAGCGCTCAGCCCTCGAAGCGGTAGCCGAGCCCGCGCACGGTGACGAGCATGACCGGCTCCCCGGGGTTCTGCTCGATGCGGGAGCGGATGCGCTTGATGTGCACGTCGAGGGTCTTCGTGTCGCCGAAGTAGTCGCTGCCCCAGACACGGTCGATCAGCTGGCCCCTGGTCAGCACCCGACCGGCGTTGCGCATCAGCAGCTCGAGCAGCTCGAACTCCTTCAGAGGCATGTTGATCTCGGAGCCGTCGACCGAGACCGTGTGCCGGTCGATGTCGAGCGTGACCCGGCCCCCCTCCAGCACGCTCTCGTCGATCGCGGTGTCGGCCTGCCCGACGCGCCGCAGCACAGCGCGCATGCGGGCCAGCAGCTCGCGCGACGAGTACGGCTTGGTGATGTAGTCGTCGGCGCCGAGCTCGAGGCCCACCACGATGTCGACTTCGGAGTCCTTCGCCGTGAGCATGATGATCGGCACGCTCGAGCTCTGCCGCACCCGGCGGCACACCTCGGTGCCGGCCATGCCGGGCAGCATGAGATCGAGCAGGATGATGTCGGCCCCGCGCTCGCGGAACGCCGTCAGCGCGCCAGGACCGTCCTCGCAGATCTCGACCTCGTAGCCCTCGCGCCGCAGCAGGTAGGCGAGCGGATCGGCCAGATCGGGCTCATCCTCGACGAGCAGGATGCGGGTCATGCGAACTCTCCGTTCCGGGTGTCGCGGGTGCGGGCATCCCCGCTCGCACGCTTCTTCTTGGTCTTCCTCTTGGGCTTCCTGTCAGAGGCCTTCTCGGGCCCCTCGGCTCGCGGCAGTCGCATGGTGAACGTCGAGCCGCGGCCCAGCCGCGACCACACCCGCACCTCGCCGCCGTGCCGCTGGGTCGCATGCTTCACGATCGACAGGCCCAGCCCGGTGCCACCGGTGCGGCGCGAGCGCGCCTCATCCGCACGGTAGAAGCGCTCGAAGATCCGCTCGCGATCGGCATCCGAGATCCCGATCCCCTGATCGGTCACGGCGATCTCGACGACTTCCCCGTCGAGCTTCACCCCGACGCCGACTCGCGAGCCGCTCGGCGAGTACACGATCGCGTTGGCGATGAGATTGCCGACCGCCTCGACGAGCACCTGGGCGTCTCCGCGCACCCACAGCCCGCGCTCACCGCCACGACTGAGCTCGACGCCCGCCGACTCGGCCTGCACCGAGTGCGCGTCGATTGACGCGGCGACGACCTCGTCGATGGAGACCGGCTCGATCTGCGACAGGCTCTCCGCCGCCTGCAGCCGCGACAGGCTGAGGATGCGCCCGGTGAGCTGGCCGAGCCGGGCGGCCTCGGCCGAGATCCGCGCGGCGAAGATGCGCACCTGCTCGGCGTCGTCGGCCGCGGATTCGATCGCCTCGGCGAGAAGACTGACCGACGCGACCGGCGTCTTCAGCTCGTGGCTCGTGTTCGAGACGAAGTCGGTGCGCATCTGATCGAGTCTCTCGCGCTCGGTGACGTCGCGGATGATCAGCAGGGTCAGCTGCGGCCCGACCGAACTGGCGCGTGCCGATACCAGACGAGGATCCAAGGACGCGCCGCCGGTGAGCCGGATCGTCTCGGTCGTGCTGGCGCCGCCGTCGCGCACCGCACGCACCAGCCGTCGCAGATCGATGTTGTCGAGCACGGCCCCGTCCCGGATGCCGAAGCGCGCCGCCGCGTTGGAGCTTGCGACCACCAGGCCGGAGGCATCGAGGACGCAGGCGGCGTCGTCCATGCTCGCGAGCACGTCCGCGACGCCCGGCGGGACCGCCGCGGACGTCTCCTGCAGGGCGATCGCGCGCACCCGGTAGGCCCAGTTGACCAGCAGCACGGCGCCCGCTCCGATCAGCGCTCCCACGGCGAGGGCGAACAGCGCGAGCTGGGCGGGATCCATGCCTCCACAGTAGAGGCCCGCCCGCTCACTGACCGCCGCACACCGCGCCGTGACGCGACGAAGAGGTTAGTATTCACGTTCCCGGCACCGTTCGTTAACCTTCACCGCGGACAATCGTTCCGGCCGCGCGAGCGTGTGCCCTCGGCATGCCGTGCCGAACCCCCGACGAAAGGTTGCGCCGATATGCGCGAAGTCTTCCATCAGTCCCTCGAAGAGCTGCAGTCGCGTCTCGTCGAGATCGCCGACCTGGTCACCGTCGCGATCCAGAAGGCCACCACGGCGTTCGCCGAGAGCGACGTGGCGCTGGCCGAGGAGGTGATCGCCGACGACGCGAAGATCGACGAGCTCGCGGTCGCGCTCGATGAGCAGGCGATCGAGATCCTCGCCAGGCAGCAGCCGGTCGCCCGAGACCTGCGCATCGTGATCACCGCGCTGCGCGTGAGCGCGTCGCTGGAGCGCATGGGCGATATGGCCGAGCACATCGCCCAGCTCGCTCGCCTGCGCTTCCCCGAGCGCGCCGTGCCGAAGGGCCTGAAGGGCACCTTCCGGCGGATGGGCGAGCTCGACGTGCAGATCTCCGGCACCCTCGCCGACCTGCTGCGCACGCAGGACCTGCGCTTCGCCGACGAGATCCGCAACGCCGACGACGACGTCGACGAGCTGCACGCCAGCGTGTTCGAGAAGGTGCTCAGCGACAACTGGAAGGGCGAGGCGACCGCGACCGTCGATGCGACGCTCGCCAGCCGCTACCACGAGCGCTTCGCCGACCACGCCGTCGCCGTCGCGAAGAAGGTCGTCTACCTCGCCACCGGCGACTGGGCGGTGCAGGAGGAGGACATCGCGCTGGCAGCCTCCGCCCAGTCGACGCAGTCCGGCCCGGCGGCGTCCTGATCGGCTCGTCGGGCGTCTGATCGCCGACACCCCGTGACATCGCCGAGACCCCGTGCTGCAGACGTCAGCAGCACGGGGTCTCGGCGGTGAGTCGGGGTGTCGGCGTTACTTCTTGCCCTGCGCGGCGACGGCCGCGGCGCCGGCCGCGGCGGCCTCGGGGTCGAGGTAGCGGCTCGGTCCCGTGGGGACGTTGTTCTCGTCGAGCTCGTACACCAGCGGAATGCCCGTGGGGATGTTCAGCCCGGCGATGTCGTCGTCGCTGATCCCGTCGAGGTGCTTGACCAGACCGCGCAGCGAGTTGCCGTGCGCGGTGACCAGCACCGTCTTGCCCGCCTCGAGGTCGGGCACGATCGAGTCGTTCCAATACGGCAGCAGACGGTCGATGACGAGCTTGAGGGATTCGGTGCGGGGCACCTCGCCGTCGATGTCGGCGTAGCGCGCGTCGCCCACCTGACTGAACTCGCTGTCGTCGTCGAGCGGGGGCGGCGGCACGTCGAACGAGCGACGCCACAGCTGGAACTGCTCAGGCCCGAACTCCTCGAGCGTCTGCGCCTTGTCCTTGCCCTGCAGCGCGCCGTAGTGGCGCTCGTTGAGGCGCCACGAGCGGGTCACCGGGATCCACAGGCGATCGGCGGCGTCGAGGGCGATGTTCGCAGTCTGGATCGCGCGGCTGAGCAGCGACGTGTGCAGCACATCGGGCAGCAGACCCGACTCGGCCAGCAGTTCGCCGCCGCGGCGGGCCTCGGCCTTGCCCTGATCGGTCAGGCGGACGTCCACCCATCCGGTGAAGAGGTTGAGCTGGTTCCATTCGCTCTGGCCGTGGCGGAGCAGGATCAGGGTGCGCGTCATGGCTTCCACTTTATCGATCCTGGCGGTGGGTGACGGGCTGCGTGACCTTGTCTTCATTCGCAGAGTGGGGCCCCTCCGCTTCGCTCCTCCCCAATGCTCATTCCGACAAGGCCACTCCGCCCTTGACTGCTTGCGTGAGGCACGAGCGAGGAGGAGGGAGTGAGGAAGAATGAGGGAGATGAGCGCACCTGTGGGGAATCCGACGCGAGGTACGACGGGGACGAACCGGCTGCGGCGCAACGATCGGTGGATCGCGGCGTCGGAGGCCCTCCGCAGGGCATCCGATCCGCTCGTCGTCGACCTCGGCTACGGCGCCAGCGGCGTCACGGCATTTGAACTCGCGACCAGGCTGCGGCGGGCGCGAGCGGATGCCGAGGTGCTGGGCCTCGAGATCGACCCGCAGCGGGTCGCGACGGCCCGCGCCCAGCTCGACGAGCTGCGGGCGGGCCGCACCCCCTTCGCCGCCGACCTGCCGGTCGCGTTCGCCCACGGCGGTTTCGAGGTGCCGCTGGGCGGTGGACGACGGCCCTCGGTGATCCGGGCGATGAACGTGCTGCGCCAGTACGACGAAGCCGACGTGCACGACGCGTGGCAGCGCGTCGCATCCCGACTCGCACCGGGCGGAATGCTCGTCGAGGGCACCTGCGACGAGATCGGCCGCATCGCCAGCTGGATCGATGTCACGAGCCAGGGCCAGCCTGTCAGGTTCACGATCTCACTCCGGCTGGCTCAGCTCGAGCATCCGGGGGTCGTCGCCGAGCGACTGCCGAAGGCTCTCATCCATCGCAACGTGCCCGGCGAGCGGATCCACGACCTTCTCTCCGCGCTGGATCGCGAGTGGGACCGCGCAGCCGCACTGTCGACCTTCGGGCCGGTGCAGCGATGGCTCGCCGCCGTGTCGGCGCTGCGTGCGCAGGGGGTACCCGTGCAGGGCGCGAAGCACCGTTGGCGTCTCGGTGAGCTCACCGTCCCCTGGTCGGCCGTCGCCCCGGTCGACTGACCTGCTCCCCTGCTCCCCTCTCCCCTCTCCCGTTGTCGATCGACGTGCAGAGGAAGGGGAGCTGCGGGTCAGCGGGGTTTGCGCGGGTCCTCGCCGGCGGGGCGGCGAGAGAGGCGGGTCAGACGCGGCACCTCGGCGGTGGCGCCCGCGTCGGCGGGCACGATCACCTGCTGGGCCGCCGCGATCAGGGTCTCCCCCGCACGCACGATCAGCTCGCCGGCGGGCGCACGACGCGACAGGATCGCGAGCGCGATCGGCCCGTCCTCGTGGTGCATGGCGACGGACGTGATGTGGCCGACCTCGGCATCCCCCGCCAGCACGACGTCGCCGGGCGAGGGCATGACCACGTCGCTGCCGTCGAGCAGAAGCGCGGCGAGGCGGCGAGGCGGGTGCCCGAGGTTGTGCACCTTGGCGACCGTCTCCTGCCCGCGATAGCAGCCCTTGCTCAGGTGCACGGCACTGCGGATCCAGTCGGACTCGTGCGGGATGCTGCGATCGTCGACCTCGCGAGCCCAGCGCGGCCGCCAGGCGGCGATGCGCAGCGCCTCCGCGGCGAGCGCACCGGCGAATGGCGCGGTGACGGAGCGGGCGTCGTCGACGACGGCGACGCTCCAGGCCCAGTCGGCCGCGGGATGCTCGGGGGTGACGGCGTACTGGTGACCGCCGGGCTGCACGCGCGCCCACGGATCGCGCCAGATGAGCGGCACGCCGTGCGGAGCGGCTGCCGTGATCCGCGCCTCGGCGTCGCCGCCGGCGAAGAAGCCGACCAGCGCCGCATCCGCCCGCACGGTCACCGTGACCCGCGAGCGGAAGACCATGCGCTGCAGCCAGGTCGCCAGCTTCTCGGCATCCCCGTCGTCGGCGATCAGCCAGACCGATGAGCCGTCCTCGAAGACCCCCGCGGCATGCTCGACACGGCCCTGCGGGTCGAGCACGAGCAGCTCGGTGCTCTCGCCGGCGCGCAACCGCGCCACCGACTGGGAGGTGATCGAGTCGAGCCAGGTCAGCCGGTCGTCGCCCGCGACCTCGATGAGAACCCGGTCGACGAGCGGGGCGAGCGCATCACCGGACACCAGGCGGCGCTGCTCGACGAGCGGGTTGCCGAAGTGCACGATCAGCTCGCCCTCGCGCACGGCGCCCGGGATGCCGTCGAACGTCGCCATGTCAGGCCTTCGCCAGTCGCGCCGACGCATGCGACTTCAGCTTCTCGCCGAGGGCGGTGATGTCCCACGCCCACAGCAGATGGCCGTCGACCAGACCGTACATGCGGCTCGCCGCCGAGTACGCCCTGCTGCCCGCAGGGCGCACGACGGCATCGGTGGCGATGTCGATGCGCGGGCCGGAGATGCGGCCGAGATACAGCTCGAGCGTGCCGTCGGAGTGCGCCACCGACACCTGCAGCGGGAACCCGTCGTCGGTGCGCAGAGCCTCGACGTCGTCGACCGTCCGCGGCTCGGCCGACGCGACCGGCGGCAGCAGAGCCGGGCCGGGATCGGCATCGGTGACGGGGCGCGCGAGACGCCAGAAGCCCGTCTCGGCGAGGAGGGCCACCGGCTCGTCGGCCCCCTCGGCGCCGAGGAAGGAGGCGGAGGCGGCGTAGTTCAGGAACGGTCCGCCGTCATGGCTGAAGCTCACGCGGTGCGAGAACTCGCCCTGGTAGCGCCGCTCGCCCGCGGTGTACTCGATGACGCCGGTGCCCTCCCAGACACCGAGCAGCCACGACAGCGGTGCGAGGTCGGCCGGAAGATCGGTGGGCAGCTCGATCACGACGACGTCGGGTCAGCGCTGGCCGCGGAACAGGTTGACGAGCACGACGCCCGAGACGAACACGATCGCGAGGCTCGCAAGCCCCAGCAGACCGAGGAAGAAGAATTCGAGCGCGACGAGGTCCATGCGTCCACTCTACCTCGCGGCAGGCGGTGCGGTCAGATGGCCGAGGCGAGCGTGGCGATGCCGAACGCCGCCGACACCAGGCCCATCACCACCAGCGCGCCGACCACGCTGCCGGCGACGCGCACGATGAACCCCTGCGCGCGCCCGTAGGCCAGCTGCACGGCGAACGACAGCAGCACGACGCCGCCGAAGGCGATCAGCAGCCAGCCGACCCTGACCTCGTCGGGCAGGACGATGCCGAGCGTCACCGCGATGACCAGCGACGCGATCCAGACCGCGACGACGCCGTGGAAGGCGTTGCGCGGGGCGATGGCCGGTTCAGACATGGTGCCATCGTAGTGGCCGTGTTCTGCGCCACCTGGGAAGCCCGTCATCAGCTGCGGGCTCGCCGCTAGCATTGACGCGTGGTCCTCGTGCTGGCACTCACCTCCGCTCCCGAAGGGGATCCCGCCCTGCCCGCGCTCGAGCTGCTGTCGCACGGCATCCGCCGCCACCCGCTGGACGCTGCCCGCCTGCTGGACCTCCCCGACTGCGACGCCGTGCTCGTCGACGCGCGCGGTGATCTCGTCGCGGCGCGCGCCGCCTGCCGACTGCTGCGCACGGCCGGCACCGAGGCGCCGGTGCTGCTGGTCGTGACCGAGGGCGGCATGAGCGCGATCGCCGCGGACTGGGGCTTCGACGACGTCCTCCTGAACACGGCCGGACCGGCCGAGATCGACGCGCGACTCCGGCTCGCCCTGGCGCGGGTGGATGCCGCGGCGCCCGTCCACGTGCAGGCCTCCGGCATCACCATCGACGAGCAGTCGTACAGCGCCCGGCTGCACGGGCGCCCGCTGGATCTCACGTACAAGGAGTTCCAGCTGCTGCACTTCCTCGCCACGCACCCCTCGCGGGTGTTCACCCGCGAGCAGCTGCTGAGCGACGTGTGGGGATACGACTACTTCGGCGGCACGCGCACGGTCGACGTGCACGTGCGACGCCTGCGCGCCAAGCTCGGCGAGGCGGAGCAGATCATCGGAACCGTGCGCAACGTCGGCTACCGCTTCAATCTGCACGACGAGCAGTCCACATCGGCCGGCTGAGTTCGCTTATCCGTCACCGACGGGTGCAAAGATGTACCCCATGATGGAACCCGCCCTTGTCGACACCGGCCTCGGAGATGCAGAGGACGACGACTTCGATGCGCATGAAGCCCCTGACGCGGTGCTCCCCGACCACCGCTACCACGACCGCGAGCTGAGCTGGCTGGCGTTCAACCAGCGCGTGCTCGAGCTCGCCGAGGACCCGTCGCTGCCGGAGCTCGAGCGGGCGAACTTCCTCGCGATCTTCGCGAGCAACCTCGACGAGTTCTTCATGGTCAGGGTCGCAGGGCTCAAGCGGCGCATCCTGACGGGCCTGGCGGTGCCGACGAACGTCGGACGCGCTCCCAGCGACGTGCTCGCCGACATCTCCCGAGACGCGCACGCTCTGCAGTTGCGGCACGCCGCGGCGTGGAATGACCTCGTGAGACCTGCTCTCGCCGACGCCGGCATCGAGATCACCGAGTGGGACGACCTCACCGATGCCGAGCGCGGTGCGCTCGGGGAGTACTTCCAAGCGCAGGTCTTCCCCGTGCTGATGCCGCTCGCCGTCGACCCGGCACACCCGTTCCCCTACATCTCGGGCCTGTCGCTGAACCTCGCGATCCGCATCCGCAACGCGCGCACCGGCAGGCAGGACTTCGCGCGTCTGAAGGTGCCGACCATGCTGCCGCGCTTCGTCGAGGTGCCGGGTGTCAGCGCGATCACCCGGTTCATCCGCCTCGAGGAGCTCATCGCCAATCACCTCGACGACCTGTTCCCCGGCATGGAGGTGCTCGACCACCACGCGTTCCGCCTCACCCGCAACGAGGACGTCGAGATCGAGGAGGACGAGAGCGAGAACCTCATCCAGGCGCTCGAGGCCGAGTTGCTGCGCCGGCGCTTCGGCCCGCCGATCCGCCTCGAGATCACCGACGACATGGACGAGGTGACGCTCGAGCTGCTGATCAAGGAGCTCGACATCACCGATCAGGAGGTCTACCGACTGCCCGGACCGCTCGACCTGCGCGGACTGTTCGACCTGGGCCGTCTCGATCGTCCCGATCTGCGCTATCCGCCGCATCTGCCCACCACCGCGGTGGCGTTCCAGCCCGGCGACAGCAACGAGCGCGCCGACATCTTCCAGTCGATCCGCAAGGCGGATGTGCTCGTGCACCACCCGTACGAGTCGTTCGCGACCAGCGTGCAGGCGTTCCTCGAGCAGGCCGCCCGCGACCCGCATGTGCTCGCCATCAAGCAGACCCTGTACCGCACGTCGGGCGACAGCCCGATCGTGCAGGCGCTCATCGATGCGGCCGAAGCGGGCAAGCAGGTGCTCGCGCTGGTCGAGGTGAAGGCGCGATTCGACGAGGCGAACAACATCGTCTGGGCGCGCAAGCTCGAGAAGGCCGGCGTGCACGTGGTCTACGGGCTGGTCGGGCTCAAGACGCACTGCAAGCTGGCGCTGATCATCCGCGAGGAGGACGGCGTGCTGCGCCACTACTCGCACATCGGCACCGGCAACTACAACCCGAAGACCAGCCGCATCTACGAGGACTTCGGCCTGTTCACCGCCGACCCGCAGGTGGGCAAGGATCTGACCCGGCTGTTCAACGAGCTGAGCGGCTACGCGATCGAGAAGAAGTTCAAGCACCTGCTCGTCGCACCGCGCCACCTCCGCAAGGGGCTGCTGCGGCACATCGACGCCGAGCGGCGCAACGCCGAGGCCGGCAAGCCGGCGCGCATCCGCATCAAGGTCAACTCGATGGTCGACGAGGAGATCATCGACGGCCTGTACCGCGCCAGCATGGCCGGCGTGAAGGTCGACGTGTGGGTGCGCGGCATCTGCAGCCTGCGCGTCGACCTGCCCGGCGTCAGCGACAACATCACGGTGCGCAGCATCCTGGGCCGCTATCTCGAGCACTCCCGGCTGTTCATGTTCGAGAACGACGGCGCGCCGATCGTCTACATCGGAAGCGCCGACATGATGCACCGAAATCTCGACCGCCGCGTCGAGGCGCTGGTGCGCCTCCGCGATCCGGCGCACCTGCAGGAGCTGCATGCGCTGTTCGACCTGGCGATGGACCCGCACACGAACTCCTGGCATCTCGGCGAGGGCGGTGAGTGGAAGCGCGTCGCCGAGGTCGACGGAGCACCGCTGGTCGACCTGCAGGATCTGACCATGGCGGCCGTGCAGGGTCGGCGGCGTCGCAGCAAGCGCACGATCCGATGAGCGACTCGGCGGTCTACGCGGCCGGCGCCGTCGTCTGGCGCCTCGTCGACGACAAGATCCGGGTGCTGCTGATCCATCGGACGAAGTACCGGGACGTGACGCTGCCCAAGGGCAAGGTCGACCCCGGCGAGATGCTCGCCGAGACCGCCGTGCGCGAGGTGCGCGAGGAGACCGGCATCCGGGTCTCGCTGGGGGTGCCGGTCGGCGTCAGCAAGTACTGGATGCGCCCGAAGCGGCAGAAGGTCGTGCACTACTGGGCCGCCGAGGCGACCGACGACGCGATCCGCGCCTCGACGTTCGTGCCCAACGGCGAGATCTCCGGCGTCGAGTGGGTGAGCCTGAAGAAGGCGCGCAAGCACCTCAGCTACCCCGTCGACGTCGAGATCCTCGACAACTTCATCCGGCTCGTCGACGACGGCGTGCTGCGCACCTTCCCCGTCATCGCGCTGCGGCATGCGAAGGCCGTCTCGCGCTCGGACTGGCATGAGGCGGATGCCGCGCGCCCGCTCACCGACAAGGGACTGCTGCAGGCCAAGGCGATCGTCGGCCCGCTGCGGGCCTTCGGCGTGCGGCGGATCGTCACCAGCGACGCGGTGCGCTGCACGCAGACGGTCGCACCGCTGGAGCGCAAGCTCGGCCGGATGGCGCGGGTGACCGCGAAGCTCAGCCAGGACGCCTGGGAGGCAAATGCCGCCGACGTACGCTCGGTGGTCGGACGCCGGGTGCGCGCACGCAAGGCGACCGTGCTGTGCAGCCACGGACCGGTGCTGCCCGGCATCCTGTCGGAACTCGCGCTCGCCACCGGGACCGTGCACGGCTCGTACGTCGAGAGCGCCAGCGCCCTGAACGTCGCGGCGTTCAGCGTGGTGCACCTCTCCGCCACCAACCCCGGCTCGGGGATCATCTCCATCGAGACGCACGAGCCGAAGATCTGACACCCGCGCGGGCGGACGCCGTGCCGACTGTCCGCACCTCGTTCACCTGCCGTTCACCTGTCGGGGAGAGTCTCGTTAACCGAGGCTTCTAGCGTCACTGTGTGCCCTGCACCGGGCCGTACACATTCCCCGATCGAACGGATCCACAGTGAAGATCACCCGCATCGCTCGTATCAGCGCCGTCGGCGCTGTCGCCGCCCTCGCACTCGCCGGCTGCGCCGCGAACGAAGCCCCCGCCGGCGACTCCGACGCCGCCGTGGCCTCGAACCTCGAGGGCACGCTGAAGGCCACCGGCGCATCGTCCCAGGGCGCCGCACAGGAGGCCTGGGTCGCCGCCTTCCAGACCGCGAACACCGGCGTCACCATCAACTACGAGCCGACCGGGTCGGGAACGGGCCGTGAGAACTTCATCGCCGGCGCGAGCGACTTCATCGGCTCGGATCGCGCGTTCAAGCTCGACGAGTTCGCCGACGGCTTCAAGACCTGCTCGTCCGAGGGCATCGTCGAGGTGCCGCTGTACATCTCCCCCGTCGCCGTCGCGTTCAACCTCGAGGGCGTCGACGAGCTGAACCTCGACGCGAAGACGATCGCCGGCATCTTCGCGGGCTCGATCACCAACTGGAACGACGAGGCGATCGCCGCGCAGAACGAGGGCGTCGAGCTGCCTGACCTGGCGATCTCGCCCGTGCACCGCTCCGACGACTCGGGCACCACCGAGACGTTCACCGCATACCTGAACGCGACCGCTCCCGATGTGTGGACCGCCGAGGCCGACGGCGTGTGGCCTCTCCAGGGCGGCGAGGCCGCACAGGGCACGTCGGGTGTCGTGCAGGCGATCAAGGCCGGCAACGGCGCGATCGGCTACGCCGACGCCTCGCAGACCACCGGTCTCGGCCAGGTGAAGGTGGGCGTCGAGGGCGAGTACGTGGCGTACTCGGCCGAGGCCGCAGCCGCGCTCGTGGAGGCCTCGCCGCTGGAGGAGGGCCGCGGCGACGCCGACCTGGTGTTCGACGTCGACCCCGCCGCAGCCCCCGCCGGCTCGTACCCGATCGCACTGGTCAGCTACCTGATCGCCTGCGAGCAGTACGAGGACCAGAACAAGGCCGAGCTCGTGAAGACGTACCTCGAGTACGTCGCGAGCGAGGAGGGCCAGCAGGCCGCTGCCGACAACGCCGGCAGCGCCCCGATCTCGGACGGGCTGCGCGAGAAGGTCCTCGCCGCCATCGACACGATCAAGGTCGGCTGACCGATCACGACCAGCTGACCCCGGTGCCCCCGCGTCCGATCCGGCGCGGGGGCATCAGAGAGTCCGCCTCATTCGACCTTCGACCCGAAACGGAGACCATGAGCACGACGACCAGGCAGGCACCCCCTGCCCCGATCAGAGCCAAGCAGCGCCTCGGCGACCGGGTGTTCTCGGGCAGCGCGCTGGGCGCCGGCATCATCATCCTCGTCGTGCTCGCCGCGGTGGCCGCATTCCTCCTGGTGCAGAGCCTGCCGGCGTTCGCCCCCGACACGACCGACAACCACATCCTCGAGGGCCGCTCCTTCTGGGAGTACGTCGGACCGCTCGCGTTCGGCACCGTCTGGGCATCCTTCCTCGCCCTGCTGATGGCCACACCCGTCGCGATCGGCATCGCCCTGTTCATCTCGCACTACGCCCCGCGTCGCCTGGCCGGCGTGCTCGGGTACGTGATCGACCTGCTCGCGGCCGTGCCCTCGGTCGTGTTCGGCCTCTGGGGCGGACTGGTGCTCGCGCCACTGCTGCAGCCGGTGTACGCCTGGCTGAACGAGAACGCCGGGTGGATCCCGATCTTCGGCGGCCAGGTCTCCTCGACCGGCAAGACCATCATGACCGCCGCCGTGGTGCTCGCCGTCATGGTCATCCCGATCATGACCGCCATCTGCCGCGAGGTGTTCCTGCAGACCCCGAAGCTGCATGAGGAGGCCGCGCTCGCGCTCGGCGCCACCCGCTGGGAGATGGTGCGCATGGCCGTGCTGCCCTTCGCCCGCGGCGGAATGGTCTCGGCGGTCATGCTCGCCCTCGGCCGTGCGCTCGGCGAGACCATGGCCGTGACCATGGTGCTCTCCCCCGCCGCCGTCTACAGCTTCCTGGTGCTCACCGCCACCAACCCCACCCCGATCCCCGCGAACATCGCCCTGGCGTTCCCCGAGGCGCACGACACCGGCGTGAACACCCTGATCGCCACCGGCCTGGTGCTGTTCGTCGTGACCTTCGCGGTGAACGCGCTGGCCCGCTGGATCGTGGCCCGTCGCGCCGAGTTCTCTGGAGCGAACTGACATGACCACGCTCACCGCCGCCCCTGCCTCGACCTCCCTCACCGCCGGCCGGCTCGCCCCGTGGGCGCCGTGGGCGCTGCTCGGGGCATCCCTCGCCATCTCGTTCACCGTCTTCGCCCTCGGCGCCATCGGCGCCGACCCGGCCGACTTCAACATCGCCGGCGCCGTCGTCGTCGGGGTGCTGATCTACATGGTTCTCATCACGGTCGTCTCGTCGATCGCCGAGAGCCGGCGCAAGGCCGTCGACCGCCTCATGACGGCGCTCGTCAGCTCGGCGTTCGTCGTCGCGCTGCTGCCGCTCATCTCGCTGCTGTGGACCGTCATCGCCAACGGCATCGGCCGCTTCGACGTCGAGTTCTTCACCTTCTCGATGCGCAACATCGTCGGCGAGGGCGGCGGCATCGTGCACGCCATCTGGGGAACCGTGCTCGTCACGCTGGCTGCGACGCTGATCGCCGTCCCGATCGGCCTGATGACCTCCATCTACCTCGTCGAGTACGGCCGCGGCCGCATCGCCAAGGGCATCACGTTCCTCGTCGACGTGATGACGGGCATCCCGTCGATCGTCGCCGGTCTGTTCGTCTACTCGGTCTTCGCGCTGCTCGTGCGACCGGGCATCTCGATGGGGTTGATGGGTGCTCTCGCGCTGGCGGTGCTGATGGTGCCGGTCGTCGTGCGCGGCAGCGAGGAGCTGCTGCGCATCGTGCCGAACGAGCTGCGCGAGGCCTCGTACGCCCTGGGCGTGCCGAAGTGGCTGACGATCCTGAAGATCGTGCTGCCCACCTCGATCGCCGGCATCACCACCTCGGTGATGCTCGCCATCTCGCGCGTCATCGGCGAGACCGCGCCGCTGCTGCTGACCGCGGGGTACACCGCGAGCCTGAACACGAACCTCGTGAACGGCCAGATGATGACCCTCCCGGTGTTCGTCTACAACTCCTACATGAATCAGGGAACTGCGGCCGATGCCTCCGTCGCACGCGCCTGGGCGGGCGCGCTCACCCTGATCCTCATCGTCATGCTGCTGAACCTGCTGGCGCGTCTGATCGCGAAGCTGTTCGCCCCGAAGACCGCCGGCCGCTGAGCCGCACCCGAACCCGAAGGAACCCGACATGTCCAAGAGCATCGAAGTCAACGACCTCAACGTCTACTACGGCGACTTCCTCGCCGTGGAAGGCGTCTCCCTCGAGATCCAGCCGCGCAGCGTGACCGCCTTCATCGGCCCGTCCGGCTGCGGCAAGTCGACCTTCCTGCGCACCCTGAACCGCATGCACGAGGTCATCCCCGGCGCGCGCGTCGAGGGCGAGGTGCTGCTCGACGGGAAGGACCTGTACGGCGCGGGGATCGACCCGGTGCTCGTGCGCCGCCAGGTGGGCATGGTCTTCCAGCGCCCGAACCCGTTCCCCACGATGTCGATCAAGGAGAACGTGCTCGCGGGGGTGAAGCTCAACAACGGCAAGATGTCGAAGAGCGATCAGGACGCGCTGGTCGAGAAGTCGCTGATGGGCGCGAACCTCTGGAACGAGGTCAAGGACCGTCTCGACAAGCCCGGCTCCGGCCTGTCCGGCGGCCAGCAGCAGCGTCTGTGCATCGCTCGCGCGATCGCGGTCTCGCCCGAGGTGCTGCTGATGGACGAGCCGTGCTCGGCCCTCGACCCGATCTCGACCTTCGCGATCGAGGAGCTCATCCAGGATCTCAAGAACGAGTACACGATCGTCATCGTGACGCACAACATGCAGCAGGCCAGCCGCGTGTCCGACAAGACGGCGTTCTTCAACATCGCCGGCACCGGCAAGCCGGGCAAGCTCATCGAGTTCGACGACACCTCGACCATCTTCACGACCCCGGCCGTGCAGGCCACCGAGGACTACGTCTCGGGCCGGTTCGGGTGAGTCACGCGCTCTGAGCTGTCGGAGTTCTCGAGCGCCCGGACCGCCCGAGAAGCGGATCAGCGCGGTGAGAGCAGGAAGGCGTTCAGCTCGGCGGTGAGTTCGGGATCGGATGCCAGAGGCGCGCCGTCGACGGCGGTGATCGCGGCGGCGAGGCGGATGCTCGAGACGAGCCAGGCCGCATCCGCCTTCGTCAGGTCGGTCGCCGTCAGCGTCGCGTAGCGCGTGGTGAACCCGCGGGAATGCAGGTGCTCGAAGACGCTGAGCTGCGTGGTGCCGTGCAGGATGCCGCCCGCCGGGGCCGGAGTGAGGAACTCGTCGCCCGAGCGCAGGATCAGCGAGGCAGTGGGAGCCTCGAGCACGTAGCCGTCGCGGGTGACGAAGATCGCATCGTCGGCACCGCGGCGGCGCGCCTCGCGCAGCGCCGCCATGTTCACCGCGTACGACAGCGTCTTCGCCCCGAGCAGCAGCCACGGCGCCCGCTCCCCCGCGCCGAGGTCGTATCCCCGGTCGAGAGTGACGACCTTCACACCGTCGCGTCGCACCGCGCTGAAGTCGGGGGCTGCGGCGACGGTCGCCCAGGCCGTGGGGGCCGGACCGTGCTCGACGCCGCGGCTGAGGATCAGCTTGATGACCGCCTCACCCGCCGGTGCGTGCGCCGCGACCGCGTCGATGGCCTGCCGCCACTGTGCGAGGTTCGGCGCGGGCAGATCGCACAGCCGCGCGGAGTGCGCGAGACGCTGCACGTGCGCCTCGATCTCGTTCGCATGCCCGTCGACGACCCCGATCGACTCGAACACCCCGTCACCCCGCTGCGTGCTGAGCTCGCCCACGCTGAGCGCGGGAGCCGCGACATCCATCGCGGTGAAGGTGTCGGTGAAGTCGGCGCGGTCGTCGTCGGCGTCGGCCGGGGCGATCATGAGGGCGAAGCGCTGAGCCATGTGCACAGCTTAGAGCGGGCGGGAATACCCGCGCCGGAGACGCGTTACACTTGATCGGCCGGGCCGCATAACCCCGGGCTCCAATATTCGCCGCTGCGAGCGGCCTTCCGCCGAGAGGCGTTCTTGCGGTCCGGCTTTTCTTCTGCTTCTGCGCGGTTCAGGTCAGCATGCCGCGCCGCCACGACGCCGCCGACGCGGAGAGGTCCTCGGCGTAGGTGGTCAGCCGCAGCGCACGGCGGGTGAGGTCGCTCGCCCGCCGCGGTTCGGTCTGCTCGTAGTCGTCGGCCGTGTGGGTCGCACCGGATGCCTGCACGCGGCAGTACGCGGCGGCGCGCTCCAGCGCCACCGAGAAGTCGCCGCGGAACACACCGCGCAGGATCGCGTCGACGAGATCGACCAGCTCACCCGGGTCGGCCGGCGCGGGAGCACCGGCGATAGCCGCGTCGGCGGTGTGCAGCTCGACCCGCCCGCGCTCGTACAGCAGCGCTGTGAGCGGGGCATCCGCGCGGATCGCGATCTGCAGCAGGTACAGCCGCCAGAGCGCACCGGGCAGCGAACGCGCCGGGGCGTGCGACCACAGCTCGGCGATCTCGTCGATCCCGTGCTCGGAGGCGAAGGCGAGCAGCCGTTCGGTGACCGCTCCGGATTCATCGCTGCGCGCACGCTCGAGCAGCGCGGACGCCGTGGCGTGGGCGACGCGGGACTGCTCGGCAGGGTCGGCCTCGCCGATGATGTTGTCGAAGGCCGCCGGCGGCCTGCGGACGGGACGATGGAACTGCTCGGGCATCCGTCCAGGGTACGCCTGGTGGCGGGCGCTCAGGCCGTCGGGATGACGATGATCGGATCGGTCGTCGGGGAGCCCGACGGCGATCCTCCGGCCTGTTCGATCGTGACGGCGATGACGTCGCCGGCGTGCATCGGCACGTCGAGCAGGGCCGTCGCCTCTCCGTCGTCGGAGTCGAAGACACCCGCCGCGATGGGCTTGTCACCGCGCACGAACCAGAGCTCGTAGCTCTTGTCGGCGTCGAGATCGTCGAGTCCGGATGCCACGAGAACCGCCTTGCCGACCTCGCCCGACCAGTGCGCCGTCGCGGTGGCACCGGAGGGGAGCTCCACCTTGGCCTGTTCCGCATCGGGCGCGGAGCGGATCTCATCGAGCGCGACGACCGATGCCGGTCGCTGCAGCTGCGAGACCACGGTCGTGGTCGCGACACCGACGCCCACCAGCAGCGCGAGGCCGGCGGCGAGCACGAACATCCTCCGTCGCCACGGCGCACTCGATGACGTCGAGCCCGCAGCCGCACGCTCGTGGTCGCCGGCATCCGGTCCCGCCGCTGGAGCGGATTCCGCGGGAGCGACGCTCTCCCCCTGGGGCAGCGTCGTGATCCGTCGCAGCAGGTCCGCGCGCAGCGCGGGCGGTGGCGCGACGGGAACCAGACCGTCGGCGAGGTTCGCGACGGTGTCGTGGTCGTCGTCGGCGATGGCCTGCCACTGCGGGTGCTCGGCGAGCGCGTCAGCGAAGCGACGCTCATCGGCATCCGACAGCGCACCGAGGGCGTGGGCGGCCGCGAGCTCGGCGAATTCCTGCTCGTTCATGCTGCTGACACCCCCATCTCCCCGCGCAACCGCGTCAGTCCGTCCCGCATTCTCGTCTTGATCGTTCCCAGTGGCACTCCCGTGAGCGCCGAGATCTCGCTCTGGCTGTACCCGCCGTAGTAGGCCAGCACGAGCGCTTCCTGCTGAGCCTCGGGCAGGGCGGCGAGCGCAGTCACGACCCGCTCGCCTTCCAGCTTCGACTCGACTGCTTCCTGCACCATGTCTCGCTCACCGCCGAGGTCGCGCACCCCGACGCGCATGTCGCGGTCGGTGCTCGACTGCGAGGAGCGCACCCGGTCGACGGCCCGACGGTGTGCGATCGTGAACACCCAGGAGCGTCCCTGACCTCTGTTCGGAGCGAAGCGCGAAGCGGATTGCCAGATCTCCAGGAAGACCTCCTGCAGCACCTCCTCGCTCTGAGCGCGGTTGACGACGACCTTGAGGATCAGCGCGAACACACGCGGCGAGAGCAGATCGTAGAGTTCCGCGAACGCCCGCTGGTCGCCGTCGGCGACGCGGACGAGAAGGTCGGCAGCGAGGTCGCCGGACGACCCGTCCTCGAGGACCTCGACACCATCGATCACCATCTCGACAAGCATGCCGCATCCCTCCTCTCTCGCGCGACCGCCACCCCGTCGATGTGCGGACGGGCGCGCGGGGCATGACCAGCCTCCCGACACCGGTCCTTCGGCTCGGGAAATCGATTCGGATTGGTTCCCATCCGATTCGGAGGGGGTTCCGAACAACCGTCGACGCCGCGGGAGGTCCGCGGCTCGGAACCCCGGAGGTTGAAATGCTCAGCACCAAGAAGAAGATCACCGCCGCTCTCTCGCTCGGGTTCGCCGGCGTGCTCGTCCTGTCCGGATGCACGATGGGAGGCGACTCGAACACGTCGTCGGATTCGGAGTCCATGGCACCCGAGACGTCCGAGACGTCGGAGGCCCCCGAGACGATGGATCCCGCCGCGAACCTCGTCGGTCCTGGCTGCGAGGCCTACGCCGAGCAGGTGCCGGACGGCGACGGCTCCATCGAGGGCATGTCGGAGGACCCGGTCGCCGTGGCAGCATCGAACAACCCGCTGCTCACCACCCTCGTCTCCGCGGTCAGCGGTGAGCTCAACCCCGACGTGAACCTCGTCGACACGCTCAACGGCGACGAGTTCACCGTCTTCGCCCCGGTCGACGACGCCTTCGCCAAGATCGACGCAGCGACGATCGAGGGCCTGAAGACCGACGCCGACACGCTGACGTCGATCCTGACCTACCACGTCGTCCCCGGTCAGATCGCGCCGGCCGACATCGAGGGCATGCACAAGACGGTCCAGGGCGCCGAGCTCGAGGTCACCGGCTCGGGCGACGAGTGGATGGTCAACGACGCCAACGTCATCTGCGGTGGCGTGCAGACCGCGAACGCCACGGTCTACCTCATCGACTCGGTTCTGATGCCCCCGGCACAGTGACCCCGTGACCGCCGTGCAGGAGTGACGCGGTGAGATCGGCCTGTGTGGGGATCCGCGGGCCGACGGAAGCGCCCGCCGACGAGAGTCGGCGGGCGCTTCTGCGTGCGGTGGAGAGTCGGATGCCCTCACTACAGTCACTCGGAACGGAAGGACTCCGCATGACGATCGAAGAGGTGCCCCCGGGGAATTCCGACATCCCGACCCACCGGTTAAAAGCCGGTTGCTCTGCCTCTGAGCTACGGGGGCCGATGCCGCGTGAAAAGCGCTGCGGCACCTGCCAGAAGTCTAAACCACTCACCGATTTCAACCGGAAGTCGGCCCGTCAGGACGGCAGGCAGGAGGTCTGCAGAGAGTGCAACCGCGCCTCGTCACGCGAGTACTACCGGAAGAACCGGGAGCACCACATCCGCGTCATCCGGGCGCGTTCGGATGCCCAGCGGCGCGCATCTCAGACCTTCATCGCCGACCATCTGCGAGAGCATCCCTGCGTCGACTGCGGTGTCACAGACAGGCACGTCCTCGACTTCGACCACCGCCCGGATGCGATCAAGCGGGCCGGCGTGATGCAGATGGTGCGGGACGGGTTCAGCATCCGGATCATCTCGGAGGAGATCGCGAAGTGCGACGTTCGATGCCGCAACTGCCACGCCATCGCGACATATGAGCGGATGCCGCGGACCTGGCGCACCGACGCGGTCAGACCGGCTTCCGACTCTGACGCAGAAGGATCAGCTGGATGATCCACTCGACGACGAGATAGACCCAGCCGGCGATCCAGAGGAAACCGCAGATCAGGGCGAACACCATCGACACCCCGTTGGCCTCGGCAGAGCCGGTCACGCCGAACAGCACGGTCATCGCCGATTCGGAGCCTCCGTCGTCGCCTCCGTCGATCAGGAAGAATCCGACGCCGAGAACTCCCACGGAGGTGATCCATGCGGCGGTGAGCGCGCGCCACGCGCCCCTCGCGTGGCGCAGTACGCCGCTCGGGCGCAGCAGCGCGCTGGCGGCGATCACGACCTGGATCACATATCCCGGGATCAGCAGCCAGCTGCTCCAGATCGCGAGCACGAGCATCCACCCCGGATAGACGAGCTTCACCGCGAAGCCGAACAGCGGGAACAGGATCAGCGCGAGGCCGGCGAGCACCGCAGCGGACCTCGACACTCGCGCGTTCATACGGCGATTCTCGCATGCCCCGACCATGACGCCGCGAGCCCGTATGGGAGGATTTCTACGCGCGCGCCGGGCTGCCGGAACACGCACGCAGACGCTTCGGAGGACGAATGACCGCCATGGACGACGCCCTGACCCAGATCGACGACTGGCAGGTCGGCAGCGCCGCGGTCGTCGTCATCGGCCCCGACGGGTCGCCTCTCGGCTCGCGCGGCGACCTCGACCGGGTCTACCGGCTGGCCTCCGTCACCAAGCCGCTCACCGCGTACGCCGCTCTCGTCGCGGTCGAGGAGGGCGTCTTCGAGCTCGACGACCCTGCGGGCCCCCCGGGGTCGACGGTGCGGCACCTGCTCGCGCACACCTCCGGCCTCGACTTCTCGGAGGACAAGGTGCGCGCAGAGCCCGGCACGCGCCGGATCTACTCGAACCGCGGCTTCGAGGTGCTCGCGCAGACGCTCGAGGCGCGGGCGGAGATCCCGTTCTCGACCTACATCCACGAGGCCGTCTTCGCGCCGCTCGGCATGTCGTCGACCAGGCTCACCGGGTCGGCAGGCGCGGGCGCCGAGTCGACTGCTGCCGACCTCGCGCGCTTCGCCGCCGAGCTGCAGCGCCCCGCGCTGCTCGCCCCGCAGACCCTGGCGCTCGCCACGACCGTGGCGTTCCCCGGCCTCGACGGAGTTCTGCCGGGCTACGGCGTGCAGCGCCCGAACGACTGGGGGCTGGGGTTCGAGCTGCGCGACGGGAAGTCGCCGCACTGGATGTCGGGCGCCAACTCGCCCGACACCTTCGGGCATTTCGGCCAGAGCGGAACGTTCCTGTGGGTCGACCCGCAGGCCCGGGCCGCGTGCGTCGCCCTCGCCGACCGGGACTTCGGCCCGTGGGCGATCGAGGCGTGGCCCCCGCTGTCGGATGCCGTGCTCGCCGCCCTCGCCGGCTGACCCGACCTCGCCCGCTGAGAGCTCACTGCCCCGCGCCGCGCGGCACGTCGACAACCCGCTCCACACCGGTGGCGATCGCGACCACCTCGCCGGCCGAGAGGGCCGCGATCTCGGCCTGCAGTCCGGCCACGGCATCGCCCGGTGCCCACACCACGAACTCCGCCTCCGCCGCGTACGAGGTCTCGCCCAGCACCGCGCCGCTGCGCCCTGTCCAGTCGCGAAGCAGATTGTCGAAGCGCCCGGCATCCGCATGCGACAGCGTGACGCGCACCTGCTGCAGCACCCGACGATCCACCAGCGACGCGAGATCCAGCGCCCCCGACACCGCTGACGAGTAGGCCCGGACCAGCCCGCCCGCTCCCAGCTTGATGCCGCCGAACCAGCGGGTCACCACGGCGACGACATCCGTCAGCTCGCGCCGACGCAGCACCTCGAGCATCGGCACCCCGGCGGTCCCCGACGGCTCGCCGTCATCCGATGACCGGGCCCGGTCACCGAGCAGTCCCGTCACCTGCGCACTGCAGTGGTGACGGGCATCCCAGTGTCGCTTCCTCGCCGCAGCGATCACCGCGTCGGCCTCATCCGCGGAGCCCACGGGAGCCACCAGCGTCAGGAACCGCGACTTGCGGATCACCAGCTCGTGCTCGATCGGGGCGGCGATCGTCGCCGGGGGCGGACGCGAGGGCACGGTCATGCATCCAGGGTATTCAGCCTCCGCCGTATCACGCACCGCGGAGAGCCGCCATCCCCTGCCGTGACGAGCAGACCCGTCGCAGAGTGGCTGCACCCCATCCCCAGCGAAAGGACGCATCATGACGAGCATCTCCGACACGAAGGTCGCCTTCCTCGCGATGAGCGGCTTCGAGGACAGCGAGCTGACCGAACCGTGGCGTGCGGTGACCGACGCAGGCGGCGCGGCGACCATGGTCTCGCCCGAATCCGGCGAGATCACCGGCAAGAACGGCCACGCGCAGCCGGTCGACCTGGCGGTCGCGTCGGCCTCCGCCGACGACTTCGACGCGCTCGTGCTGCCCGGTGGCGTGGTGAACGCCGACCACCTGCGCATGGACCGCGACTCGATCGACTTCGCGCGGGTGTTCTTCGAGCAGCATAAGCCGGTCGGCGTGATCTGCCACGGCGCCTGGATCCTCATCGAGGCCGGTGTCGTCGACGGCCGCACCCTCACCAGCTACCCCAGCCTGACGACCGACCTGCGCAATGCGGGCGCGAACTGGGTCGACGAAGAGGTCGTGGTCGATGCGGGTCTCGTCTCGAGCCGCACCCCCGACGATCTGCCGGCCTTCTGCGCGAAGGTCGTCGAGGAGATCGGCGAGGGCAGGCACCGCGAGCAGCACGCCTGAGGTCGCAGCGGGCGCGCTTCAGGTGCGCTTCAGGATCCTGCCGCCAGACTGTGAGCATGCGGATCCTGCTCGTCGACGATGAAGTGCGACTCGCCGACGGCATCCGACGCGGGCTCGAAGCCGAGCGCATGGTCGTCGACGTCGCCCACGACGGCGTCGACGGCCTCGCTCGCGCACGCGACAACGACTACGACGCGATCGTGCTCGACGTGATGATGCCGGGTATGAGCGGCTACCGCGTGTGCCAGGCGCTGCGGGCCGAAGGCGACTGGACCCCCGTTCTCTTCCTCACCGCGAAGGACGGCGAGTGGGACGAGGTCGAGGGGCTCGACACCGGCGGCGACGACTGGCTCACCAAGCCGTTCTCGTACCCGGTGCTGGTCGCGCGTCTGCGCGCCCTCGTCAGGCGCGGCGTCAGAGAGCGCCCGGCGGTGCTTCAGGCCGGCGACCTGCGGCTCGACCCCGCTGCTCGCCGCGTGTTCCGCGGCGACACCGAGGTCTCGCTCACCGCCCGAGAGCTGGCGGTGCTCGACTTCCTGCTTCGCCGCCGCGACGAGGTCGTCACGAAGGCCGAGATCATCGCCAACGTCTGGGGCGCGGATTTCGACGGCGATGCGAACATCGTCGAGGTGTACATCGGCCACCTGCGCTCGAAGGTGGATCGCCCCTTCGGCCGGGACAGCATCCAGACCGTGCGCGGAGCCGGCTACCGCCTGGTCGGGCGGGATGCCTGAGCATGCCGTCGCCGCTCCGCTCCATCCGCTCGCGCCTGACCATCGGCGCGCTGCTGGTCGTGGCCGTCGCGCTGATCGCGGGATCATTCGCGGCAGTGCAGGTGCTGCGCGCCACTCTGACCGAGAGCGTCTCATCCGCCGTGCAGCAGGACCTCGACACGATCTCGACGCAGCTGGATCGCGGTCCGGGACGGGTGGATGCCATCGACGACGACGTGCTCGTGCGGCTGCAGGGTGCGGGCGACGATCACGGCGACGACGACCACGACGATGACGACGATCGCCCGGCTCCCGCACCCGCACCGGATCAGACCAACGACGACGATGCCAGGGCTCTGCCCGCCCTGGACGACGGCAGCGTGCAGCGCGTCGAGGTCGACGGTGAGCCGTACCTGGCGGCGAGCGAGCACACCGACCGCGGCACGCTGACGGTCGCGCGGCCTCTCGCCGGCGTCAACGAGGCGGTGTCGGCCTCGTCTGCGCTGCTGGCGGTCGCCGTGCCCCTCGTGCTCGGCCTCGTCGGGCTGGTGATGTGGGTCGTCGCGACACGAGCGCTCGCTCCTGTCGAGCGGCTGCGCCGGCAGGTGGATGCCATCGACGCCGCCGGCCTCGACCGACGGGTGGATGCCGCGCGAGACGACGAGCTCGGCGCGCTGGCGCACACCATGAACCGGATGCTGGATCGCCTGGAGCAGTCGCAGATCACTCAGCGCCGGTTCGTGAGCGACGCGTCGCACGAGCTGCGCTCGCCCCTCGCGACCATCCGCCAGCATGCGGAGCTCGCCGCCGCGCACCCCGAGGCGAGCTCCCTGCCCGTGCTCAGTCGCGTCGTCCTCGACGAGGGAGAGCGCATGCAGGAACTCGTCGAGGGACTGCTGCTGCTGGCCAGGCTCGACGAGGGCCGTGGTGCGGCGATGGCACCCACGGACGTCGATGACATCGCCCTCGCCGAGGTGCAGAGGCTGCGTGGAATGGGCATCGCCGTGGACGCGCGGGGCATCGGCCCGGGCCGTGTCACCGGCAGCGCGTCTCTGCTCGCGAGAGCGGTGCGCAATCTCGCCGACAACGCCGCGCGCCACGCCGGCCGGCAGGTGATCGTCCGCGTCTTCGAGCGCGACGACCGGGTGATTCTGCAGGTCGAGGATGACGGCTCTGGCATCCCGGCCGAGCAGCGCGAGCACATCTTCGACCGCTTCGTCCGCCTCGACGAGGCGAGGGCACGGGATGCCGGTGGCAGCGGCCTCGGGCTGGCGATCGTCCGTGAGATCGCGCTCGCGCACGGCGGCACGATCACGGCATCCGACGGCGCGTCAGGCGGCGCTCTGATGACTCTGTCGCTCCCCCGCGCAGCCGAAGCCTGAAGACGTCTTCAGGCGGCTTCAGGAGCCCTTCACCCCCCGCGGAGCAGAGTGGAGACATGGACACTGACGAGAAGACCCCCGCCCCCTCCGACGACCGCGACCGCCGCGACGCCGCGCAGGCCGACGGCACGCAGGCCGAGAGCACGGGCGCCGAGACTCCTACCGAGCGTCTCGATGAGGCATCCGCTCCCGCCGCTGCACCGACGGCATCCGCTGATTCCGCCACGCCCGCGACCGACGCCGGCCGGCGCAGCCGGCGAACCCGCAACACCCTGATCGGCGTGGGCGCGGGCGTCGCCCTGCTCGCTTTCGGCGGCGGCGCGTTCGCGATCGGCAACGCGGTGGGCGACGATGACGACGACGACCGGCCCCGCATGCACGCTCCGGCTGCTCCGGGCGGCGACGCCCGCGGCGAACAGCCCGGCCACGGCGAACCGGGCGACGACCACGGCGGCGACCGCGACGGTGACCGCCGAGGAGACGACAGCGCGGGCGCATCCGCGCCGGCCGACGCAGCAGCGCTGCGCGCAGCGGCAGAGGCGGCCATCGCGCACGCATCGGCCGAGGGAATCACCTCGATCGAGATCGAGCGCGGCGGCTATGACATCGACGCCCGGCTCGCCGACGGCACCGAGCAGGACCTTTTCGTGACGGCCGATGGCGCGGTGCGCGAGCGCGGGAACGACGACGACGACGTCGAGACGGACGACGACCCGCTGATCGATCTGGCGGAGCTCGGCGACATCCTCGCGGCGGCGCAGTCGGCTGCGACAGACGCGGGAGCCACCGAGACCACCTTCCACGCGCTCTCGACGAGCACCTCCGGCGCGCTGTACGAGGCCGAGCTGCGCCAGGGCGCCCGGGACGAGGTCGAGGTCGAGCTCGACGCCGACCTCAGCACCGTGCGCGTCGACATCGACGGCTGAGACTCGCTCTCAGGGCCCGGGCCGGGCATCGTCCGGCCCGAGCCCGTCTGGCGCCCGGGTCAGTCGACAGTCGCGGCTCAGTCGGCCGCCGTCAGCCGTACGAGAGTCCGCAGCGTGTTGCGGTTGCGTGCTGTTCCCGCCGTGCCCAGCGCGCGATCGAGCACCGGGCGGGTGAGCTTGGTGGAGGCGACACCGCCGGGCCCGTAGTCGATCCATAGGTCGCGGCCGACGAGGGCGATCCGCTCCCCCGGCTGCAGCCGGGCGCGAAGCTGCTCGACGGCGCCCGCGGCCGGGTCCCCTTCGAGGAACATCGTGTGCACCATCTTGTCGAGCGGCGCGTCGGCGAACGGGTCGTCGCGCTCGGCCCGTGCGAGCTGGCCGTGCGTGCGGGCGATGACCGGGGTGTCGACCCCGAACTCCTCGGCGATCAGCGCTCGTGCGCTCGCGCAGGCCGCGTCGAGGGCATCCGGCGCATCGCAGATGACATTGCCGCTGGCGATGTACGTCGACACGTTCCGCAGCCCGCCGCGAGACTGCAGCAGCGCCCGCAGCTGCGCCATCGGCACGCGATTCGCCCCCGAGACGTTCACCGCGCGCAGCAGCAGAGCGCACCGCTCGCTCATGCGCCGGCCGTCGTCAGTTCGGCACCCGCGTGCGCGAGCTCGGCGAGCGCCGCCGCGCTCGACTCGGCCGCGACGCCGGCGACGAGGTCGGTGAACACGCGCACCCGGATGCCGTGGCCGATGGCGTCCAGCGCCGTGGCGCGCACGCAGTGGTCGGTGGCGATCCCGACCACATCGGCGTCGGTCACGCCGTGCGCGGCGAGGATCTCTGCGGTGCGCTCCCCGCTCTCGGTCACGCCCTCGAACATCGAATACGCCGGGACGCCCTGCCCCTTGCGCACGTGATGGGTGATCCCCGCCGTGTCGAGCAGCGGGTCGTACTCGGCACCCGGCGTTCCGGCGACGCAGTGCACCGGCCACGTGGCGACGTAGTCGGGCTGCGGTGAGATGTGCCCGCCGTTGTCGCTGTCGGGATCGTGCCAGTCACGCGATGCGACGATGACCTCGTAGTCGGCGGCGTGCCCGGCGAGCAGCGCGGACACCGCGGCGGCCACCGCGTCGCCTCCCGCCACGGCGAGCGCACCGCCCTCGGTGAAGTCGTTCTGCACGTCGACGATGAGAAGAGCCCTGGTCATGCACCGAGCGTACGCGCCAGGATGGGTCGGGAGGTGCTCTCCTGACGTGGGTGTGGAGCGGCATTTGACTTGCCCGGGCCGATTGCTACCGTGGAGAAGCGGGCCGGACACGCTCGCAGCGCTGCCGCCCGCTCACGAGCGCACGCCCGCCTGAGGATCCGAGATCCATCGACGGGCGCGCCACGACGAACCGCCTGCGTCGTGAGCAGCGCACGTCCTCTCCGGCTCGCGCGGTGGCTTCGGCCGTCCGCGCACGCGCGCGTCACCTCCTCGGCGAGAGGGACCTCTGCGCGCGTGTCCACCGAGAGAAGGAACCGTATGCCGGCCATCGCCCGACCCGCCCTCACGCTCCCCGTTCGTCTGCACACCGGCCCCATCAAAGCCACACTCCCCTCCCGTTAGCGCTCTCTCGTCCTGATATCCGGCCCTCACGCCGGTCCCTTCGACAAGAGAGAGAAACGTGGACAACCTGCAAACCCTCGCCGGACCCGTCGTGGTCCTGCTCATGCTGCTGTTCTTCGGCGGCAGCCTGTACATGTCGCTGCGCATCCGCAAGCGCACCGAGAACGCCGACGGCTACATGACCGGCGGCGGAAAGATCGGATTCGGCATCTCGGCGGCCTCCATGACCGCCACCTGGATCTGGGCGGCGTCGATGTACGCCTCCGCCACCTCCGGATACACCTACGGCATCTCCGGACCCATCCACTACGGCCTGTGGGGCGCGCTGATGATCCTGCTCATTTACCCATTCGGCCGACGCATCCGTCAGGTCGCGCCGAAGGCGCACACCATCGCCGAGGTCATGTTCGCCCGCCACGGACGCTCCAGCCAGCTCATGCTCGCCGGATCGAACGTGCTCGGCAGTGTCATCAGCCTCACCTCCAACCTCATCGCCGGCGGCGCGCTGATCGACATGCTCTCGCCCTTCACGTTCACCCAGGGCATCCTGGCGATCGGCGCGGGCGTGCTGCTGTACACGCTGTGGTCGGGATTCCGCGCCTCGGTCCTCACCGACTTCGCCCAGGTGTGCGCGATGCTGGGCGCCGTGATCGTGATCATCCCCGTGGTGTTCTTCGCCGCGGGCGGTCCGAGTCTGTTCGAGACCGGTGCGTCGAACCTCACCCCTCAGCAGGCCGACTTCTTCTCGTCCGACGCGTTCTTCAACCAGGGCGCCCCATACATCGCGGCCGTCCTGGCCTACGCCATCGGCAATCAGACGATCGCGCAGCGCCTGTTCGCCGTGCGTGAGGACCTGATCAAGAAGACCTTCATCACGGCGACCTTCGGGTACGGGGCCACGATCATCGGCATCGGGATGCTCGGTGTGATCGCCCTGTACGCCGGGATCACGCCGGTGGGCGGCGACGTGAACAACCTGATCCCGCAGATGGCCGCCACCTACCTGTCGCCGCTGCTGCTGTGCATCTTCTTCGTCATGATCATCGGCTCGCTGTCATCTACCGCTGACGCCGACCTGACCGCCCTGTCGTCGATCGTGATGGCCGACCTCTACGGTCAGAACATCGCGGGAAAGAAGAAGGCGAACCCGCGCACGATGGTGCTGATCGGGCGCATCACCATGATCGTCGCGATGGTGGCCGGACTGTACTTCGCCGGCAGCCAGTTCAACATCCTCGACCTGCTGGTCTTCGTCGGTGCGCTGTGGGGCGCGCTGGTGTTCCCGGTGATCGCGAGCTTCTACTGGAACCGCGTGACGAACCTCGCCTTCTCGGTCTCGGTGGTGGTCGCTCTCGCCACGTTCCTGCCCGTGCGCTTCGAGTGGATCGACCTCGACGGTCCGCTCGGCCTCGTCGCGGACGTGCTCTCCACCGTCGGCATCGGCGTCGTGCTGGGCCTGATGGCCTTCGGCTTCTTCGGCAAGCGCGTGGCGCTGATCGTGGGCACCGTGGCGACGCTGGCATCCGCACCCTTCGCGATCGGATTCCTGCACACCTACCCGGTGCTGTCGGGTTCGCTGATCGCGTACGCCGTGTCGACCATCGTCTGCGTGGCGCTGACGCTGCCGAGCCGGAAGCCGGACTTCGACTTCGAGCTGATCAAGCAGCGCACCGGCGACTTCGACTCGGTCGACACCGACGAGCTGAACGCCGAGCTGGCGCAGCTCACCGACGCCGACCGGCCGCTGACCGCCGATGAAGAGAGGAGATGACATGGAGATGTCGACCATCGCACTGACCGCCTACCTGCTTGTGTGGCCGCTGATCGTCGCGGGCACCCTCACCGTGATCGTCCGGGCCTTCGTGAAGGAGGCCAGGGCGGCGAAGTCCGAGGGCCGTTCGATCATCTGATCGTCGCCCGTGCACGCCGAAGGGCCCGGGATGCATCATCCCGGGCCCTTTCTCGAGCCACCTGTCAGGATCGAACTGACGGCCTTCCCATTACGAGTGGGATGCTCTACCACTGAGCTAAGGTGGCGTGCGCAGCGGACTGCGGCACAAGCAATGATCCTACTACGACGATCCGGCGTGCGCGAAACCGAGCAGGGCCCGGACTGCGGTCACTCGCACCGCAGCCCGTCGTCGGGAACCGTCCCGTCGATGAGGAAGCCCTCGACGGCCGTGTCGACGCAGCTGCTGCCCTTGTTGTAGCCGGTGTGCCCCTCGCCGACCCGTGTGACGAGCACTCCGTTCTCGAGCTGCTCGGCGAGCGACTGCGACCACTCGTACGGCGTCGCCGGATCGTTGGTGGTGCCGACGACGACGATCGGTCCGGAGCCGGATGCGGCGATCGCCTCGCGGACGCCGACGGGATCGTGCGGCCAGACCTCGCAGGGGTCGGGGCCCTGCCAGTACGGCGCGAACGTCGGCGCGAGCTTCTCGATCTTCGCCATCGCCGCGTCCTCGGCGGCCTGATCGTCCTCCACGGGATAGTCCATGCAGTTGTACGCCCGGAACGCCTCGGATGAGTTGTCGGCGTAGGTCCCATCGGGCAGGCGCCCGTTGTAGCTGTCGGCGAGGGCGAACAGCCCGGACGGGTCCCCCTGCAGAACCGAGGTGAGCCCCTGCGTCAGATAGGGCCAGCTCTCCTCGCTGTACATCGCGGTGATCACGCCGGTGATCATCGTGTCGACGGTCAGCATGCGCCCGTCGCCGTTCTCGAGCGGCGTGCGCGCGACGACGGCCAGCAGCGCCTGCAGATCGGCGGTGGCCTCATCGACCGAGCCGTTGAAGGGGCAGTCCGAGTTCGCGACGCAGTCGGCGAGGTAGGCGCGCAGCGCCGATTCGAAGCCGACGGCCTGCGTCGTGCCGACCTCCAGTCCGGGAACAGCCGGGTCGATCGCACCGTCCAGCACGAGCCGCTGCGCGCGCTCGGGGAACAGCTTGGCGTAGGTCGCGCCGAGGAAGGTGCCGTACGAGTAGCCGAGGTAGTTCAGCGTCGTGTCGCCGAGCACCGCGCGGATCAGGTCCATGTCGCGTGCGGAGTTCACCGTGGTGATGAAGGGCAGCAGTCCGTCGCTGTTCGCCTCGCACGCATCGGCATACTGCTGATTGCGCGCCGTGAGCTCGGCCTCCCATTCGGGGGTGCCGCGAGGAGCGTCGATGACGCCGTAGTTGTACTCGTCCATCTGCTCGTCGTCCAGACAGGCGACGGCGCTGGAGCGACCGACCCCACGGGGGTCGAAGCCGATGACGTCGAACCGCTCGATGAGGTCGGCGCCGACCGCGTACTCGAGGCTGTCGGCGACGAAGTCGTATCCGCTCGACCCCGGTCCGCCCGGGTTGATAAGCAGCGACCCCTGGAATTCGCCGGTGGCCTGGTGACGGACGATCTCGAGCGCGAGGTCGCCCGCCGACGGGTTCTCCCAGTCGCGCGGCGCGGTGATCTCGGCGCAGTCGAAGCGGGCGCCGCATACCTCCCAGGTGATCTTCTGCGAGTAGTACGGCAGCAGCTCATCCGACACCCCTGTCGTGTCGGGCTCGCGGACGACCGAGCTGCGCGCGTCGGGGATCTGCGAGTAGAGGCAGCCGGTGAGCCCGACGGATGCCGCGGCGAGGCCGGCGAGCACGGCCGCGGCACGGCGCAGCAGGCCGGTCGATCGAGACCGGGATGAGGATCGGCGGTTCACGGGGTCCTTCCGCTGGAGACGGTCACGAGAAGGCTCTCGACGGCGAGCAGCGGAGCGACGTTGCGCTCCAGGGATTCGCGGGTGTCGGCGACGGCATCCAGCACGAGGATGGTGCGCTCGACCGGCCACGCCTGCGCGATCCGGCTGAGCTCATCACGCAATTCGACGTTGATCAGTCCGTCGCCGCGCCCGAACTGCAGCATGACGACATCCCGGTACAGCGACTGCAGGTCGGTGAGCACCCGGTCGATCCCGTCGCGCAGGCTGCGCGTGGCGCGCTTGCGCTGATCGTCTTCGAGGGCGCTGACCTGCGCGCGCAGCGCCTGCGGAACCGCCTGCCCCTCGGCGATGCCCAAGGTGCGCAACAGGGCCGCGCGTTCCGCCGCATCGCGCTCGGCGGTGAGCGCCTTGGCGTCGTCGGTCGCCGCCTGGATGATTCTGCCCGCCACTTCGACGGCCGTGCTGACGCCGCGGACGCCGAGCACCGCGCGGAGGGTCTCGTCGCGCCGACGGCGAGCGTCGTCGTCGGTCGCCAGACGCTGCGCCATGCCGATGTGCCGCTGCGCATGCCGGGCGGCCTGCTCGGCGACGACGGGATCGGCGCCGGTGCGGGCGGCGATCAGGCGCGCGACGTCGTCGACGTCGGGCTCGCGCAGGCGCAGGGCGCGCACGCGTGAGCGGATGGTGGGCAGCAGATCGGCTTCGCTGGGGGCGCAGAGCACCCATACGGTCTTCTCGGGCGGCTCTTCGAGCGCCTTGAGGAGCACGTTCGAGGTGCGCTCGACCATACGATCGGCGTCTTCGACGACGATCACACGATAGCGTCCGGCGGAGGGGGCGAAATACGACCGCTCGACCAGCGCCCGCGCCTCGGCGATCGTGATGATGACCTTGTCGGTGCGCAGCGCCGTGACATCCGGATGCGTGCGCGCCAGCACCTGACGCATCGTGGCCTCGTCGTCGGGTGCATCGGCGATGAGGGCCGCTGCGAACGCGTACGCCAGCGTCGAGCGCCCCGACCCTGGCGGTCCGGTGATCAGCCAGGCGTGCGACAGCGACGCCGGGTCGGCAGCAGCCTGACGCAGAGTCTGCACCGCGGCATCCTGACCCCACACGTCCGTCCAGGGGAACGGCGCGGTCGCGAGGGCTGTCATGCTCTCCAGCCTAACCGCGGGCCCGACATCGGCCGGTCGATCGGCCGGGTCCCGAAGCGGCTCAGACGAGCACCGACATGCGCGCGCGGATCAGCACGGCGATGTCGTCGGGATCGAGCGACGCGTCGACGACGAGGAACCGCTGCGGCTCGGCGGCAGCGAGCTCGAGGTAGGCCGAGCGCACGCGCGCGTGGAACTCCTCCTTCTCGGCCTCCAGCCGGTCGAACGGCTTGTCGTCGGCGTCCAGGCGGCGACGCGCGGTCGCAGGATCGAGGTCGAGCAGCACCGTCAGGTCGGGAAGCGCGCCCTCGGTGGCCCACAGCGACAGATCGCGCACCTCACCGGCGTCGAGCACGCGGCCGGCGCCCTGATAGGCCACTGACGAGTCGAGGTAACGGTCCTGGAGGACCACCTCACCGCGCTCCAGCGCCGGGCGCACGACCGTCGCGACGTGGTGCGCCCGATCGGCCGCGTACAGCAGCGCCTCGGCCCGCGGTGCGATGTCGCCGCGGTGGTGCAGCACGATGTCGCGGATCAGCGCTCCGACCTCCGACCCGCCGGGTTCGCGGGTGCGCAGCACCGTGCGCCCGCGCTGCTGCAGCCAGTCGGCGAGCAGACGCGCCTGGGTGGTCTTGCCGGAGCCGTCGCCCCCCTCCAGCGTGATCCACAGGCCGGAGCGCCCCGAGGTCACGAGCCTGCCCGGCTCGCGGCGCGCGCTGCGTCGGCCTTCGCGATGGCGTTCGCCTTGCGGGTGGCGGCCGCCTTCTTCGCCGCGGCCGAGCGAGCGGCCGCCTTGTCCTCGTCGGTCACTTCGTCTCGCTGCGCTCGCTCAGTGCGCCGCTTCGCGGGTGCCTTCTTCGCTGCAGTCTTCTTCGCCGCAGACTTCTTGGCTGGGGCCTTCTTCGCGGGGGCCTTCTTCGCGGCCCCGCGCTTGGGCGCAGGGCCCTTCGCACGCTTGTCGGCGAGCATCTGCACGGCGATCTCGAAGGTGATGTCGTCGGGTGTCTGACCACGCGGGATGGTCACGTTGGTCTCACCGTCGGTGACGTAGGCGCCGAAGCGGCCGTCGCGGATGCGGATCGGCTTGCCGCTGACCGGGTCCGCCTCGAACTCCTTCAGAGCGCTGGACGCCTTCCGCGCGCCGTACTTCGGCTGCGCGTACAGCTCGAGAGCCTGCTCGAGGGTCACGTCGAAGATCTGCGATTCGCTCTCCAGCGAGCGCGAGTCGGTGCCCTTCTTCAGATACGGCCCGAAGCGACCGTTCTGCGCGGTGATCTCCTCACCCGTCGCGGGGTCGGTTCCGACGACGCGCGGCAGGCTGAGCAGCTGCAGCGCCGTGTCGAGGTCGATCGTGTCGACCGACATCGAGCGGAACAGCGACGCGGTGCGGGGCTTGGGCGCCGCCTCCTTCTTCGACTTCTTCTTGGGCTTGTCGACGACCTCGCCCGTCGCCTCGTCGACCGCGTCGTCGTCCGACACGGGATCGTTCTCCTGCACGTACGGTCCGAAGCGACCGTCTTTGACGACGATGACCTTGCCGTTCTCGGGGTTCTCGCCGAGAACGCGGTCGCCGGCGACCGGCGCATCGATCAGCTCGCGGGCCTTGGCTGCGGTGAGCTCGTCGGGCGCGAGGTCTTCGGGCACGTTCACGATGCGCGGCTTGGCGTCGGGGTTCGCCGGGTCGACGACCTCGAGGTACGGGCCGTACTTGCCGAAGCGCAGGGTGGCGTCGTCGGTTATCGGCGTCGAGTTCAGCGCGCGCGCGTCGATCTCGCCGAGGTTGTCGACGACCTGACGCAGACCCACCTGCTTCTCGGACCCGTAGTAGAAGGACTTCAGCCACTCCACGCGCTTCTGCTCGCCGCGCGCGATCGCGTCGAGGTCGTCTTCGAGGGCAGCGGTGAAGTCGTAGTCGATCAGGTCGGCGAAGTGCTGCTCGAGCAGACGCACGACGCTGAACGCGAGCCACGTGGGCACGAGCGCCTGACCGCGCTTGGTCGCGTATCCGCGGTCGATGACCGTGCCGATGATGCTGGCGAACGTCGAGGGGCGGCCGATGCCGTGCTCCTCGAGCGCCTTCACCAGCGATGCCTCGGTGTACCGCGGCTTGGGTGTGGTGCGGTGGCCCTTCGCGACCGACTCGCTCATCGCCAGCTCGTCGCCGACGGCGACGGCGGGCAGCGACTGATCGGCCGAGCTGTCCTGCGCGTTGCGCTTCTCGTCGCGACCCTCCTCGTACGCCTCGAGGAAGCCCTTGAACGTGTAGACGGTTCCGGAGGCGGTGAACTCGACCCGCTTGCCGGCGGCCTGCGCCTCGAGGGTGACCGTGGTGGTCTCGTACTTGGCATCCGACATCTGGCTGGCGACGGTGCGCTTCCAGATCAGGTCGTATAGACGCTGCTCCTCCCGGTCGAGACCGGAGGAGACGGATGCCGGGGTGCGGAAAGTCTCACCCGACGGGCGGATGGCTTCGTGGGCCTCCTGCGCGTTCTTGCTCTTGGACTTGTAGACCCGCGGCTTCAGGGGCACGGCAGCGTCGCCGTACAAGGCGACGGCCTGGCTGCGCGCCGCCTGGATCGCCTGCGTGCTCAGCGCGACCGAGTCGGTGCGCATGTAGGTGATGTAGCCCTTCTCGTACAGGCGCTGGGCGACGCTCATCGCCTGCTTGGCGCTCATCGAGAGCTTGCGTCCGGCCTCCTGCTGCAGGGTGGAGGTGGTGAACGGGGCGTAGGGGCTGCGGGTTCCCGGCTTCGCCTCGACCTTGGTGACCGTGGCGGCGCCTGCCGCGTCGACCGCGGCGGCGAGCGCCTCGGCGTCTGCCTCGGAGAGCACAACGACGGCCTTCTTCAGCTTTCCCTCGTCGTCGAAGTCGGTTCCGCGGGCGAGCTGCCCGCCGTCGACGCGGACCAGGCGCACACCGAACGCGGCGCCGGCAGAGGATGCCTGCGACTCGACATCCCAGTACTCGGCGGAGACGAACGCCATGCGCTCGCGCTCGCGCTCGACGACCATGCGCGTCGCGGCCGACTGGACGCGGCCGGCCGACAGGCCGGACTTGACCTTGTACCAGAGCACGGGCGAGACGTCCCAGCCGTAGAGCCGGTCGAGGATGCGACGGGTCTCCTGGGCGTCGACGAGGGCGAGGTCGAGCTCACGGGTGTTGCCGACGGCGGCCTGGATGGCGTCCTTGGTGATCTCATGGAACACCATCCGCTTGACGGGGACCTTGGGCTTGAGCGTCTCGAGCAGGTGCCAGGCGATGGCCTCACCCTCGCGGTCCTCATCTGTGGCGAGGAGGACCTCGTCGGCGGACTTCAGGGCGCGGCGCAGCTCGGCGACCGTCTTGGTCTTGCGGTCGGACACCACGTAGTACGGGTCGAAGTCGTTCTCGACGTCGATGGAGTACTTGCCGTACGCCTTCTTGTCGTCAGCGGGGATGTCCTTCTTGTCGGCGAGGTCGCGGATGTGACCGACCGAGCTGAGCACCTGGTACCCGTCGCCGAGGTATCCCTGGATCGACCGCATCTTCGTCGGGGACTCGACGATGACGAGCTTCTTGCCTTCTGCCAAGGGGCGTCCTTTCTTCGAAGCACACCATACACACCGCCATCCCGGCGTGAGCCGAGAGATCCGCATGACGAATCATCGGCGAAGACGCGCGGGCGGTGCGAGGGGCGTCGCCCAGTCAGCTGTTCGGGGGTCCCGCTCGGGCACGGGCGACGGCGACCAGTCCAGAGTACGCGGATCTGACCTCGACCGTCGCCGTGAGGGCGTCGAGCGTGCAGGAGACGAGCTCTGACCGGGATGCCTGCGCCACCCGCGCGGCGACGACGCAGGGCGCCCCGCCGGTGGCGACCGCGCCGGATGCGGCATCCGCCGCGGCGAGCGCCGCCGCGTCCGCCGCGCCCGCAGCGCGCTGAGCGGTGGCGGCCGCGCCGCCCACCGCGGTCAGGCCGAGGGAGAGGGTCGCCGCGACGACGACCACGCCCGCGGCGAGTGCGGTCCCACTCATGTGACGCCCCTTCCCCGTGTCACGGCGTGCTGCGCGACCGACATCACAGGCCACCCGCCAGCGCGCAGCTCGACGCGCGCAGCGGCACCGAGACGAGTCGTCCTATCCGCATGTCGAGCGCGGCGGTGACGCACACCAGGTCGCCGCTGGTGCGCGACGACGATGACGCGCCGTCGACGGCATCGCGGACGACCCCCGCTGCCCTGGCCGGGCTCTCGCCGCGCCCGAGCAGACGCGCGGAGTCGGCCGCAGCGTCCTGCAGCGAGACCTGCGTCGCCGCCGCGGCGAGGGCGCCGATGCCGAACGCGATCGCGATGAGCGCCGCCGGCAGGGCGACCGCGAGCTCGGCGGCGACCGACCCCCGGTCGCCACCGAGCACGCATGTCGGACGGTGCCCTGCACGCATCCCTCGGCGCATCAGGCCACCGTGAGCGCCCGCCGGACGAGGTCGGTGAGGATGCCCCGCACCTCGTCCGAACGCATGATGACGACGAGCAGCCCGGCGAAGGCCACGGCGGCCATGGTCGTGATCGCGTACTCGGCTGTGGCGGCTCCGGTCTCGTCGGTGAACAGCTCGGCTGCGCGGGTTCTGGTCAGCTCGGGCAGGGGCTCTGCATGGGATCCAGTCATGGTGTTCCTTCTTTCTCGGTGCGAGGCGACGATCGCCCCGGCGTTCAGATCGGCAGCGGGGTCGAGGCGAGCACGCTGAGCATGAGCGGTGCGACCCCGAGCAGGAGGAAGGCCGGCAGGGTGCAGACGCCCAGCGGCAGCAGCAGCTTCGATGACAGACGTGCCGCGCGCACGCGCCCCTCGACCCGTGCGTCGTGGCGCTGCTGCGCGGCTGAGGCGCGCAGCAGCTCGCCCGCCGGCACTCCTGCCGAGCGGGACAGCTCGAGAACGGCATCCGTGCTGCGGCGGTCCTCTTCCAGCGCCGCGGGACTGTGCTCGACCAGGCGCAGAGCCCGCGGGATGCCCGCGCCGCCCGCCAGAGCGACCGCGACGAGCTCGGCGTGCATGCCGGGCGTGCCGGCGCGGGGCTGAGCGGCGCGCACCATCCGCGCGGTCCACCAGCGGGCGAGCAGCACGAGACCGGTGCCGAGCACCACGCACGCGATGCCGAACGGATTGCCGACCAGCACGCCCAGCGTGTCGAAACCCAGCGCGAAGCCGAGCAGCAGCCCGGCGAAAGGCAGCCACAGCAGCAGTCGCGCCGTCCCGGTGGGCTCTGCCAGCGCGACGCGCACATCGTCGGCCGCCGCTGCGGCATCCTGCAGCGACTCGGCCAGGGCCCGCAGCACGAGGGCCAGCGGAGCGCCGACCGTCGTCGCGATCTCCCATGCCGCGGCCACATCCGACCAGGCGCCTCCCTCGGCGTCGATCGCACCGGCGAGGTCTGCGCCGGCGTCCAGGCGGGCGACGATGCGCACCGCGACGGGGTCGTCCGTGTCGGCGAGGTGGCGCCAGGCGGCGAGCGGGCGGGACCCCGCCTGCAGCAGCACGGCGAGGGTGCGCACCGCTGTGGCCGCCCGCGCCGGTCCGTCCGGATCGGGCCGTGCGCTCGATCGCCTCACCACGGCTGCACCTCCTCCATCCCGAGGCGGTCCGACTCGAGGACGAACCGGCCCGCGCAGGCGATCCGCCGACGGCCGTCGGATCCGCGCTCCAGATGAAGCACGATCGTGAACGCGCTGACCACCTGACGCGCGAGTGCCGCGGCGTCCATCCCGGCGAGCGCGCCGAGCGCCTCCATCCGCGCGGGCACGTCGGCCAGACCGCTGGCGTGCAGGGTTCCGGCTCCCCCGTCGTGCCCGGTATTGAGCGCGGTCAGCAGCTCGCGCACCTCCTCGCCGCGGCATTCGCCCACCACCAGCCGATCGGGGCGCATGCGCAGCGATTCGCGCACGAGCATCGCGAGGGTAATCCGCCCGGCGCCTTCGAGGTTCGCCTGACGGGCCTCGAGCGAGACGTGGTGAGCGTGCCGCGGCCGCAGCTCCGCGACGTCCTCGATGGTGACGATCCGCTCGGCAGCGCCCACCTGCGACAGCAGCGCGGTGAGCAGCGTGGTCTTGCCCGTGCCCGTTCCGCCGGTGATCAGCACGTTCGCACGCTCGCGCACCAGCCGCTCGAGCCAGGCCCGCTGCGCCCGGTCGAACGTGCCCGTGCCCTCGAGTACGGCGAGGTCCGCGCCGAGCACGCGCGGCACGCGCACCGACAGGGCGGTGCCGCTGACCGAGACCGGCGCGAGCACAGCGTGCACGCGGATGCCGGAGTCGAGGCGCACATCGACGCACGGGGACTGGTCGTCGAGATGCCGGCCGCCGGCGGCGACCAGGGCGACCGCCAGGTCGCGGACCTCGCGCTCCGACGCTCGCCACGCGGCGATGCGCTCCGCCCCCTCGCCGCGGTCGACGTAGAGCTCGTCCGCACCGTTGACGAAGATGTCGGTGACCCGCTCATCGCGCACGTGCTCGGCCAGCGAGCCGAACGCCGGATCCACCTCGGCGACGGTCGCACTCTCGCCCCCGCGCTCGGCGCGGTGGCGGGGTCGGAGGACGAACGGTTCTGGCATGCGACGACGCTAGGTGCCCCGCACGGTGTCGCAGTGCGGGTTTCCCAGTCGTTGTGCACAACTGCACGAACAGGCGTTCTGTGCAGAGCGAAGCGCGCGCATCGCGGCCGGACAGAAGAGGCGGCACCTCACGGGGGGAATGAGGTGCCGCCTGCGCGCAAGCCCGGTGAGGGGATGCCGGGCGCGCTGAAGCCGTATTCGAAATCGGCTGAGGTCAGTGTATGCATCGCTTCTTGACGGCGCCAATCCGACTCACTACCTACTTTCGACAGTAGGCTTCACTTTCCGCTCGGACTAGATTCGCCGAGTCACGGTCGTGCCTGACACGATCCCCCCACGCCGCAAAGGAGCGAGTGCATGAGCAGTCAGATCGACCACCTTCTCGACGAGGCCCGGAGGTTCCCGCCGTCGGAGGAGTTCGTCGCCCAGTCGATCGACGACCCCGCCCTCTACGAGCGCGCGAAGGCCGACCGCATCGCCTTCTGGAGCGACCAGGCCCGGGAGAGCGTGCACTGGCACAAGCCGTTCACGCAGGTGCTCGACTGGTCGAACCCGCCGTTCGCCAAGTGGTTCGACGACGGTGAGCTCAACGTCGCCTACAACTGCCTCGACCGGCACGTGGAGGCAGGCAACGGCGACCGCGTCGCCATCCTGTGGGAGGGCGAGCCGGGCGACGAGCGCCGCATCACGTACGCCGAGCTCACCGATGAGGTCAAACGCACGGCCAATGTGCTGCAGGACCTCGGGGTCGGCCAGGGCGACCGCGTCGCCATCTACCTGCCGATGATCCCGGAGGCCGTCATCTCGATGCTCGCGGTGGCGCGCCTCGGCGCGGTGCATTCGGTGGTGTTCGGCGGCTTCAGCGCCGACAGCCTGCGCTCGCGCATCGACGACGCGGGAGCCAAGCTGGTGATCACCGCCGACGGCGGGTACCGCAAGGGACGGGTGTCCGCCCTCAAGCCGGCCGTCGACCAGGCGCTCAGCGACCGCAACGGCGAGGGTGAGCAGCAGACGGTCGAGCACGTGCTGGTCGTCAAGCGCGGCGGCAACGACGTCGACTGGAACGACGAACGCGACATCTGGTGGCACGACGTCGTGCCACAGGCATCCGGTGAGCACGAGGCGCAGGCGTTCCCCTCCGAGAACCCGCTGTTCATCCTGTACACCTCGGGCACCACCGGCAAGCCGAAGGGCATCCTGCACACCTCGGGCGGCTACCTCGTGCAGGCGGCGTACACCCATAGGTACGTGTTCGACCTGCACCCCGAGACCGATGTGTTCTGGTGCACGGCCGACATCGGCTGGGTCACTGGGCACAGCTACGTCACCTACGGCCCGCTCGCCAACGGCACCACGCAGGTGCTCTTCGAGGGCACGCCCGACTCCCCGCACCCGGGTCGCTGGTGGGAGATCATCGAGAAGTACGGGGTGACGATCTTCTACACCGCGCCGACCGCGATCCGCTCGTTCATGAAGCTCGGACGGCAGATTCCGCAGAAGTTCGACCTGTCCAGCATTCGGCTGCTCGGATCGGTGGGCGAGCCCATCAACCCCGAGGCGTGGATGTGGTACCGCGAGGTCATCGGCGCCGGCAAGGCGCCCATCGTCGACACCTGGTGGCAGACCGAGACCGGCGCGATCATGGTGTCCCCGCTGCCCGGCATCACCGCGACCAAGCCCGGCTCTGCACAGGTGCCGATCCCCGGCATCTCGATCGACGTCGTCGACGACGACGGCAACGAGGTCGGCCATGGCAACGGCGGCCTGCTGGTGATCACCGAGCCGTGGCCGTCGATGCTGCGCGGCATCTGGGGCGACCCGGAGCGCTTCAAGGAGACCTATTGGGAGAAGTTCCAGGACAGGGGCTACTACTTCGCCGGCGACGGCGCCCGGCTGGACGACGACGGGGACCTGTGGCTGCTCGGCCGCGTGGACGACGTCATGAACGTCTCGGGTCACCGCCTGTCGACCACTGAGATCGAGTCCTCGCTCGTCGCGCACGAGGCCACCGCCGAGGCGGCCGTGGTCGGTGCGACGGATGAGACGACCGGCCAGGCGGTGGTCGCGTTCGTGATCATCAAGCAGAGCTACCTCGAACTGCATTCGCCCGAAGGCCTTGCGGCGCTGCTGCGCAGCTGGGTCGGCGAGCAGATCGGCCCGATCGCCCGTCCGCGCGACGTGTACATCGTCGGCGAGCTGCCGAAGACCCGCTCGGGCAAGATCATGCGCCGTCTGCTGCGCGACGTTGCCGAGGGCCGCGAGGTCGGCGACACGACCACGCTCGCCGACACCATGGTGATGACCACGATCACCAGCCAGGTCAAGTAGCCCAGATGCGCGAAGCGGCCCCGCCGATCTCGATCGGAGGGGCCGCTTCCGTCACTGCGAATGCCGCAGCGGACTCACGCGAGGATGAAGGTCACCTCGACCTCGACGGGGGTGTCCAGCGGCAGGCTCGCGACGCCGACGGCGGCACGGGCGTGCTTCCCCGCGTCGCCGAAGATCTCGCCGAGCACCTCGCTGGCGCCGTTGACCACGGCCGGCTGCCCGGTGAAGGCCGGATCGGATGCGACGAAGCCACCCACCCGCAGCACGCCAGCGATCCGATCGACCCCGCCGACGGCCTGTGCTGCGGCGGCGAGGGCGTTCAGCGCACACGTGCGGGCGTAGCCCTGGGCATCCGCCGCCTCGACCTCGGCCCCGACCTTGCCGGTCGCGGGCAGCGCGCCGTCGACGAACGGCAGCTGGCCGGAGGTGTACACGAGTCCTCCGTGCACCACGGCGGGGACGTACGCCGCGACGGGTGCGGCGACGGCGGGCAGCTCGATGCCGAGCTCCTGCAGACGTGCAGCGATGCTCACTGCTGCCCTCCTTCGAACTGACGCGACGCTTCTGCGGCGGCGGCGAGACCCGCGTTGGCCGTCGCGTCGTCGGTGACAGGGCGCTTCAGATAGGCGACCAGTCCCCCCTCAGGACCCTGGACGACCTGCACGAGCTCCCAGCCCTGCTTGCCCCAGTTGTTGAGGATCGCCGCCGTGTTGTGGATCAGCAGCGGCGTGGTCAGATACTCCCACGTGGTCATGGCACTCCTGTGCGTCGGCGACGAGCGGCACCGGATGCCGTGCGTCGAGGCTCTTATTCAGGGAACTCCCTTAACATCAAGCGTATGCCTCAAACCAAACGCACGCTGAAGGGTGTGCTCGGCGGTCTGCTCGGCCTGCTGGGTCTCAGCGCCGTCGCCGGAGTCCTCGTCACCGCGGCCGTCACCCCCGCCATCGCGGTCGCCGGAGTGACGGGATCGCAGGCCCTGACGATCTTCGACAACCTGCCGAACAGCCTCACGCCGGGTGCCCCGATGGAGCCCACGACGTTCTACGGCACCGGCACCGACGGAAAGCCCTTCCAGCTGGCGAAGTTCTACGACCAGAACCGCGTGCCGGTGACGTTCGATCAGGTGTCCCCGCTGCTGTACGACGCCATCCTCTCCAGTGAGGACAAGAGCTTCTACGAGCACGGCGGCGTCAACCTCGGAGCCACGGTGAAGGCCGTCATCGACAACGTCCGCGGCACCTCGTCGCGCGGCGCGTCGACGATCAGCCAGCAGTTCGTCAAGAACGTGCTGATCCAAGAGTGCGAGTGGAACGTCAAGCCGACCCTGAAGAACGGCAAGACCAACGAGAAGTACGGCGAGCAGCTGCGCGCGTGCTGGACTGAGGCGACCGAGGCGAAGGGCGCCGACGGCATCGAGCGCAAGCTGCAGGAGATGCGCTACGCCATCCAAATCGAGAAGGACTTCTCGAAGAACGACATCCTGCTCGGCTACCTGAACGTGGCGAACTTCGGCGGCCAGACCTACGGCATCGAGGCCGCCGCCAACCGCTACTTCGGCACCAGCGCGAAGAAGCTCACCCTCGGGCAGGCCGCGACCCTCGCCGGCATCGTGCAGAACCCCAACCGGTTCCGCATCGACCTCGAGGGCGGCACGTACACCGATAAGGACGGCGTCGCCCACAACGGCAAGGCCGACGGGTACGCCGACACGAAGTTCCGCCGTGACTACGTGCTGAACCGCATGTTCCAGAACGGCCAGATCACCGAGGCGCAGTACAAGGAGGCATCCGAGGCGCCGATCGTCCCGAACATCAAAGCCACCACGCAGGGCTGTGCGGCAGCGGTCGACCAGGCGTACTTCTGCCAGTACGTGCGCGCGGTCATCGAGACCGACAAGGCGTTCGGCGAGACTGAGAGCGAGCGGCAGGAGACGCTGCGGCGCGGCGGCCTGCGGGTCTACACGTCCCTCGACATGCGGATCCAGCAGCCCGGCAACGACGCCATGCACCAGTACGCGCCCGCCTCCGTGCCCGGGGCGACCTACGCCGCCAGCGGTGTGACGCTCGAAGCCGACACTGGGCGCATCCTCGCGATCGTGCAGAACACGAAGTTCAAGGACAGCGAGGGCGCGAAGGCGGGTGAGACCAGTCAGGTCTACGCCGCCGACCGTGCGCACTACGGTGCCAGCGGCTTCGGCCCCGGTTCGACGTACAAGCTGTTCACCCTGCTCGACTGGCTCGAGAAGGGGCACTCCGTCAACGAGACGCTCAACGGCGTGGTGCGCTCGAATGGCACCTACAAGCTCACCGTCTGCGGCAAGCCGTCCACCATCCCCGCGAAGTCGGCGGGTGGCAACTACAAGAAGAACCGCGGCTTCGTCGGCACGCCGATGCGCTTCACCGCGCAGTCGCTGAACACCGGCTTCTACGCCATGGCCGAGCAGCTCGACCTCTGCGACATCAACAAGATGGCCGCCCGGCTCGGCGTGCACCAGGGCAGCATGGTTCCCGTCACCGACAGCAATCAGCTGTTCGAGACGGTGCTCGGCAACAAATCGATCGCACCGATCCAGATGGCCGCGGCCTTCGCGACGGTCGCCAACAAGGGCGTCTTCTGCGAGCCGCGCGTGATCGACAAGGTCGTGAGCACCGAGGGCAAGGAGCTGCCGGTGCCGAAGCAGAGCTGCACGAAGGTGCTCGAGCCCGAGGTCGCGGCGACCGCAGCGCACGCGCTCCGCGGCGTGATGAACGCCACCGGCAGCGCAGCACGCCTGGGCGACGGTGTGCCCGTGTTCGGCAAGACCGGCACGAACGAGTCGTATGGTACGGCCATGGCGACGGCGACCACCCAGACCTCGACGTTCATCTTCTCGGGCTTCGACCGCGACATGAACGACGACAGCATCCCGTGGAACGAACGCCAGACGCTCGAGCGCACCTACGGCCCGAGCGGCATGCAGCTGAGCCAGATCCGCTTCCCGCTCTCGCGCGCCATGCAGGGCGCGGCGAATGCGGCGTACGGCGGAGATCAGTTCCCCTCCCCCGATCGCAGCCTCACCCGCACGGTGCTGCGCGACCTGCCCGATGTCGTCGGCAAGTCGATCGATGAGGCGCGCGGCATCCTGGAAGGCGCCGGCTTCTCGGTCGCCGTCGGCGACTCGATCGACAGCGAGATCGGCCAGGGCCTCGTCGCCGCCCAGAGTCCCGGCGCGGGTCGTGCCCCCTCCGGTGCGACCATCACGCTCAGCCCGAGCAGCGGCAAGAAGCCGGGCGAGGAGAAGCCGGAGAGCACGGTGCCCGACGTGACCGGCGCGAAGTACAACCAGGCCAAGGCCGCCCTCGAGAAACTCGGCTTCGGCGTCTCCGAGGACGGCTGCCGGGGCGGATCGACGGTCAGCGCTCAGGATCCCGCCGCTGAGACCAAGGCGCCCGCGGGCACCGAGGTGACCCTGAGCTGCGAAGGCGACGGGTGACCCGGAGCTCGGCCGCGCGCACGGCCCTCACCGCGCTCGGCGCGGTGGGGGCCGTCGGCGTCGGCGCGGCGATCTGGGGCGTGGGAATCGAACGGCACCTGTACACCGTGCGTGAGGCGAGCGCGGCGGCGCTGGCCCCGGGCAGCGCACCGGTGCGCGTGCTGCACATCTCGGATGCGCACATGGCGCCCTGGCAGCACCGCAAGCAGCGCTGGCTCGCGTCGCTCGCCGCGCTCGAACCCGATCTGGTCGTGAACACCGGCGACAATCTCGGACACCGCGACGGGCTGGCCGGCATCCGCCGCGCCCTGACCCCCTTCGAGGGGATCCCCGGCGTGTTCGTGCACGGCTCGAACGACGTGCAGGCGCCCGCACCGCGCAATCCGCTGAAGTACTTCACCGGGCCGTCGAAGGGTCACCATGATCCGGAACCGCTCGACACCGCGGCGATGGACGCCTTCTTCACCGACGAGCTCGGCTGGCATGGCCTGAACAACGCCGCCACGCGTCTGGACGTCGCAGGCAACAGCATCGAGTTCATCGGCGTCGACGACCCGCACCGCGGCTGGGACGACGGGGAGGCGCTGCGCCGCGAGGTCGCATCGCTCGGTGATCCAGACGAGCGCTCATCCCGCATCGCCGTGGCCCACGCCCCGTACCGTCGGGTGCTCGACGACTTCATCGACCTGGGCGCGGATGCCGTGTTCGCCGGCCACACGCACGGCGGCCAGGTCTGCCTGCCCGGCTTCGGCGCCCTGGTGGCGAACTGCGACATCCCGCTGAAGCAGGCGAAGGGACTGAGCCGCTGGTCGCATGCCGGCCGGACGGTGCCGCTGAACGTCAGCGCGGGCTGCGGCCACTCGATCTACGCCCCGGTGCGCTTCGCCTGCCGCCCCGAGGCGACCCTGCTGACCCTCACGGCCCGCGACTGACGCGCCCGGTGCCCGACCGATTCGGCGTTGCGTCGCGGTGCATGTAGACTTGAACGGTTGCAATCACGGGGTGTGGCGCAGCTTGGTAGCGCGCTTCGTTCGGGACGAAGAGGCCGCAGGTTCAAATCCTGTCACCCCGACAGCACACGAGAAGGGATCCGCTCAGGCGGGTCCCTTCTCGCATCCGGATAGGCTGGAGCCATCATGACGCACCCCCGCCTGGTCGCCTTCGACCTCGACGACACGCTCGCCCCCTCGAAGGGCCAGATCGACGACCGCATCGCCGACCTCCTGCGCGAACTGCTGCGTCGCGTCGACGTGGCGATCATCTCCGGAGGCAACGAGCAGCAGTTCCGCAGCCAGGTGATCGCGCGGCTGACCGATCTGCAGCCCGCCGAGCAGCTGCGACTGCACCTGCTGCCCACCTGCGGCACGCGCTACCTGCGCCATGACGGCGAGGCGTTCACGGCCGTGTACGCGCACGATCTGAGCGACGACGAGAAGTCGTCCGCCCTCGCCGCGCTGCGCGAGGAGGCCGAGCGGCTGGGCCTGTGGGAGCCGGAGCCGTGGGGCGACATCCTCGAGGACCGCGGGTCGCAGATCACCTTCTCGGCGCTCGGTCAACAGGCACCCCGAGACGCCAAGCACGCCTGGGACCCGACGGGCGAGCGCCGTGCGGCGCTGCGCGACGCCGTGGCGCCGCGCCTTCCTGGACTCGAGGTGCGCTCGGGGGGCTCGACGTCGATCGACATCACCCGTGCAGGCATCGACAAGGCCTACGGCATGCAGAAGCTCGTCGAGCACACCGGCATCCGCCTCGACGAGATGCTGTTCTACGGCGACCGCCTCGATGAGGGCGGCAACGACTACCCGGTGCGTGCGCTCGGGGTCGTCTCGATCGCCGTGGAGGGGTGGCAGGACACCGCCGACAAGCTGGATGCCCTGATCGCCACCCTCCCCGCGCCGATCGCGCGCTGAGCGCGCGCTGAGCGCGCCCGTTCAGCGTCGGATCGGCGCCAGACGGGTCAGCTGCGTCACGTGCGCCGGCGTGAGCTCGGCGAGAGTCGAGACGCCGAGCAGTCGCATCGTGCGCTCGATCTCGGACCGCAGGATCGCGATGGTGCGGTCGACGCCGGCTCGCCCGCCGGCCATCAGCCCGTAGAGGTAGGCCCGGCCGATGAGCGTGAAATCGGCGCCGAGCGCCACGGAGGCGACGATGTCCGCGCCGTTCATGATCCCGGTGTCGATCATCACGGTGAACTCGTCGCCGACCGCTTTGCGCACATCCGGCAGCAGGTGGAACGGGATCGGCGCCCGGTCCAGCTGGCGACCGCCGTGGTTCGACAGCACGATGCCGTCGACGCCGGCGTCGCGGAGCCGCACGGAGTCCTCGACCGTCTGCACGCCCTTGATGACGATCCTGCCCGGCCACAGGTCGCGGATCACCGCGAGATCGTCGTAGCTGATGGTCGGATCCATCGCGGCATCCAGCAGCTCCCCCACCGTGCCACCGGTGCTGCTCAGCGATGCGAACTCGAGCTTCGGGGTGGTGAGGAAGTCGAACCACCACCACGGCCGGGGGATCGCGTTGACGATCGTGCCGAGGGTCAGCTGAGGGGGGATGCTGAAGCCGTTGCGCTTGTCGCGCAGGCGAGCGCCGGCCACCGGGGTGTCGACCGTGAAGTGCAGCGTATCGAAGCCCGCCGCCGCGGCGCGACGGGTCAGCTCGTACGAGATCTCACGATCGCGCATCACGTACAGCTGGAACCAGTTGCGCCCGTGCGGGTTGGCGTCCCGTACGCCCTCGATGGAGGTGGTGCCGAGCGTGGAGAGGGTGAAGGGGATCCCAGCGGCGGCGGCGGCCCCCGCACCCGCGATCTCCCCCTCGGTCTGCATGAGTCGCGTGAAGCCGGTCGGAGCGATCCCGAACGGCAGGGCGGAGCGCCCGCCGAGGATCTCGACGCTCGTGTCGACCTCCGGCGCAGGCGTGAGGATGCCCGGGTGGAACTCGACGTCCTGGAACGCCTGCCGCGCACGCGACAGCGAGAGCTCGCCCTCGGCGGCGCCGTCCGTGTAGTCGAAGGCCGCCTTCGGCGTCCGCCGCTTCGCGATGGCGCGCAGGTCGTCGATCGTGAGAGCAGCCTCCAGACGGCGCTTCCGGCCGTCGAACTGCGGCTTCTTGAACTGCATCAGCTCGAGCAGCTCGGCGGGCTTGGGCAGCTGGCGGGTGACCATCGGCTTTCCTCTCGGGTGGGTTGTTCAGGGGCCGACGAGGCCCGCGGCGGCGTAGTAGCCGGTGATGTGGTCGTGGATGAGGGCACGAGCGGTGTCGGCGGCTCCGCGCTCGACCGCGTCGACGATGCGGCGATGCTCGTCACGCAGCCGACAGACCATGGCGTCCCAGTCGGCGATGCCCGCGGCCCCGGCGACGACATACGACTCGATCGCCTCGCGCAAGCCGGCCATGGTGGCGGCGATCACGGTGTTCCCCGACGACTCGGCCAGCATGAAGTGCAGCTGCGCATCGAGGGCCAGGAACTCGCCGACGCTCAGACCGTCGGCGTCCATCGCGTCGAGGATGCGATGCACCTCGGTCAGAGTCGGGCCATCCGCAACCGCCAGCGCGCCGACCACGGCGTCCTCGAGCACGAGACGGGTCTGCACCACGTCGGCGAGGGGGAAGCCCCGGGCGGCCACCTGCAGCCGCATCAGCGTCGACATGCCGCCGGTCGGCGCCGCGACCACGATCGCCCCTGCCTGCGGACCGGAGCCGGTAGCGGTGCGGATGAGTCCCATCACCTCGAGAACGCGGAGGGCTTCACGGACGCTCGAGCGCCCCACCCCCAGGTCGGCCGCGAGATCGCGCTCGGACGGCAGGCGGTCACCCGGGCCGAGCACACCGCCGAGCAGGTCGCTCTCGATCCGCTCGAGCACGGTGCGCCACGCACGCTGCGTCTCCGACATCCCGCCTCCTGTGGTCAGACCACAGCGTACGCGCATGTGGTCTGACCACGCAAGGCGGACGTCTCAGTCCAGCGCGCCGTGCGACTCCTGCAGATAGCAATCGCCGCACAGCGACTCGTACGTCACCTCCGCGCCGTCGATCGCGACCTGGTCGCCGTCGAACACGAAGCGCCCGTCGATCAGGCGCCCGTTGAAGACGGCCTTGCGGCCGCAGCGGCAGATCGTCTTCAGCTCTTCGAGCGTGTGCGCGATCGCGAGCAGCCGGGCCGATCCGGGGAAGGCGTGCGTGCGGAAGTCGTTGCGGATGCCGTAGGCCATGACCGGGATGCCGTCGAGCACCGCGATGCGGAAGAGGTCGTCGATCTGCTCCGCCGAGAGGAACTGCGCCTCGTCGACGAGGAGACAGGCGACATCACGCGGCTCTGCGGGCAGCAGCTCCTCGGCGCCTTCGGCGAGCACACGCTCGCGCTCGCTCGTGAACAGCGCTCGCGCGTCGTCGCGTGGCCCGATGAGGAAGTCGACCTCACGCGTCATCCCGAGCCGGCTCTCGATCTGCGAGGCGCCCTTCGTGTCGATCGCGGGCTTCGCCAGCAGCACCCGCTGCCCGCGCTCCTCGTAGTTGTACGCAGCCTGCAGCAGAGCGGTCGACTTGCCCGAGTTCATCGCGCCGTAGCGGAAGTACAGCTTCGCCACGGTCGCGGGATCAGGCCGTGAGAGACAGGGTCGACGCCGTGGCGCTCATCGATTTCTCGGCGGCGCTCGGATCATCGTTGAGCCGGTGGCCCATGGTCGGGATGAGGTCCTTCAGCTTCGGCTCCCACCCGGCGTACTGCTCGGGGAAGCAGCGCGCGAGCAGACCGAGCATGATCGGCACCGCCGTCGACGCGCCGGGAGACGCGCCCAGCAGGCCCGCGATCGAGCCGTCCTCGGCCGCGACGACCTCGGTGCCGAACTGCAGGATGCCGCCCTTCTCGGGGTCCTTCTTCATCACCTGCGCCCGCTGGCCGGCCTGGATGAGCTCCCAGTCCTCGTCGCGCGCCGTCGGCACGAAGGTGCGCAGGTTATCGACCTTCTTGCCGTGGCTCTTGACCAGCTCGCTGATCAGGTAGGTGATCAGGTCGGGGTTCGCGAAGGCGACCCGGAGCATCGGCCACAGGTTGTGCGGACGCACCTGGGTGATGATGTCGAGCATCGAGCCGTGCTTGAGGAACTTCGGGCTGAAGGTCGCGAACGGCCCGAACATCAGCGACTTCTCGCCGTCGACGACCCGGGTGTCGAGGTGCGGCACAGACATCGGAGGTGCGCCGATCGCCGCCTGCGAGTACACCTTCGCCTGGTGCTGTGAGACGAGCTTCGGATCGGTGGTCTTCAGCCACTGTCCGCCGATCGGGAAGACGCCGTAGCCCTTGATCTCGGGGATGCCGCTGTTCTGCAGCAGCTTGAGGGCCCAGCCGCCCGCGCCGACGAAGACGAAGCGAGCCTTGACCTGCCCCGGTGTGCGGCCGATCACATGGCGGTACTTCACCAGCCAGCTGCCGTCGCTCTGACGCTTGAGATTGCGCACCTCGTGCTCGGTGCGCACCTGCACACCGGAGGACGCGAGGTGGCTGAAGAGCTGACGGGTGAGCGAGCCGAAGTCGACGTCGGTGCCCGACGGAACCCGGGTGGCGGCGAAGGGCTCGCCCTTGCGGCGCTTCTGCATGAGCAGCGGCGCCCACTTGTTGATGACCCGGGAGTCCTCGCTGTACTCGATGCCCTCGAAGAGCGGCTGCTTGCGGAGCACCTCGTAGCGGGCCTTTAGGAAGGCGACGTCCTTCTCGCCCCGCACGAACGTCATGTGCGGCACGGAGTTGATGAAGGTCGAGGGCGCGTCGAGGACCCCGCGCTCGACCAGGCTCGACCAGAACTCGCGGCTCTGCTGGAACTGCTCGTTGATCGAGATGGCCTTCGCCGGGTCGAGCGTGCCGTCCTTGCCCTGCGGCATGTAGTTGAGCTCGCACAGCGCCGCGTGCCCGGTGCCCGCGTTGTTCCACGGGTTCGAGCTCTCCTCGGCGACCCCGCCGAGGCGCTCATAAGCGACGATCTTCCAGTCCGGCTGCAGTTCGTGCAGCAGAGTACCCAGCGTGGCGGACATGATGCCCCCACCGATCAGAACGACATCGACGGTTTCGGTCACCAGAACAGTCTAGTCGTCCGCACAGGGCCGGATTTCCGGCCGAGGAGGGCGTCTGAGCGCCCTTGTGGCCGCCTCAGACGGCGGCCGGCGTAAGTCGCCGGGTCAGCTCCTCGGCGATCTGGACGGCGTTCAGCGCGGCCCCCTTGCGCAGGTTGTCGTTGCTGATGAACAGCACGAGCCCCTTGCCCTCCGGGGCGGACTGGTCGGCGCGGATGCGGCCCACGAAGCTCGCGTCCTTGCCCGCCGCCTGCAGCGGGGTCGGCACCTCGTCGAGCGCGACGCCGGGCGCGGATGCCAGCACCTCGCGTGCCCGTTCGGGGGTGATGTCGTCCGCGAACTCGGCGTGGATCGAGAGCGAGTGTCCCGTGAAGACCGGCACGCGCACGCAGGTGCCGGCCACGCGCAGGTTCGGGAGCCCGAGGATCTTGCGGCTCTCGTTACGCAGCTTCTTCTCCTCATCGGTCTCGTTGTCGCCGTCGTCGACGACCGAGCCCGCGAGCGGGATGACATCGAACGCGATCGGCGCCACGTACTTCTCGGGCTGCGGGAAGTCGACGGCTGCGCCGTCGTGCACCAGACGCAGGGTGTCACCCTGGGCGAGAACGCTCTCGACCTGACCGAGCAGCTCCTGCGCGCCGGCGATGCCGGAGCCCGAGACGGCCTGGTAGGTGCTGACGATGAGCCGCTCCAGTCCCGCCTCGGCGTGCAGCGCCTTGAGCACGGGCATGGCCGCCATGGTGGTGCAGTTCGGGTTCGCGATGATGCCCTTCGGACGCTCGTCCATGGCATCCGGGTTCACCTCGCTCACCACGAGCGGCACCTCGGGATCCATCCGCCAGGCGCTCGAGTTGTCGACCACGACCGCACCGGCGGCGGCGAACTTCGGCGCGTACGCGCGGCTCGCCGTGGCGCCGGCCGAGAACAGCGCGATGTCGATGCCGGACGGGTCCGCCGTGTCGACGTCCTCGACGATGACGTCGACCCCGCCGAAGTCGATGGCCGTGCCCGCAGAGCGGGCCGAGGCGAACAGCCGGAGCTCGCGCACCGGGAACGAGCGCTCGGCGAGGATGTCGCGCATCACGGTGCCGACCTGGCCGGTCGCGCCGACGATGGCGATCGAGAATCCGGATTCGGAGATACGGGTCATGGGGGATCCTTGGCGTGGAGACGATGCGCCAGGCTCAGCCCCAGGGTGCGGATGCTGCGCCTGGCACCGATGTCAGGGTTGCCGTGAGTCTACCCGCTCGCCACGACGCCCAGGCCGGCCGTTTCAGCCTGCGGAGGGCGGGGCGATGTACGTGTGGAACGGAGCTCGCGACGCGATGCGCTCGTAGAGTCGCTGTGCGTCCACGTTCGACTCGGAGGTGATCCAGCGCACCTCCGCGAGACCCTCGTCGGCGGCGATCCGCTGCAGCCGCGCGATCAGCGCCGAGCCGACCCCCGCGCCTCGCGCATCCGGAGCGGTGAACAGGTCGTCGAGGAAGATCGCCGTCGCGCCGCGCGACGGACGCGCGAAGCGCCGCCAGTGCGCGATGCCGATCGGGATGCCGTCGCGCACCGCGACCAGGCCCTGCAGCTCGTGCGCAGGGTCGCCCAGCCATTCCCAGACGGTCTCGACGACCGCTGGGTCGGCGTCGAGCCGATAGAAGGCGCGGTATGCGGCGAACAGCTCACCCCACGCGTCGCGGTCGGCCGGCTGCACCGCGCGGATGGTCGGCGGGTGCACGGTGTGCGGATTCCGCATCATGCGCCTGGCGATCAGCGACCCGTGCCTGCGTGCACGACCGCCTCGATCTCGCTGTCGAGACCGTAGGCGCTGTGCACGGTGCGCGCGGCCTCGGCGAGGTCGTCGCCGCGGAGGACGACCGAGATGCGGATCTCGGAGGTCGAGATCATCTCGATGTTGATGCCGCCCGCGCTGAGCGCCTCGAAGAGGATCGCCGAGACGCCGGAATGCGTGCGCATGCCTGCGCCGACGACCGACAGCTTGCCGATCTGGTCGTCGTGCAGCAGGCTCTCGAAGCCGACCTCGCCCTGCTCGGCCGCGAGCGCCTTGAGCGTCGCGGGGGCGTCGGCCTTGGGCAGCGTGAACGAGATGTCGGTGCGGCCCGTGGATGCTGCCGAGACGTTCTGCACGATCATGTCGACGTTCGCGCCGGCCCTCGAGACGATCTTGAAGATCTCGGCGGCCTTGCCCGGCACATCGGGCACCCCGGCGACGGTGATCTTGGCCTGGCTGAGGTCGGTGGCGACCCCGGCGACGATCGGTTCTTCCATGGCTTCTCCCTCGGTGGCGCGCGGGTTCTTCATTCCCTCGCCCAGGACGTAGGTGCCCTCCGACGACGAGAACGTCGATCGGGCGTGGATGAGCACGCCGTGACGACGGGCGTACTCGACGGCGCGGATGTAGAGCACCTTGGCACCGTTGGCCGCGAGCTCGAGCATCTCCTCGCTGGAGACGTGGTCGAGCTTGCGGGCGCGCGGGATGACACGCGGGTCTGCGGTGAAGATGCCGTCGACGTCGCTGTAGATCTCGCAGACGTCGGCGTTGAGGGCTGCCGCGAGAGCGACGGCCGTGGTGTCGGAGCCGCCACGGCCCAGGGTCGTGATGTCGCGGGTGTCGCGATTGAAGCCCTGGAATCCGGCGACGATGACGATCGCGCCCTCGTCGAGCGCCTCGCGCAGGCGCACCGGGGTGACGTCGACGATGCGCGCCTTGCCGTGCGCCGAGTCGGTGATCATGCCGGCCTGGCTGCCGGTGAACGAGCGCGCCTCGAAGCCCATCGAGTGGATGGCCATCGCCAGCAGCGCCATCGAGATGCGCTCACCGCTCGAGAGCAGCATGTCGAGCTCGCGGGGCGCGGGAATCGGGGCGACCTCGTTCGCGAGGTCGAGCAGCTCGTCGGTGGTGTCGCCCATGGCGCTCACCGCGACGACGACGTCGTGCCCGGCACGACGGGTGTCGACGATGCGCTTGGCGACGCGCTTGATGCTCTCTGCGTCGGCGACGGACGAACCGCCGTACTTCTGCACGATCAGGGCCACGATCACTCCCGGGGACGGTGGGCGGATCCGCCCACGCACATTCTACGGATCACGCCCATGCCGCCTTCTGCATGTGACGCGCGAACGCGGCCTCAGCTGCGGTCTTCGGGCTCCGGCTTGTCCTGACCGTCGGGTCGGTCGGCGGTCTCGGGTCGGGCCGGGTCCGCGACGATGACCTGCGCGGTCTCGACGGTGGTCACCGGGCCGGTGGTCAGGTCGGGAGCGGACGGGCGAGGCCGCAGACGCCCGCCGGTCGCGGCGAACCAGCATCCGATCAGCACGATCGGGAAGCCGATGAGCAGGCCCGGCGTGAGCGGTTCGGCGAGCACGACGGCGCCGAGCACGATGGCGACGATGGGGTTCACGTAGGTGAACAGCGGGGCCCGCACCGGGCCGACCTCGCGGATGAGTGCGAAGAAGGCGACGAAGGCGAGCGCCGTGCAGACCACGCCGAGCAGCAGCAGCGACACCGTCGCACGGACCGTGGGCACGTCGTGCTGCGTGAGCAGGGCGGCAGGCAGGTAGCCGAGTCCGATGCCGAACAGGGCGAGGGTGATCGTGCCGAGCGATGGCACATCCTTCAGCTTCAGCGCGATGATGAACGGGGCGATCGCATACAGCACCGCGGTGAGCAGGACCTCGCCGATCGCGAATGCGCTGCTCGGCTCGTGCGGGAACAGTCCGGGCCCCGCCACGACCACCGCGACGCCGGTGAAGCCGAGCAGCAGGCCGCCGAGCCTGACCGGCGCGAGGGCGGAGCGGTCGCCGCGCAGCAGCGCGATGATCACGGCGAAGAGCGGAACGGTCGACACGAGCAGCCCGGTGAGCCCCGACGGCAGCTGCGTCTCGGCGTGGCTGAGCAGGAGGAAGGGCCCGGCCATCTCGACGAGACCGAAGGCGAGCACCCAAGGCCAGTGCTTCCACGCCGCAGCGAGTGCACCGGCGCGCAGCGCGAACGGCAGCAGGATCAGACCGCCGAGCAGGGTGCGTCCAGCGACCACGGCGGGCGGCGAGTACGAGTGCACCGCCTCCTTGATGAAGAGGTAGGTGATGCCCCACACGAACGCCATCACGGCGAACAGGATCCAGCCCCTGCGGGTGAACCCCGCGTGCTGCGCGCTCACAGCCGGCGACGCCCCTCGAAGGCGCGTCCCAGCGTCACCTCGTCGGCGTACTCGAGGTCGCCGCCGACAGGCAGACCGGATGCCAGCCGCGACACGGTGATCGACATGCTGGTCAGCAGTCGGCTCAGATAGCTGGCGGTCGCCTCGCCCTCTAGATTGGGGTTGGTGGCGAGGATGACCTCCTGAACGGTGCCGTCGGCGAGCCGGGTCATCAGCTGGGCGATGCGCAGATCGTCGGGCCCGACGCCCGCGATGGGACTGATCGCGCCGCCGAGCACGTGATAGAGGCCGCGGAACTCGCGGGTGCGTTCGATCGCCGCGACATCCTTGGCATCTTCGACGACGCAGATCAGCTCGGGATTGCGCCGCGGGTCACGGCAGATCGCGCAGCGGTCCTGCTCCGAGACGTTGCCGCAGACCTCGCAGAAGCGCACGCGAGCGCGCACCTCGGTGAGCAGCTCGGAGAGCCGCGCGACATCGAATGACGGGGTCTGCAGGATGTGGAACGCGATGCGCTGCGCCGATTTGGGGCCGATGCCGGGGAGCCGGCCGAACTCGTCGATCAGCTCCTGGACGATTCCGTCGTACATCAGTTGAACCTCGCCGGGGGCTGGTAGGGCTCTTCACGCACAAACCTCGCGCCGAGCACCTGTCGGATGACGGCTTCGCCGCGGCGCTCGACACCGTCGGAGGTGACGGGCCGGCCGGGCGTCGGCGGCGGCACCTCGCGGAGCGAGGGGCGGGCCGGTGCCTGCGCCGCCTTCGGCGGCGCGGCGGGACGGGCGGATGCCGCGCCGGCGGGCACCACGGGCGGGCCGGCCTGTCGACCGGGTTCGTCGTACTCGGGGTCGTACGGCGGCTCGTCGTCGTACGGCGGGTACTCGTCGTCGAGCGGCCCAGGCCCGTCCACCTCGCCGTCGCGGGGCGGCTGCGGAGCGGACGCCGCGGCCTCGACGTCGGCGGGCTCGTCGTCGACGGGGAACTGCGGCGGAGCGGATGATGCGACCGACGCCACGGCGACCGGCGCCGCACCCGCAGCCGCAGCGGAGACGCCCGAGGCGACCGGTGCGGACGAGGGGATCGGCGCGACGGCCCACTCGGTCACCGCGGCGGACGCCGACAGCGCGCCGCCGGAGGACGGGGAGGCCGGTGCGCTCGCGCCCTGCGGCGCCGCGCTGCCGAGGCTCTGCGGCCCGCTCATCGGATTGGCCCATCCGGCGGCCGGGGCGTCGTCGCCGCCGCTGGACGGCCGCGTCGGCGTGGTGGCGGGGCCGGAGCCCGAGGGTGCCGGCCCGCTGGGGGCCGCCGCGCCTCCCCCGCCCGGGGGCAGGGGCGCCGGGCGGTACTTCACGGTGACGCCGAGCTCCTGCTCGATGGCGGTGCGCAGGTGATCGGAAGTGCCCTTGCCGGGAGTGGTGCCCTTGAACCGCGGCACGTCACTCGGACTCGAGAAGCCGAGGGTCAGCACACCGCTGTCGGCGTCGAAGGCGAGCGGCTGGATGCCGGTGACGATCAGCCACGACGCACGGCTGATCGTCTCGAGGCGGGTCAGCACCTGCGGCCACGCGGCGGCGATGCGCTCGAACGTCACCGGTCCGGGGGGAGCAGACGCCCCGGGGGCCGCGGGGTCTGCGGGCTGCGGGGCCTCGTCCGGTCGGGGGGACGCCCCGCCGGAGGCAGTCGCGTCGCCTGCGGGATGCGAGGGCTGAGCCGTCGGCGCCGAGGAAGGAGCGCTCGAGACCGGCGCCGTGAGGTTCTCGACGATGACCGGAGAGGCCGTCTCGTCGTCGACGGCGGAGTCCGGGGCGGAGGAGGGCTCGGGGGCCAATGCGGAGGACGGCGGGGCGGACGGGGCCGGCAGGGCAGCGGGCGTCGGCCCGGGCGCGGCAGCTGGTGCCGGTACCGGTGCCTGCGCGGGCGCAGGGGCCGCCGCGGCGGCAGGAGCTGCGGTGGGCGCCGGCTGCGCGGCCTGCGCAGACGACGGGACTGCGGGTGTGGCGCGCTGCGCGGACGGCGCCGGCGCCGGCGCGATCTGCGGGGCCGCGGCACCGGCATCCTTCGGCGCTCCAGCGAGCACGCGCGCGACCATCAGCTCCAGGTGCAGCCGCGGCGAGGTCGCGCCGCTCATGTCGTCGAGCGCCTGGCTGACCAGATCGGCGGTGCGCGACAGGCGCACGGCGCCGAACGCGGCGGCCTGCGCCTGCATCCGCTCCATCTCGTCGGCGGGGATGCCGCGCAGCACGGCGGACGCGCCGTCGCCGACCGCCTCGATGACGATGAGGTCGCGCAGGCGCTCGAGCAGGTCGTCGACGAAGCGGCGGGGGTCCTGCCCGGTCTGCACGACGCGGTCGACCGCGGGGAACGCCGTCGCGGCGTCGCCGACGGCGAGGGCATCGACGATCTCGTCGAGCAGGGCGGCGTGCGTGTAGCCGAGCAGGGCGACGGCGCGCTCGTAGGTGACATTGCCCTCGTCCGACCCGGCGATCAGCTGGTCGAGCAGCGAGAGCGTGTCGCGCGGTGAGCCGCCGCCGGCGCGGACGACGAGGGTGAGTACGCCCGGCTCGACCTGCACGCCCTCCTCGGTGCAGAGCTTCTCGACGTACTCGAGCATGGCCGCCGGCGGCACGAGCCGGAACGGGTAGTGGTGCGTGCGCGAGCGGATCGTGCCCAGCACCTTCTCGGGCTCGGTGGTGGCGAAGATGAACTTCACATGCGCGGGCGGCTCTTCGACGAGCTTCAGCAGGGCGTTGAAGCCCTGCGGCGTGACCATGTGCGCCTCGTCGAGGATGAAGATCTTGAACCGGTCCCGGCTCGGTGCGAACGTCGCACGCTCGCGCAGATCACGCGCATCGTCGACGCCGTTGTGGCTGGCCGCATCGATCTCGACGACGTCGAGCGATCCGCCTCCGGCGCGGGACAGCTCGACGCAGCTCGGGCAGACGCCGCACGGCGTGTCGGTCGGCCCCTCGGCGCAGTTCAGGCAGCGCGCGAGGATGCGGGCCGAGGTGGTCTTCCCGCAGCCGCGAGGGCCGGAGAACAGGTAGGCGTGTCCGACGCGGTCGCCGCGCAGGGCGGTCATCAGCGGATCGGTCACCTGGGACTGCCCGATCATCTCGCCGAACGTCTCGGGCCGGTAGCGGCGGTACAGGGCTGTCGTCACCCATCCAGCCTACGGCGTGCCGCCGACACCCGGATCAGCGCGACCCGTCCCGCACTCAGTCCTCGTAGGCCTCGATGATCGGGATCGTCGTCGTGGTGACCGGCACCGATGCCGACAGGCGCGTGCCGTCGTCGCGACGGGCATCCGCGATGCCGCGCAGCGTGGGCCTGCCAGGACGCACCGGCCCCTGCCCCGCGAGGCGCACGAGAGCCGGCTCACCCACCGCCGCGCGATGCGCGGCGCCGCGGACCGTGAACTCGACGGCGTCGCCCTCGCTGACCTCGAGGCGCAGCTGATCCCGGGTGATCGTCACCCGGAGGCGGCTGCCCCGCCACTGCAGCGGGTAGGCCAGCTCTGGCCAGTCGGCGGGCAGTCGGGGGTCGAAGCTCAGCTCGCCGTCGTGGTCGCGCATGCCGCCGAATCCGCTGACGAGCGCCGTCCAGATGCCGCCGGTGGAGGCGACGTGCACGCCGTCCGCGGAGTTGTGGTGCAGGTCGCCCAGGTCGACGTACAGAGCCTGCTCGAAGTACTCGCGGGCGAGGTCCTGGTAGCCGACCTCGGCCGCCATGATGGACTGCACGACCGCGGAGAGGGTCGAGTCGCCCGTGGTCAGCGGGTCGTAGTAGTCGAAGTCGGCCAGCTTCTCCTCATCCGTGAAGTGATTGCCCTGCAGGAACAGGGCCAGCACGACGTCGGCCTGCTTGAGCACCTGGAACCGGTATATCACCAGCGGGTGGTAGTGCAGCAGCAGCGGGCGCATCTCGGCGGGCGTGCCCTCGAGGTCCCACACCTCGCGCTCGAGGAAGAACGCATCCTGGGGGTGGATGCCCAGCGCCTCGCTGTAGGGGATGTGGATCGCCTCTGCGGCGCGCATCCAGGCGTCGCGTTCCCCCTCGTCGAGCCCCGTGCGCTCGACCAGAGCCGCGTACGCGGCGGGGGCGTTCACCGCCATCTCGCCCACGATGCGAGCGGCGAAGCGGAGGTTGTACCGCGCCATCACGTTCGTGAACAGGTTGTCGTTGACCACGGTGGTGTACTCGTCGGGCCCGGTCACACCGTGGATGTGGAACGTGGAGTCGCCGTTGGTGCCGCGCCAGAAGCCCAGCGTCGCCCACAGCCGCGCGGTCTCCACGGCGATGTCGGCGCCCTCTCTGCGCAGGAAGTCCAGGTCGCCGGTCGCGCGCACGTACTTGCCGAGCGCGAAGCTGACGTCGGCGTTGATGTGGTACTGCGCGGTGCCCGCGGCGTAGTAGGCCGAAGCCTCCTCGCCGTTGATGGTGCGCCACGGGAACAGCGCCCCTGCCTCGTTCAGCTGCGCTGCGCGACGGCGTGCGGCCGGCAGCATCATCACCCGCGCCCGCAGCGCGTTCTTCGCCCACTGCGGCGAGGTGTAGGTGAGGAACGGCAGCACGTAGATCTCGGTGTCCCAGAAGTAGTGCCCGCTGTACCCCGAGCCGGTCAGCCCCTTCGCCGCGACGCCGTTCCCGTCGGCGCGGGATGCCGCCTGGGCGAGCTGGAACAGGCACCAGCGCGTGGCTTGCTGCAGGTCGTCGTGACCGGCGATGCGCACGTCCGAGCGGTCCCAGAAGGCGGCGAGCCACTCGCGCTGAGCGGCGAACAGGGCATCCACCCCCTCCACGCCGACGCGATCGAGCGAGCGGCGGCACCGGTCGACGAGCTCGCGCGGCGGCACGCCCCGCGAGGTGTGGTAGCTGACGATCTTGCTCACCCGGATGGGCACGCCGGCCTTGGCCTGCACCCGGAAGACGTTCTTCGCGATGTCGGGATCGACGAGCGTGCGGGCGCTGTACTCGTTGTCGGTCTCGATGATGTGATCCGCGACGACCGCGACCGTCATGCCCGAGTCGGAGACGCGGTACGACAGCGCGGAGCGCAGGCCGTCCTGCCAGTACTCCACCGGCTGCAGCACCCGCTCGGTGATCTTGTCGGCCTTGCGCGGGTCGAATCCCGCCTTGCGCTCGGCCTTGCCTGCCATCGGGTCGCCGGCGTAGATGCCCGCGCCGTCCTGCCGGTTCAGCATCTGGCAGCTGATCGTGACCGGCGCGTCGGCGTTCTCGACGGTCAGTTCGAGCCGCAGCACGGCCAGGTGACGCTCCTCGAAGCTCACGATGCGCTCGTCGCGCATCCGCACGCGCTTGCCGGACGGCGTCACCCAGACGACGTTGCGCTCGAGCACGCCGGTGCGCATGTCGAGCGCTCGGGAGTACTCGTGCACCTCCATCTCGTCGAACGACAGCGGCTCGTCGTCGATGTACACGCGCATGACCTTGGCGTCGGGCGCGTTGACGATCGTCTGACCGACCTCGGCGAAGCCGTAGGCCTGCTCGGCGTGGCGGATCGGCCAGGTCTCGTGCAGTCCGTTGATGAACGTGCCGTGCTCGTGCGCGCCGCGCCCTTCGATGTGGTTTCCGCGCAGCCCGAGATAGCCGTTGCCGACCGTGAAGATGGTCTCGGAGACCCCTCCCTCGTCGTAGCGGGTCTCGATGAGACGCCAGGGGTCGACAGGGTGACGGTCGCGATCGATCATGCTCTCTCCGGGTGGACGTTCTGCGCGAGGGGCGAGGGGGCGGGTCAGCGCTTGTCGGCGTCTGTCAGAAGACGCGCAAGATCATCGACGATACCGGTCGCGCCCGCTTCCCGCAGAGCCTCCGGCCCGGCCCCGCGGTCGACTCCGATCACCGAGCCGTATCCGGCGGCCGCCGCCGATGCGACCCCCGACACGGCATCCTCCACCGCGACGGCCTCGGCCGGGTCGACACCGAGCATCCGGGCCCCCTCGAGGAACATGTCGGGCGCGGGCTTGGAGGCCAGGTGATCGCGCTCGGCGACGAGGCCGTCGACGACCGCCGTGAAGAAGTCGCGGATGCCGGCGGTGTCGAGCACCTCTCCGGCGTTCTTCGAGCTCGACACGACCCCCATCGGGACGCCTGCTTCGCGCAGGCTCTCGAGCAGCGCGAGCGAACCGGGGTACGGGGCGATGCCCTCGCTGCGCAGCACGGAGATGAAGGCATCGTTCTTGCGGTTGCCGACGCCGCACACGGTCTCCGCGTCGGGGCTGTCGGTGACCTCTCCCCACGGGATCTCGACATTGCGGCTGTGCAGCAGGCTGGCGACTCCGTCGTAGCGCTTCTTGCCGTCGACGTACGCGAAGTAGTCGGCGTCGGTGTACGCCTCATCGATGCCCCAGCGGGCGAACACCTCGTCGAAGACCTTCTGCCAGGCGCGCATGTGCACCTCGGCGGTCGGCGTCAGCACCCCGTCGAGGTCGAAGAGGACGCCGGGTGCGCGGTGCAGGTCGGGCAGTGCGTCGGACATGGAACCTCCTTGATCGGACGGGGAGCAGCGTCCAGCCTAGTGACGGTGGGTGAGAGCCTCAGATCACCGACAGGGTCTGCCGGGCGATCTCGAGTTCCTCGTCGGTGGGGACGACGAGGACCGCGACGGTGGAGTCGTCGGTCGAGATGCGACGGATGCCACGCCCCCGCGCCGCGTTGCGCTCCGGGTCGACGTGCACGCCGAGGAAACCCAGGGTCGCGAGTGCGTCGGCCCGCACGTCGACGGCGTTCTCGCCGACCCCGGCGGTGAACGCGATGGCATCCACCCCGCCCAGCTGGGCGATGTAGGCACCGACGTAGGCGCGCAGGCGGTGGATGTACACGTCGTACGCCAGCGTCGCCGCCTCCTCCCCCGCGGCGCGACCGGCGAGGATGTCGCGCATGTCGCTGCGGCCGGCGAGTCCGAGCAGCCCGCTGCGCTTGTTGAGCAGTTCGTCGAGCGCATCGATGCCGAGACCGGCCCGCCGGGACAGGTGGAACAGGGCGGCGGGATCGATGTCGCCCGAACGGGTGCCCATCACGAGGCCCTCCAGCGGGGTGAAGCCCATCGAGGTCTCCACCGATCGGCCGCCGTCGATGGCCGTGACGGAGGCGCCGTTGCCGAGGTGCAGCACGATCTGTCGCAGCCCGGCGAGGTCACGCCCGAGGAACGCGGCCGCCGACTCGGAGACGTACTTGTGGCTGGTGCCGTGGAAGCCGTACCGGCGGATGCGGTGCTCGTGCGCGGTGCGCGCATCGAGGGCGTAGGTGTACGCCGCGGGCGAAAGCGTCTGGTGGAACGCGGTGTCGAAGACGGCGACGTGCGGCACCTCGCGGAAAGACGCCTTCGCCGCGCGGATGCCCGCGAGGTTGGCGGGATTGTGCAGCGGGGCGAGCACGCCGAGATCCTCGATGTTGATCTCCACGAGCGGGGTGATCACGGTCGGCTCGAAGAAGCGGGCGCCGCCGTGCACCACACGATGACCCACTGCGACAGGCGGGTGCTCGTCGAGACCCGGCCCGTGCTCGGCGAACTGCGCGAGCATGACGGCGAACGCCTCATCGTGATCGGCGATCGGGCGCTCGTCGGTGTGGTGCACGTCGAGCACCGTCGGCACGGGCTCTCCCGGCTCAGCCGTCGTGCGCGCGGTGTGGGTGACGATACCCGTCTCCTGGCCGATGCGCTCGATGAGCCCGGATGCCAGCTCGAGCTCGCGCTCCGGATCGATGAGGCTGTACTTCAGCGACGACGAGCCGCTGTTGATGACGAGGACGACGCTCACGCCTGCTCTCCCTGTGCCTGGATCGCGGTGATCGCGACGGTGTTCACGATGTCGTCGACGAGAGCGCCCCGCGACAGATCGTTGATCGGCTTGTTGAGCCCCTGCAGCACCGGGCCGATCGCCACGGCGCCGGCCGAGCGCTGCACCGCCTTGTACGTGTTGTTGCCCGTGTTCAGATCGGGGAAGACGAACACGGTCGCGCGTCCCGCGACCGTGGACTCGGGCAGCTTCGCCTTCGCCACCGCCGCATCCGCGGCCGCGTCGTACTGGATCGGGCCCTCGACCGGCAGAAGCGGTTCACGCTCGCGCACCAGCGCCGTCGCCTCGCGCACCTTCTCGACGTCGGCCCCCGAGCCGGACTCCCCCGTCGAGTACGACAGCATGGCCACCCGCGGCTCGATGCCGAAGCGGCGCGCCGTCGCGGCCGAAGAGATGGCGATGTCGGCCAGCTGCGCGCTGGTGGGATCGGGGATCACGGCGCAGTCGCCGTAGACCAGCACGCGGTCGGCCAGCGCCATGAGGAACACGCTCGAGACGACCTCGACGCCCGGCTTCGTCTTGATGATCTCGAACGAGGGGCGGATCGTGTGCGCAGTCGTGTGTGCGGCTCCCGACACCATGCCATCGGCGAGGCCCAGGTGCACCATCATGGTCCCGAAGTACGACACGTCGGTCACCGTGTCGGCGGCCTGCTGCAGGGTGACGCCCTTGTGGGCGCGCAGCCGCGCGTACTCCGCCGCGAAGCGCTCGACCAGCTCGGGATCGGTCGGGCTGAGGATCTGGGCATCGTCGATGTCGAGCCCGAGCGAGACCGCACGGGAGCGGATCTCGTTCTCGTCGCCGAGGATGGTCAGATCCGCCACTCCGCGAGCGAGGAGGATGGCCGCGGCCCGCAGGATGCGGTCGTCGTCGCCCTCCGGGAGCACGATGCGCTTGCGCTGACTGCGCGCGCGCTCGATGAGGCCGTACTGGAACATCAGCGGCGTGACCACCGTCGACTCCGCCAGGCCCATCTCGATGGTCAGCTCCGAGACGTCGACATGCTGCTGGAACAGCGCCAGCGCGCTCTGGTACCGCTGGCCGGACTCGATGCTCATCCGCCCACGCGAGTTCATGATGCGCACGGCCGTGTCGTAGGTGCCCAGGTCGGTCGCGATGATCGGCACCGAGAGCTCGAACCCGTCGATCAGCTGCAGGATCGGGGCGGGCAGCTCGAACGGCCCGTTCAGCACGATGCCGGCGAGGTCGGGGAAGGTGCCGGACCTCGCGGCCAGCACGGTGGCCAGCAGCGTCTCGCTGCGGTCGGCGGCGATGACGACCACCGCGCCCTCCGTGAGGCGGGGCAGCACGTTCACCATCGACATGCCGGCGATCACGATGCTGTAGGCCTCGCGTTCGAGCAGCTCATCCGCGCCGCGCACCAGCCGGCCGCCGACGGCGTTCATGATCCCCCGCATGGACGGCGCGACCAGGGAGCGGTCTTCGGGGATCGCCCAGACGGGGGTGCGGCCGTCGTCGACGAGCTCGATGATCTCGGCGAGAGCATCGGGCTCGGCCCGGTTCACCACGACGGCGAACAGCTCCGCGCGCTCGGCGGCGAGCTCCGCCACCGCGAGCCGGGCGATCTGCTGCACCTGCACGGGCGTGCGAGCCGTGGTCGTGCCGAGCTGCTCGGCCTGGTTCTGACTGTCGCGCCCCGACAGCACGAGCAGCACCGGCACACCGAGGTTCGCCGCGATCCGGGCGTTGTAGCCGAGCTCGGCGGGGCTCGCCACGTCGGTGTAGTCGCTGCCGACGACGATCACGGCGTCGCACTGCGCCTCGACCACCTTGAAGCGGGCGACGATCGCGCCGAGTGCGGCCTCGGGGTCGCGGCGCACGTCGTCGTAGGTGACGCCGATGCAGTCGTCGTAGTCGAGATGCACGCCGTCGTGGGCGAGCAGCAGCTCGAGCACCACATCTCGCTCGTCGGCTGAGCGGGTGATGGGCCGGAAGACGCCCACCCGCGGCGAGACGCGCATCAGCGCGTCCAGCGCGCCGAGCGCGATCGTCGACTTGCCCGTGTGTCCTTCTGCAGACGTGATGTAGATGCTGCGTGCCACGTGACCAGCCTAGTGACCGGCCCCTGGCCCCGTCATCGGGCGGGGCAGGGGCCGGAGAGCGCGTCGACCACGGCTGCCGCGTCGTTCGCGAACCGGGCGTAGTGCTCGCGGTCGGAGTTGATCTGCACGAGGTTGATGGCGTGCGAGGGTTCCAGCTCCTTCCAGTCGGGTACCCGCCGCAGCCGCGTGAAGAACATCGCCGAGGAGGTGGCCGGATCCATCCGCTCGGCGACGGTGCCCCACCACTCCTGCTGCTGGAACAGTCCGATGCTGGTGGTGCGGCTTCCGTCGGGATTCGTGACGCCCGACGTCTCCCAGTCGCCGTGGTCGAGGTTGCGCAGCGAGCTCTCGCCCATCGCCGCCATCACCCCGACGATCTGCCCGTCGCGGGCGAAGCCCAGCTCGCGTGCGGTGCGCACGATGGTCGCGGCGTTCTCGAGCTGCTCGCCGCGCCATCCGCTGATGCCGAACGCCGGGTAGCTCTGCGGCTCATCGAGGCAGTACCCCTCGTCGCGCGGAGCGGTGATCAGCGCGAGGATCGCGAGCAGGCCGGATGCCAGCACCGCCACGCCCACGGTGATCGCCGCGACTCGGAGACCGCGACGACGGCTGCGGCGCCGCCACCCGCGACGACGACGGGAGGCGCTCATGGCCGCACGGGGGTGCCGGAACCGCGTGCCGGTCGCCGCGCGCCCAGCGCGGCGACGCCGCCACCGATGGCTCCGAACAGGTGCGCCTGCCAGGAGACGCCGGCGCCCGCGCCGAAGATGCCGGTGAGCACGGTGGTGCCGTACAGCACGATGACGATGACGGCGATCGCCGCGTAGGCCAGGCGAAGCGAGATCCGGCCGGGTGCGAAGACGCGCATCACGATGCAGCCGAAGTATCCGAACACCAGGACGGATGCGCCGACCGTGAGCGTGCCCGGGGCGTTGAGCAGCCACGTGCCCGCCCCGCCCACCACCGCGACGATGCCGGTGACCGCCCAGAAGCGCTTCGCGCCCTCCACCGCCACCAGGCAGCCGAGCACGAGAAGGGGTATGGAGTTGCTGATCAGGTGCGCCCAGTTCGCGTGCAGCAGCGGACCCAGCACGAGGCCGGGAAGTTTCGTGAGATCCCAGGAGCGCAGTCCCCACCCGGTGAATGATCCGGGCAGCAGGGCGTCGAGCAGCTGGATCGCCCACATCAGGGCGAGCAGCAGCACCGGCGCGAGGAAGCGTCCGGCTGACGAGGTGCGCGGGGCGCGGGCGGCGGGAGCGGTCACGGGGTCGATCCTCGCAGGGCATCCGGTGAGCGGGCCGAGCATCCCGCCCGGAAAGAGAAGACTCTCCGCGCACCCGACAGAGCCCGGTTGCCCTTGCTACGTTTCCGTCCTGGGGGAATTGGCCTGGATGCCGTCACGCGGAGAGCCGTCGACCACTCTACCCGAACGCGGACACCGGATCGAACCGGGCGATCCACCGCGCCGTGCGCGGGTTACGATCAAGACACGCACCGTCGCGCCCGAGGGGACCCGCATGCACGAGAACGCACCGTCGCTCACTGCCGAGCAGTTCGCTCAGCACACGTCCCGCATCGTCGCCTCGGTGTCGTCCGTCATCGACGGCAAGCCGGAGGCCGTGCGCAGCGCGCTCGTCTGCCTGCTGGCCGAGGGGCATCTGCTGATCGAAGACGTTCCCGGCGTCGGAAAGACGATGCTCGCCCGAGCCCTCGCCGCGAGCGTCGACGCCACGGTGCGGCGCATCCAGTTCACCCCCGACCTGCTGCCCGGCGATGTGACCGGGGTCGCGGTGTACGACCCGGTGGAGCGGGAGTTCGAGTTCAAGCGCGGCGCGATCTTCGCGCACATCGTCATCGCCGACGAGATCAACCGCGCTTCTCCGAAGACGCAGTCCGCGCTGCTCGAGGCGATGGAGGAGCATCAGGTCACGGTCGACGGATCCAGCCATCCGCTTCCCGAGCCGTTCCTCGTGGTCGCCACGCAGAACCCGCTGGAGATGGAGGGCACCTACCCGCTGCCCGAGGCGCAGCGCGACCGGTTCATGATGCGCATCTCGATGGGGTATCCGGATGCCGCGGCCGAGACGCTCATGCTGCGCCAGCGCGACACGGCGAATCCGCTGTCGGCGATCACGTCGGTCACGGAAGCGGCGACGGTGCGCGCGCTGATCTCGTGGGCGCGCCGCGTGCACGTCGCCGAGTCGCTGGAGGAGTATGCCGTCGCGCTGGCGCAGGCCACGCGGCAGGACCCCAGCCTGCACCTGGGCGCGAGCCCCCGGGCCACGCTGCAGCTGGTGCGCGCGGCCAAGGTGGTCGCCGCGCTCGACGGCCGCGACTACGTGGTGCCCGATGACCTCGCCGACCTCGTCATCCCCGTCTTCGCGCATCGCCTGCTCGCGGCCCGCGGCGTGCACCGCGCCGGCGCGCAGCCCGTGGAGGCCGCACTGCGTCAGATCGTCGCGCGGGTTCCCGTGCCGTTCGCCGCACGCGTCTGAGCACCATGCGCACGCGACCGCTGACAGCCCGGGGAGCCGCCTGCCTGATTCTCGGCGGGCTGCTGTGCGTGGCGGCCAATGTGCTCGCGGCGCGTCCGCTGTTGTACCTCGGTGTGCTGCTGCTGCTTCTGCCCCTCCTCTCGCTGCTCGTCGTGCGCGCGCCGCGACGTCGCGGCGAGGTGTCCCGGCAGATCTCGACCGACCTCATCTCGGTCGGCGAGACGTCGAAGGTCACGGTGCGATTCGAGCTGTACGCCCCCGGCATCCCGCGCGGACACTGGCGCGACACCCTTCCCGAGGCGGTGCGCGGTGACGCCGCGGGAGAGTATCCGGGCGAGACGAGGCTGCTGCACTACGACCTCGAGGGTGTGCGGCGCGGCACGGCGACGCTCGGCCCGCTGCTGCTGCGCACGGTCGACCCGTTCGGTCTGGCGCAGCGTGTGCAGGCGTTCGGCGAGACGCGCATGATCACCGTCGTGCCGCAGATCATCGCCCTGTCACCGCTGCCCACGAAGGTCGGCGCCGCCGGCGGTGCGGCGCAGACGCGATCGACGCGGCTCGGGCAGGGCGCCGACAACCTCATCCCGCGCGCCTACCTGTCGGGCGACTCACGGCGACGCATCCACTGGCGTGCCACGGCTCACCGCGGATCGCTGATGGTGCGGCAGGAGGAGGAGGAGGCCAGCCCCGACGCCGTCGTCGTGCTCGATCGTGCGGCGTCTCGCTGGGCACGTCCCTCCGACACCCCCGATCCGGCGTTCGAGGCGGCCGTATCGCTCTGCGCGTCGGCTGCGCTGCGCTTCGTGCAGGACGGGTACAGCGTCGACGTCTTCGACAGCGCCGGGTCGCTGCTCGGTGCGCTGCGGGGTCATGAGGACGACCGCGACGGCCTGATGGTCGCGCTGGCGACGGTCGCGCCGCGCGGCGAGCCACGCGATCTGCGCACCATCGTCGGCAGCACGCCCCCGGGCCCGCTGGTGCTGATCACCGGCGCGATCGACGAGGACGACGCGAGCCGTCTGAGCACGGCCGGCGCGTCGGCCCCCATGCTGATCGCCGCCGGCGCGAGCTCCGGCGCTCTCGCGATCGCCGCCGAGCACGGGTGGAGCGTCGCCGGGCTGGATGCGGCATCCGACCCCGCCGAGACCTGGGAGTCGGCGATGCCGCAGGCGAAGGCACCCCGTGGCTGAGCCGGTGAGCACAGCGCCGCGTCCCGGCATCGCCGGGACCGGCGCTCTCGCGCTCGTCGCGGCGCTGGTGGCGATGTGGCCCTACACCGGCGTGATAGCGCCGGGAGCGTGGACGTTCGTCGTCGTCGCGGTCATCGTCGTCGTCGCCTTGTCTGGCATGGCGGGCCGTGCCCTGTTCCGACGGGTGCGCGAGGGCATCCGTTCTCTGCTCACGCTGCTGGTGCAGCTGATCGCGCTGGCACTCACGCTGACCGGCCTGCTGGCGAGCGAGACCGCCGAGTTCGGCGTCATGCCCACGGCCGCCGGCATCGAGCTGACCGGACTTCGCCTGCAGAGGGCGGTGGAGGAGATCTCGAACGGCGTCGCCCCTATCGACGCGACGGTGTCGATGACGACGGCGATGGGGCTGGCCTTCACCCTGGTCGCTCTGCTCGTCGATCATCTGCTGGCGCAGCGCCTGGTCGTGCTCACGGTGCTGTTCACCTCGATCGTCGGCGCGGTGCCCATGCTCGTGACCTTCGGGTCGACGAACCTGGCGTGGTTCGTGCTGCAGGCCGTGCTGATCCTCGTCGTGCTGCGATTCGGCGCCAGGCACGACCGCGACGCGACGCGTCACTCGCCCTACGTCGCCGCGAGCGTGATCGGCGCGTCGGCGATCGCCGTCACTCTGTTCCTCACCCCCGCGCTTCCGCTGACGGCCCCCGGGGGCGGCAGCGGGACGCTGATGACGGTCAGCGCCGACCTCCGCCTGGGCGACGACCTGCGTCGCCCGAATGAGAGGGAGGCGCTGACGCTGGTCACCTCGGCGGCCGCGCCCCCGTACCTGCGCCTCGCCACGCTCTCGCGGTTCGACGGCGAGATCTGGCGCCCGGACCGCTCGGACCGCAACCCCGTGGAGGACGGCTTCGGCGCCCGCCCGTGGCGGGATCCGATCGACACGGTCGAGCAGGAGGTGTCGATCAAGGTGGTGGGCGTGTCGAGCTCACGGCTGCCGGTGCCGTACGCCGCCGAGGAGATCAGCGGGCTGCCGCGCGGCTGGCAGGCGATGCCGCTGAACCGCACCGTCATCAGCTCGACGCAGGATGCGGCCGGCGCCGACTACACCGTGCAGACGGCGACTCCGGCACCGAGCCTGGAGCAGATCCGCGCCACCTCGGCCGGAGGAGCCGAGATCGTCCCCGCGTCGGACGACAGCCTGCCCGACGTGATCGGCGATCTCGCCCGCGAGGTCACCGCCGACGCCCGGACGGACTACGATCGCCTGCTGGCTCTGCAGGACTGGTTCCGCTCGGAGTTCGCGTACTCCCTCGACGCGCCGGTCGAGGACGGCTTCGACGGCACGGGCGCGGATGCGGTGGCGAAGTTCCTCGACGTGCGCAGCGGATACTGCATCCACTTCGCCGGTGCCTTCGCGCTGATGGCCCAGTCGCTCGACATGCCCGTGCGGATCGTCGTCGGCTACCTGCCGGGCACCTCGACCGACCAGAAGCGCGGCGACTCCCGGGTGTACTCGGTCACCAGCGACAAGCTGCACTCCTGGCCCGAGGTGCACTTCCGAGGGATCGGCTGGGTGCCGTTCGAGCCGACCGCGACCCTGGGCACCCCCACCGACTTCGTCTCCGAGGCAGGATCGGGCGGCGGAGACGATCCCGACTCCCCGACGGCGTCACCGTCGCCGACCGCTGCGCCGTCGTCGTCGTCGACGTCCGGGCCGGACCGCAGCGACGAGGACCCAGGCGCGGGAGGAGGCGGAGAACTGCCCCGTCTGGACCCGACACCCGTCGTGCTCGTCGCCGCGGGCATCCTGTTCGTGATGCTGCTGCCGGGGCTGGGGCGCGCGCTGCGTCGGATGATGCGCATATCGCGCTCCCGACGCGGCGACGCCATGGCCGCCTGGCGGGAGGTCGCCGACACGATGGGCGATCTGCGGCTTCCGCTGCGATCGTCCGAGACCGCGCGCACCCGCGCGCAGGCGCTCGTCGCCTCGCGCGGCGTGGATGCCGAGGCCCTTCGGATGCTCGTCGACGCTGTCGAGCGGCGCAGCTATGCCGAGCGTGCGACAGACGGAGCAGACCTGAGCTCGGCGCTGACCCGGGTGATCGCGGATCTCGAGACCAGCGTCAGCCGGGGCCGGCGGGTGCTGGCGTGGCTGCTGCCGGCCTCGCTGCTGCGCCGTTGATCCTCACACCGTCGCCGCGTGGTCGGCGCACGGCACGGTGTCGCATTCGACGCACACGACGAACTGGCGCCGGCACGACGCGTCGGGGCAGTTCGCGGTGCGCCCGGTCGACGTTCCGCATCCGGTACACGTGCCGATCACGGCGGTGTGGTCGCTGAAGTCGACCGACCCGCGCTTGTCGAACACGTAGAGCGAGCCCTCCCACAGGCCGTCGTCGCCGTACTTCTCTCCGTAGCGCACGATGCCGCCGTCGAGCTGGTACACCTCGCCGAACCCGCGGGCCACCATCAGACTCGACAGCACCTCGCAGCGGATGCCGCCGGTGCAGTACGTGACGACGGGCTTGTCCTTCAGATCGTCGTAGACGCCCTCGTCGAGCAGCCGGACGAAGTCGCGGGTGGTGTCGGTGTCGGGCACCACAGCGCCGCGGAAGCGCCCGATCTCGGCCTCGAGCGCGTTGCGACCGTCGAAGAAGACGACCTCGTCGCCGCGCTCGGCGACGAGGCTGTGCAGCTGCTCGGGATCCAGCCGGACGCCTCCGCCGACCACGCCGTTCTCATCGACACGCAGCTCGTCGGGGGCGCCGAACGAGACGATCTCATCGCGCACCTTCACGCTCAGCTTCGGGAAGTCGACGCTGTACCCCTCTGCATCGATCGCGGTGCCCTCGCTCCACTTGACGTCCGCGTCTGCGAACGCGGGGTGGTCGCGGAAGCGGCGCAGCCACTTCTTCACCGCAGGCAGGTCGCCCCCGAGCGTGCCGTTGATGCCGTGCGGGGAGATGATGACGCGTCCGCGCAGCCGCAGCGCCTCGCCGAGGTCGCGCTGCCAGAGGCGGATCGCCTCCGGATCCGCGAGCGGCGCGAACGCATAGAACAGGACGATCTTCGGTGTGGGCACCGTGAGATTCTACGTCTCGCCGTCCGGTCGGCAGCGGTCTGCGGCATCGGATAGGATGGACAGGTTGTTTCCTGGTGACGTGTCCGAGCGGCCGAAGGAGCACGCTTGGAAAGCGTGTGTTGTGCAAGCAACCGCGGGTTCGAATCCCGCCGTCACCGCCAGATCATCGAGGGCCCGCACGAAGTGCGGGCCCTCGATGCGTCTCCGGCGGTTTCGCTCACTCGAAGCGCACGCCGTACATCACGGTCTCGGGGCTGGATTCGAGACGATGCATGCCCAGGCGCTCGTAGAACGCTCCGGCCGCGGCGTTCGTGGGGTTCATCCCGAGGTGCAGCCCGCGCACACCGCGCCTGCGCAGCTCGGCGAAGAGTGTCTCGATCAGACGGCGGCCGAGCCCCTGCCCCTGCGCCTCGGGCAGCAGGTCGATGTGCAGATGCGCCGGGTACGCATCCGCGTGCTTCTCGGTTCCGGGCGCCCGGCGGCTGGCGTATCCGATGGTGCCGTCCTGCCTGGTGGGCTCCGCCGCGCCGGAGAGCGGGTACTCGCCCTGCTTCGACGGCCACCACTCATCGCGGAACCACTGCTCGAAGGCATCCGTGTCGTCGGTCGCGACGATGTACCCGACCGTGCGCCCGTCCGTCGACTCCACCACCCATGAGAGGTCAGGATGGCGCACGACGTAGGGCGCGGCGAAGACGTCGCCGCACAGGCGCGGGTCGGCGAAGAGCGCAGTGGCGTCGCGCCCGGCATCCGCCGTCCTCACGCAGATGTCGTAGAGCGCGTCGCGATCGGCGTCACGATACGGGCGGATCTTCGTCACGGGGGCTCCTCGGTGCCGGCTCTGCGGTCTCGGTCCAGCCTAGTGAGGCCCAGGTCAGCACGAACGCTCCGACGATCAGCGCGGCGGAGGCTCCGACCAGCGCTCCGCCGAGCGTGTCGGTGATCCAGTGCACCGCGAGGATCGTGCGCGACAGAGCCATCGCGAGCACCCAGACGGCGCCGACGATCGCGACCCAGACCCGCGGGAAGACCAGCCACAGCACCATCGCGATGGTCGCCGCGTTGGAGGTGTGGCCCGAGGGGAACGACCCGAAGTCCGACGTCACGAGCATGTCGTCCGGGCGCGCTCTGGCGAAGATCTCCTTGAGCAGCTGCGTGAGTCCCGCGCTGACCGCGAAGGCGATGGCCGCGAAGACCGCCGATCGCCATCGCCGCAGCAGCACGAGCAGCAGAACCACCAGCAGCGGCACGACGAGGATCGCCACCCAGCCCCCGCCGATCCAGTTCAGCATGTAGGCGCCCGAGAGCATCCAGTCCTGACGCACCTGCGACATGAGATCGTTCCAGAACAGATCGAGCCCGTCGGTGGCGCCCTCGGGCAGCATCACCACGAACACCCCCACGAGGACGGCGAGCGTGAGCGTCACGCTTCCCGAGATCAGCAGCGCGCGTCTAGTCATCGTCCCATTCTGCCCGCGCCGTGGATATCCTCTGGCTATGAGCGACGAACAATCTGTGCTTCTCGGCCGCTCGTCAGCCGAGCTCATTCAGACGCATCCCGTCGAATCGGGGCGAGTCCGGCCGCATCGGGTGCTCGACGGCGACGGCTTCAAGATCCGGATGCTGACGATGGACACGGGCACGATCATGCGCGAGCACCGCGCTCCGGTGCCGATCCTCGTTCAGGTCATCGCGGGCGGCATCCGCTTCCGGGTCGCCGGAGCCGAGCACGCGCTCTCCCCCGGCGGCACGATCACCGTCGCCGCGGGGGTGCTGCACGAGCTGGAGGCCGACCACCCGTCGCACGTGCTTCTCGTGCTGCTCGGGTGACGGCCTCCTGCTCGAGTCTCAGCCCTTCGTCGCTCCCGCGAGAAGTCCGCGCACGAAGAACCGCTGCAGGGCGAAGAACACGATCAGCGGGACGATGATCGAGATGAACGTTCCGGCCGACTGCAGGAACCAGCGGTTGCCCCAGGTTCCCGACAGCGAGTTCAGCGCCTGGGTGATCGGCAGCGCCCCGGGCGAGGCGAAGATGGTCGCGACCAGCAGATCGTTCCACACCCAGAGGAACTGGAAGATGCCGAACGACGCGATCGCAGGCATCGCCAGCGGAAGGATGATGCGGAAGAACACCTGACCGTGGCCTGCACCGTCGACACGAGCCGCCTCGACGATGTCACCGGGGATCTCGGCGATGAAGTTGTGCAGCATGAACGTCGCCAGCGGAAGCGCGAAGATCGCGTGCGCGATCCACACCCGAGCGAAGCTGAACTCGACGTCGTTCAGGGTGAGCCCCGGGAAGATCAGCACGTCGTTGATCGTGAGCCCCTCCGAGAACAGGCTCAGCAGAGGCACGAGGGCCATCTGCAGCGGCACGATCTGCAGGGCGAACACGAACACGAACAGCATGTTGCGGCCCTTGAAGTCGATCCACGCGAACGCGTACGCGGCGAGCGCGGCGATCACGATGGGGAACACCGTGGCCGGGATCGTGATGGCGAGCGAGTTCACGAACGCCGTCGCGAGGGTCGTCGACGTGCCGCCGGCAGTGAGGGCCTCCGCGTAGTTCTCGAAGGTGAACTCCGGGTTGGCGAACGCGGTCCACCATCCGGTCGACTGCGTATCGGCGCCCGGACGGAATGACGTGACGAACAGACCGAAGGTGGGGATGGTCCAGAACACCGCGATGATCACGGCGGCGATCGTCGCGCCCTTCGAAGTCAGCTTCTTGTGCGCGATCGCCTCGTTGCGGCGGGTGTCGCGGGCGACCTGCCGCTTGGTGCGGGTGTCGCGGACGATGGCTTCTGTGGCGCTCATCAGCGGATCTCCCTCTGCTTGGTCAGCGATCGGGCGTTGTAGATGATCAGGGGCAGCACGAAGATGAACAGCACCACGGCGAGCGCCGACGAGTGGCCGTAGCTCTGGAAGCGCTGCTGCTGGTTGACCATCTCGAAGCCGAGGACGGTGGTGTTGTCGCGACCGCCGGTCATCACGGCGACGATGTCGTACACCTTGAGCGACATGATGGTGATCGTCGTGAGCACGACGATCAGCGACGAGCGGATGCCGGGGACCGTGACGTTCGTGAACCGCTGCCAGGCGTTGGTGCCATCGAGCTCCGCCGCCTCGAGCTGCTCGGAGGGGACAGCCTTGATCGCGGCCGAGAGGATCACCATCGCGAAGCCCGTCTGCGTCCAGATGAAGACGATGAGCAGCATGAACGTGTTGATCAGCGGCTCGACCGCCAGCCAGTTCACCGGATCGCCGCCGAACATCGTGACGATCGCGTTCAGCAGACCCAGCTGGTCGCCCTGACGGTAGTCGTACATGAACTTCCAGATGATGCCGGCGCCGACGAACGAGATCGCGACGGGCATGAACACCAGCACCTTCAGCACCTTCTCACCGCGGGCGCGGTCGATGAAGACGGCGTAGGCGAGGCCGAAGGCCACCGAGATGGTCGGGGCGAGCAGCGCCCAGATCAGGGTGTTGATCACCGACCAGGTGCCGACCGGGTTGGTGAACACCCAGATGTAGTTCTCCAGCCCGACGAACTGCTCGCCCGTCTTGTCGAAGAACGACTTGGCGAACGTCGCGATGGCCGGGTAGATGAGCCCCATCAGCAGCATGATCGCGGCAGGCGCCATGAAGAGGATCAGCTGGAAGAGATAGCCGGCGCCCTGTCGTGAACGGTAGTCGGCGAAGAAGAGCAGTGCTCCCGACAGCAGGGCGATCGCGACGACGTAGAGCACCGCGTTCGAGTACGGCCGCAGCAGCATCAGCGCGAGCACCGGGATGACCAGGCACGCGACGAGCCGCATGATGAAGTAGCCCCGCCCCGGGCGCGGTGCGAACTCGATCAGCACGAGCACGATGGCCACGACGATGCCGAAGGCGATCAGCACCGCAGGGATCTGCGCGAGCGGCGGCAGTCCCCCCAGCCACAGGAAGAAGTTGTTCAGCGAGACCGGGCCCAGCGCGATGCGCGCGGGGTCTTCGACCGGTGCCGAGATGATGAGCAGGAACAGCATCGCGGCGATGAGGACGAAGCCGGCGACGACCACGATCTGCGTGATCCGGCGCCCCTTGGCATCCACCCCGTGCGTCGTCTTCGGCAGTTCCGCCGTTTCCTTGTCCTCGTCTGTCAGCAATGACATGGGATCCCCTTCTGAGTACGGATGCGGGGTCGGGCATCGCTGCCCGACCCCGCCAACACCGGCGGATTTGCGCTCAGACTAGCGCTGCCGCCTAGTTCTCGTAACCTGCCTGGATGTCCTTCAGGACCTGGTCGGTCGCCTTGCCGTCGACCCAGTCGACCATGCCCTTCCAGAACGAGCCGGAGCCCACCGTGGACGGCATCAGGTCGGAGGCGTCGAATCGGAAGACGGTCGACTCATCCTGCAGGATGCCCATGGCCTCCTGCAGGAACTCGCTGCCGGCCAGGCTCGGGTCGGCGTTCTTGTTCGCCGAGATCACGCCACCCAGCTCGACGCGCGCGTCGGCGAACTCAGGCGATGCCATGAACTCGAGCACCTTGACGGTGGCCGCCTTGTCGTTGAAGCCGGCGACGAACTCGCCACCGCCCTCGACCTGCAGCTCGCCCTCGGTGTAACCCGGCATGATGAACGCGTACACGTCACCGTCGGGGGCGACCTCAGGGGTCTCTCCGTCGGCGTTCTTCACGTCGAGGAAGTTCGCCGAGAGGAACGAGGCCTGGTGGGTCAGCGCGCAGCTGCCGTCGGCGACCTTGGCCGCGACGTCGCCGAACGCGGTCGAGTTGATGCTCTTCACATCGCCGAATCCGGCGTTGACGTAGTCGGGGTTCAGGATGATCGATCCGACGGCGTCGAACGCGTCCTTGATCTCGGGGTCGGTGAACTTCACGTCACCCGACACCCAGTCGTCGTAGACGTCGGGGCCGGACTGGCGCAGGACCAGGTCCTCGATCCAGTCGGTGCCCGGCCAGCCGGACGCGTCACCCGACGCGAAGCCGACGCACCAGGGAGCCTCGCCCGACTTCTCGCGGATGGTGTCGGTGAGCGCGATCATCTCGTCCCAGGTCTTGGGAACCTCGACACCCCACTCCTTGAACTTGGCGGGCGAGTACCAGATGTAGCCCTTCAGGTTCGCGAGCATGGGTGCCGCGTAGAACGTGTCGTCGAACGTGCCGTACGCCTTCCAGTCCTTCGACCAGTTCTCGTCGACGGCCTTCGAGACGCTCTCCGGGGCCTCGGCGACCTTTCCGGTCTCGACGAGGGTCTTGAGAAGGCCCGGCTGCGGCACGATGGCGATGTCGGGGGCGTCGCCACCGGTCACCTTGGTGACGATGTTGCCCTCGAAGCTCTTGTCGCCGGTGTACTCGACCTTGATGCCGGTCTCCTCCTCGAATGCCGCGAAGCTCTCGTTGAGGTCGTCGGCCTCGGTGCCGGTGATGCCTCCGGAGATGCGGACGGTGGCGCCCTTGACGTCGCCGTCGCCGCCTCCCTCTCCGGGTGTGGCCTCCGCGCATCCGGTCAGGGCGATCGCCGTCGCTCCGACCAGGGCGAGGGGAGCAAGCAGGCGGTATCGCTGTGACAGAGCCATGTGTTTTCTCCTCTTCCAGGGTGTTCCGGGCCTCTTCGGGCGGAGGATCTCCGCAACGTTGAGGAACCGATTCCAGGACAACCTACTTGTCCCGGGCGCGCCGACACAATGCCTCGCGAAGACAAATCCACAACCGTTGTGCATACGTGATCACGTGCGTGGGAGCGCTCCCACAGCCTAACCTGTGGAACCGGTTCCCTTCCACGCGCGATCTGGATAATCTGACCGAGCCCGATCCGAGGAGCCCCGATGAGCACGATCGCCGATGTCGCCGCGAGAGCCGGCGTGTCCAAAGCGACGGCGAGCCGCGCACTGAGCGGCGGGGGCTACGTCTCAGTCGATACCAGGGAGCGAGTGCGAACTGCGGCGCGCGAGCTGCACTACGTCGCGCATTCCTCGGCGACCAGCCTCGCCACCGGCCGCTCGCTGTCGGTCGGGGTGATCATGCCCGCCCTCGACCGGTGGTTCTTCGCCGAGCTGCTCGCCGGGATCCAGGAGGGGCTGCTGGACGCCGGACAAGACCTGGTGCTCTACGGCACGCAGGAGGGTTCGGCCGAGCGCGCGCGGCTGTTCGCGGATGTCCTCCCCCGCCGCCGCCTGGACGGGATCATCGCCGTCGGAATCCAGCCCAGCACCGACGAGCTGTCGCGACTGGTGCGGGTGGGGTCGCCGCTGGTGAGCATCGGCGCCTATCGCGAGGACAACAGCTCCGTCTCGTTCGATGACGAGGCGGCCGCGCGCATCGCGACCGAGCATCTGATCGACCTCGGACATCGCGACATCGCGTTCCTCGGCGGGCGGGCGGATGCCGCGGCCCACGCCTACGGCGACGAGCAGCGTCTGCGCGGATACCGGGCGGCCATGACTGCGGCCTCGCTGCACGCGCAGATCCGGCACGCACCAGGCGACTCGACGACACCCGGCGGGTACGAAGCAGGGGTGCGGATGCTCGGCGATCGTCAGAACCGCCCCACCGCTTTCGTCGCAGTGTGCGACGAGGCGGCGATCGGCGGCATCATCGCCGCCAGACGCCTCGGGCTCTCGGTTCCGGCTGAGCTGAGCGTCGTCGGGATCGATGACCACACGCACGCGGAGATGTTCTCGCTGACGACGGTGCGGCAGCACCCGCGCCAGCAGGGGCATGCCGCCGTCGAGCTGCTGCGCCGGCGGATGGAGGCGACCGAGGCGCCGGCCGAGCAGCTGGCCGTCGCGTCCGAGCTGGTCGTCCGCTCATCGACCGCGGTGCCGCGCACCTGATCGCAGCGCTTCGTCCGGACCCGGGGTGACCGCCTGGGACGGCAGAAGGCCCCCGGTCGGAACCGGAGGCCTTCTGTACGCGATGAGGCGTGATTACTTGAGGGTGACCGTGGCGCCGGCGGCCTCCAGGGCCTCCTTCGCCTTCTCGGCGGTCTCCTTGTTGGCGCCCTCGAGGACGGCCTTCGGAGCACCGTCGACGACAGCCTTGGCCTCGCCGAGGCCCAGCGAGGTGAGCTCGCGGACGGTCTTGATGACCTGGATCTTCTTGTCGCCGGCAGCCTCGAGGATGACGTCGAACGAGTCCTTCTCCTCCTCGGCAGCGGCCTCGCCAGCGCCACCGGCAGCGCCGGCGACGGCGACGGGGGCGGCAGCGGTGACGTCGAACTTCTCCTCGAACGCCTTCACGAACTCGCTGAGCTCGACGAGGGTGAGGCCAGCGAACTGCTCCAGCAGCTCCTCAGTGGAAAGCTTCGCCATGATGTTTCTCCTAGATAAAGGTGTGGTTGGTGTGGGGGGATCGCCGGACGCTCACGCGGCCTCGGCGGTCTCCAGCTTTTCGCGAAGCGCGTCGATGGTGGCGGCAGCCTTGCCCATCGTCGCCTTCATCATGCCCGCTGCCTTCGCCAGCAGAACCTCACGGCTCTCGAGCGAGGCGTACTTGTTGACCTCGTCGGCGTCGAGGGCCTTACCCTCGAAAACGCCGCCCTTGATCACGAGAAGCGGGTTGGCCTTGGCGAAGTCACGCATAGCCTTGGCAGTGGCGACGAAGTCACCGTGCACGAACGCCACGGCCGAGGGGCCCTTGAGGTCCTCGTCGAGCGACGTGATCCCCGCGTTGTTCGCGGCGATCTTGGTCAGCGTGTTCTTCACCACGGCGTACTCCGCGTCCTGACGGATGTTGCCGCGCAGCTCCTTGAGCTGGGCAACCGTCAGACCGCGGTACTCGGTCAGCAGGACGGCGTTCGAGTTCTCGAAAGACTTCGTGAGCTCGGCAACCGTTGCATCCTTCTGCGCCATGGTCACTCCTTACGTGTACGGACGCCACGCGGATGCGGGACGTCGACCTCGACCCCCCACGACACGAGAGAAGCTCCGGCGCAAGCGCACGGAGCTTCGAGAAGTATTCGCACACCTGCGCGGGCCCCTGCTGAGCAGTGCTTCGATCGTCACGTTTGCACACGACGATGACCGGCGGTCTTCGGTTACGACAACTCTACGGCATCCGCCCCGCTCCCCCAAATCCCCCTATTTTCTTTCTCTCCCTCTCTCTTCTCCTCCCCTTCCTTTTCGTCGAGAGCACGGGACCTCGGCGAATGCACGGGTTGTGGGCGCGAATATCCCGCGCACTCGACGACGTCCCGTGCTCTCGACGCCGGAGGCCGTGCACTGCGTCTGGACCGAGAATCAGGGTGGGGTTATGTGAAAGTGCGAGAGGCGGGATGCCAGCGTCGCAGGCGTGCGGATGTCGGCCATCCCCCACCGGGCGAAGCGCCGACCGGTCGTGCCTCGGATCCAGTCTTCGCGATGCTTCTCGTCGAGGAGCACCTGCTCCACCGTGCGTCCGGATCGCAGCGCCTCGTCGAGGTACTTGCGCTCCCCGTCGAACTCCCCGAAGCTGTTGCATCCATCGAGACCGAAGTCGACGAAGTACGTGTTTCCCTTCGGCCCGCGAACCGGCACCTGCAGGTCCGGCGGCGGGAAGCCTAGCCGATGAAGCTGCAGCCTGCTCACGCTCTCACCCGGCAGCTGCGCACGTCCGTCCGCGAACTCCGAGACCCAGCGCGCCTGCCGGATCCCCCGCGCGCCCGTGCTGCTGTCGAGCCGATCCGCCAGGCGGGCTCTCCACGACGCAACGGCATCCTGATCCCACTCGCGGATCCGCTCCGCCATCAGACGCTCGGCCGCATCGGCCACGCAGACCGCGGCTTCCGGCGGGAGGGTGCGGATGAGGTCGAACACCGTCCGATCGAGACTCGTGCATCTGATGCCGTCGACCACGACCAGGTCATCAGCGCCGAGTGGCGCCACATGTCGCATCACGTCCGGAGCGCTCGAGATACGGCGCGGCGCATCAGTCGTCATGTGCACCCGCGCGAATCCGACGCGATAGAACGGCAGACCCCAGAGCACGCCGGCTGACGTGTGGGACATCGCTGCCCCGCCGTGACCGTCGCGCGCGACCGCCGTGATCCGAACGCGGTGCTGCTGCTCCGGAGTCAACGACTCATGAGCCTCGGCGTCGATGTACCAGCCGCGCCTGAGATGCAGCAGCACTCCGTCCGCGACGGCGCGAGCCATCTCACGGTCGGTCCAGCCGTCGACGAGCAGGTTGTCGCGAGAGCGGACGAGGTCGGGCAGCAGCACATCGGACTGCGCCCGACGGATGCGGGAGATGAGCGCGTCCTGTTCGAATGCCATGTCCGTCATCCTCAGCGTCGGGGCATCCGCGTCGTCGCACAGATCCCGGGATCTGTGCACAACTCGCCCCTGTGGATATCCCGCACGCTCGCCCGCGCACGTGCATCCTCATCCGGGCGCCCGCGTCGAGAGCACGGCATGTCGGCGAACGCACGGGTCATTCACGCGAACATCTCGTGCGCTCGGCGAGGTCCCGTGCTCTCGACGAGTAGGTGGGGGCGGCGTGGGAACCGGGGATGCGGGAGGTGAGGGTTAGGCTTTTCCGGTGACCCCCGAACTCCAGGCGCGCATCCTCGCGGACTCCCGCGACCGGGTCGCGTGGCTTCGGGCGCGGGCCCGCGGGATCACCGCGACCGACGTGGCAGGCCTCTCCGGCGAGGCGTCGATCACACGCGCGGCGGATGCCAAGCTCGGCGCAGGTCCTCGGTTCGGGGGCAACGCGTACACCGATCACGGGCGCCGGCGCGAACCGGAGATCGCGGCGTGGGTGGCGGCGACGCACGGCATCCTCCCCTCCTCCGCGCTGTTCCACGCCGAGGTCGAGAAACGCCATCTGGCGACACCGGACGGCATCTGCGTCGACGGAGAGGGCCGCGTGCTGCTCGCCGAGATCAAGACGACCAACAAGTCGTGGCGCTCGATCCCGCGCACCTACCTGCGACAGGTGTGGTGGCAGCAGCACGTGCTCGGCGCCGAACGCACGCTGTTCGTGTGGGAGGAGCACGACGACTTCAACCCGATCCACGACGAGCCGCGCTCGGTGTGGATAGACCGCGACGAGAAGGAGATCGGACAGCTGGTCGCTCTCGCGACACGCCTCATCGACGAGCTGTACCGCCGAACCACCGGCCAGGCGCCGCCGACCCGTGCACCGCTCGCGCCGAGTCGCCGCACGGCGCTGCGCGAGCGCGACATGTTCCGGGCGCTCGCGCTCTCCGAGTAGCCGCTCACATCGGCTCGAGCACGCGGGCGGCTTCTGCGGCCACCTCCGCGGCGATGGCGTCGAGCAGCGGCGAGCGCAGGTTCCACTGCTGCCAGTACAGCGGGACCCGGATGCGCGGTTCGCCCAGCTCGATGAGCCCGTCGCTGACATGCGGGGCGGGGATGAGCCCCCAGCCGAGCCCGAGGCGGACGGCCTCGGAGAAGTCATGCGATGCGGGCACGTAGTGCCGCGGCACCTGCCACGGCTCCACTCCCCTGGCGCGAAGCCAGCCCTGCTGCAGGGCATCGCGTCGGTCGAAGTCCACGAAGGGCGCCCGGCTCAGCGCTTCGGCTGTGACACCGTCCGCGAACCAGAGGGCGACGAACTCGGCGGTCGCCATCGCGCGGTACTCGAGCACCCCGAGCGGTGTGACGGCGCTGCCGCCGACCGGCTCGGCCTCGCTGGTCACGGCCGCCATCACCTCGCCCGATTCCAGCATCCGGGCGGTGTAGTCCTGATCGTCGCGGTGCAGGTCGACGTCGATCGGATGCTGTCGCGCGACGCGCGCGAGCGGGGCGAGGAACCACGTGGCCATCGAGTCGGCGTTGACGGCGAGCGGCACACGCACGCGCGGCGCATCGGTCTCGGCCGCGTCGCCGAGACCGAACGCCGCCACGGCGTCGTGCTCGAGCAGAGCGACCTGACGCGCCAGACGCACGAGCGCCTCTCCGGCCTCGGTGGGACGCACCGGACGCGATCGCACCACGACCGCCCGGCCGATCTGCTGCTCGAGAGACTTGATCCGCTGACTGACCGCCGACTGGGTGACGTGCAGCCTTCGTGCCGCGGCCTCGAAGCTTCCCTCGTCGATCACCGCCGCGACGGTGGCTGCCAACTCGGCGTCGATCTTCACATAAGCGATACTAATGCTCGACCAGTTCTGTTCGCTGGCCCTGATGATTGCCGAGCTCTAGCGTTGACGTGTGCTCACCTTCCTCTCCGGTCTCGGCCTCATGTACTCGCTGATCATCGCCGTGGGCGCGCAGAACGTCTTCGTGCTTCGCCAGGGCCTGCGTCGCGAGCATGTCCTTCCGGTTGTGCTGATCTGCGCGGTCTCCGACGCGGTGCTCGTGCTCATCGGCACGGCGGGCCTCGGTTTCCTCATCGCCGAACTGCCGTGGCTGATCATCGCGGCGCGCTGGCTCGGCGGGATCTCCCTGGTCGCGTACGGCATCCTGGCCGCACGCCGCGCGTGGAGAGCGGAGGGCGAGGCGCTCATGGCCGACGCACCCCCGGCATCCGGAGCCGAAACCGCTGTTCAGGGCGGCGCCGCAACCCTTACCCGCACCCGCTTGACGCCGGTGCTCGTCGCCACCCTCGCGTTCACGTTCCTCAACCCGAACGTCTACCTCGACACCGTGCTGCTCATCGGGTCGATCGCCGCGACGCACGGCGACGTCCGCTGGCTCTTCGCCGCCGGCGCGATCCTCGGCAGCATCACATGGTTCTTCGCCCTGGGCTTCGGGGCACGGCACCTCGGTCGCTGGCTGCGCACGCCGCGAGCCTGGCGCGTGCTCGACACGATCATCGCGGCGCTGCTGATCGTCATGGGCGTGCTGCTCGTGCTGCCCGTCTTCACCGGCTGACGTCGCCGCCGCCCACAGGGCTCAGGCGCCGTCGAGCGGGCGGAGGATGCGGGTGAGGAACCGCTGGGTGCGCTCCTCCCGGGGCGTTCCGAAGATCTGGGCGGGATGCCCCTGCTCGACCACCACTCCGCCGTCCATGAACAGCACGTGGTCGGCCGCCTCTCGGGCGAAGCTGAGCTCGTGCGTCACGACGACCATGCTCCACCCCTCATCGGCGAGCTCCTTGATCACCAGCAGCACCTCGCCGACGAGCTCAGGGTCGAGGGCGCTCGTGGGCTCGTCGAAGAGCAGCAGATCGGGCCGCAGCGCGAGCGCGCGCACGATGCCCACGCGCTGCTGCTGACCGCCCGAGAGCTCATGCGGTCGGGCATCCGCGCGATCACCCAGGCCGACCCGCTCGAGCAGCTCGCGAGCCTCGGCGACGACATCGGCCTTCGGTCGGCCCTGCACACGCCAGGGCCCCTCGATCACGTTCTCGAGCACCGTGAGATGTGGGAACAGGTTGTGATGCTGGAACACCATGGCCGAGCGATCGCGCAGCGCCAGGCGCTGCCGCGGCGTCACCCGGGCGGCGAAGTCGATCTCCGGTCCGCCGTCGACCACGATCGACCCGGCATCCGGCGTCTCGAGGCCGTTCAGCGACCTCAGCACCGTGGTCTTGCCCGATCCGCTCGGCCCGATGAGCACGACCACCTCGCCCCGGTGCAGGGTCAGGTCGATCCCCTGCAGCACCTCGTTGTCGCCGAAGCGCTTGTGCAGTCCTCTCGCCGTCAACAGCGGCAGGGATGAATCACTGGGCGACATGTCGATCGAGCCTCCTCTCCACCGCGTTCTGCCCGAACGACAGCACCAGACAGAACACCCAGTAGACGAGCGCGGCCGCCAGATACAGCACCATGAACTCGTAGGTGGTCGACGCGATCTGCTGGCTGACCTTGAACAGCTCGGTCACGAGGATCAGCGACGTGAGCGACGTGTCCTTCACCAGCGAGATGAACGTGTTCGACAGCGGCGGCACGGAGACGCGGGCGGCCTGCGGCAGGACGATGCGCGTCAGTGTGCGCGTGCGGTTCATGCCGACCGTGTACGCGGCCTCCCACTGCCCCTTGGGCACCGACAGGATGGCCGCTCGCACGACCTCGGCGCCGTAGCCGCCGACGTTCAGCGACAGGGCGATGATGGCGCTGGGCCACGGATCGATCGTGACCCCGATCGACGGCATCCCGTAGAAGATCACGAACAGCTGCACCAGCAGCGGTGTTCCGCGGATCACCGAGATGTAGAACCGTGCGGCGCTCGACACCACCGGGTTCACCGAGATGCGCATCAATGCGACCCCGACGGCGATGAGCAGACCGAGCGCGAAAGATACCAGCGCGAGCGGCACGGTGACGGTGAGCCCGGCGAGCGCGATCGGCCCCAGTGAGCTCAGGAACAGCTGCCAGGCATCCATCGATGGCGAGCCTACTCGGTCACGTCCTCACCGAAGTACTTGTCGCTGATCTCGGCGAGGGTGCCGTCTGCCCGCAGCTCGTCGAGGGCGCCGTCGACGGCCTTGACGAGCTCCGTCTTGTCCTTGGTGAACGCGAACGCCTGCTTGCCGGCCTCTTCGGTCTCGGCGGCGATCTTCAGACCGGTGGGGCCATCGGTGGTCTCGTAGTCGAGGTAGGTGAGCTTGTCGTTGATGGTGGCGTCGACGCGGCCCTGGCGCAGCAGCGCGACGGCCTGAGCCCATCCCTCGACCGCCTCGATCTTGGCGCCCGACTCCTTGGCGAGCTCGTTCCAGTTGCTGGTTAGCGACTGCGCGGCGGTCTTGCCCTCGAGATCGGCGAACGAGCTGATCGAATCGTCGTCGTCCTTCACCACGATCACGCCGGGCGAGACGGTGTACGGCGCGCTGAAGAGGTACTTCTCTTCGCGCTCGTCGTTGATCGTGACCTGGTTGGCGATGACGTCGAAGCGTCCGGCATCCAGACCGGCGAAGATCGCGTCCCACTGCGTCTCCTTGAACTCGACCTCCAGGTCGAGCTTCTCTGCCACGGCCTCGATGATCTCGACGTCGTAGCCGGTCAGGTCGCCGGTGCCGCCCTCGCCGTGGAAGCTGAACGGGCGGTAGGTTCCCTCGGTGGCCACGGTGAGCGTTCCGTCCTTCACCAGACCGAAGTCGGATCCGGCCCCGGCCTCCGCCGAACCGCTGGACGCGGGGGCGGTCGAGCCGCTGCACGCGGTGAGCGCTGCGGCTGCGATGACGAGTGCGGTGGCGGCGATGACGCGACGGGACATTCGAGGGCCCTCCTGGGGTGTGCGGTCTGCGGTGGTCTCACACTATGCGCCGAGGCTGGGAGACCGGGCGAGCATGACGCCGCGTGACGCGCAGAAGGCCCCCGCCGGGGAACCGGCGGGGGCCTTCGTGCAGTCGGTCAGACTCAGATGGCGTTGACGTCCAGCGGGATGCCGGGGCCGAACGTGGTCGACACGGCACCCTTCTGGATGTAACGGCCCTTCGAGCTCGACGGCTTGAGGCGGACGATCTCCTCGAGCGCTGCGCCGATGTTCTCGTTGAGCTGCTCAGCGGTGAACGAGGCCTTGCCGACGATGAAGTGCACGTTGGCGTGCTTGTCGACGCGGAACTCGATCTTTCCGCCCTTGATCTCCTCGACGGCCTTGGCCGGGTTGGGGGTCACGGTGCCGGTCTTGGGGTTCGGCATCAGGCCGCGCGGGCCGAGCACCTTACCCAGACGACCGACCTGGCCCATGAGCTCAGGGGTCGAGACGGCGGCGTCGAAGTCGGTCCAGCCGCCCGCGACCTTCTCGATGAGCTCGGTGCCGCCGACCTCGTCAGCGCCTGCGGCGATGGCGGCCTCAGCGGCCGGGCCGTTCGCGAACACGATGACGCGAGCGGTCTTGCCGGTGCCGTGCGGCAGCATGACGGTGCCGCGCACCATCTGGTCCGCCTTGCGCGGGTCGACGGAGAGCTTGAGCGCGACCTCGACGGTCGAGTCGAACTTCGCGGAGCCGGTCTCCTTCGCGAGGGCGACGGCCTCGGTCGGGGTGTAGAAGCGGTCTGCCTCGATCTTGGCGAGAGCAGCCTGGTATGCCTTGGACTTGGTAGCCATTGTTATCTCCCTCAGCCCTCGACCGTGATGCCCATCGAGCGCGCAGTGCCCTCGATGATCTTCGATGCGGCGTCGATGTCGTTCGCGTTCAGGTCAGCCTGCTTGGTCTCGGCGATCTGACGGACCTGGTCCTTGGTGATCTTGCCGACCTTGACGGTGTGCGGGGTGGCCGAGGCCTTCGCGACGCCGGCGGCCTTCTTGATCAGCTCGGCGGCGGGCGGGGTCTTCAGGACGAACGTGAAGCTTCGGTCCTCGTAGACGGTGATCTCCACGGGGATGACGTTGCCGCGCTGCGACTCGGTCGCGGCGTTGTACGCCTTGCAGAACTCCATGATGTTCACGCCGTGCTGGCCGAGCGCGGGGCCGATCGGCGGCGCCGGGTTGGCTGCACCGGCGTTGATCTGAAGCTTGATCAGGCCGGTCACCTTCTTCTTGGGTGCCATGATTTTCCTTTCATCGAGCGGATGCCTCGGGCATCCCTCTCCCGCTCCCCCGGCGTCTCCGGGGCGCGGTGCTGTTCGTGCTCGCGCACAAACCACAACAGTCTACCGCACGCAGAGCGCCCCGCCGGACCAGCCGGCGGGGCGCTCCTCAGACGCGTGGGCGTCAGATCATCTTGGTGACCTGCTCGAACGACAGCTCGACCGGGGTCTCGCGCTCGAAGAGCGAGACGAGAACGGTGAGCTTGCCGCTGGCGGCGTTGATCTCGCTGATCGTTCCGGGCAGACCCGCGAACGAGCCCTCCTTGATCGTGATGGTCTCGCCGACCTCGAAGTCGACCTCGGCGGCCATCGGGCGCGCGACGGCGACGCCGCCCTTGGCCGCGATCGACTTCGCGGTGGGGACGTCCTTCACCTCGACGAGCGACTTGAGCATGTTGAACGCCTCTTCGAAGCGCAGCGGCGTGGGGTTGTGGGCGTTGCCCACGAAGCCGGTCACACCGGGCGTGTGGCGCACGACCGACCAGGTGTCCTCGTTGAGCTCCATGCGCACCAGCACGTAGCCGGGAATGCGCACGCGGTTGACCATCTTGCGCTGGCCGTTCTTGATCTCGACGACGTCCTCCATCGGGACCTCGATCTGGTAGATGTCGTCCTCGACCTCGAGCGTCGACTTGCGCTGCTCGATGTTGGCCTTCACCTTCCGCTCGAAGCCGGCGTAGGAGTGGATGACGTACCACTTGCCGGGCAGCATCCGCAGGTCGGCGCGGAACGCCTCGTACGGGTCCTCCTCGACGGCGGACACGTCGTCAGCGGAGTCGCCGCTCACCTCGGGTCCGTCGTACGGGGCGACCTGGTCGGCCGCAGCCGCCTCGGCCTCGGCGGACTCCTCCGCCACAGCGTCGTTGAGGACCTCGGCGGCTGCTTCAGACTCAGCCGCTTCGTCCAGGTTCAGAGCGTCGTTCACGATCGCGTCCGCCTCCGGGTCTTCGATTTCGATGTCATCGGTGTCGTCGTACTCGACGTCGATCTCGCCGTCGCCCTCGATGTGCAGGGCGTTGTGCTCGGCCGCCGAAGACGACTGCTCCTGCTCGGCGAGCACGTTGCCCTCCTGGGACTCGTCCTCTTCGCTGGACTGCTCTGCGGCGGTCGCCCAGTCGGCGTCGTCGGAATACTTGTCAGACACTCTGCTTCTTTCCAATCGCTGCGACAGTCCGGCGAACCGGCTGTCGGAGTGGGTGCATCAGCTCAGCGGGACTCCGAAGACGTAGTGCGCTCCGGTCCCGAAGATCCAGTCGAGTCCGTAGACCAGACCCATGACGATCAGCACGAAGACGAAGACCACGGTGGTGAACTTGGCGAGTTCCTTGCGGGTCGGCGTGACGACCTTGCGCAGTTCGCTGATCACCTGGCGGAAGAACAGGGCGATGCGTCCGAAGAAGCCGAGCTTGCTGTCGCGCAGGGCGTAGGTGCCCGAGGCGGCGATGTCGCCGCGAACGTCGTCCTGGTCCATGCACGTACCTTTCGTGAGTCAGCATGCGCTGACGCGCAGGGCGGACAGGAATCGAACCTGCAACCTGCGGTTTTGGAGACCGCTGCTCTGCCAATTGAGCTACCGCCCTAGAGACCGGGAGGTCTCTGGGTCCGCTTCCCCGCCGTGACCCTGGGGCACGGTGAAGGATGCAGACAACTGCCCCTCAAGTGTACGGCATCCGCAACCGTCGGCCGAACCGCGCCCGACGCCCGCGTGAGTCGGGCGTCTTCGGGCAGACTGGACGGGCCGGCCGGAACCGGCGCTGATCGGGTGACGAGAGGGGCGCAGTGAGCGCGGATGTGCAGCAGTTCCAGGTGGATCTCCGCGGAGTCGTCGACCTTCTGAGCCGGCACATCTACTCCGGCCCGCGCGTGTACCTGCGCGAGCTGCTGCAGAACGCCCGGGATGCCATCGCCGCCCGTGCCGAGGTGGACGGCGGCGGCACGGGCATCCGGATCATCCCGCTCGGCGACGACGGCGAGTTCGTGCTGTGCGACGACGGAGTCGGCCTGACCGCGGCCGAGGTCGCCGACCTGCTCGCGACCGTGGGCCGCAGCTCGAAGCGCGACATCTTCGACATGCCCCGCAGCGACTACCTCGGCCAGTTCGGCATCGGGCTGCTCAGCTGCTTCATGGTCTCGGACCGCATCGTGATCCGCTCCCGCAGCGCCCGCGGCGGACCGGGAGTCGAGTGGACGGGCAGCTCGGACGGCACCTTCCAGGTCGTCGAGCTCGACGAGCGCCTCCCCGTCGGCACGAGCGTGCACCTCGCTCCGCGCTCCGAGCACGCCGATCTGCTGCGACCCGGCGCCGTCAGGCAGCTGGCTCAGGACTTCGGCGAGTTCCTGCCGGTGCCGGTCACCGTCGCGATGCCGGGGGGAGAGGTCGAGATCACGCGCTCCGCGCCGTTCCTGGGCGAGGGCGACGCGGATGCAGCGCTCGCCTACGGGCGCGAGCTGATCGGGGCGACTCCGATGGACGTCATCGAGATCTCCGAACCCGCCACCGGCACGCGAGGTCTGGCGTACGTGCTGCCGTTCGCGCCGCCGCCGAACGTGCGCCAGGCGACGCGCACCTATCTCGGCCGGATGCTGCTCGACGAGCGCTCATCCGAGGTGCTGCCGGAGTGGGCCTTCTTCGTGCGCGCCGTGGTCGATTCGACCGGCCTCTCCCCCACCGCGAGCCGGGAGTCCCTCGTCGAGGACGCGGCTCTCGAGCACGTGCGCGAGCAGCTCGGTGCGGGCATCCGCCGCTGGGTGCTCGAGCTCGGACTCACCGCACCGCACCTGCTGACGCAGTTCGTCGCCGTGCACGAGCTGGGCCTGAAGTCGCTGGTGCGGCACGACGACGATCTGGCCCGCTTCATCACCCGCTGGCTCACCGTCGAGACGACGCACGGCAGCATCCGGATCGGCGATCTGGTCGACCGACACCGGCACGTCCGCTACGCGCGCACCGTCGACGAGTTCCGGCAGGTGGCCGGCATCATCCCGGCCTCGGAGGTGCTGGTCAACGGCGGCTACCTGTACGACGCCGACCTCATCGCCGCCCTGCCCACGCTCTTCCCGGATGTCACGGTCGAGCAGATCGATGTGACGGGCGAGCTCGACCGTCTCGACCCGCCTCCGCTCGACGACCGCGAGGCCGCGATCGCGCTGGAGGAGCGCGCAGGCGCGGTGCTGGCTGACTCCGGGTGCGCGGTGATCGTCCGAGCGATCGACCGGACGGAGCTCACCGGACTGTACGTCGCCGATCCGCGCGTGCTGCGCGCGATCGCTCGCGGGCGCACCAAGGGGATCGCGGGCGGCCTGTGGGGCGGCGTGCTCTCGAGCATCGATGCCGGTGCCGGCGCTGCCGGCGACGACGACCCGCGTGCCCGGCTCTGCCTGAACTGGTCGAACCGCGTCGTGCGCACTCTCGCCGGCGTGGGTGACGAGGCGGTGTTCTCGCGCACCGTCCAGCTGCTGTACATCCAGGCTCTGCTCGCCGGTCATCATCCGCTCGCCGACGCCGACCGCGCGCTGATGACCACCGCGCTGACCGATCTGGTCGCCCTGTCGGCCGGGGTGCACGACGACTTCCCCTTCGATTCCCTCACCGAGGAGCCCTGATGACCGATCGGACGCGCTTCGAGCAGCTGCTCGACGAGATCGACCGCACGCCCTGGGGCCCGGCCGAGCAGGCTCTCACCGCCGAGGCGGTGGCGCTGGCGCAGGAGCTCGGCGACGAGCAGCTCGAGTACCAGGCGCGCATGCGGCAGACCGCCTCGGCGAACATGGGCGGGCTGACCGACGTCATGCTGAACTCATTCGCCTGGTGCCTGGCGCACCACGACGCCGATCCGCAGCGCTTCCCCCTCGACATCGACAACGGCGCCGCCGACCTGATGTGGCAGTTCAAGTGGATGGCGGCGACGCTGCGCGCCTCACCTGCCTTCTCGAGCGAGCAGATCGCCGCCGTGCTGGACGACATGGAGGAGCACTACCGGCGGGCGGGCATCGGCCTGAGCGGCGTGCTGACCGCGCGCTTCGAAGACGCCTGGGCGTCGGGCCGGCTCGACGAGGCCGAGCGGCTTCGCGCGCGACTGGAGACCACTCCCCGCGACGACTACAGCCACTGCGACGCGTGCGGACGCAGCCAGGCCGCGGGCTTCTTCGCGGTCACCGATCGCGATGAGCGGGCCATCGGGCTGGTCGAGGAGATGCTCGACGGCGGCTTCTCGTGCGGCGAAGAGCCCGAGCACGCCCTCTCGCGCGTGCTGCTGCCGTATCTGCGCAGCGGCCGCCTCGACGACGCCCGCGCGGCGCACCTGCGCAGCTACCGGCTCGCCAAGGACAACCCCGACAACCTCGGCATCATCGCGAACAACATCGTCTTCGCCGCGGTCACCGGGAACGAGGCCAGGGCGCTGTCGCTGGTCGAGCGTCATCTGCCGTGGCTGGCGCACGATCCCCTGAACGTCGACGGACACTTCGCCGTCCTCTCGGCGATCGCCCTCGCGCTGGATCGGGTCGCCGCGGTCGGGCACGGCGACGCGGCGGTGCGCGGAGCGGACGCTCCCGCTCTCGAGCCGTTCTTCGGATCCAGGGATGGCGAGTGGACGGCATCCGATCTCGCCTCCGCCGCGTTCGCCGCCGCCGAGCGCATCGGCGCGCAGTTCGACGCGCGCGACGGCTCGGACTGGCATGCGCGACGCCTTGCGGGGATGCGGACGCTGGCCGCGCAGCGCTGGGATGTGCCGGTGAGATCCGACGCGTTCGCCGTCGAGGCGCCGTCGTCCGACCCTCAGGATGCCGACGGCTGGTACGACCGCGCGGTGGCGCTGGCGAGCTACGGGTCCGAGCGCGATGCGCTGGCCGCCGCGGCGCGTGTCGGCGACCTGCCCGATGCCGCACGGCGCGCCCGCCTGCTCGGTCTGCGCATCGGCGCGCACGCATCGCTGGAGGACTGGACCGAGGCGGAGGCGCTGCTGCCTGCGCGCGGCCAGGCACTGCGAGATGCCGGGTGGCACGAGCAGGCGGATCTCGAGGCGCGTCGCGGGCTCGCGCTCTACGGCCGCGCCGACGTGGGCGACCACGCGGGCCTCGAGCAGGAGTGGGCCGACTCCGCCGGTCTGCCGGCCTGGTCGCGCGGCGACATCGCCCTGACACTCGCCGCGCTGCGGCTGCGCGGCGATGACCCCGCCGGTGCCGCAGAGCTCACCGAGCACGCCGCCGTGTGCTTCGCCGAGGCAGGAGAGCCGCGGCTCGTGGTGGCGAGCAGCATGCTGAGAGCGATGGCGTGCACGGCGCTGGGCGAGATCGGTCAGGCGCACGACCTGCTGGAGTCCCTGCTGGACGACGACGATCTGAACCCGGGGCAGCGAGCGCGTCTGCTCGAGGTGCGCGCCCGACTGCACGGCGGGGCCGGGCGGCTCGAGCAGGGTGCCGCCGATGCCGACGCCGCAGTGGGCATCCTGACCCAGCTGGGAGCGACAGCCGCGCTCGCCGACGTTCAGATCCTCGCCGGTGCCCTCTGGGAGGATGCCGGGGTTCCCGACCGGGCCGTGCCGCGCTACCGCGCCGGCATCCGCCTGATCGACGGGCGCGGCGCCGACCCCAGCGGCGCGCAGTTCCGGCTCGGCAGGGCGATGCTCGCGGCCGGTCACGCGGCCGAGGCTGCGGAGCTGCTGGCCGACGTGCTGCAGCGTGAGGAGCAGAGCGGGGCGTCTGCCGCGTCGCGGGCGATGACGGCGACGGTGCTCGCTCGCGCCCTGGCGCTGGCTGAGGAGTACGGACAGGCCATGGGTGCGTACGGCTACGCGGCCGGGCTGCACGCCGAGGCCGACGAGCCGGCGGAGCGGGCCCTGGTGCTCACCGAGCAGGCGAAGATCCTCGCGCGCTTCGGCGAGAACTCCGATGCCCGCGACCTGCTCGAGCAGGCGGCCGAGCTGGTTCGACACACCGACGCCGTCGGGGCGATCGTCGAAGTGCTGCACAACCTCGGCCAGGCGTACGGGGGCGACAGGGACGAGCGGGCGTTCGCCCTGTTCGACGAGGTGGCCGCCCTCGCAGTGGAGCACGAGGCCGACTGGCTGATCGCCGACGTCACCGACTCGCGCGGTCGGGCGCTGGTGGAGTTCGACCGGATCGACGAGGCCGTCGCGGCGCTGCTGACCGCGGCCGACGGCTTCGCCGACGCCGGGGATGCCGCGTCCGCAGGTGGGTCCGAGCTCTTCGCCGCTCGAACCCTCACCGATGCGGGCCGGCTCGACGACGCCGTGGCGCTGTACCGCAGCGTGCTCGATCGCGCCGCGGGAATGCCTGCGATGCGGCAGGTCGCGGCGCTCGAGCTCGGCGACGTGCTGGAGAAGCTGGGGCGCACCGGTGACGCCGCCGAGGTGCGGGCCCTGCTGGACGAATAGTCCGACGCTCAGAAGAGCTGGCGCCAGTTCGCCTTCGCGAGGTCGAGCAGCTCATCGCCGCGGCCCGACATGACGGTGCGGATCGCGTACAGGGCGAAGCCCTTCACCTGCTCCGCGCTGACGGACGGCGGCATCGAGAGCTCCTGCCTCTCGGTGACGACGTCCAGCAGAGCGGGTCCGTCGTGGGCGAGCACCTCGGCCACCGCATCCAGCAGATCCTCCGACCGCTCGACGCGCCGTGCGAAGATGCCGAGAGCCGTCGCGACCGCGGCGAAGTCGGGGTTGTCCAGGTCGGTGCCGTAGGTGACGAACCCGGCAGCCTTCATCTCGAGCTCGACGAAGTTCAGTGACGAGTTGTTCACCACGATCACCTTCACCGGCAGCCGGTTCTGCGTGATGGTGATCAGCTCGCCGAGCATCATCGCCAGTCCCCCGTCGCCGGCCAACGCGATCACCTGCTGATCGGGCCGCGCGGTCTGCGCACCGATCGCGTGCATGATCGCGTTCGCCATCGACCCGTGAGTGAACGACCCGATCAGGCGCCGCCGCTCGGTCATCGAGAAGTAGCGCGCCGCCCAGACGGTCGGGGATCCGACATCCGCGGTGAAGATCGCATCCGACGCCGCAGCCTCATCGATCAACCGGGCGAGGTACTGCGGGTGGATCGGCGCCCTGCCGCGAGCCGGCACGGCGAGCTCGTCGAGCTTCGCTCGGGTCTTGCGGTAGTGGGCCACGGCGTCGTCGAGGTGCGATCTGTCGCTCTTCTCGGCGAGCCGAGGGAGCAGCGCGTCGACCGTGGCCCTCACGTCGCCGACGAGGCCGAGGTCGAGCGGGTGCCGCCGACCGAGCTGCGAGCCGCGGATGTCGACCTGGATGGTCGTCGCGTTCTCGGGATAGAACTGCGTATACGGGAAGTCGGAGCCCAGGATGAGCAGAACCTCGGCCGCCTCCATCGCACGGAACCCGGATGCGAAGCCGAGCAGACCGGTCATCCCGACGTCGAAGGGGTTGTCGTACTCGATGTGCTCCTTGCCACGCAGCGCGTGCACGATCGGGGCGGCGAGCCGGTCGGCCAGTGCGACGACCTCGTCGTGCGCACCCTCGACCCCGGCGCCGGCGAGGATGGTGACCTTGCGCGTGCCGTTGAGCAGCGCCGCCGCCTGCTCGAGCTCGGCGGGACTGGGCGTGATCACGGGACTCGTGCGAGGGATGACGACGGCGCGGTCGTCGGCGATCTCGGCGAGGGCCACGTCGCCGGGCATGACGAGCACCGCGACTCCGCGCTGCTCGATCGCGGCGCGCATGGCGATCTCCATCAGTCGCGGCATCTGCGAAGGATCGGCGACGTACTCGACGTACACGCTCGACTCGCGGAACAGCTCCTGCGGGTGCGTCTCCTGGAAGTACCCGGTGCCGATCTCGACCGTGGGGATGTGGGCCGCGATCGCGAGGACGGGCACGCGCGAGCGGTTCGCGTCGTAGAGTCCGTTGATCAGGTGCAGGTTGCCCGGCCCACAGGAGCCTGCCACGACCGCCAGCTCACCGGTGAGGGCCGCGTCGGCGGCGGCGGCGAACGCCGCCGACTCCTCGTGACGCACATGCATCCAGCGGATGCTGCCGTCTTTGCGGAGCGCGTCGGTGAAGCCGTTCAGCGAATCGCCCGGGATCCCGTAGACCCGGTCGATCCCGTTGACTCGAAGCGTGCGGACCATGTTCTCGGCGACGGTCGTCATGCTTCGACACTACGCCCGCCGGCCCGGTCAGTACTCCGATACGCCGTATCGCTCGGGCTCGCCGGTGCGCCGGAACGCCCGGCCGGTCAGCGACGACGGCGAGATGCGCACGTAGTTGTACTTGAGAGTGGGGACCCAGGGCTGCAGCCCCAGGCCGTCTGCCGCTTCGCGCTCAGCGAGGGTGTCGAGCACGTGCGCGCTGCCGCGCACGATGACGCTCCAGGCGTCGGCATCCGTGTGCTCATCGACCTCGAAGAGCACCTCGTCGTTGACGGTCAGCTCGACGAGCTTGCTGCCCTCGGCCGTGCGGAAGACGATCGAGGTGCCGTCGACGACGTAGTTGATCGGGAAGATGTCGATCACGTCGCCCACGCGGGTCACCAGGCGCCCCAGCTCGGAGCCGCGCAGCCGCTGCCAGCATTCCTCTTCGCTCAGCCGGACGACCGGATCCTCGGTGGTCATGACGCGCTCCTTCCGCCTGCTCCGAGACTATCGCCGAAGACGACGACGCGGTATGGGCAGAGACCGCCCGTACCGCGTCCGAGCCGATCGGCTCGAGGTGCTCACGCCGTGCGGATGAGCTTCTTGTTCACGAACTCGTCGGCCGCCAGCAGGCCCAGCTCCCGAGAGGTGCCGCTGCGCTTCACGCCGCCGAAGGGCAGCTCGGGGCTGTCGGCGAGCGCGATGTTCACGTACACCATGCCCGCCTCGATGCGATTCGCGACACGATCGGCCTGCTCGGGGTCGGTGGTGAACACGTACGAGCCCAGACCGAAGGAGGTGTCGTTGGCGAGCTCGACGGCCGCATCCTCGTCGGCGACGCGGTACACGACCGCGGCCGGGCCGAACAGCTCCTCGCGGTACACGTCCATCTCGGGCGTCACGTCGGCGAGCACGGTCGGTGCGAAGAACGCGCCCTCGCGGGTGCCTCCGGTGAGCACGGTCGCGCCCTGGGCGACGGCCGTGTCGACCTGCTGCTGCAGGCGCTCCGCGGCGGTCAGAGAAGACAGCGGACCGAGTACGGTGTCCTCCTGCGTCGGGTCCTCGGCCTTCACGGCGGCGAGCGCGGCCGTGAACTTCGAGGTGAACTCCTCGTACAGGTCGTCGACGATCACGAACCGCTTCGCGCCGTTGCACGACTGCCCGTTGTTGTCCAGGCGCGCGTCGACGGCGAGCTGCACCACCGAGTCGAGGTCGTCGGTCGAGAGCACGATGAACGGGTCGGAGCCGCCGAGCTCGAGCGCGACCTTCTTCAGGTTGCGGCCTGCGATCTCGGCGACAGCCGCACCGGCTCGCTCGGAGCCGGTCACCGAGACGCCGTGCACGCGCGGGTCGGCGATGATGGTCGCAGCCTGCTCATTGGTCGCGTACACGTTCACGTACGCACCGTCGGGCAGACCCGCATCACGGTAGATGGCTTCGATCGCCGCCGCCGATTCCGGGCACTGCGGGGCGTGCTTGAGGATGATCGTGTTCCCGATCGCGAGGTTGGGAGCTGCGAAGCGGGCCACCTGGTACGCCGGGAAGTTCCACGGCATGATGCCCAGCAGCGCACCCAGTGGCGCCCGACGCACCACGGCCGTGCCGTCGCCGACGATCTGCAGCGGCTGGTCGGCCGTGATCACGTCGATGTTGTCGGCGTAGTACTCGACGATGTCGGCGGCGAACTCCACCTCGCCGATCGCCGCGGCGATCGGCTTGCCCATCTCGCGCACGATGATCGCACCGAGCTCGTCCTTGCGCTCGCGGTGCAGCTCGGCGATGCGGCGGATCACCGCGGCGCGGTCGGCGGGCGTCGTGGCGCCCCAGACCTTCGCGGCCGCGGCCGCGCGCGCGATCGCGTCTTCGATCTGGGCGTCGGTGGCGGTCTCGTAGCTGGCGACGGTCTCACCGGTGGCGGGATTGACGACGGCGTAGTCGGTCATGTCGGTTCCTCTCGTGAAGTGCGGATGCGGTGATGGGCCCCGTCGCACCGCTCGGGGGCCCATCATCATGGTCAGCTGTTCGGGATCAGGGTGTACTTGGTCGACAGGTACTCGTGGATGCCCTCGGCGCCGCCCTCACGGCCGACACCGGACTGCTTGACGCCGCCGAAGGGCGCCGCCGCATTCGAGACGACGCCGACGTTCAAGCCCATCATGCCCGTCTCCAGGGCGTCGATCATCCGGTGGCCGCGGCCGAGGTCCTCGGTGAACACGTACGAGACCAGCCCGTACTCGGTGTCGTTCGCGAGCCGCACGGCCTCGGCCTCGTCGGCGAAGGTCGCGATGGCGAGCACCGGCCCGAAGATCTCCTCGCGCAGGATGGCGCTGCCGGCGGCGACATCGGTGAGCACGGTGGGCTCGTAGAACGTGCCGGTCCCTTCGACGGCCTTGCCGCCGGCGAGCACGCGCGCGCCGCGATCGACGGCGTCCCCGACCAGCTCCTGCGCCTTGGCGACGGCGTCCTCGTCGATCAGCGGGCCGATGGCCACACCGTCCTCGGTGCCGCGTCCGATCTTCATCGCCTGCACGCGCTCGGCGACCCGGCGGGCGAACTCGTCGGCGACGTCCTGGTGCACGATGAAGCGGTTGGCCGCGGTGCAGGCCTGGCCGATGTTGCGGAACTTCGCCGCCATCGCGCCGTCGACGGCCTTATCGAGGTCGGCGTCCTCGAAGACGACGAACGGAGCGTTGCCGCCCAGCTCCATCGACACGCGCAGGATGCCGTCGGCCGCCTGCGCGATGAGCTTGCGGCCCACCTCGGTCGACCCGGTGAACGACAGCTTGCGAAGCCGGGGGTCGGCGATGATCGGGCCGGACAGCGCGCCGGAGCGCGAGGTCTGCACGACGTTGACCACGCCGGCGGGCAGGCCCGCCTCTTCCAGCAGCTTCGTGAAGAAGATGGTGGTCAGCGGGGTCAGAGCCGGTGGCTTGATGACGACGGTGCAGCCGGCGGCGAGCGCGGGCGCGATCTTGCGGGTCGCCATCGCGAACGGGAAGTTCCACGGGGTGACGAAGAACGACGGTCCGACCGGGCGCTGCGAGACGATCATCTGTCCGGTGCCCTCGGGGTTGCTGCCGTAGCGGCCGGAGATGCGCACGGCCTCCTCGCTGAACCAACGCAGGAACTCACCGCCGTAGACGACCTCGCCGCGGGCCTCCGCGAGCGGCTTGCCCATCTCGAGCGTCATCAGCAGCGCGAGGTCCTCCTTGTGCTGCTGCACGAGGTCGAAGGCGCGGCGCAGGATGTCGCTGCGGGTGCGCGGCGCGGTCGCCGCCCAATCGTCCTGCGCGGCGACGGCCGCGTCGAGAGCCCGGATGCCGTCGGCCGGCGTCGCATCGGCGATCGACGCAATCACCTCGTTCGTCGCGGGGTCGCGCACATCGAAGGTGCGCCCCTCCTCGGCATCCGTCCACTGACCGCCGATGAAGAGGCCGCCGGGGACGCGGGAGAGGAGCTCCTGCTCGTTCGATGCGAGTGTCATGTTCGTCTCGATTCTGTCGAAGATGGATGGTCAGCGGCGACGCGCGCTGGGCGGGGCGTCCACACCCAGCGTCTCACCGCGGAAGAAGGCGGGGGCGAAGATCCTCTGCACGAGCATCAGAACCGCGCCGAAGACGAGCAGGCCGACGCCGATGAAGAACACGATGCCGATGCCGCCCTCGCCGTTCGCGTCGGCGCCGAGGGCGATCGAGCCGTAGTCGGGGGCGAGGCTGTCGATCGCGGTGATCACGAAGAGCACGAGCAGGATGATCCCGCCGACGAGGGGGCTGGCGAACTTGAAGAAGAAGTCCTTGCCCGAGTCGAACCACTGGCGGCGGAAGTACCACACGCACGACAGCGCGGTGATGCCGTAGTAGAAGCAGATCATCATGCCCAGCGCCAGGATGGTGTCCCACAGCGCGTCCTCGCTGAGGAAGCGCATCACGGCGTAGAAACCGCCGGCGACGAACGCGGAGGCGATCGTCGCGTAGCCCGGGGTGAAGAATCGCGGGTTCACGCGCGCGAACTTCTTGGGCATCGCACCGTAGTGGCCCATCGCGAGCAGGGTCCTGGCGGGCGAGATGAAGGTCGACTGCAGCGACGACGCCGACGAGGTGAGCACGGCGAGCGAGAGCAGGAAGGCGAGACCGCCCATCACCGGACCGGACAGCGCGAAGAACACGTTGCCGCCGATGTCCTCGTTCGTCAGGCCCAGGCCCTCATCGCCGATGCCGGAGTACATCAGGCTGCTGATGGTCAGCAGCAGATAGATCGCGATGATCGAGATCACCGTGAGCATGGCGGCTCGTCCCGGGGTGCGCTCGGGGTCCTTCGCCTCCTCGTTCATGGTGAGGGTGACGTCCCACCCCCAGAACATGAAGACCGAGGCCGACAGGCCCATCACGATCATCGACACGCCGCCCTGGATCTCGAACGGGTTGAACCAGGCGAGTTCGGGCATGTTCGCCTCGAAGGCGCCGCCCTGCACGGTCTCGACGATGGCCATCACGGCGAACAGCACGAGGATCGCGACCTGGAACGCGACGAGGCCGTACTGCAGCTTCTGCGAGGTCGACACGTCACGGTACGACACCCACGTGGCGAGCGCGACGAAGATCAGGCACACCGCGACGTTCACGAACGGATTGCGGGTGATGGCTGCGATGGACTCGTCGCCCGAGATCTGCGCGATCAGCAGGAAGAGGAAGTCCACGGCGATGCCGGCGAGGTTCGAGAGCACGAGGATCGTCGCGACGATCAGTCCCCACCCGGCCATCCATCCGACGTACGGGCCGAACGCGCGGGTGGCCCAGGTGAAACTCGTGCCCGAGTCGGGCATCGCCTTGTTGAGCTCGCGGTAACCGAAGGCGACCAGCAGCATGGGGATGAAGCCGAGCAGCAGGATCGCGGGCACCTGGAACCCGACGGCGCCCACTGCTCCGCCGATCCCGGCGGTGTAGGTGTAAGCCGGGGCGATGCACGAGATGCCCATCACGAGCGCGCCGAGAACGCCGACCGTTCCGACGCTGAGACCCTTGCGTGAGATTCCGGTCGTTACCCCGGATTCGGGCACCATCGCCCGATCGGTGCTGGACATCAGCGTTCTCCTGCTTCTGCGCCCGCACGGGTGCGCGGGACGACGATCATGGGTACGGGGAGCTCGTGCAACATCTTCGCCGCTGTCGAGCCGAGGAAGAGACGGCGGGGCTGGGCGAGCCGGCTGGACCCGACCATGACGACCTCGCCCGGATGCCAGGGCAGGTGCGCGACGGCGTCTTCGACGCTGTCGCCCGCCGCGCGCTCGACCTCGGCGGTGACGCCCTCGGGAAGGGCGGCGCGCACCTGGGCGAGCACGTCCTCGCCGTGCGCGTTCTGCACGAGGCTGATGGCCCCGGTGTCGAGCCCGGCCGGCACGTCGAACGGCACGAGCGAGACGAGGCGCAGCGTGCCGCGGGCGGCGGTGGCGAGGCCCACGCCGGCCTCGAGCAGCGCGTCGGCTCCGGCACGCGTGCCGACCGCGACGGTGACCCGCGAGATCGGCATGTCGGCGTCGGCGTTGCGGCGCGAGCCGGCGGGCGCGAGGGCGACGGGGATCGTCGAGGAGTGCATCAGCTCGGACGCCACGGAGCCGAGTCGGTGGCGGCCGAGCGTGGTGCCGTTCGCGGCGCCGACGACGACGAGGCGAGCGTCGAACTCCTCGCCGGCGGCGATGATCCCCTCGGCGAAGGACTCGTTGAAGCGCACGTGACCGATGCAGCGCACGTCTGCCGGCGCCTGAGCGGCGGCGGCTCGCAGCCACTCCTCGGCCTGCGCGCGCACGTGCTCCTCGAACGCGCGCTCCGGCGGCACGACGGCCGAGCTGCGGGTGCCCTCGGGCGGCAGGACGATAACGAGATCGAGCTGCGCGTCGAGGCTGCGTGCCAGGCGCGCGCCGAGGGCGAGGGCGTCGGCCCCGGCATCGGTAGCGGTGTACCCGACGACGATCGACCCGCTCATGCTCCGGCGACCTCGGCGCCGGCCTTCTCGACGATCTGCGCGGCGGCGAGGCGGCCCATGCGGATCGCGCCGTCGACGTGCTGATACCCGGCGCCGGCCATGTCGCTGCAGGCGAAGTGGATCGGCCCGACGGCGGCGCGCAGGTCGGCGCCGTAGCGGTGCAGGCCGCCCATGTCGAAGCTCGCCGCGTACGCGCCGCGGGTCCACTCCTCGGAGCCCCAGTCGCTCTCGTAGTACACGACGGGGTTCTTCGCCTCGGGACCGTAGTAGTGCGACAGCGACTCGAGGATGCGCTCCTTGCGCTCCTCGGCGCTGAGCGTGAACAGGTCGTCGGCGTTCTGGTCGCTGACGAAGCCGACCAGGGTGCCGCGCTCGTCGCCGTGGTTGGTGTTGTCGTACGCCTCGTGCGAGAGCTCGTAGGGGCTGAACGCGGTGCCGCTCAGGCCCTGCTCGCGCCAGAACGGGCGGTCGTACACCGCGTGCACCTTGATCACGAAGCCCATCGAGAGGTGCTGGTGCAGCTGGTGCTGCCGGCGCGGCAGCGGCGGCACGAACGAGATGCGGTCGTAGAGCACGGGGGCGTGCGCCAGGATGGCGTGCTTCGCGCGGACGGTCACACCGTCGGCGTGCGCCACGACTCCGTCCTCGGACCACTCGAGAGTGCGCACCGGCTGGCCCAGCATGACGTCGTCGCCGAGGCGCTCGGCGAGCAGCACGGGCACCTGCTGCAGACCGCCCACGACCCGCTTGTCGAGGATGAAGTCGGCGTCGACGAGGTTCGAGTAGGAGCCGGCGGATGCCGCCATGAGCAGCGACTGCAGCAGCGAGAAGGCGTGCGTGGGCTTGGTGAGCATGGCGGAGCCGGTGGCGAAGGCCAGGTTGCGCACTGCCTCGTCGTCGTCTGTCTGCTGTCGCAGCCAGGCGTCCCACGTGACCGAGTCCCACTCCGCGGCGTTCGGGTGCTCCCACGGGCGATCTGGGTCGATCTCGGCGACCATCGCGTCGAGTCGCTCGGTGATCTCGGCGATCGTCGCCTCGGTCTCGGGCGAGACGGGGAACATCTCCCCCGTGAAGCGGTGCAGCTGCCCGTCAGGGCCGACGTACACGCTGTCGCCGTCGCGGTAGCGGTCGAAGGTCTCAAGGCCCAGCTCGGCGATCGTCTCCTTCAGCGCATCCTGATCCGGCGAGACCCACTGGCCACCGATCTCGAGCATGGCCCCGTCGATCGTGTCGGTCCAGAGCCGACCGCCGACGCGATCGCGTGCCTCGAGGACCACGACCGACAGACCGGCCTTGCGCAGCTCGTTCGCTGCGGTGGTGCCGGCGGCTCCGGCGCCGACGATGACGACATCGCGACTGATCTCTCGCTGTGCCATGGGTGATCTCCTTTGATGCGGAATGTTCGTCGGGTATGTGTCGGCCGCGACCCCTGATCCCCCGACCAGGGTCGCGGCCGACCGTCTCAGGCGCGCTCGAGCGCGGCGGCGAGGACGTCGATGCCCTCGTTCAGCAGGTCGTCGCCGATCGACAGAGGCGGCAGGAAGCGGATGACGTTGCCGAACGTTCCGCAGGTGAGGATGATGACACCCTCGGCCACGCAGGCCTTCGCCACGGCCCCGGTCAGCGCGGCGTCCGGGGCGCCGGTCTCGGCGTCGACGAACTCGACGGCGATCATGGCGCCGTGTCCGCGGATGTCGCCCAGCCGCGGGTCGTTCTCGCGGATCGCGCGAAGGCGCTCGGTGAGCACCGTGCCGATCTGCTGGGCGCGCTCGACCAGTCCGTCGTTCTCGAATGCGTCGATGGCGGCGAGCGCGGCGGCGCAGGCGATCGGGTTGCCGCCGTACGTGCCGCCGAGGCCGCCCGCGTGGGCGGCGTCCATGATCTCGGCGCGACCGGTGACGCCGGCGAGCGGCAGGCCGGCGGCGATTCCCTTGGCGGTGGTGATCAGGTCGGGCTCGATGCGGAAGATCTCGCTGGCGAACATCGCGCCGGTGCGGGCGAAGCCGGTCTGCACCTCGTCGGCGATGAAGACGACGCCGTTCTCGCGGCACCAGGCCACGACCGCGTCGAGGAACCCGTCGGCCGGGACGATGAACCCGCCCTCACCCTGGATCGGCTCGATGATCACGGCGGCCAGGCTGTCGGCGCCGATCTGCTTCTCGATGAGAGTGATGGCGCGCTTGGCCGCCTCGGCGCCGGTCAGGCCGTCACGGTACGGGTACGAGCCCGGCACGCGGTAGATCTCGGGGGCGAACGGACCGAAGCCGGCCTTGTAGGGCATCGCCTTCGCGGTCAGCGCCATGGTGAGGTTGGTGCGGCCGTGGTAACCGTGGTCGAAGGCGACCACCGCCTGTCGGCCGGTGTGCTTGCGGGCGATCTTGATGGCGTTCTCGACGGCCTCTGCACCGGAGTTGAACAGGGCGGTCTTCTTCGCGAAGTCGCCCGGCGTGAGACGGTTGAGCGCCTCGGCGACGTCGACGTACGACTCGTACGGCGAGACCATGAAGCAGGTGTGGGTGAACTGCGCGGCCTGGGCTGCGACGGCGGCGGCGACCTTGGGATGCGCGTTGCCGACGCTGGTCACGGCGATGCCGGAGCCGAGGTCGATGAGCGAGTTGCCGTCGGCGTCGACGACGACGCCGCCACCGGCAGCCACGACCGAGACGGGCATGGAGTGCGCGACGCCGGATGCGACGGCGTCGGCCTTGCGGGCCAGGATCGCTGCCGAGCGCGGCCCGGGCAGCTCTGTGACGATGCGACGGACCTGCTCGAGGGTGGGTCCGCCTGCGGGAATCGTGGAGGTCTCGTCGGTGAGGGTCATGAGGCGAGGCTACGACTGGGTCACGGCGGCATGCATTCGCCGGCGCGTACACTTGTGAGGAATCGTTCGCCCGGTTGTACATTCACCCTGAGGAGGCGCCGTGGAGCCGGCCCCCGCCCCGACGCTGCGCACTCTTCTCGGGCACCCCGAGCTGCGGTTGAGCCTGGTGACGGCGGAGGATGCGCTCCCCGAGGGGGCCCTCGAGCTGCCGGTGCGCTGGGTGCACAGCTCCGACCTGGTCGACCCGACTCCGTTCCTCGCCGACGATCTGCTGCTGCTCACGACCGGCAGTCAGTTCGCGGAGCGCGACGAGGCGGGTGTCACCGCCTACGTCGCGCGGCTCGTGCGCCGCGGAGTGCGGGCCCTGGGGTTCGGATCCGGCGTGCACCGCCTCGGGCCGCCCGACGAGCTCGTGGCCGCCTGTGTCGACGCGGGACTCGCGCTGTTCGATGTGCCCTACGACATCCCGTTCCTCGCCGTCGCCCGCGCGCACGCCGAAGCGATGGCCGCCCACGCCTACGCCCGGCGCACCTGGGCGCTGGAGGTGCAGCGCGCCCTCGCCGTTGCGGCGCTGCGACCCCGCGGGCTGGAGGCGACCCTCGCAGAGCTCGCCCGACGCCTCGGGTGCTGGGTGGGGCTGTTCGACTCGAGCGGGGCGATCGCGCAGGAGCATCCGGAACCCCTCCCGCACGGCGGGGAGGCTGTCGCGGATGCCGTGGCGGAGCTGCTCGCCCGTGGAACCACCGCGAGCCGATCACTCGACGGCCCCGACCGCACGGTCACGCTGTTCACCTTCGGCCGCAGCGGTCAGCTCAAGGGCGTGATCGGGGTGGACCTCAGCCCCATCGACGCGGAGGCACGGGCGGTCATCACGACCGCCATCGCCATGGCGGGTCTCTCCCTCGAGCAGAGCGAGCAGCTGGCTCGAGGTCGACGGCGGATGCACACTCAGCTGCTCGCCTCGCTGCGCGCCGACGATCCCGCTCTGGCCCGTCGCACTCTCGGCGCGCTGCCGCCTGCGCCGATGCTGGTCGCGGTCGCCGTCGGAGCCCCGGTCGACGCCGTGGTGGGCTGGTTCGAACGCCAGCGCGCCGTCGGCGGCACGGTGTCGTTCGTCGCCGAGGACGCCGATGGGCTGACGATCTGCCTGGGCGCGTCCTCGCGCGCCCTTCTCGATCAGGTGTCGGAGAGGTTCGGCATCCGGTTGGGGGTGTCCGAGCCCGCCGAGTACCGGGAGTTCGCACACGCTCACGCGCAGGCGATGTCCGCCCTGCAGCGCTCGGGCGGTGACGGGGTGATCGAGTATCACGACGTGGGCTCGGGCGGGGTGCTGGACGCCCTCGTCTCGAGCGAGACGCGCACTCTGGCCCGCACCCGCCTCGCACCGCTGCGCGCACACGACGCGACCGCCGGGTCCGAGCTCGAGCGCACTCTGCGGGTCTGGCTCGAGCACGACGCGCACAGCGAGCAGACCGCCGCGGCTCTGGGCATCCACCGGCACACCCTGCGCACGCGGATCGCGCAGGCTGCCGCGGTGCTCGGCAGCGACCTCACCTCGTTCCCCGCACGCGCGGAGCTGTGGGCGACGCTTCGGGCGGCCGGCTGAGGCCCACGCGGTGAGGGTCGGCGTACGCTCCGCGCGGAGATGCGCACCTGCCGCGGACCGGTCATAAGCATCCGTCCGCGCGAAGCCCACATTCCCGCGCCAGGCGCACGCGGGGTCCGACACGATCAGCGCCCGGGCTCCTCCGCTGCCGCCCGGCCACGGGCGATGAGCACCCGCACGCAACCCCACGCCATCGCCGCGACGCCCAGCACCACCAGCACGACGCCGATCAGCCATACGGCCTCGTCCCACATCACATAGCCGAAAGGCACCGCGCTCAGGAGCCGCGCCACGCCCTCGGGGAACTCGACGATGCTGCCGCCGTCTCCGAACAGCCACAGCCCGATGCCGAGGGTCGTCGCCCCGAGCCCGACGAACACGAAGGCGGTCGCCGCATCACGGCGCCCCGGCTCGACCTTCTCGAGGTGCGAACCCTCTGCCGCGATCCTCGGAGCACGCAACGAGATCACCGGCATCACGATGATCAACAGCACCGCGAGCGGAACGCACATCCCGACGACGTACCCGGCACCGGGCACGAGGGCGAGTTGGGCGCCGAGTCCCTCGCTCCACCAGTAGTGGAAATCGTCGTTGGCGGCCGTGGCATCGTCGATCGCCTGTCGCACGCCCGGGAACGCGACGGCGATCGCCTGCACGACCCCGACCGGCACGGCGACGAACAGCGGGGCGACGAAGCACGAGGTCACCATCCGCAGCAGCACGGTGGCGACCTGCGAGAGCCGCTTCCAGGCGATCTCGAGCATGCACCACCCCGCGTAGATGCCGGGTGCGGCGATCGAGAGCGTGCCCCAGGGGCGGTCGCCGCCGGCGTCGGTCAGCGTGTCGAACACGCCCCACACACCGCCGGCGATCGCGATGATCAGCACGACCAGGTTCGCGCCGCCGAGCATCGCCCGCAGATCGGTGCGGAACGGATGCGGGTCGTCCATCGGCTCCTCCGAAACCCGGTCCGGCTCGATCGATGCCCTGCGCGCGCTCATGCGTCCCCTCCCTGACGTCACGCACGCCAGACTAGCGACCGTCGTCGCCGCGCTCAGCGCGGGGCGTGCGCCTCGAGGAACTCGTACACATCCGTCGTGTCGACGCCGGGGAACGATCCGGTCGGCAGCGTCGCGAGCAGGGTGCGCGGGGTGCGCACATTCGGCCAGGCCTGGTCGCGCCAGCGCTGCTCGAGTTCGGCGGGAGCGCGCCGGCAGCACGCCTCGACGGAGTGCTTCGACACCCCGCGGTTGGGCGTGTCACGGCCGACGAACCACCTCGTGTCGTCGAAGCGCACGCCCACACTCACCGAATGCAGGCCCTCGCTGGACGGCTCGACGCGGGCCGTGCACCAGTATGTGCCGTTGCCCGTGTCGGTGTACTGGTAATACGGGTTGAAGCGGTCGTCGACGTCGAAGACCTCGCGGCTCGTCCAGCGACGGCAGCACATCTGCCCCTCGATCGAGCCGAGGCGGTCGGTCGGGAAGTTCACGTCGTCGTTCTCGTACGCCTTGGTGATGGTGCCCGACTCGTGCACCTTGAGGAAGTGCACCGGGATGCCCAGGTGCCGCGTCGCCAGATTGGTGAAGCGATGCGCGGCGGTCTCGTACGACACCGAGTACGCGTCACGCAGATCTTCGATCGAGATGGCGCGGCGCTCCTTGGCGTCCTGCAGCACCGGCACGACGTGGGATTCGGGCACGAGCAGTGCGCCGGTGAGGTAGTTCGTCTCGACCCGCTGGCGCAGGAACTCGGCGTAGCTGCGCGGCTCGGAGTGCCCGAGGATGCGGCTCGACAGAGCCTGCAGCACGGCCGTGCGGGCATCGCCCTTGGCGGGAATGCTGCTCGAGAGATACAGCCGGCCGTGCGCGAGGTCGGCGACGCTGCGGGTCGACTGCGGCAGGTCGGGCGCGTAGTGCAGCGTGAACCCCAGGTGCGCGGCGATCTCGGACGCGGTGCGCTGCGTGAGCGGCCCCCCGGGGTGATCGACGGCGTCGAGGATCCCGCGGGCCTGCGCCTCGAGGTCGGCGAAGTAATTGTCCTGCCTGCGCATCAGATGGCGCAGCTCGAGGTTGGCGCGGCGCGCCTCCTCGGGCGTCGCGGCGCGCTCATCGCGCAGCCGCTCGATCTCGCCGTGCAGCGCGAGCATCGCATCGATCGCGTCATCCGACAGGGACTTCCCGATCCGGAACGCCGGGATGCCGAGCGCACGGAACGTCTGGCCCTTCATGGCGCGCTCGAGGGCGATCTCCTTCGTGGCTCGCTCGTCGAGCGGCTCGCCCTCGAGCAGCCCGTCGAGACTGGTGCCGAGCACCTTGGCGATCGTCTGCAGCAGGGTCAGCTTCGGCTCGCGCTTGCCGGTCTCGAACATCGACACCTGGCTGGGCGCGCGGTCGATGCGTCCGGCGAGCTCTTCGAGGGTCATCCCCTGAGCCGTGCGCAGCTGGCGGATGCGCCGGCCGATGGTGAGCGCGTCGGAGTCGTCGTGAGCCTGATCCGGGGTCATGCGAGGAAGTCTGTCACAAAAACAGAAATTCGTCCCAACTTCTCCCCCGGATCTGTCAACCGCGTCGCTGTTCTTCACACACAGTGGTGTCACGGCCCGGTTCCGCGGGCCGACCACACATCTCACGGAGGAGACAGATCATGAGCATCACCACGGCCACCGCTCCCACGCGCACCCTCGACGCCGCCGTCTCCGCCGGACTCGGCCCGACGCTGCACATCACCGGACCGCAGCTCGACCGTCAGGACGAGATCCTGACCACCGGGGCCCTCGCGTTCCTCACCGAGCTGCACCACCGCTTCGGCGGGCGTCGCCACGACCGCCTTGCCGATCGCATGCGTCGTCGGTTCGAGATCGGCAACGGCCACGACCCGCGCTTCCGCGAGGACACCGCCCACATCCGAGACGACGCCGACTGGCGCGTCGCAGGGGCCGGCCCCGGCCTCGAGGACCGCCGCGTCGAGATCACGGGCCCCACCGACCCGAAGATGACCATCAACGCCCTGAACTCCGGCGCCAGGGTGTGGCTCGCAGACCTGGAGGACGCGACCAGCCCGACCTGGCGCAACATCATCGGCGGCCAGCTGTCGCTGCGCGACGCGATCCGCGGCGAGCTCACACACACCTCCGCCGATGGCAGGCAGTACCGCGTGACCGCCGAGCAGACCCCCACGATCGTGATGCGCCCGCGCGGCTGGCACCTGAGCGAGAAGCACATCGACTTCACAGACCGCACGGGGCGCCGGCTCGCAGCATCCGGATCGCTGATCGACTTCGGGCTGTACTTCTTCCACAACGCGAAGGCGCTCATCGACGCCGGCCGTGGACCGTACTTCTACCTGCCCAAGCTCGAGTCCAGCGAAGAGGCCCGGCTGTGGAACGACGTCTTCTCGTTCAGCGAGGAGTACCTCGGCCTGCGCCACGGCACCATCCGCGCGACGGTGCTGATCGAGACCCTCCCCGCCGCCTTCGAGATGGACGAGATCCTCTACGAGCTGCGCGACCACTGCGCGGGCCTCAACGCCGGCCGCTGGGACTACATCTTCTCGATCATCAAGAACTACCGCGGCCGCGGCGCGCGCTTCGTGCTGCCTGACCGCAGCGAGGTCACGATGACCGTGCCGTTCATGCGGGCGTACACCGAGCTGCTGGTGCAGACCTGCCACAAGCGCGGAGCGCACGCGATCGGCGGAATGAGCGCGTTCATCCCCAACCGCAACGACGCCGAGACGACCGAGCGGGCGCTCGAGAAGGTCGCCGCCGACAAGCGCCGCGAGGCCGGCGACGGCTTCGACGGAACGTGGGTGGCTCACCCCGACCTGATCCCCGCCGCTCAGGCCGAGTTCGACGCGGTGCTCGGCGATCGGCCGAACCAGCTCGACCGCCGGCGCGACGACGTCGAGGTGACGGCATCGCAGCTGCTCGACCTGCGCATCGGCCGGCCGGTGACCGAGACCGGCGTGCGCGAGAACGTGTCGGTGGCCATCCGCTACCTCGAGGCATGGCTGCGCGGCCAGGGCGCCGTAGCGATCGACGGCCTCATGGAAGACGCGGCCACCGCAGAGATCAGCCGCTCGCAGGTATGGCAGTGGATCCACCAGGACCGCCGCACCGAGGAGGGCACCGCGATCACGGTCGAGCACGTCGAGGGCCTGATCCACCAGGTGCTCGCTGAGGCCCCGCGCGGCGACGGCGACCGCTTCGACGACGCCGCCGCGATCTTCCGCGAGGTCGCCCTGCAGCCCGAGTTCCCGGCCTTCTTCACCCTGCCGGCGTACTCGCGCTACCTGACCGACTGACCGACTCCCCACCGACCATTCCCCCCGACACGAAGGATCCGCCATGACCCGCTACCAGGACGACATCGACGCCATCCAGCAGCTCAAGGCCGCGCAGGGCGCCGGCTGGAGTGCCATCGACCCCGAATCGGCCGCGCGCATGCGTGCGCAGAACCGATTCCGCACGGGACTCGAGATCGCGCAGTACACCGCCGACATCATGCGCCGCGACATGCAGGAGTACGACGCCGACTCCTCCCTCTACACCCAGTCGCTCGGCGTCTGGCACGGCTTCATCGGCCAGCAGAAGATGATCTCGATCAAGAAGCATCTGAAGTCGACGAAGAAGCGCTACCTCTACCTGTCGGGGTGGATGGTCGCCGCGCTGCGCTCGGAGTTCGGGCCCCTCCCCGACCAGTCGATGCACGAGAAGACGGCGGTTCCCGCGCTGATCGAGGAGCTGTACACGTTCCTGCGCCAGGCGGATGCCCGTGAGCTCGACCTCCTGTTCACCCAGCTCGACGAGGCCCGCGCAGCCGGGGATGACACGGCGGCGGAGTTCATCCAGTCGCAGATCGACGGCTTCGAGACCCACGTCGTGCCGATCATCGCCGACATCGACGCGGGCTTCGGCAACCCCGAGGCCACCTACCTGCTCGCGAAGAAGATGATCGAGGCGGGCGCCTGCGCCATCCAGATCGAGAACCAGGTGTCGGACGAGAAGCAGTGCGGTCATCAGGACGGCAAGGTCACCGTGCCGCACGAGGACTTCCTCGCGAAGATCAACGCGGTGCGCTACGCCTTCCTCGAGCTGGGGATCGACAACGGCATCATCGTGGCGCGCACCGACTCGCTGGGAGCCGGCCTCACGCAGAAGATCGCCGTCTCGCACCGCCCCGGCGATCTGGGCGACCAGTACAACTCGTTCCTCGACGTGGACGAGATCGCAGCGTCCGACCTCGGCGACGGTGACGTCGTGATCAAGCGCGACGGCAGGCTGCTGCGGCCGAAGCGCCTGGCGAGCAACCTGTACCAGTTCCGCCCCGGCACCGGCGCCGACCGCGTCGTGCTCGACTGCATCACCTCGCTGCAGCACGGTGCCGACCTGCTCTGGATCGAGACCGAGAAGCCGCACATCGAGCAGATCGCCGGCATGGTCGACCGCATCCGCGAGGTGATCCCGAACGCGAAGCTCGTCTACAACAACAGCCCGTCGTTCAACTGGACGCTGAACTTCCGTCAGCAGGCGTACGACCTGCTGGTCGAGCGCGGCGAGGACGTCTCGGCGTACGATCGCGACCGGCTCATGGGCGTCGAGTACGACGACACCGAGCTCGCCGCACTCGCCGACGAGAAGATCCGCACCTTCCAGCGCGACGGCTCGGCGCGGGCGGGCATCTTCCACCACCTGATCACGCTGCCGACCTACCACACGGCCGCGCTGTCGACCGATGACCTCGCCAAGGGCTACTTCGGCGACGAGGGCATGCTGGCGTACGTCGCGGGCGTGCAGCGCCGCGAGATCCGCGGCGGGATCGCCACCGTCAAGCACCAGAACATGGCAGGCTCCGACCTCGGCGACAACCACAAGGAGTACTTCGCCGGCGAGGCGGCCCTCAAGGCGGGCGGCCAGCACAACACGATGAACCAGTTCAGCTGACCGACCTTCGGCGGGGAGGGGTCGGATGCCGCAGCATCCGACCCCTCCCCTCGTATCCGAGAGGAGAACCTCATGACCTCCACCGCAGACCTGTACGACGCCCGCGGCGAGGAGCTGCAGTCGCTGCCGCTGCAGCTGCGCTCCTTCGGCGGCGCGACCGCGTTCGAGGGGCCGATCCGCACCGTGCGGTGCTTTCAGGACAACCAGCTCGTCAAGCAGGTGCTCGCGACCGCCGGCGACGGTGCGGTGCTCGTCGTCGACGGCGCCGGATCCCTCGGCTCGGCGCTCATGGGCGACATGATCGCGCAGAGCGCGGTCGAGAACGGCTGGGCGGGCGTCGTGATCCACGGTTGCGTGCGCGACAGCGCCGCGCTCGCCACGATGCCGCTCGGGGTGAAGGCGCTCGGCACGAACCCGCGCAAGAGCCGCAAGGACGGCGTCGGCGAGGTGGACGTGGTGCTCTCGTTCGGCGAGGTGCGTTTCCGCCCCGGCGCCCTGCTGTTCGCCGATGAGGACGGCATCCTCGTCGAGCGCTGATCCGCTGCCGAGCCGACGCAGCGGAATTTCCCGGGTTCTTTCCGGATGCCGCGGTTTCCTCGTCTCTGGCCATCGTCTCGGACTGCTCGGGACTCGGCCCCGCGAGTACCATCGGAATCGTGACCGCACGCGCTCCTCTCTCCCGCAAACTGTCCGCCATCGCCGAGTCCGCCACGCTGAAGGTGGATGCCAAGGCCAAGGCCCTGAAGGCCGAGGGCAAGCCCGTCATCTCGTACGCCGCCGGAGAGCCCGACTTCGCGACTCCGCAGTTCATCGTGGATGCCGCAGCCGAGGCCCTCGCGAACCCGGCGAACTACCGCTACACGCCGGCTGCCGGACTGCCCGAGCTGCGTGAGGCGATCGTCGCGAAGACGCGGCGCGACTCGGGTCTCGAGGTCGCGCCCAGCCAGGTGATCGTCACCAACGGCGGCAAGCAGGCCGTGTACCAGGCCTTCCAGGCCGTGGTGAACCCCGGCGATGAGGTGCTGCTGCCCGCGCCGTACTGGACGACCTACCCGGAGGCGATCCAGCTCGCCGACGGCGTTCCGGTCGAGGTCTTCGCCGGCGCCGAGCAGGAGTACAAGGTCACCGTGGAGCAGCTGGAGGCCGCGCGCACCGAGCGCACCACGGTGCTCGTGTTCGTCTCGCCGTCGAACCCGACCGGCTCGGTGTACACCGCCGACGAGACGAAGACGATCGCCCAGTGGGCTCTCGAGCACGGCATCTGGGTCATCAGCGACGAGATCTATCAGAACCTCACGTACGAGGGCGTCACGGCGACGTCGATCGTCGAGGCGCTCCCCGAGATCGCCGGGCAGACCATCCTCGTCAACGGCGTCGCGAAGACGTACGCGATGACCGGCTGGCGGGTGGGCTGGATGGTCGGCCCGGCCGATGCGATCAAGGTCGCCGGCAACCTGCAGTCGCACCTGTCGAGCAACGTGAACAACGTCGCGCAGCGCGGTGCGATCGCGGCCCTCACCGGTCCGCAGGACGAGGCGGAGCGGATGCGCGAGGCCTTCGACCGCCGGCGGCGCCTGATCGTGTCGGAGCTGTCGAAGATCGACGGACTCGTGGTGCCCAACCCACTGGGCGCGTTCTACGTCTACCCCGACGTGCAGGGCCTTCTCGGCCGCACGTGGGGAGGTGTCACGCCGACCACCTCGCTCGAGCTCGCCGACCTCATCCTCGAGCAGGCCGAGGTCGCGGTCGTCCCCGGCGAGGCCTTCGGACCCTCGGGCTACATCCGCATGTCGTACGCCCTGGGCGACGACCAGCTACTCGAGGGCGTGCAGCGCCTGCAGCGCCTGTTCGCCTCCTGACCGCAGCTCACCCCTGGTGGCCGATCAGCCACGGCACGCCGTAGCGATCGGTCAGCGTGCCGTCGTGGTCGCCCCAGGGGCGCTTCTGCAGCGGATCAATGACCGTGCCTCCCTCGGCGAGCGCGTCGAACCAGCGCGCCAGCACCTCGGGTTCGGCCGTGCCGAGCAGTGAGAAGAACATGCCGCTCATCTGCACGGTGTCGTCGCCCGTCGCAGCATCCGCTCCGGCGAGCTCGACGGGGCCGTTCAGCAGCATCCCGTGCGCGATCGCGTCGCCGGGACCGTCGGTGCGGCCGGCCTGCTCGTAGGTGAACATCTTCAGCTCACCGCCGAAGATCATCTCGTAGTGTCGCAGCGCCTCTGCCGCGACGCCGGCGAACAGCAGGTAGGGAATCAGTCCGCTCATCCCGCGATGCTACGCCCCATCCACCGACATTCCTCATCCCCGACACGACGACGGCCGCCGCCCGGGAGGGGCGACGGCCGTCGGAGGGATGCCGATCAGGCGACCGGGATCAGCACGTACAGCAGCCAGGTGATCAGGAACCCGGCGACGCCGAGCACCGTGGTCAGCGGCGTCCAGGTGCGCAGACCGTCCTTGACCGAGAGGCCGAGGTAGCGGGTGACGACCCAGAAGCCCGAGTCGTTCACGTGGCTGAGGCCGAGGGCGCCGTATCCGATGGCGATCGCCACGAGAGCGGTGTGCACGGTGTCGAGTCCCAGGGCGGTGACCGTGGGCAGCAGCAGGCCGGCCGTCGTGACGATCGCCACGGTCGCCGAGCCCTGCGCGGCGCGCATGATCTGCGAGATGAGGAACGCGGCGAGGATGAGCGGCATCCCGGTCGAGGCGAGCGTGTTGGCGACAGCGCCGCCGATGCCCGTCTCGGTGAGGATGCGGCCGAAGGCGCCACCGGCACCGGTGACGAGGATGATGACGGCCGCCGAGGGCAGCGCCGACTCCATGACCTCGCCGAGGTGCGCGGCCGACCAGCCGCGACGGATGCCGAGGAAGTACATTGCCGCGGCGATGGCGACCATGAGCGCGAAGATCGGCTGACCGATCATGGTGAGCAGGCCGTTCCAGAACGAGCCCTTCTCGAACGCGGGCGCGACGGCGGTGCCGAGCATGATGAGCACGAGCGGCAGCAGGATGAGTCCAAGCACGGTGCCGGCGCCCGGCGCCTTCTCGCCCTCGCCGAGTCCGGCCTTGACGGTCGAGCGCTCGGTGCCGAAGCCGTCGAACATCTCCTTGGTCGCGGCGATCATCGCGTACTCGCGACGGTTCAGCCACTTGCCGACCAGGTAGGCGAGCACGGCGAGGGGCACCGAGACGCCCAGTGCCAGGATGGTGACCCAGCCGATGTCGGCGCCGAGGATTGCCGAGCCGCCCACGATGCCGGGGTGCGGGGGCACCGCGACGTGCACGGCGAGCATGATGCCGGCGACCGGCAGGCCGAACTTCACCGGGTTCAGACCGGCGACCTTCGAGAACGCGAAGATGATCGGGATGAGGATGATGAATCCCGCGTCGAAGAACACCGGGATCGCCAGGATGCCGGCGGCCACGACGAGCGCGATGCCGACCCGCTTCGGGCCGAGCCAGCTGGTGAACCGGCCGGCGAGCGACTCGGCGCCGCCGGAGAGCTCGATGATCTTGCCCAGCATCGAGCCGAGCGCGACGAGCACGGCGACCGAGCCGAGGGTGCCGCCGACACCGGCGATGATCGCCTGGATGACGCCGAGCCTCTCGGGGATGTCGCCGTCGGCGGGGATCGTCGTCAGCGGCAGACCGGCCGCGAGGCCGACGATGATCGACACCAGGATGAGGGCGTAGAACGCCTGCATCTTGAACCGGATGATGAGCAGGAGCAGCAGGCCGAGGCCTGCCAGGCCGATCAGGATGAGGATCGGAAGAGGAAGCATCTCTGGATCTCTTCTTTCAGCTAAGGCGCGACGGCGCGCTCAGGACAGTCGTTCGGGTGCGACGACGCGGATGACGGCGGAGTCGTCGAGGGCGCCGAGGCCCTGCGCTTCGCCGAGGAGGAACAGCTGCTCGGCGGCAGCTGCGACCGGGGTGGAGAGGTGGGCGCGGCGCGCGGCGTCGCCGACGATGCCCATGTCCTTCACGAAGATGTCGAGACGGCTGAGCACCTCGGCGCCGCCCTCGTCGTAGGCCTGCAGGGCACGCGGCCCGCGGTTGCCGAGCATGAACGAGTTCGCCGCGCCGGCGGTGAGCGCCGCGAGCGTCTTCTCGCGGTCGAGGCCGAGCGCGTCGGCGAGGGCGAGGGCCTCGCCCGCGGCGGCGATGTGCACGCCGCACAGCAGCTGGTTGACGGTCTTCAGCGCCTGTCCGTCGCCGGGCTTGTCGCCCACGATGGTCAGGGCGGAAGCGAGCTGCTCGAGCACCGGACGGGCGATCGCGAGAGCATCCGGCGTGGCGCCGACGACGATGAGCAGGTCGCCCTCGCCCGCGCGCACCGGGCCGCCCGACAGCGGGGCGTCGACGAGCTGCGCGCCGTGCGCGGCGAGGCGCTCGGCGATCTCGCCGATGCCGCCGGTACCCACCGTGCTGGTGAGGATGACGACGGCGCCGTCGGCGAGGTGCTGCGCGAGGCCGCCCTCACCGAACAGCAGGTCGTTCAGCTGGCCACCGGTGCGGACGGCGACGAGCACGGCCTCAGCATCCGCCACGGCCTCTGCGGCCGAGGATGCGGCGGTGACGCCCGACTCGGCGGCGAGCGCGACGCGCTCGGCGGCGATGTCGAAGCCGCGCACCTCGAAGCGCTCGGCGAGTCGGGTGGCCATCGGCAGCCCCATGGCGCCGAGACCGATGACAGCGACGGTGGATGTCATGGTGTTCCTTCCAGAGGGAGTCAGTCGGCCAGGGTCGCGACGACAGTGGCCAGGGAGTCCGCGTCGCCGACGTTGCCGGCGAAGACGATGTAGGGGATGCCGACCGCGGGGCCGGTCTCGGGCTGCCAGAGCGAGACGAGACCTGGCAGCATCGGGCCGAGCACGGTGGCCCTGCGGATCTCGAGCGCCTCGCTGGCGACGTCGCTCGAGGTGATGCCGCCCTTCGCGATCACGAAGCGCGGCGGGGCGATCGCGAGCACGCGGCGCACGAGGTCGACGACGCCGCTGGAGACGCGGCGGGCGATGTCGAGGCTCTCGTCGCCGTCGGCGCCCGTGATGAGCTCGCGGGTGGTGTGCACGATGACGGTTCCGTCGGCGAGCGCGGCGGCGGCCGCCTTCGCCTGCGCGTCGAGGTGCGTCTCGCGCTCGGCCCCGATCAGCGCCCGCACGTCGAGCTCGATGGTCACCGTCTGCGGACGGGCCGCCTTCAGCGCCTCGAGCTGCGCGGTGGTCAGCGGCACGTGGCTGCCGACCACGACGAGCCCGCCGCGGTCGTGCGCGAAGGCGATGTCGGCGGCGCGCACCGGTTCGGCGATCTCCTGGCCGATGTGGGCGCGCACGTATGGCGGGCCCACGCGCAGCAGCACGTCGAGGTCGCGCATCCGGTGCAGGGCGAGCGCGACGACTCGCATGTCGCTCTCGTCCACGACGTCGACCGGCACGACGGTGCCGGCGGGCAGCGACCGCAGGAACTCCTCGACGGCCTCGACGCCGGAGCGGATGGTGCGGATGTTCAGGCTCGCGACATCGGATGCCGGGACGCGGCCGCCAGTCTTCTCCTCGACCCACTCGCGCAGGTCGGAGGCGGCGTAGCCGAAGGTGGCGTCCTGGGCGAAGGGAGTCTCGCCCACCGGGGTCGCCTCGCCGTCGGTGACCCAGTAGTGCACGGAGTCGACGGTGATGCGCCCGGCGTCGGGGAAGGCCGGCACGAGCAGTGTGAGCGCGGGGGTGCGGCCGCCGCGGGCGGCGATCTCGGCCGAGAGCACGTCGGTCTCGAGCGGGAAGTGCCCGCGCAGGGTGGAGTCGCCGCGCGAGACGAAGGTGACCCGGCGGCCGGCGTCGGATGCGGCGGCGAGGGCGACCTCGACGATCTCGCGGTTGCGGGCGGCGGCGGCTTCCTCGTCGAGCGAACGGGTGTTGGTGAGCACGTAGACGGCGGCGGCGCCGGTGGCGAACGCGCCGTCGAGGTCGGTGCGCTCCCAGCGGGTCAGCACGGGGAGTCCGGCGACGGACTGCGTGCCGGTCGGGTCGTCGTCGAGGACGACGAGCACGTCGGCGGGGTCGACCTGCGCGCGCACGGCGGCGGCCGAGAGGTCGACGGCCTCAGGGAGCGGCGAGAGCAGTGCGTCGATGTGCACACGAACTCCTTCGTTCAACGGATCGCGGGGTGAGCTATCTGATATCAGATACCTATCGAGAGTACCTCATGCGTGCCGATCCGCCAAGAGGGGATCGTCAGTGCCCGTGCACGAAGTGCAGCAGGTCGTCGCGCGTCTGGCCCATGTGACTCACCATCGCTTCGCGCGATGCCTCCGCCGAACCGCTGCGCAGGGCCGCGAGCACCGCCTCGTGCTCGACGATCGCGTGGTCCCGAACGGCCGGCACCGCGCTCGTCTCGCTGCGCGTCTCCTGCAGCATCGTCGTCAGCGGACGCATCGACGCGACGAGGAAGCGATTGCCCGCGGCGCGGAAGATCACGTCGTGGAAGGCCAGGTCGGCCGTGACGAACGCGTCGAGATCGGATGCCGCGTGCGCCGCCCGCATCCGCTCCACGAGCGCGGCGAGTTCGCCGAGGTCGGCATCCGTCCGCCGGGTCGCCGCGAGTTCGGCCGCCGCCGTCTCGAACATGATGCGCATCTCGAGCAGCTCGAGCGAGGAGCGCTCACGGGCGCCGGCGCTGCGCGCCTGCCGCACGACCGCCTCGAGCCCGGTCCACTCCTCGGTCGGGGCGATGCGGTGCCTGCTGCCGGGCACCTGCACGATCACGCCCTGCGCCTGCAGCAGCTTCACGCCCTCGCGCATCGTCAGCCGCGAGACGCCGAACTGCGCGGCGAGGTCTCCCTCGGGCGGCAGCTGCTCTCCGGCGACGAGGCGGCCGGCGATGATCGCATCGAGCAGGCCGTCGACCACCGACTGTGTGCGAGAGACCCGCTCGGTCACGTCACAGCTCCACGCCCACGAGCACCGGCTCCGGCTGCAGCAGCAGTCCGAACTCGGCGTGCACCCTGCTCTGGATGAAGCGGGCCAGCTCGCTCAGCTCGGCGGCGGTCGCGCCGCCGCGGTTGGTGAGGGCCAGCGCGTGCTTGGTCGACACCCCCGCGCGCGACTGCGGCAGCGAGAAGCCCTTGCGGATGCCGGAGTTCTCGATGAGCCACGCGGCGCTCACCTTGACCATCCCGACCGGCTTGTCCTCGCGCGGCGCGAGCCCGTAGTACGACTCGAGGGGAATAACCGTGACGGAGTCGAGGTCGGGCTCCACGGGCCAGCGAGGGCACTCCTGCGGAAGCGTGCGGGCTACCGGCTCGGGGACGATCGCGTTCTGGAAGAACGAGCCGGCGCTCCAGGTGTCGGCGTCGTCCGCGTCGAGCAGCATCCCCTTCGCGGCGCGGGTCTCGAGGATCCGCGAGCGCACCCACGCGAGCGGCACGGCCTCGTAGTCGTCCAGACCCAGCGCGCGACGCAGCTGCTCGCCGCGCACGACCCGGCCCGCCCCGCCGGTGACGGCGAGGTCGAGGGTCACCGAGAGGATGACGGCCCTGCGCCCCTGCGCCTCGCCGTAGTGGTGCTTGAGCACCGAGGTGCGAAATCCCAGCCCGAGCTCGGCCGCCGGTACGACGACGGGCGCGTCGTCGTGCTCGTCGATCAGCTCGACCTCGACCAGGGTCTCCTGGATCTCCTGCCCGTAGGCGCCCACGTTCTGCACGGGCGCGGCGCCAACCGTGCCGGGGATGCCGCTCATGGCCTCGATGCCGGCGTAGCCGCGTTCGACGGTGTAGGCGACCAGCGCGTCCCAGTTGTGCCCGGCCTGCACCCGCAGGCGGATCCGTCCCTCGTGCGGCGACGGCAGTTCGTCGATGCCCTCGGTGAGCACCCGGATCACGGTGCCGTCGAACGGCTGGTCGCCCACGAACAGGTTCGACCCGCCGCCCAGCACGAACCAGTCCTCGCCGTCCGCCCAGACCGTCTGCAGCGCCGCGAGCAGCTGCTCGCGGGTCGACGCATCGAGCATGCGTCGCGGTGCGGCGCCGGTGCGCAGCGTGGTCAGCTCGCGCAGGGCGATCGGTGCGGTCTCGGGGATGCCGACGGATGCCATGTCAGAGCGCGATCCGCAGCTGAGCCTTCACGAGAACGGTCGCCTCGGCCGCCTTGACGGTGAGATCGATCCGGGCCGCGCCCTCTTCGACCGCGCCGACCTTGGCGACCACGTGCACGTCCGCGCCGCTCTCCGCGTCGACGACGACCGGCTTGGTGAAGCGTACGCCGTAGTCGATCACGCGGGTGTCGGCGGGCAGAGCCGACAGCACGACCGACGAGGCGAGGCCCATGGTCAGCATCCCGTGCGCGAGCACGCCGGGCAGGCCGACCGCTGCGGCGACGTCGTCGCGGTAGTGGATGGGGTTGAAGTCGCCGGATGCCCCGGCGTAGCGCACGAGGGACTCGCGAGTCAGGTGCAGCGTGCGCTCGGCGATCACGTCGCCGACGGTGAACGGCGCCATCACGCGGCCTCTCCTTCGGCGTCGGAGCCGACCAGCAGCACGCTCACCGCGGTGACGACGTGGTCGCCCGCGGCGTCGGTGATGTTCGCCTCGCTGGTGATCATCGCGTTGCCTCCCAGAGACCGGATGCCCGTGACCGCCAGCTGCGCCGTCAGCTCGTCGCCGGCCACGATCGGGCGGGTGTACTGGAAGCGCTGCTCGGCGTGGATCGTGCGAGCCAGCACGATGCCGGAGTCGGGCTCGGACAGCAGCTGCTGCAGGGTGAGGTCCTGGATGACCATCGGGAAGGTGGGAGGTGCGACGAGGTCGGCGAAGCCGACGGCGCGCGCCGCGTCGACGTCGATGTGCTGCGGGGCGTCGGCGAAGACAGCGCGCGCGAACTCGCGCACCTTCTCTCGTCCGACGAGGTACGGGGCCGTCGGCGGGAACTCCCTGCCGACCAGTTCACTGTTCACGGGCACCCATCGATCCTACCGGGGAGCGCTGAACGCGCCCTGCGGAGCGAGCCGTGCAAACGCCTCAGCGGGCGCGCGAGCGGATCGCCTTCAGCGCCATCTGCACGGCGATCACGACGAGGTACGCGGAGAACAGGATGTTGCCGGTCAGCGGGTCGATCAGGGTCGCCAGCCATGCGCCGAGAGCCGTGGTCGTGCAGGCCGCGACGCCGATCAGCGCCGCGGCCACCAGGTCGACGTTGAGGTGGCGCAGGTTGCCGATGGTGCCCGAGACCGCCGTGGGGATCATCATCAGCAGCGACGTGCCCTTGGCGACGAGGTCGCTCGTGCCGAAGCCGAGCATCAGCACCGGCACGATGATCACTCCGCCACCGACGCCGATCAGCCCGGCGACGACGCCGGTGACCACGCCCACGGCCACCAGAGCGATGCCGTTGATCCAGCCGAGCTCGAACTCCGCCGCGCGAGAGGGGATCACGAGGAACAGGCTGACGATGACGACCGCCAGGAACACCACGAAGCCCCAGCGCAGCGCGGTCTGCGACACCCGCGGCAGCAGTCGAGATCCGATCTGCGCGCCCACCACCGAGCCCGCGGCCAGGATCAGCGCCGGGATCCATGCCACCGCGCCCGACATGGCGTACGAGATCACCCCGACGCTCGCGGTCGGCACGATCGCGGCGAGCGAGGTCCCCGCCGAGATGCGCTGGTCGAAGCTGAGCAGCAGCACCAGCAGCGGCACGATCACGGTGCCACCGCCGACGCCGAAGAGCCCCGACAGCAGCCCGGCGAGGAGTCCGATGGCGATGAAGGACAGGTAGGCGCGAGGCCCTCGGGTGATGGCCTGGTGCTCTGCGTTCACGCAGTTCAGACTATCGCCGGTGGCCTCGCGCCCCTCGCCTCTCCCCGGCGTCAGACCTCCTGGTCGGCCTTGATCGGCACGGCGATCGACTCGGTCAGCGCCTGCTCGTAGCGCCGCTGACGCCGTCGCAGCCAGAGACCGCCGGCGACGAGCGCGGCGAGCACGATGTATGCGGTGGCCGCGAACGGCTGCGCGACCAGCGTCGACAGGTCGCCCTGGCTCAGCTGCAGCGCCTTGCGCAGGTACTCCTCACCCATCGGTCCCAGGATCATGCCCACGACGAGCGGGGCGACCGGGTATCCGTAACGACGCATGAAGTATCCGAGCACGCCGATGATGACGAGGATCAGGATGTCGACCACGGCGAAGTTGAGCGCGTAGGCGCCGAAGGCGGCGAACAGCAGGATGCCCGCATACAGATACGGCCGCGGGATCTGCAGCAGCTTCACCCACATACCCACCAGCGGCAGGTTGAGCACGATGAGGATGACGTTGCCCAGGTACAGGCTGGCCACCAGCGCCCACACCAGCGCGGGCTGGTTCTGGAACAGCTGCGGGCCGGGCTGCAGACCGTAGGCCTGGAACGCGACGAGGATGATCGCCGCGGTGGCGGTCGTCGGAAGGCCGAGAGTCAGCAGCGGCACGAGCACTCCGGCCGCCGCCGCGTTATTCGCCGCCTCCGGTCCCGCGACGCCCTCGATGGCACCCCGGCCGAATTCCTTCTTGTGCTTCGACAGCTTGCGCTCCGTCGCGTACGAGAGGAAGGTCGCGACGTCCGCGCCGCCGGCCGGGATCGTCCCGATCGGGAAGCCGATCGCCGTCCCGCGCAGCCACGGCTTCCACGAGCGCTTCCAGTCGTCTCTCGTCATCCAGCTGCGCCAGCCGCCGGTGACCGGGATCACGTCGATGCCGCCGTGGCGCAGCCGGGCCGCGATGTAGAGGGTCTCGCCGACCGCGAACAGACCGACCGCGACGAGCACGATGTCGATGCCGTCCGACAGAGGCAGCAGTCCCAGCGTGTAGCGCTGCTGCGCAGTGAGGGTGTCGGTGCCCACGAGCCCGAGGAACAGTCCGACGCCCAGCGACGTCATGCCCCGCGGCACCGAGCTGCCGATCAGCGCGCCGACGGTGACGAACGCGATGACGATGAGCGCGACGTAGTCGGCGGGGCCGAGGTTCACCGCGAACTGGGCGAGCACGGGGGCGAGCAGGGTGAGGCCGACGGTCGCGATGGTGCCAGCGATGAAGGAGCCGATCGCGGCCGTCGCCAGCGCGGCGGCACCGCGCCCGAGCTTGGCCATCCGGTTGCCCTCGATCGCGGTCACGATGGAGGCCGATTCGCCCGGAGTGTTGAGCAGGATGCTCGTGGTCGAGCCCCCGTACATCCCGCCGTAGTAGATGCCGGCGAACGTGATCAGCGCCGCCGTCGGGTCGAGCGTGTAGGTCAGCGGCAGCAGCAGCGCCACCGTCATCGCCGGGCCGATGCCCGGCAGCACGCCCACCGCGGTGCCGATCAGCACGCCGAAGAACGCGAACACGAGATACTGCGGCTGCAGAGCCGTCCCGAAGCCCTCGAGAAGAAGCGTCCAGCTGTCCATCAGAACATCCCTCCCAGCCATCCGAGTGCAGGACCCCACGGCAGCGACAGGCCCATCAGCCCGCCGAACACGACCTGCACGACGATGCCGAGCGCGAGTCCGATCACGAACGCGAGCCACCAGCGCTTCGCGCCCAGCGACCAGGCGACGACGCCGAACAGCACGGCGGCCGCCGGCGCCCAGCCGATCACGTCGATGAGCAGCAGGTGAGCGACGACCGCTCCGACGATCTTCGCGAGCGTCAGCCAGTCGGTTCCGGCGTCAGGATCGATGTCCTCGCCCTCCTCGACCTCCGCGCGGTTGCCGCGAAGCACCGAGACGAGCACAGCGGCAGCCGAGCCGAGCAGGACGATCGACACGAAGATCGGGAAGACGGTCGGTCCGACCTTGACTCCCACCGGAACGTGGATGGTGAAGGCGCCGACGAGCGCGAAGACGCCGAGGCCGAGCATGAGGAGGGCGAAGACGAGTTCGCCGACGGGAACCCGCGGGGCGGGCCGAGTCGCCTCGGCCCGCCCGCTCGCCCCGAGGACCGGAGCATCCATGTCAGATCAGTCCGATGTTCTTCAGGGTCCCAGTCACGTCCGTGATGCTCTCGTCGAGGAAGGAGTCGAACTCGTCTCCGGTGAGGAAGGCATCCGCCCATCCCTTCGTCTCCAGCTCCGACGCCCACGCGTCGGAGTCGTGCATCTCGGTGACGATGCGCTCGAGCTCGTCGCGGTCGGCCTCGGAGATGTCACCGGGTGCGACGACACCGCGCCAGTTGGTCAGCACGACGTCGTACCCGGCATCCGTGATCGTCGGCACGTCCGCCAGCGACTCGACCGGCTCAGCGGAGGAGACGGCGAGGGCGCGCATCGAGCCGTCCTCGATGTACTGCAGGAACTCGCCGACGCCCGAGATGCCCGCCGCGACCTTGTTGCCGACGAGCAGCGAGACCGCCTCGCCACCTCCCGAGTTGGGTGTGTAGTTCAGCTTCGACGGGATCTCGGCGCCGTCGACGCCCGCAGCCTCGAGCAGCAGGCCCGCGAGGATGTGGTCCGCGCCGCCCGCGGAACCCCCGGTGACGGTGACGTCCTGCCCCTTGTCGACGATGTCCTCGACGAGGTCCTCGAGGGTGTCGTATTTCGAGTTCTCGGGAACGACGACCACCAGCGGCTCGTCGGTCAGGCGTGCGATCGGAGTGGTGTCCTCGAGGCGAGCGGCAGACGCGTTCGTCTCGATCGCGCCGACCATCACGAGCCCCATGACCATGAGGGTCGCCGGGTCCTTCTCGTTCGCCAACTGCGCCAGTCCGATGGTGCCGCCTGCGCCGCCCACGTTCGTGACCGCGGCGGATCCGACGATGTCACCACCGGTGAGCACCTGCGACATGGCGCGCCCGGTCTGATCCCACCCGCCACCGGGATCGGCGGGCACGATGATCGAGACGTCGGTGAAGGAGGACGCCTCGCCCTTCCCCTCCGAGCCTGTCGATGTGGCGGTGTTCGATGACGAGCATCCGGCGAGTGCGAGGGCCGCCACCGCGGCGACGGCGATCAGTGCAGTGCGTGTCTTCTTCATGCGCTCCTCCTTGAGCGGTGTGGGGATGCTGGTAACCGTATGCACCGGACCGAGGCCGGATCTGCTTCCGAAATCATTGGTCGGGCTTTCGAAACTATTGGTCTCGGATGCCCCGCCGGCGGTGCTTCCGCTGCTCGCGCGGGCGGGGAGAATGGCTGAGTGGCCTCGAGGATGATGCGCGCGTCGCAGATGACGCACAGCGGGATGACGTTGCGCGTGCAGCTGATCCTGCTGCAGGCTCTCATCGTCTCGGTGGTGACGCTGATCGCCGGAGTGACGGCCGGGATCATCCAGGCGCACACGATTCGCGATGCCTACGAGGACCGCATGCTCGCGGTGGCCCAGTCGATCGCGTCGATGCCGGTCGTGCTCGACGCGTTCGACGACGCTGACCCATCGGCGACAGTGCAGCCCCTCGCCGAGACCATCCGCCGGGCATCCGATCTCACGTACGTCGTGGTCGCCGACGTGAACGGCATCCGCTTCTCGCACCCGAATCCGGAGCGGATCGGGCAGAAGGTCTCGACCGACGCCTCGGTGCCGCTCTCGGGCGAGATCTACATGGGAACGCAGACAGGCACGCTCGGTCCGTCGTGGCGGGTGAAGGTGCCGGTGTTCGACGGCTCCGAGGTGATCGGCACGGTCTCGGTCGGCATCCTCGAATCGCAGGGCACAGGTGAATTCGTCGGCACTCTCGCGTGGATCATCGGCGCGATGCTGGCGGCGGTCGTGCTCGGGATCTTCGGCTCAGCGTGGGTGACATCGGTGATCAGACGGCGCATCCACCTGCTCGAGCCGCACCAGATCACCGCCCTCGTGCGCAACCAGGAGACGACGCTGCACGGCCTCAGCGAGGGCGTGATCACGGTCGACGCGTCGGGCACAATCACCCTCGCGAACGACGCGGCAGCTCGTCTGCTGGGGGCGGATGCCGGTGAGCTGACCGGCGCGAGGGCTGCGGACGTGCTCGACGACGAGCTGCTCGCCGTGCTGCGCGACGGCGAGGACGCCGGCCGTCCGGTGATCGTGGGCAGTCACGTGCTGGTGGCCCGCGGCACCGGCGCGCGTCTCGACGGCGAAGCGGTCGATGCCACCCTGCTGCTGCGCGATCACACCGAGCTGCACGATGTCGTGCGCCGCGTCGAGGCCGCGGACGCCATCATCGCCTTCCGTCGCCGTGCCGGCCTTCCCAAGGGGCTCAGCTCGGAGACCCTCGACCGCGTCGTCGCCGCGCTGGACGAGCACCCCGACGCGTCAGCCGCCGAGCTCGGCGAGGCGCTCGGGATGTCGAGGGTGAGCGCCCGACGCTACCTCGAGCACCTGGCCAGCACCGGACGCGCCGTGCGCACGCTGGATTACTCGACCAAGGGCCGGCCGGGTACGCGTTATCGGATCATCGAGGCGGCCCAGGGCGTGCGGGACTGACCGACGGGCACCGCCGGTGCTCTGATGCGAAGAAGCCCGCCACCCTTCCGGGTGGCGGGCTTCCTCATGCAGAGCGAAGGCTTACTCCGACTTCTCCTCGGCGGGAGCCTCGGTGGTCTCCTCAGCCGACTCGACCGGAGCCTCGGTGGTCTCCTCGACGGGAGCCTCCTCGGCCTTCTCGGCCTTGGGGGCCTCGGTCTTGGCTGCGGGCTTCGCGGCCTTCTTCTTCGGGGTGACGGGCTCGAGGACGAGCTCGATCACGGCCATGGGCGCGTTGTCGCCCTTGCGGTTGCCGACCTTCGTGATGCGGGTGTAGCCACCCTGACGGTCGGCGACCAGCGGTGCGATCTCGTTGAACAGCACGTGCGCGGCGTCCTTGTTGGAACGCAGCACGGTGAGCGCACGACGACGCGCGTGCAGGTCGCCGCGCTTGCCGAGCGTGATCAGGCGCTCGGCGAGCGGACGCAGGCGCTTCGCCTTGGTCTCGGTCGTCTTGATCGACTTGTGGGTGAAGAGCGCGGCCGCGAGGTTCGCGAGAAGAAGGCGCTCGTGTGCGGGGCCGCCTCCGAGGCGGGGACCCTTGGTGGGCTTGGGCATAATCGTCTAGCTCCTGGTCAGAAAGATGTCGGGTTTCAGAAGGACTCGTCTTCGCCTGCGCTGTAGAAGTGGGCGCCGTCGAAACCGGGCACCGAATCCTTCAGCGACAGACCGAGCGAGACGAGCTTGTCGCGCACCTCGTCGACCGACTTCTGTCCGAAATTGCGGATGTTCATCAGCTGCGTCTCGGAGAGGGCCACCAGCTCCGAGACGGTGTTGATGCCCTCGCGCTTGAGGCAGTTGTACGAGCGCACCGACAGATCGAGGTCCTCGATCGGCATGGAGAGCTCGCTGGAGAGCGCAGCCTCGACCGGCGCGGGGCCGATCTCGATGCCCTCGGCCTCGACGTTCAGCTCGCGGGCGAGGCCGAACAGCTCGGTGAGGGTCTTCGCTGCGGATGCGACGGCGTCACGCGGGAGGATCGAGGACTTGGTCTCGACATCCAGCACGAGCTTGTCGAAGTCGGTGCGCTCACCGGCACGGGTGGCGTCGACGCGGTAGCTGACCTTCAGCACCGGCGAGTAGATCGAGTCGACCGGGATCTGGCCGGCCTCGGCGTACTCGTTGCGGTTCTGAGCTGCCGAGACGTAGCCGCGGCCGCGCTCGATGGTCAGCTCGAGCTCGAAGCGAGCGGTGTCGTTGAGCGTCGCGATGACCAGGTCGGGGTTGTGCACCTCGACACCCGCCGGAGCGGAGATGTCGGCCGCGGTGACCTCGCCGGCGCCCGTCTTGCGCAGGTACGCGGTGATGGGCTCGTCGCGCTCGCTGGAGACGACCAGCTGCTTGATGTTGAGGATGATCTCGGTGACGTCCTCCTTCACACCGGGGATCGTGCTGAACTCGTGCAGCACGCCGTCGATGCGAATGGTGGTGACCGATGCGCCGGGGATCGACGAGAGCAGGCTGCGACGCAGCGCGTTGCCGATCGTGTATCCGAATCCGGGCTCCAGCGGCTCGATGACGAACCGGCTGCGGTTCTCGGAGATCTTCTCCTCGGTGAGAGTGGGACGCTGTGCGATGAGCACTATGTGTTCCTTTCGATCACATGCCCGCTATATGACATGTGTGGGGTGAGGTCTGAAGTTGTGGGGAATCTGGGGGCGAGTCTGCCCTTCCCGGGCCCGTGCGGGCTCAGGAAGGGCAGACTGCGAGATCAGACGCGGCGGCGCTTCGGCGGACGGCAGCCGTTGTGCGCCTGAGGCGTGACGTCCTGGATGGACCCCACCTCGAGGCCGGCGGCCTGCAGCGAGCGGATCGCGGTCTCGCGGCCCGAGCCCGGACCCTTCACGAAGACGTCGACCTTCTTGACGCCGTGCTCCGCTGCCTGGCGCGCAGCGGACTCCGCTGCCATGCCGGCGGCGTACGGCGTCGACTTGCGGGAGCCCTTGAAGCCCACGCCACCCGACGAGGCCCAGCTGATGACAGCGCCGGACGGGTCGGTGATCGAGACGATGGTGTTGTTGAACGTCGACTTGATGTGGGCCTGGCCCAGCGCGATGTTCTTCTTTTCCTTGCGGCGCGGCTTGCGCGCGGCGGCCTTGGGTGCAGCCATGAAAGTGTTCTCCTATTCCCTGGCCGCTTAGCGGGCCTTCTTCTTGCCGGCGACGGTGCGCTTCGGGCCCTTGCGGGTACGCGCGTTGGTCTTGGTGCGCTGACCGCGGACCGGAAGGCCGCGACGGTGGCGCAGACCCTCGTAGGAGCCGATCTCGACCTTGCGGCGGATGTCGGCGGCGACCTCGCGGCGCAGGTCACCCTCCACCTTGTAGTTGCCCTCGATGTGGTCGCGCAGTGCGACGAGCTGCTCGTCGGTGAGGTCCTTGACGCGGATCGACTCGTCGATCTCGGTCGCCTTGAGGATCTCGACGGAGCGGGTGCGGCCGATGCCGTAGATGTAGGTGAGGGCGATCACCACGCGCTTGTCGCGCGGGATGTCAACGCCGGCAAGACGTGCCATGCGGTTCTCCTGGAGTGTTGTGGAGGTGTGGAGCAGCATCCGGTCCCGGGCCTCCGCCCCGAGGTGTCCCCCGCTCGCGCGGGTTCCGATGCTGCCTTATGTCTTTATTGAGTTGTGAAGCGGGGTGTGACCCTGCTCAGCCCTGGCGCTGCTTGTGACGCGGGTTCGACTTGCAGATGACCATGACGCGACCGTGACGACGGATCACGCGGCAGTGGTCGCAGATGGGCTTGACGCTGGGGTTGACCTTCATGATGTTTCCTGTTCGCTGTCTTCACCGGGCAGGCCGAAGGGCCTGAGGTGTTACTTCTCGACCGATCAGCGGTAGCGGTAGACGATGCGGCCGCGGGTCAGGTCGTAGGGCGAGAGCTCCACGACCACGCGGTCCTCGGGGATGATGCGGATGTAGTTCTGCCGCATCTTTCCGGAGATCGTCGCCAGAACCTTGTGTCCATTGCTGAGCTCAACGCGGAACATCGCGTTGGGCAGAGCCTCGGACACGACGCCCTCGATCTCGATGACACCGTCTTTCTTAGCCATAGCCTCGCTGACGCTTCTGCAGACCGGTCGATCTGCGGTGGATGGGTGATGAGTGTGATGCCGCCCGTTCGGACACGCCGGAACGAGGCGCAAGGCACCAAAGATCTATGGTAGACCCTCGACGCCCGTGCGCCAAATGGAGTGCTCCCCGATCAGGGCAGGACCTTCGGCAGCTCGGTGTTGATGTCTGCGATGTCGAGGCGCTTGCCGTTGATCTCGACCGTGGGCGTGCCCTTGATCTCGTGCGCCTGCGCCTGGGCGGCGCCGTACTTGAGGTAGGTGCCCTCGTCGATGCAGCTCGCCGCCTTGTCGGCGCCGACCTGCTCTGCGAGCTGCTTGAGCTGATCGTCGGTGAGCCCCGTCGACCCCTCCGCAGGCTGATTCGCGAACAGGGTGTTCAGGTACTCGAGCGCCTTGTCGGAGTTGTTCTCGGCGACGCAGTACATGGCCGCGGCCGAGCGCGACGAGTAGTTCGTGCCCTGCGAGAGGTGGTCGAGGATCGCGATTGGGTGGATCTCGAGCGTGAGGTCGTCGGATGCCGCGGCATCCTGAAGCTGCTGGCCGTATGCCTGCTCGAACGAGTTGCACGCGGGGCACATGAAGTCGACGTAGGTCGAGACGACGTCCTCGCCCTCGCCGAACGTGATGGCACCGGTCTCGGAGTTGATGATGTCGCCCTTCGGCGCCGGTCCCGCATCGGTCGCCTGGTTGTTCAGCCAGACGACGACCGCGCCGAGCGCGACCAGCACGACGACGACGGCGATGGAGATTCCGATGGCAAACCAGTTGGGCTTGCTCTGGGCGTGGGCCATGACAGTCCGATCTTCAGCACGAAAAGGTCGCACCCATTCTGCCCCGCGCACGCTATGCCTGCCATGTGAACCCTCGGCTCAGCATCCGGCCGCCCTTCCGGTCGCCGCCCGCCCGCGTGCCCTCCGACGCCGCCCGCGAGACTTACCCTCCAGCACGAGACAGGCGTCTATGAGCGCCGTCTGATGCTGGAGCGGAAGTCTCGCGGGTTTCCACATGGGGAGGTTCGCGACTGGCTTTCCACCGAAAGCGGGAATGCGACGGATGCTCGCATCGCGCACTGCGTTGGATGGGCGAATGCTGCTGTTGATCGAACGTGCCATCGTCACCTCCCCTATTCCGCTGATCACGCGATCGGAGGCGCGGATGCTCGGGATCACGCTGCGCGCCTCGACCCACGTGCGACTGCGGCGGGGCATATACGCCCCGAAGCAGGCGTTCCTGAGGTTGAAGCCGTGGCAGCGCTACGCGGCTCGGGTGCACGCCTTCGCCCGCAGCAGGCCGGATGCCGTACTGTGCCTCGAATCTGCAGCGGTGCTGCACGGGATGCCGGTGTTCGGGCATCCGCGCGACATTCACGTGTTCGACCCCGATCTCAGGACCTCGCAGCGCAGCGGAGACGTGTGCGTGCACACCAGCGCCGATCCGCGTGAGCTCGCCGTGGTCGCCGGCGTGCAGGTGACGTCGCTGCTCGACACTGCCGTCGACCTCGCCCGGGTGCTGCAGCCGGCGCGAGCTCTCGCCGTCGTAGACAGTGCGATCTCGCCCGCGCAGGGTGGATCGCTGTCGGTCAGCGACATCATGGCTCGCAGCAGGAGCCAGAACGGTTCGCGCGGCCGGGCCATGCTCGGCTGGGTATGTGGGCGAGCAGACCCTCGAGCAGAGTCCCCGTCGGAGAGTGTGAGCCGGGCGGTCATCGAGTGGAGCGGATTCGAGGAGCCGGAGTTGCAGCGTGAGTTCCATTACGACGGAAGCGATGACCGGGTCGACTTTCACTTCCCTTCCACCCGAGTGGTCGGAGAAGCTGACGGCTGGGGCAAGTATCACCTTGACGACGCCGACGAAGCGGCCGAGCGGCTCAAGGCCGAGAAGCGCCGCGAGAACAGGCTCCGGCGGCACGGGCATCCGGTCGCACGGTGGGAGCTGGCGGACGCCTGGAGGGTCGATCCGCTCGTTGGCGCGCTGCGCGCAGCAGGGCTGCGTCCACAGCATCCGGTGCAGCCGGAGATGCTCGCCTCGCTCTCAGACCGCCGTCGCGACCGTCTCCCGTCTCACCCGAGTTCAACCCGCGAGACTTCCGTTCGGGCACGAGACGGAGTTCAATGAACGCCGTCTCGTGCTGGAAGAGAAGTCTCGCGGAGAAGGGAGCGATACCGGCGGCCGCGCCGGCATGGCGGCGGCCGGGCCGCGGGAGCGGCGGCCGCGTCAGGCGATCGGGACGGGCGTGACGCCGAAAGGCGCCAGGCCGGCGGCACCGCCGTCGGGCGCGGTCAGCACCCAGATGCCGCCGTCGTGGCGGGCGACGCTGTGCTCCCAGTGTGCGCCGTCGGAGCCATCGGTCGTCGAAACCGTCCAGTCGTCGTCCTCGACGAACGTCGCCTCTCCGCCGGCGGTGACCATCGGCTCGATGGCGAGCACGAGTCCGGGACGCACCTCTGCGCCGGGATCGGGCGTGCGGTAGTTGAAGACGCTCGGCGCCTCGTGCATCTTGCGTCCGATGCCGTGCCCGACGTACTCGCGCAGGATGCCGTAGCTCTCCCCCGTCACGGCCGACGGGCCCTGCGCCTCGATGTAGTCCTGGATGGCCGCGCCGAGATCGCCGAGGTGCGGAGCGGATGCCATGGCGGCGATGCCCGCCCACATCGATCCCTCGGTGACCCGGGAGAGCTCCCCGCGGCGGGCGACCAGGTCGGGACGGGACTCGTCGGGCACCACGAAGGTGACCGCGCTGTCGCCGTTCCAGCCCTTGAACTGGGCCCCGCAGTCGATCGAGACGATGTCGCCGGGCTCGAGCACCCGATCCCCGGGGATCCCGTGCACGACCTGCTCGTTCACCGAGATGCACGTGGTGTGACGGTACCCGCGCACGAGCTGGAAGTTCGACTCTGCGCCGCGGCCGATGATGGTGCGCTCTGCCACGGCATCCAGTTCCGCCGTCGTCACGCCGGCGCGCACCAGGGGGCGCACCGCGTCGAGAGCCGCGGCGGTGATCAGCCCGGGCTCGATCATCGAGCGCAGCTGTGCAGGGGTCTTGTAGATCGACTTGCGGAACATCGAGGGGTCAGACCAGCTGCCCGATGCCACGTGCGGCGAGGGCGGCGGAGATGCGGCCGGTGATCTCGTCGAGCGATCCGACGCCGTCGATGCGGTCGACGATGCCACGCCCTTCGTACAGCGAGACGATCGGAGCCGTCTCGTGCTCGTAGATGTCGAGTCGGTGCGCGATGGCCTCGTCGGTGTCGTCCGAGCGCCCCTGCTCCACAGCGCGAAGGCTGAGCCGCGCGATGCTCTCATCGCGCGGCACGTCGAGCAGGATCACCGCGTCGAGCGCCGCGTCGTTCTCGCCCAGGAAGGAGTCGAGGTGGTGCACCTGCGTGGTGTTGCGGGGGTAGCCGTCGAGCAGGAAGCCGCCCTGCGCGTCGTCCTGCGACAGCCGGTCGCGGACGATCTCGCTGGTCAGCTCGTCGGGCACCAGGTCGCCCGCGTCGAGGATCGCGGTGACCTTCTGGCCGAGCTCGGTGCCCTCTTTGATGTTGGCGCGGAAGATGTCGCCGGTCGAGACGACCGGGATGCCCAGCGCCTCGGCGACGCGGATGCCCTGGGTGCCCTTGCCGGATCCCTGCGGGCCGACGATGAGAAGACGTGCGGAGGTCATCGGAGGAGCCCTTCGTAGTGGCGCTGCTGCAGCTGCGCGTCGATCTGCTTCACCGTCTCGAGACCGACACCCACGATGATGAGGATCGAGGCGCCGCCGAACGGGAAGTTCTGGTTGGCCTGCACCGTCGCCAGGGCGACCAGCGGGATGAGGGCCACGAGACCCAGGTAGAGCGAGCCGGGGAACGTGATGCGCGTGATCACGTAATCGAGGTACTCGGCCGTCGGCCGCCCGGCGCGGATGCCGGGGATGAACCCGCCGTACTTCTTCATGTTGTCGGCGACCTCGACCGGGTTGAACGTGATCGCGACGTAGAAGTAGGTGAAGCCGATAATCAGCAGGAAGTACACGAGCATGTACAGCGGTTGGTCGCCGGTTGCCATGTTCGCGAGGATCCACGCCACCCAGGCGGGCGGCTCGCTGCCGTCGGCGGGGGTGTTGAACTGCGCGATCAGCATCGGCACGTACAGCAGCGAGGAGGCGAAGATGATCGGGATGACGCCCGCCATGTTGACCTTGATCGGGATATACGTGTTGGTGCCGCCGTAGGTGCGCCGGCCGACCATGCGCTTGGCGTACTGCACCGGCACGCGTCGCTGCGACTGCTCGACGTAGACGATGAGCGACATCACGACGATGCCGATGAGCATCACCAGCAGGAAGGTCTCGAAGCCCTTGGCCTCCCAGATCGCCCACATGGAGCCGGGGAAGGTGGCGGCGATCGAGGTGAAGATGAGCAGCGACATGCCGTTGCCGATGCCGCGCTCGGTGACGAGCTCGGCCATCCACATGATCAGGCCGGTGCCTGCGGTCATGGCGATGATGATGAGCGCCTGTGCCCACCACACGTCATTGGTCAGAAGGGTGTTGCAGGCGGCGACGTCGGTCTGGCCGAACAGCTGGCCGCTGCGCGCGACGGTCACCACGGTCGCGGACTGCAGCAGTGCGAGTGCGATCGTGAGGTAGCGCGTGTACTGGGTGAGCTTGCTCTGACCCGCCTGGCCCTCCTGGTGGAGCGACTCGAAGTGCGGGATGACGACGCGCAGCAGCTGGGTGATGATCGTCGCGGTGATGTAGGGCATGACGCCGAGGGCGAAGATCGACAGCTGCAGCAGTGCACCGCCGGAGAAGAGGTTGACCAGTCCGAGCAGACCGTCGGTGCCGGCGTTGGCCGCGAGGCACTGCTCGACGTTCGGGAAGTTCACGAACGGAGCCGGCACATTCGAGCCCAGACGGTACAGAGCGATGATGCCGATGGTGAAAAGGATCTTCTGCCGCAGGTCAGGCGTGCGGAAGATTCGCGCGATGGCGCTAAACAAGGGCGTTCCTCCTGAAGGGGTTGCCGAACATCGAAGGACGGCCGAAAGTCCAGGGTAACGCACAGGAGGGGCCGGAGAATCTCCGACCCCTCCCAGCGTTCACAGCGGGTGGCTCAGTTGACCGAACCACCGGCGGCGACGATCTTCTGCTCGGCGCTGCCCGAGACCTTGTCGACCGACACGGTCAGCTTGACCGAGATGTCGCCGTCGCCGAGGACCTTGACCTTCTCGTTCTTGCGCACGGCACCCTTGGCGACCAGGTCGCTGACGGTGACGTCTCCACCCTGGGGGTAGAGCTCCGCGAGCTTGGCCAGGTTCACGACCTGGTACTCGACGCGGAACGGGTTCTTGAACCCGCGCAGCTTCGGGGTGCGCATGTGCAGCGGCATCTGCCCACCCTCGAAGCCGGCGCGCACGGTGTTGCGCGCCTTGGTGCCCTTGGTTCCACGACCGGCGGTCTTGCCCTTCGAGCCCTCACCGCGACCGACACGGGTCTTGGCGGTGTGAGCGCCCGGGACGGGACGCAGGTGGTGCACCTTCAGGACCGACGGACGCGCGGCCGGAGCCTCGGCGTCCTTCTTGGCCGGAGCCTTCTTGTCGGCGGCCTTGGCCGGCGCTGCCTTCGCCGCGGCGGGCTTCTTGGCGGCAGCCGGCTTCTTGGCGGCGGTCTTCGGGGCCTTCTCGGCCTCGACGGTTTCGTTCTTCTCAGCCATTAGTCGATCTCCTCAACCTTGACGAGGTGCGCGACGGCGCGGACGTAGCCGCGGGTCTGAGCGTCGTCGGGACGAACGACCGAGTCGCCGATCCGCTTGAGACCGAGCGAACGCAGCGTGTCGCGCTGGTTCTGCTTCTCGCTCACCTTGGACTTGATCTGCGTGACCTTGAGGCGCTCAGCCATCAGGCACCTACCTTCTGCGCGGCGGCGGCAGCAGCGGCCTTCGCCTCGTTGCGGATGATGATCTCCGGCACGACGGCGTCGTAGTCGAGACCACGACGAGCGGCGACGGCGCGCGGCTCCTCGAGACCCTGCAGGGCCTCGACCGTGGCGTGCACGATGTTGATCGTGTTCGACGAGCCGAGCGACTTCGACAGCACATCGTGGATGCCGGCGCACTCGAGCACGGCGCGTACCGGACCACCGGCGATGACACCGGTACCGGCAGCGGCCGGACGAAGCAGCACGACACCGGCTGCGGCCTCACCCTGCACGGGGTGCGGGATGGTCGAGCCGACGCGCGGGACGCGGAAGAAGTTGCGCTTGGCCTCTTCGACGCCCTTCGAGATGGCCAGGGGCACCTCGCGGGCCTTGCCGTAGCCGACGCCGACCAGACCGTTGCCGTCACCGACGACCACGAGCGCGGTGAAGCTGAAGCGACGACCACCCTTCACGACCTTCGAGACGCGGTTGATGGTGACGACGCGCTCGAGGAACTGGTTGTCACCGCGGTCGCGCGAGTTGCGGTCGCGGCTCTGGCCGCGGTCGCGGCCGCCACGGCGGTTGTCGCGCTGCTCGCGCTGCGGCTCGGCCTGAGCCTGAGCCTCGGCAGGAGCGGTTTCGGTCACTTCGTTCTCCTTGTTGTCACTCACAGTGCCAGACCCCCTTCGCGGGCGCCGTCGGCGATGGCTGCGACACGACCGGCGTAGCGGTTGCCGCCACGGTCGAACACTGCCTCGGAAACGCCGGCGGCCTTCGCGCGCTCGGCGACGAGCTCGCCGACCTTGCGGGCCTTGGCGGTCTTGTCACCGTCGAAGGAGCGCAGTTCGGTCTCGAGCGTGGAAGCGGATGCCACCGTGTGGCCCTTGGCGTCGTCGACGAGCTGCACGAACACGTGGCGCGCGGAGCGGTTGACGACGAGCCGCGGGCGGACGTCGGTGCCGACGATCTTCTTGCGAAGACGTGCGTGGCGACGCGCGCGGGCGGCGGACTTGGACTTGACAGCCATGGTTACTTACCAGCCTTTCCGGCCTTGCGACGCACGACCTCGCCGGCGTAGCGCACACCCTTGCCCTTGTACGGCTCGGGCTTGCGGATCTTGCGGATGTTGGCAGCGGCCTCGCCGACAGCCTGCTTGTCGATGCCACTCACGGTCACCTTGTTGGTGCCCTCGACCGTCAGGGTGATGCCTGCGGGCGGGTCGACCAGGACCGGGTGCGAGAAGCCGAGGGCGAACTCGATCGAGTTGCCCTTCTGCTGCACGCGGTAACCGGTGCCGACGACCTCGAGGCCCTTGGTGTAGCCCTGGGTGACGCCGATGATGTTGTTGTTGATGAGGGTGCGGGTCAGTCCGTGCAGCGAACGCGACTCGCGCTCGTCGTCGGGGCGGGTGACCAGAACCTGGTTCTCCTCGACCGTGACCTCGATGGGGTTGGCCAGGGTGAGCGACAGCTCGCCCTTGGGGCCCTTGACTGCGACCTCGCGGCCGTCGACCGAGACGGTCACGCCCGAGGGGATGTCGATGGGAAGTCGTCCGATACGCGACATGTCAGATCACCACACGTAGGCGAGAACTTCTCCGCCCACGCCCTTCTGCTCAGCCTGACGGTCGGTGAGAAGACCGGAGGAGGTGGACAGGATGGCAACGCCGAGGCCACCGAGGACCTTGGGCAGCTCGGTCGACTTCGCGTACACGCGGAGACCGGGCTTCGACACGCGCTTGATGCCGGCGATGGAGCGCTCACGGTTGGGACCGTACTTGAGCGAGAGGGTGAGGTTGCTGCCGACGCGGGCGTCGGTCACCTCGAAGCCGGCGATGTAGCCCTCCTGCTGGAGGATCTCGGCGATGTTCGTCTTGAGCTTGCTCGACGGCATGGTCACGGAGTCGTGGTGCGCCGAGTTCGCGTTGCGCAGACGGGTCAGCATGTCTGCGACCGGGTCTGTCATCGTCATATCTGGTTTCCTTCGATCATGAGGTTCCGGCTGCCGTTACACGACAGACGGCCTTCGATGAGAGTCGCGCCCGAGCGGACGCACAATCTTCAATTGTACGGGATGTGGGGAGGGACGCTGTGCAGCATCCCTCCCCACTCTCTCCGCTTACGCCGGGGCGTCGGCGGCCTTGAACGGGAAGCCGAGCGCGCGCAGGAGTGCGCGACCCTCGTCGTCCGTCTTGGCCGTGGTCACCACGGTGATGTCGAAGCCGCGGACGCGGTCGATCTTGTCCTGGTCGATCTCGTGGAACACGCTCTGCTCCTGGAGACCGAAGGTGTAGTTGCCGTTGCCGTCGAACTGGTCGGCCGACAGACCGCGGAAGTCGCGGATGCGCGGCAGAGCCAGGTTGACGAGGCGGTCGACGAACTCCCAGGCGCGGTCACCGCGGAGGGTGACGTGCGCACCGATGGCCTGGCCCTCGCGCAGCTTGAACTGCGCGATGGACTTGCGGGCCTTGGTGACGATGGGCTTCTGACCGGTGATCTTGGTGAGATCGTCGATCGCACCCTCGATCACCTTGGAGTCACGAGCCGCCTCACCGACACCGGTGTTGACGACGACCTTGACCAGGCCGGGGATCTGCATGACGTTCGCGTAGCCGAACTGCTCCTGCAGAGCCTTCTTGATCTCGGTGTTGTACTTCTGCTTCAGGCGAGGCTGGGTCTTGCCAGTCTCAGCAGCAGTTGCCGTAGCCATCAGAGGTCCTTACCTGACTTCTTCGCGTAGCGCACGCGGACCGTGCGCTTCACGCCGTCCTTGACCTGCTCCTCGACGCGGTGGCCGACGCGGGTCGGCTTCTTGGTCGAGGGGTCGACGAGAGCGACGTTGGAGATGTGGATCGGGGCCTCGACGGTCTCGATGCCACCGGTCTTGGTGCCGCGCTGGGTCTGGCCGACACGGGTGTGGCGGGAGACGTAGTTCACGCCCTCCACGACGACGCGGTTCTGCTCGACGAGGACCTCGAGGACCTTGCCCTGCTTGCCGCGGTCGCCGCCCTTGTCCTGCTTGCGGCCGCTGATGACCTGAACCAGGTCACCCTTCTTGATTTTCGCCATGATCAGATGACCTCCGGGGCGAGCGAGACGATCTTCATGAACTTCTTGTCGCGAAGCTCACGACCGACCGGTCCGAAGATGCGGGTGCCGCGGGGCTCCCCGTCGTTCTTCAGGATGACGGCGGCGTTCTCGTCGAACTTGATGTACGAACCGTCGGCACGACGCGTCGACTTGACGGTGCGGACGATGACGGCCTTGACCACATCGCCCTTCTTGACGTTGCCGCCGGGGATCGCGTCCTTGACGGTCGCGACGATGGTGTCGCCCAGGCCGGCGTAACGGCGGCTGGAACCACCGAGGACGCGGATCGTGAGCAGCTCCTTGGCGCCGGTGTTGTCGGCGACCTTGACGCGGGACTCGGTCTGGATCACTTTGCCTTCTCCAGGATCTCCACCAGGCGCCAGCGCTTCGTGGCGCTCAGCGGGCGGGTCTCGTTGATGAGAACGAGATCGCCGATGCCGGCGGTGTTGTTCTCGTCGTGCGCCTTGACCTTCGAGGTGACGCGGATGACCTTGCCGTAAAGCGGGTGCTTCACGCGGTCCTCGACCTCGACGACGATGGTCTTGTCCATCTTGTCGCTGACGACGTAGCCGCGGCGGGCCTTGCGGTAGCCACGCGCGTCCGCGTCGCGGACGTCGTGCTCGCCGTGCTCGACGGCGTCAGCAGCCTTCTTCTCAGCCATTACTCGGCCTCCTCCTTCGGCGCCTCAGCCTCGTCGGCCTTCTTCGCCTTCGCCTTGGACGCCTTCTTGGCCGGAGCCTCGACCGGAGCGGGCGTCGCACGGATGCCCAGCTCGCGCTCGCGGATCACGGTGTAAAGGCGCGCGATGTCGCGCTTGACGGCGCGGATGCGGCCGTGGCTCTCCAACTGGCCGGTGGCCGACTGGAAACGGAGGTTGAACAGCTCCTCCTTGGCCTTGCGCAGCTCCTCGACGAGGCGCTGGTCTTCGAACGTGTCGAGCTCGCTCGGTGCGAGCTCCTTGGTGCCGATCGCCATTACGCGTCGCCCTCCTCGCGCTTGATGATGCGTGCCTTGAGCGGCAGCTTGTGAATGGCCCGGGTGAGCGCCTCGCGTGCGAGCTGCTCGTTCACGCCCGCGACCTCGAAGAGGACACGGCCCGGCTTGACGTTGGCGACCCACCACTCGGGCGAGCCCTTACCCGAACCCATGCGGGTCTCAGCGGGCTTCTTGGTGAGCGGGCGGTCGGGGTAGATGTTGATCCACACCTTTCCACCACGCTTGATGTGACGGGTCATCGCGATACGAGCGGACTCGATCTGACGGTTGGTCACGTAGGCGGGGGTCAGCGCCTGGATGCCGAACTCACCGAACGACACCTTGGTGCCACCGGTCGCCTGGCCCGAGCGCTTCGGGTGGTGCTGCTTGCGGTACTTGACCTTGCGAGGGATAAGCATCAGGCAGACGCTCCTTCTGCGACGGGAGCCTCGTTGCGACGGTCACCGCGGTCGCCACGGGGGCCACGACGGTCGCCACGCTCGCGCGAAGGCTTCTGGTTGGCCTGCTCGCGGGCAAGCTCCTTGTTGGTGAGGTCGCCCTTGTAGATCCAGACCTTCACGCCGATGCGGCCGAAGGTGGTCTTCGCCTCGTAGAAGCCGTAGTCGATGTTCGCGCGCAGCGTGTGCAGCGGCACACGACCCTCGCGGTAGAACTCCGAGCGGCTCATCTCCGCGCCGCCGAGGCGGCCGGAGACCTGGATGCGGATGCCCTTGGCGCCGGCGCGCTGAGCGCCCTGCAGACCCTTGCGCATCGCACGGCGGAACGCCACGCGAGCGGAGAGCTGCTCGGCGATGCCCTGCGCGACGAGCTGAGCGTCGGCCTCGGGGTTCTTGACCTCGAGGATGTTCAGCTGGATCTGCTTGCCGGTGAGCTTCTCGAGGTCGCCGCGGATGCGCTCGGCCTCGGCGCCGCGGCGGCCGATGACGATGCCCGGACGTGCGGTGTGGATGTCCACACGCACGCGGTCACGGGTGCGCTCGATCTCGATGTTCGAGACACCGGCGCGGTCCAGCTGCGTCTGCAGCAGGCGACGGATCTTGATGTCCTCGGCGACGTAGTCGGCGTAACGCTGGCCCGGCTTCGTCGAGTCCGAGAACCAACGCGACACGTGGTCCGTGGTGATGCCGAGGCGGAAGCCGTACGGGTTGACCTTCTGGCCCATTACTTGCTCGCCTTCTTCGTCTTGGCCGCCGGTGCGGTCGCCTCAGCGACCTCCGGGGTGGCCAGCACGACCGTGATGTGGCTCGTGCGCTTCTTGATCTGCGAGGCACGACCCTGAGCACGGGGGCGGAAGCGCTTGAGCGTCGTGCCCTCGTCGACGTACGCGTTCTTCACGTACAGGTCCTGCTCGTCCAGGAATTCGCCGTCACGGTCGGCCTTGACCGACGCGTTGGCGATGGCGGAGTGCACGAGCTTGTAGATCGGCTCGCTGGCACCCTGCGGTGCGAACTTCAGAATGGCCAGTGCTTCCTGCGCCTGCTTGCCCTTGATGAGCGCGACGACACGACGAGCCTTCTGAGGGGTCACGCGGATGTGCTTGACGCGTGCGATGGATTCCACCATGGTTCTCCTCCTCTGTTTCTGTCCAGAGCGTCACCGCGTCAGCGGCGACGGCCCTTCTTGTCGTCCTTCTCGTGGCCGCGGAAGGTGCGGGTGGGCGCGAACTCGCCCAGCTTGTGGCCGACCATGGTCTCGGTCACGAACACGGGGATGTGCTTGCGACCGTCGTGCACGGCGATGGTGTGTCCCAGCATCGCCGGGATGATCATCGATCGACGCGACCAGGTCTTGATGACGTTCTTCGTACCGGACTCGTTCTGTCCGACCACCTTGCGAAGCAGGTGCTCGTCGACGAAGGGGCCCTTCTTGAGACTGCGTGGCATCTTCCTCTACTCCTACTTGCGCTTCTTGCCGGCGTTGCGGCGGCGGACGATGTACTTGTCACTTTCCTTGTTGGCGTGACGGGTACGACCCTCAGCCTGGCCCCACGGGGAGACGGGGTGACGTCCACCGGACGTCTTGCCCTCACCACCACCGTGCGGGTGGTCGACCGGGTTCATGGCGACACCGCGGACGGTCGGGCGGACGCCCTTCCAGCGCTTGCGGCCGGCCTTGCCCCAGTTGATGTTCGACTGCTCGGCGTTGCCCACCTCACCGATGGTCGCGCGGCAGCGCGCATCGACGTTGCGGATCTCGCCCGAGGGCAGACGCAGCTGTGCGTAGGGGCCGTCCTTCGCGACCAGACGCACCGAGGCGCCGGCCGAACGGGCCATCTTCGCTCCGCCGCCGGGACGCAGCTCGATCGCGTGGATCACGGTACCGGTGGGGATGTTCTTCAGCGGCAGGTTGTTGCCCGGCTTGATGTCAGCGCCGGCACCCGACTCGACCACGTCGCCCTGCTTCAGCTTGTTCGGCGCGAGGATGTAGCGCTTCTCGCCGTCGAAGTAGTGCAGCAGCGCGATGCGCGCGGTGCGGTTGGGGTCGTACTCGATGTGAGCGACCTTGGCGTTGATGCCGTCCTTGTCATTGCGACGGAAGTCGATGACGCGGTACTGGCGCTTGTGGCCACCACCGATGTGACGGGTGGTGATGCGGCCCTGGTTGTTGCGACCACCGGTCTTCGAGAGCGGACGCAGCAGCGACTTCTCAGGCGTCGATCGAGTGATCTCGGCGAAGTCGGCCACCGACGAGCCGCGGCGACCCGGGGTCGTGGGCTTGTACTTGCGAATAGCCATAATCTGTCCTTATCCCCCGGTCAGCCGACTGCCGTGAAGATGTCGATGGAACCCGACTTCAGAGACACGATCGCGCGCTTGGTGTCCTTGCGCTTGCCGGTGCCGAAGCGGGTGCGGCGGGCCTTGCCGACGCGGTTGATCGTGTTGACCGAAGCCACCTTGACGCCGAAGATCTTCTCGATGGCGAGCTTGATCTCGGTCTTCGAGGCGCGGGGGTCGACGAAGAACGTGTACTTGCCCTCGTCGATCAGGCCGTAGCTCTTCTCGGACACGACCGGTCCGAGGATGATGTCGCGCGGGTCCTTGTTCAGGGCCGTGGCGAGAACGTTCTGCTCGGTCATGCCGAGACCTCCTCTGCGGTCGCACCGGTCTTGGCGGCGATGAAGCCCTCGAGTGCGGCCTTGGTGAAGACGATGTCGTCGGAGACGACGACGTCGTAGGCGTTCAGCTGGTCGAAGCTGATCAGGTGGACGTTCGCCAGGTTGCGGACGCTCTTCGTGGTCAGCTCGTCGGAGCGCTCGATGACGACGAGCACGTTCTTCGACGGGGCGACGGAGGCCAGCAGGCCGGCCGCAGCCTTGGTCGAGGGGGTGCTGTCGGCGACGAATGCCTCGACGGCGTGCAGACGCTCGCCGCGCAGACGGTCGCTCAGCGCGCCACGGAGGGCGGCGGCGATCATCTTCTTGGGGGTGCGCTGCGAGTAGTCGCGCGGCTGCGGGCCGTGGACCGTGCCACCACCGCGGTGCTGCGGCATGCGGATCGAGCCCTGACGGGCGTTACCCGTGCCCTTCTGCTTGAAGGGCTTGCTTCCCGAGCCGGACACGTCGCCACGAGTCTTCGTGGCGTGGGTGCCCTGACGCGCGGCGGCGAGCTGCGCGACGACGACCTGGTGGATCAGGGGGACGTTGGTCTCGACGTCGAAGATCGAGGCGGGCAGCTCGATGGAGCCTGCCTTCTTGCCGTCGACCGCGAGGACGTCGATTGCCAGAGTGGAGTCAGCCATGAGATCAGGCACCCTTCACTGCGTTGCGGACGTACACGATACGACCACGAGCACCGGGGACGGCGCCCTTGACGAGCATGAGTCCCTTCTCGGCGTCGATGGCGTGAACCGTGAGGTTGAGGACGGTCACGCGCTCGCCACCCATGCGGCCGGCCATGCGCATGCCCTTGAACACGCGGCTCGGGGTCGACGATGCGCCGATCGAACCGGGCTTGCGGTGGTTGCGGTGCGCACCGTGGGAGGCCGAGACACCGGCGAAGTTGTGGCGCTTCATGACACCGGCGGTGCCCTTGCCCTTGCTGGTGCCGACGACGTCGACCAGCTGGCCTGCCTCGAACACGCCGTCGAGCGTGAGCTCCTGGCCGAGCGAGTAGTCAGCGGCGTCCGCGGTGCGGATCTCGGTGACGTGGCGACGCGGGGTCACGCCGGCTGCCTCGAAGTGGGCGGTCAGCGGCTTGTTGACCTTGCGGGGGTCGATCTGGCCGTAGGCGATCTGAACGGCGTTGTAGCCGTCCTTCTCGGGGGTGCGAACCTGGGTGACCACGTTCGGAGCCAGCTCGATGACGGTCACGGGGATGAGCTTCCCGTTCTCGTTCCAGACCTGGGTCATGCCGAGCTTGGTGCCGAGCATGCCCTTGGAAATCTTTGCGTTGATGTCAACCATGGCGGACCTCAGAGCTTGATCTCGATGTTGACATCGGCGGGCAGGTCGAGACGCATCAGCGAGTCGACGGCCTTCGGCGTCGGGTCGACGATGTCGATCAGACGCTTGTGGGTGCGCATCTCGAAGTGCTCGCGGCTGTCCTTGTACTTGTGGGGCGACCGGATGACGCACACGACGTTCTTCTCGGTCGGAAGCGGCACGGGGCCGACGACGGTCGCGCCCGCACGGGTCACGGTGTCGACGATCTTGCGTGCCGACGTGTCGATGACCTCGTGGTCATACGACTTCAGGCGAATGCGGATCTTCTGTCCCGCCATTGTCTGCTCTCTCTCTATAGGCGTCGTACCGTCCGGGATCGGGTGACCCTGGGGCATTGGACGCACGATGGCGCTGTTCGCGCCTTCGGCACTTGCGCACCGCTGTTCTCTTTTCACCATGAAGACGCCAGCATCGTATGCTCGCGTCTTCGAGTGGGGCTGTGTTCTGCTGCCCGCGGCCTAGAACCCTGCTGCACCCTGATCAGGGGCTGCCGTCTATGCACTTTCGTGGCAGTGATTCCGCGCATCACGAGAGCGCAGAAATGTGGAACCTGTCTATTCTGCCACGGCCGATTCCCGTACTGCAAACCCGGGCGTGTCGCGTCCGGCGACTGCCGCCGGATACACGCGTAGACCGTGGACGCGCTATCATCGCGAGCACCGGACACGCACGGATCCGGCGCTGGGAGGGAACGTGGCGGAGTCGCAGAACGCGGTCGTGATCGAGGACGATCCGGACATCCGGGAACTCATCCGCGAGGTGCTCGAGCAGGCCGGCTTCACGGTGATGACGGCGGGCACGGGAGCCGACGGCATCGCGCTGATCCAGGCTCACGACCCCCTCGTGACCACACTCGACGTGAGCCTTCCGGGCATGGACGGATTCGAGACGGCACGGCGTCTGCGTGCGTTCAGCAACACGTACATCGTGATGCTCACCGCCCGTGCCGAGGAGATCGATGCCGTGCAGGGTCTGCAGTCCGGTGCCGACGACTACCTCACCAAGCCGTTCCGTCCGCGCGAGCTGCGCGCGCGGATCGACGCGATGCTGCGCCGGCCGCGGTCGATGGGCGCCTCCGATCCTCAGCCGCAGCCGGCCTCCCCTTCTACAGCCGGTGGCCACGATGTGGATTGGATCGAGCACAAGGGGCTGCGCCTTCACCCGGGAATGCGCCTGGCGACGGCCGACGGCGTGGCACTCGAGCTGACCCGCAGCGAGTTCGACATCCTCCACGATCTCCTCACCTCCGGGCGACGCGTGATCGGCAAGGACGACCTCGCCCTGATGCTGCGCGGAGACCGCCTCAGCGCGAACACGTACGTCAGCGAGCACGACGTGCGGGCCATCGAGGTGCACGTCGCGAACCTGCGCCGCAAGCTCGGAGAGTCGGCCACGCAGCCGCGCTGGATCGAGACGGTGCGCGGCGTCGGCTACCGGCTGGCCGCCTGAGCCGCGCAGCGCCGCCTGGCCGCCTGAGCCGTGTCAGTCGGCGATCATGACCGACGCGTCGAGGCTGGTCGCCGCGCGTCCGGCCGCATCGAACGCCGCCCGGATCAGCGCCCGCGCGTCCTGTCCGTAGCTGTCGGCGAGCGCCACTCCGACGCCGATCACCGGGATGACGGCGGTTCCCCGTTCGGCGAGATCGTCGAGCATCCGCCGCTGGATGCGGCTCGCGATGCGCCGCACGTCCGACGGCGATGCCGCGTCGACGGCCAGCACGAAACCGGTCGGGCCGAGTTCGCCCACCGGTGCGGTCGCCGGCGCGTAACGCCGCAGCGACTGGCGGCACAGGGCGAACACACCCTCCTGTTCGCTCGACCCGAACGCGATGCCGATCTGCGGCAGATCGTCGGCCCGCAGCGCGATCACCCCGAGCGTGCGCCCGTCCTCCCGGTCGACCTCCACGATCCGCTGCACCATGACCGTGAACGACCGGCCGGTCAGCACGCCGTCGCCCGAGAGCGTGAGCTCGTTGTTGCCGTCGCCGAACACCACGGCATTGTTGCGCAGCGAGGTCGTCGTGACGAGGGCGACAATGAGCAGCACGATCGTCAGCGTGCCGGTGATGCTCGAGTTGAACCACGTCAGGAACAGGTCGCTCTCGGGACCCTCGACGACGAACGCGCCGCAGCGGGCCCCGTAGTAGAGACCGACGATGGCGAGCACGATCGTCATCCCCATCGTCTCGGGAGTGCCTCCGCTGCGGCCGCGGCGCGATTCGACGGCGCCCAGGATGGCGTAGACGGCGACGCTTCCGAAGAGCACCGCAGAGCCCGCCCAGTCGCCGGCCGGGCGTCCCTCCAGGAATACCGCGGCGACGGCGAGGAGCGCCGTCGCACCGACCAGCAGGCTCGGCACCATCAGGCGTCGACCGTTGTGGCGCAGGCATCCGAGCCACAGACAGCCGACCGTGCCGACGAGTGCGCCGTTGCCGATCGCGATCGGCATGAGCGGGTCGTCGACGCTCTTCCAGATCAGGTACGCGATCACGGTCAGGATGCCGCACAGGTAGGAGATCACCCAGATCTGTCCGGCCCGGCTCTCGCGCCTCAGCAGCGTCTCGAGCAGATACATCACTCCCGCGGCGAGCGCCGTGACGGCCACGAGCACGTTGACGGTGTACGGATCCAGCAGCATCAGGATTCCTCTCGGGGCGGCAGCACCGGCAGCGACATGGTGAACTCCGACCCCTCGCCGAGCGCGGTGCGCACGGTGAGACGACCGTCGTGGGCCAGCACGATGTCGCGACTGATCGACAGACCCAGGCCGCTGCCGTGGGTTACCGACTGACGCACGAGCGCGGAGCGGAAGAAGCGCTCGAACAGTCGCGGCACCTCGCCGGGCGGGATGCCAGGGCCGTCGTCGGCGACGGTGAGCGTGATGCGATCGTCGTGACGGCGCACCTCGACATCGACTCGTCCGCGCACCCGCCCGTACTTGACGGCGTTCGAGATGAGGTTGTCGATCACCTGCCGGATGCGGTGCGGGTCGGCGTTGACCATGATCGGACCGTCGGCGAGCAGCTCGATCGAGATCCCCCGCTCGGCCGCGGGCAGCAGCGCGGACTCGATGGAGGACGCCGCGAGCGCGGTGAGGTCGATCGGCTCCGGGTGCAGGGTGATCGACACCCCCATCCGCGACATCGCGGATGCCGCGACCAGGTCGGACACGATGGCCAGCAGTCGGGCGGCGTTGCGCTCGACGACGCCGAGGCTGCGCCGGGACGATTCCGAGAGCGTCTCGTCGTCGAGCACGAGCTCGACGTAGCCGGTGATCGATGTGAGCGGCGTCCGCAGCTCGTGTGAGACGGAGGCGATGAGGTCCTCTCGCGCGCGCAGCGCCAGCTCTTCGGACGTGGTGTCCTGCGCCACCAGGATGACCCCGTCGTCGACGGCGCTCTTGCCCGCCACGCGGCGCGAGTTGAACCGCAGCGCGCGCCGTGCGGCGTCACCGGGGGCACCGAACCAGACGAGCGCGCGCTCCAGCTCCTCCCCCCGCCTGGCGCGGCTCAGTGGCAGGTCCGCCTCCGCCAGCGGGGTCAGACCGTCGGAGGCGAAGGGCTGCAGCAGGTCGGTGTCGTCGATCGCGAGCTGCAGACGGGCCATCGCCTCGTTCGAGACCACCTGCTCTCCGTCGGCGGTCAGACGCACGACGCCGAAGTCGACCGCGTCGAGCACCTCGGTGACCAGCTCCTCCTGGCCTCGCGCGCGATCCACCGCACGTCTCAGCTCACGTGACTGCTTGTCGAGCACCACGCGCTGCGCGGTCGATCTCCACGACGCGACGGAGGCGATCGTGGCGAGACCGGCGACGACGACCGGGTAGACGACGAACGCCGACATCTCGAAGGTCTCGCCGCTGTAGATGATGGTGGCCCAGTACACCGCCGTGACGAGCACGGTCGCGCCGATCACCCCCAGGGTGCCGAGCGAGGAGCCGATCCACATCGCGGGGAACAGCCACAGCAGCGGGAAACCGGATCCGGGTGCCGAGAGCGTGAGCAGAGTGATCGCGCCGATGTCGATCAGAGGCAGCAGCAGCACGAGACCGACCGGTCCGCTCTCCCACGGCACGAGGATGGCCATGCCTGTGGCGACGAACACCAGCAGCAGACCGAGCATCAGCGGGTCGACCGCCGCGACGGTGCCCGTGGCGAGCGACAGGAAGGTCGCCAGCACGACGCCGGTGCCGACCAGGATCTGGTTGAGCAGCACCGCACGATCGCGTACGCGGCGCAGCGCGGTGGGAGGATCCGCCGCGAGGAACGTCATGCGTCCGAAGATACCGCCTGCCTCATCGGCGGCCGCGTCCTCGCATTCTGCCTGGGGAAAGATGCGCTGATCCTGAGCCTGGCCCGCGCTCGCGTCGCTAGCATTCGAAGAGCGAGGCGTCCCGAAGCGCCTCGGCACTCGACCGGGACCGGTGCGCCCGGCCGTCCCGACGTGAGGGGAGCTCATCGCCATGCGCGGAGTCGTCCAGACACTCGTCCTCACCGGCGCGGTGCGCGCGTCGGAGGTGACCGGGCTGATCGGCGAACTCGGAGACGGTCCCGAGCTCGGCCGGCGGCTCATCGACGAGCGGGTCATCACCGAGCGCCAGTACGCGGATGCGGTCGCCCTGCAGTCGGGCCATCGCTTCGTCGACCTGTTCACCACACCCCTGGAACCGCAGGTCGCGTCTCTCGTGCCCGCGGCGCTGGCGCGCAAGCATCGGCTGATCCCGGTGGCGCGGGAGGGCGGCAGGCTGATCGTCGGCATGACGGATCCGACCGACATCATCGCCATCGACGACGTCTCCACTCTCGCCGACGCGCGGGTGGACCCGGTGGTGGTCGCGGCAGACGGTCTCGAGTACGCCTTCCAGCGCTACCTGCGATCGGATGCCGAGCTGTCGGACCTGTCGGCGAGTCTCGAGGAGACCGCCGCGAATCAGGCCTCGGTGATCACCGAGGAGCTCAGCGACCAGGACAGCGATGCGCCCATCGTCCGCTTCGTCAACCTGCTGATCACCCAGGCCATCGACGATCGCGCCAGCGACATCCATCTCGAGCCGGGCGAGTCGCACCTGACCGTGCGCTACCGCATCGACGGCGTGCTGCACGAGACGCAGCGCCCCGACAGCAACATCCAGGACGGCATCGTCTCGCGTCTGAAGATCATGGCCTCGATCGACATCGCCGAGCGCCGCCGGCCGCAGGACGGCCGGCTGTCGGTGGTGCATCACGGGCGCAAGGTCGACCTGCGCGTCGCCACCCTGCCCACCGTCTGGGGCGAGAAGGTCGTCATGCGCATCCTCGACAACTCGGGGGTGAACCTGTCGCTCGACGACCTGCGGATGAGTCCGCAGAACCTCGACCGCTTCAGATCGGCGATCGCACGGCCGCACGGCATGGTGCTGGTGACGGGGCCGACCGGCTCGGGCAAGTCGACGACGCTGTACACCGCCCTGCGCGAGGTCTCCAGCCCGCGCGTGAATGTGATCACCGTCGAGGACCCGGTCGAGTACCGCATTCCCGGCATCAATCAGGTGCAGGTCAACGCGAAGGCCGGAATGACCTTCCAGGCGGCGCTGCGCAGCATCCTGCGATCCGACCCCGACGTCGTGCTGGTGGGTGAGATCCGCGACCAGGAGACGGCGATCATCTCGGTCGAGGCCGCGCTGACCGGGCACCTGCTGCTGTCGACCCTGCACACCAACGACGCCCCCAGTGCGGTCACCCGTCTGACCGAGATGGGCACCGAGCCGTTCCTCGTCGCCACAGCCTTGTCTGCCGTGGTCGCGCAGCGCCTCGCGCGGCGCCTGTGCTCGATGTGCCGGGAGCCGTATCACGAGGATCCGTCGACCCTGCGGGCGATCGGCTTCCCCGCCCAGCCGGGCGAGATGCCCGTGCTGCACCGCGCCAAGGGGTGCCCCACCTGCTCGCACACCGGCTACAAGGGCCGCATCGGCCTGCACGAGGTGATGGCCATGTCGGAGGAGATCGAGCACCTGGTCGTCACCAGCGCCAGCGGCACGGAGATCCGACGGCTCGCCGTCGAGCAGGGCATGACCAGCCTGCGCGAGGACGGCTGGAGCAAGGTCCGCGAGGGCCAGACCACGATCGAGGAGATTCTGCGTGTCACTGCATGACGCCTACGAGCCCACCCGTGCCGAGCTGCGAGCGCGGGCGCCGCAGCCCACCGCCGATCTGAGCGCGCGGGCGCCTCAGCCGACCGCCGGCCTGATCGACCGGGTTCTGACCGTCGCCGCCGAGCGCGGCGCGTCCGACATCCATTTCTCGGCTGGATCGGTGCCGCTGCATCGGCTGAACGGCGGGCTGGCGCCGATGGCGGAGTTCCCGGATCCGATCCCGGATGCCGTGCTGCTCGACGAGCTGCTGGCACTGCTCTCCCCCGCGCAGCGCGAGAGCTACCGTTCCACGGGCGAGGCCGACCTGTCGCACTCGGTGGCCGGCGCCGGCCGGTTCCGTGTGAACGTGTTCCGCCAGCTCGGCAGTGTCGCGGCCGCGTTCCGTCTCATCGCGTCGAGGGCGTTCACGCTCGAGGAGCTCGGAGCCCCCGCCGTGGCGCGAGACCTGGCCCTGCGCCCGCGGGGACTGGTGCTCGTCACCGGCCCGACCGGTTCGGGCAAGTCGACCACGCTCACCGCGATGATCGACATCATCAACCGCGAGAAGAGCGACCACATCGTCACGGTCGAGGATCCGATCGAGTTCGTGCACACCAGCCGGCGTTCGCTGATCCACCAGCGTGAGGTCGGCTCCGACACGAACTCGTTCGCCGAGGCCCTGCGCCGCGTGCTGCGTCAGGACCCCGATGTGATCCTCATCGGCGAGCTCCGCGACCCCGAGTCGATCTCGACGGCCCTCACCGCGGCCGAGACCGGCCACCTGGTGCTGTCGACCCTGCACACCCAGGGCGCGTCGAAGAGCATCAACCGCATCGTCGACGCCTTCCCGGCGCATCAGCAGGACCAGGTGCGCAGTCAGCTCGGCGACACGCTGCAGGGCGTGATCAGCCAGACGCTGCTTCCGAAGGCCAACAGCGCCGGGCGCGTGATCGCCACCGAGGTGCTGGTCTCGACGCCGGCGGTCGCGAACCTCATCCGCGAGAACCAGATCGCGCAGCTGTACAACGCGATGCAGTCCGGCGCAGCCCACGGCATGCACACGCTCGACCAGTCATTGAAGGAGCTGGTCGCGACGGGCGAGCTGGCGAAAGCGCTCGCCACCCACTACCTGACCGATCCGCACGCTCTCGACAACGTGCAGGTGCGGCCGAAGGATCTGGATGCCGAGGCGTGGCTCGCCCACGGCGCCGCACAGCCGAGCGCGAACGACTGGGGATTCTGAGATGCCAGTCGAGGACTACACCTACCGCGCCGTGGGCGCGTCGGGCGGCGCCGTCGTCAAGGGGACGATGGAGGCGGCGAGCGCGAACGCGGTCATCGGCAAGCTGCGCGCGCAGGGGCTGCACCCGCTCGAGGTCGTCCCCACCTCGAAGACCGGGCTGAACCAGGAGATCCCGTGGTTCGAGAAGCGCGTCAAGCTCGACGATCTCGCCGTGCTGACCAACCAGCTCGCCGGCCTGATCAATGCCGGGCTGCCGCTGCTGCGCGCCCTGGCGGTGCTGATCGAGCAGACCGATAACAAGAAGCTGGTCTCGGCGCTGACGGCGGTGCACAGTGACATCGAGGGCGGCAAGGCGTTCTCGGCGGCGTTGCGCGCACACTCCGACGTGTTCCCTCCCCTGATGGTGAATCTGGTGCGCGTCGGCGAGACCGGTGGATTCCTCGGAGGCGCGCTGGAATCCCTTGCCGCAAGCTACCGCTCTGACGTCGAGCTGCAGCAGAAGATCAAGTCGGCGATGACCTACCCGATCATCGTGCTGATCATCGCCCTGCTCGGAGTCACGGCGATGCTGACCTTCATCGTGCCGATCTTCGAGAAGATGTTCGCAGGCATGGGTGGCGAGCTGCCCTTGCCGACGCAGATCCTGGTGACGCTGTCGCGGAACATGCTCTGGATCCTGCCGCTGATGGCGGTGCTGATCACAGCCGGCGCCGTCTGGTATCACCGGGTGAAGGATACGGACACCTTCCGGGGCGCCGTCGACCCGGTGAAGCTGAAGCTTCCGATTTTCGGCACTCTGATCACCAAGATCGCCGTCGCCCGCTTCGCGCGGAACCTGTCGATGATGCTCAAGGCCGGAGTCCCGCTTCTTCAAGCGCTGGAGATCGTGGGGAAGGCGGCGAACAATCGCGCCATCGAACTCGCACTCGTTGATGTGGCAACCTCGATCAGCCAGGGGCGGTCGTTCGCGCGGCCGCTCGCGAACGCAGACGTGTTCCCGCCTCTTGTCGCGCAGATGGTCTCCGTCGGCGAAGAGGCCGGCACTCTTCCCGACATGCTCGAGAGCATCGCCGAGTATTACGAGACCGAGGTCAACACCGCGAGTGAGCAGCTCACCTCGATGATCGAGCCGATTCTCATCACCCTGCTCGGCGTCATCATCGGCGGTATGGTCGTGGCGCTGTACATGCCCATGTTCAGCCTGTACGACCAGCTCGGCAAGCAGTGACCTCGCTGCTCAGTTGGACCACTCCGCTCAGCTGCGGTTGACGAAGACGAGCATCTCGACGCTCAGCTTGATGCTCTCGTCTTCGGTGGTAGTGGTCGCCTTCGTGATCGCTACGACGCGTGGGCCTCGACGAAGTGAGTCCACGATCGCTGTGGCGGCCTCCACGCTGGGCGCAGTGACACCCAGCGTCACCTTCACCTGCTGCTGGTCGGTTTCCGAAGCCGCAGGATCCGAGGTCGGCGCAGCGGACGCAGGCGCGTCTGCAGTTTCCTCCGCGGGCGGCGCGCTGCCATCAGAGGCGGCGCCGCCGGAAGCAGCCGCGGATGCCGGTTCGGGCGCTGCCCCGTCGACGCCCTGCTCGGCTGCGCGAACCGCGAACGGCTCTGCTTCCGTAGCGGCGAGGCTGTCGATGGTGCCCCCGTGCTCGGCGGCTCCGGCGATGGCCAGAGCGAGGATGTCATCGACACGAGGCTCAGTGGCGATCTGCTGCCGCAGCTGAGAGACCTCCGCTTCCAACTGGTCGAACTTCGCCTGCTGGGCACGCAGCCCATCGATCACCGCCTGCTGAGTGTCGTTGCTGCGCGCGACATCGTCGGCTTCGCCGTCAGCTGCCTTCGACCCCGAGTACATCGGCAGACCGATGAGCAGCACGCCGGCGACCAGCACGAGCACTGTGACGAGTCCGCCGATGAGGTTGATGAGCTGTCGCGTCATGTCAGTTGGCCTTCTGTTTCTCGGCTGCCGGTGCAAAGTCTCCGGAGTAGATCGTCTGGTCGAGCACCACAGTCACGGCGTACTGGTACACGCCCTCCTCGTTGGACAGATTCTGGACGTCCACGCTGGAGACAGGTTCCAGGGTTCGCAGCCGAGCTGTCGCGGCGGTGAACTCGATCGGGGCGGCGCTGCTGAGCGTCACCGTGCCGGTGAGGCCGATCTGAGTCGTGGGATCGTCGCCGGCAGGTGCCGGGCCCGCCGTCAGGTCGTAGCCGGTGATCTGTGCCCCACCGGGTACACCGGATGCCAGGGTCGCGAGCACCGGCTGCCACGCGAGGTCGCCCGCCATCGCCTGTTCGCGCTGCGTCTGCAGACCGATGCGTGCCGACATCGCCTGACTGACGGGCGCGAGCTCGGCGAGCTCGGTCATCAGTGTCTGCGTCCTCAGCTGCTCTGCTGCCAGTCGCGTGACGGCGATCAGGTTGAGCGCATGCAGGCCGATGACCAATGCCGCGACGACGGCGACAGCACCGAGAACGATGCGAGCCCACCGTCGCCCCAGCGCGGCGTTCGACCTGCGGGTCAGCTCCGTCGGCGGGAGCAGGTTGACGCGCGGCAAGCCGCCGACCGGCATCCCTCGGGGAGTTCTGGCATTCATCGCGCACCTCCCATCGCGATGGCGACCGTCGGAAGCAGACGGGCCGCGAGACCGGGGTCGAGCTCGACTCTGGATCGTGCGATGGCCAGGCCCGTCAGCGGCGTCACGTCGACGCCGACGATGTGGTTCAGCACATTGCACATCTGCTCGTAGAGCGAGCCGGCGCCCGAGACCCAGGCGACGTCGATCGGCAGCGCCCCGGGGCGTCCGAGATAGAACGACAGCGTGCCGCGCAGCTTCCCGGCGAGGTCGACCAGCGCGCTCTGCTGCTCGGGGGTGAGCGGGGCCGGCGTGGTCGCGGGCAGCGACTCGGCTTCTTCGGCGCGGGCGCGCCGACGTGCGCTGCGCAGTGAGCCACCGGACGGATCGACGAGCGGGCTCGGGACGGACGCATTCGTCCCGGCGGATTCATCGGAGCGCGACGGGACGATGTCCACCGGTATGACGCGGATGAACCGCGGCACGCCGTCGACCGCCACGACGAGCTGGGTGATGTGCTCGCCGATGTCGATGATCAGCGCCGTGCTGCCCGCGGGGGCAAGCATGCCCAGGACCCGGCTGAGCCCGAATGCGGTGAGGTCGACGGCGTCGGTGTGCAGCTTCGCCTGCGACATCGTGGCGATGAGCTCTTCGATCGTCTCCGACACCGCGGCGACGAGAAGCCCGTGCACGGCGGTTCCATCGTCGGCCACGGGATAGAAGTCGAGCACCGCCTGCTCGACCGGAACAGGCAGCAGGTCCTGCACCTGGAACGGAAGAGCCTGACGGATCTGCACGGCGTTGCGCAGTGGAGTGCTGTGCTCACGCACGAGGATGCGCCGACTCGCAACCCCCAACGTGACGTTTCTTCCCTTGAACTTCCCCTCCGACCACAGCTGACGCGTGGCCACCGCCACAGCATCACGATCGATGACCTCGGAGTCCTTCGCCGTTCCTGCTGGCAGGCGCACCTCGCCCGCAGCGTGCACTGTCGGGGTTCGCCCGATCTCCACCTCGACCGCCCGCACGCTGTCTTCGGTGATCTCCACCGCTGTGATCGTCTTCGCCATCTGATCTCCTCGCGTCCCTCAGCCGACCCAGAGCAGGCTCAGGTACCACTCGCCGATGCGCGCACCGGCGACGGCGCCGATCACCGCGCCCACGATCATCCATGGGCCGAACGGCACGGCACTGCGGCGCGTGGCGCGGCCCGTCAGCATCAGCGCGATGCCGTAGACACCGCCGACCACGAATGCCGCGAACGCGCCGACGATCAACGCTGCCCAGCCGAACCAGCCGAGCACGAGCCCCACCAGGCCGGCCAGCCGCACGTCACCCCCGCCCATTCCACCCGGCTTTGCGATCCACAGCAGCGCGTAGAACAGGTACAGCAGCAGCATGCCGAGCAGTGCTCGCACGAACGCCCACCAGTCCGCGCCCAGCGCGCACGACAGGGCGAGCAGCGCCGTGATGGCGACCAGAGCGGTGCGGACGATCCCCGCGGGCAGCCGGCGGGTCTCGATGTCGATGATGGTGAGCACGAATCCGGTCGCGACGAACCAGAGCCCCGCCAGCAGCGCGACCCCCAACGCTGCTGGCGGAGCGGTCCAGGGGTCGGCGTCGGCGAGCGACTGCCACGCGTCGGCGAACGATGCCGGCATGGTGATCGCGGGCGCCGCCGGTGCGGGGTGCGCTGACGTGATCGCCCACCCGACCACGACAGCGAAGAGGGCTCCCGCCCCGATCTCGATGAGCGGATAGCGCACCGAGATGCCTGCGTGGCAGCGCGCGCATCGGCCGCGCAGCGCAAGCCACGAGAGCACCGGGACGTTCTGCCACGGCCGCACCGGCGCATCGCACGACGGACACTGGCTCGGTCGCATCAGCGAGATGCCGGCAGGGACGCGATAGGCGACGACGTTCAGGAACGAGCCGATGACGAGGCCGAAGACGCCGCTGGCGATCAGGATGGCGGTGTGCGGGACCGAGAGCTCTGTCACGAGAGATCTCGATTCGACACGACGGTGAGGCCGTGCACGGTCGGCGAGCCGTTGCCGGGGGTGCTCGGGCCGCCGCCTGCGGGCAGCGTCTCGCCGGGGAAGCCGATCGGCTTATACCAGAAGTTGGGTTTTCCGGCCATCGTGCCTGCGTGGATTGAGCCCTGCCAGTCTTCACCCGAGTTCGCGAAGCTCACCGTGCACTGGCTGAAGATCATGCCCGAGATCTTCGAAGTGCCCACCGGCAGCATCTGCACGCCCTGCACGTTGATCGCGGGCACCGCAGCGCAGTTGCGCCCCGCTTGTTCCGGGGAGATGAACCAGACCTTGTGCTCGTTTCCGTCGGCGGAGCTGAACTTCTGACCGACCAGGTTGAACGACGGTGCGACGAAGACGACATCGGTCTTCAGCTTCAGTGCCGACCATTCGATGGGCAACGGCAGTCTGCTGCACGTCGTGACGATCATGGTCGGCACGGTGAAGCCCTCGATGATGCTCTGCATGGGGTGATTCCACGCACTCGAGCACGCACCGGTCCAGTTGACCTTGGCGAACGTGCCGCTCGTGACAAGCGCATCCAGATCGGTCTGCGTGATGCCGCGCCAGGTCGGTGCCGTGGGCAGCGTCGGCGGATTGACCACCGCCTTCGTCACCGAGTTCACGGCCCAGGCGCTCTCCGATGAGTGGGCGCGCGTGAAGGTGCCTCCGTACGTGATGCGGTCGCGGGCCACGGGTGCCCCACCCGCGAGGTTCAGATCTGCGCCGGCGTGGATGCTGGTCACGAACTTGCCCGACAGGCCGGAGCCGGTGACGTTCTTCTTGGCGTAGATGCTGCCGTCGATCGTGTTTCCGCCGGTGATCGTGACGCTGCCGTTCAGCGAGACCAGGTCGCCGCGGATCGTCGTGCCGCTTCCGATCGTGATGTTGCCTTCGGCGTAGACATCGCCCTTGACCTCGCAGCCACCGGCGCCGAACACCGTTCCGGCGGGAAGGTAGACCGATCCGGCGATCGCACCGCCGCTGTTGCAGGTGAAGTCGCCGGAGACCCCGACCTCGGGGATCACCCACACGGTCGCCGGTACGGCGGGATTGACGGACTTGATGGTCAGTGCGGCGAGGTTCAGCGGCGAGCGGGTCACAAGCGCCGGCTCGGCGAGTGACGGCGCCGGTGTGACCTGATAGCTGAAGACCGTCTCGCGCTTGGCCGTCGCACCCGACACAGTGGACGTCACCGTGAGCGTGGCGGCACCCCCACCGCAGGCGAGGGTGAAGTCGTAGCGCGGCCCGCTGGCGTCGTTCACGAGCACGTCGGTCTCGGTCTTGGCCGCGCAGGCCAGGTCGCCGGATTCGAGCCGCGCGGTCTGCGCTGCGATGCCCGCGTCGACTGCGGCTTGCGCCTGAGCGCGATCGCGGGAACCGGCGAGTGATCCTGTCGTGTTGACGATAATGCCGGCGAGCGCTGTGCTGCCCACCGCGAGTACCAGCATCACGATCAGCACGACGATCAGCGTCGAGCCGGACTCATCGTTCACAGCGCGGCCATCTGTGGCCTTGATCCGCTTCACCAGCATGCTGGCCCTCCTGCCATGACGATCTGCGCGACCGCGCCGTTCGAGACGGCTATCTTGGTCTGGCCTTGGCTCTGCTCGAGACCGAGCGAGAGTCGCTTGCCCGACTGGGTGAAGGCGGCGCCGCTCGTGAGCGTTCCGCTGAGCTCCGAGCCGAGCGACTTCCACGTCGTGCTGGCGACAGGTCTTGCGCTCGGGCCGGCGCTGAATCGCAGCTCGTTCGACAAGAGCTGCCAGGCACGGCACTCCCACGTGGATCCGTCGGACTTGAGGAAGCGCGCGTCGAGGCGTGTCCCGGCGGCACTCACTCTGATGTCGGATGAGTTGCGCACCGTCTCGGTGATGAGCGCGGTGGCGGCGTTCAGCTGAGCCGTCGCAGCGTCCCGCTCAGTGGCACGCTGCTGTGCGCTCAGACCGCTGCCGAAGATGAGTGCGATCAGGGTGAGGAACACACCCGACACGAGCACGGCGATGATGAGCTCGACAAGGGTCATTCCGTCGTCCCGACGCTGAGCCGTGGTCATCATGCTGCTCCCACCCGCACCCGGGTGGCTACGGTCACCAGATCGGAGCCGCCACGTGCGACGATCACCCGAAGCGGGACCGAAGCGGGGAATGTCGAGGGGCACGCGTCTACCGTGACTCGCGCAGCGAAACCGCTGGCCGGATCGACGACTGCTGGCCGGGTCTGCAGGGTGCGTAGAGCAGCGCAGCTGGTCACGGTGTAGCCGGGGGTGGACGGATAGTCTGCCTGGATCTTCGAGAGTTCTTCTCTGGCGAAAGCTGTCGCGGAAAGCGTCGTGCGGTTCTCGGCGCTGCGCTGACTGATGCCGGTCATCAGCGGGAGAATGGCGAGGGCGAGCACGGCGAACAGGAACATCGCGATGACGACCTCGACGAGGCTGAAGCCATCGTCGTCTCGGGTCGTGTCGCGCCGGTTCATGGCGTGCTCCTCGGGTATGTGAGCGGTGCTTCTGGAGTATCGGCTGCTAGTCGCAACCCGGTCCTGCGATCGCAGACTCGCCGTTGTCAAGCCGGGTGGCGCGGACGCACACCTGGTCGACCTGCGTGGGAGCCGCGCCGTTCCAAGCCAGTCCGTAGCCGGTGTCGGGAAGAAGCCGCGGAGTCTGATCCTGTGAAAGATCCGCCACCGCGCCGGTGGCGGCCTCTGCGGCGATCGCCTGAAGTGCATTGTGTCGGGCTGTGTCCTGGATCCCTGCGAGGATCGGGATGGCAATGCCGACGAGGATGCCGAGGATCGCCACCACGACGATGAGCTCGACGAGCGAGAAGCCCTCGTCAACGTCCCTGCGCTCGGTCACGCGCTGCCGCCTGTCGATTCGATCGGTCCGGGGACTGGTCGAGGCCGGCCCGTCGGGTCGGACCGGCCTCGGGAGCAGGTGGGCGTTAAGGGGTGGTCGCGCAGGCCGGGCCCGAGCTGGCCTTCTTCGTGGTGTCCTTGACCGAGGTCGCAGTGACGCAGACCGAGTCCACCTTGCCAGCAGTACCCACCACAGCGAACGTGAAGTCGGTGTTGTTCTTGACGGACGGTGCCGTGTTCTGCGCGACCTGTGCGGTGGCCTGCGAGGCGCCGTTCGCTGCGGCGGCCTGCGTCGCGTTGGTCAGCGCCGTGTCCTGGATGCCGTTGAAGATCGGGATGGCCACGGCTGCCAGGATGCCGAGGATGACGACTACGACGATGAGCTCGACGAGCGAGAAGCCGGCCTCGTCGTCGCCCTCTTCGCGGCGGCGCTTGACGGCGGCCTGGTAGTTGCGGATGGTTGCACGCATGTTGGTTCCTCCCATAGGTACGGTGCGTAGACGGAGGCAGGCACGCGCGCAGATCAGGTGACACCACAGGGTGTCTGCGCCCGCGGGGGTGAGCCCGCTTCCAGGTGATGGGAGTGACGCCGGGTTGCGTTTCATCCCTGAGTCCATCGTGGGAGAGGCGGTATATCGGGGTCAAGCGAAAGAGGCTCAGGGTTCGGTCAGGCTCTGCCCAGCCCTTTCCTGAGCCATTTATGCGCGTCTGACCTGGTCAAACTCCCGAGGTGGAAGAACCCCGATCAGTAGGCTGGCCCCGACCCGAGCATCCGCCCGCACCGGCGCGCCACCAGACCGATCGCAAGGAGACGATGTGGCCGAGCATGTGATCCTCTTCGCGGGCCCGATGGGCGCCGGAAAGACCACCGCGATCCGCAGTCTGAGCGAGATCGAGGTCGTGTCGACCGAGGCGTTGAACACCGAACGGCACGTCGTCGACAAGGCGACCACGACCGTCGGCCTCGACTACGGCGAGCTCACCCTCGGCGCGGATGAGAAGGTGCGCCTGTACGGTGCGCCCGGCCAGCGCAGGTTCGCCTTCATGTGGGACGTGCTCGCCCAGCGCGCACGGGGGCTGATGCTGCTGGTCAACAACGACGCACCCGACCCGCTCGAGAGCACTCGGCGCTTCCTCGCGCAGTTCCCCGCGCTGGTCGAGAAGGGTGCCGTGGTCGTCGGGGTATCGCGCACCGACCTCGCCCGCACCCCGCTCGTGCACGAGTACGCGCGGGCGATCGCCGGATGGCATCCCGGTCGCACCATTCCCGTCTTCACCGCCGACCCGCGCAGCGCCTCGCACATGCGTACCCTGCTGATGGCGCTGGTCGCGAACGTCGAGGCCGCAGAGCTCCTCTCCGAGCAGCAGCCGGAGGTGGCGTGATGGATGCCGTAGCCCACCGCGATCCACGGCTCATGGCACACGCCGACGGCGCTCTGCGGCGCCTGCAGGCGAGCAGCGGATCGCTGCGCTACGCCGCCGTGCTCACCGACGACGGGTTCGCGGTGAGCACGCTGCGCGCCGGGGCGGATGCCGACAGCGGCCGCTTCGCGAGCATCGCGAGCACCCTGCAGGCCCTGGGCGAGGCGGCAGGACGGGAGCTTCTGACCGCCGCAGGGTCGACAGCCGTGCTCATCGACACGGACGCCGGGCGCATCGCGCAGCTGCGCGTGCACGGCACCACGCTCGTGCTCGCAGCCCTGTTCGCCCATGACGGCACGGCCGACGGCATCCTGACCCCTCTTCGCGACTGCGCAACGGCCCTCGCCGCGATCGCTCGACGCCGCGACCCCTCCGACGACCCGACAGAGACCAGATCCGACCCGAACCGGAGTGCCCTGTGAACCGACCGCTCAGCCCGGTCCCGCGCGCCCACGCGACCGCCGACGACACCGTGCCGCCGAATCACCCGATCACGCTCGACGATCTGCTCGCCCGCCGGGCGGCGACGCTGCGCGCGACGCCCGAGGCGGCCGGCGAGGCCGGCTGGCAGCCCGAAGACGATGTCGACTGGTCTCGCCTCGCCCTGCGTCTGCGCACGGCGATCGAGCTCGACGAAGAGCTCATGCTCGAGGTCGTCGCTGACGGCGACGAGCCGCTCGTCATCGACGTCGGCGACCGCACGTTCTGGTGGCACCTGCCGTTGAGCGACTTCCCTGCGCGGGTGCGCTCACTGGCCATCACGCCCGTCGACGCGCGCACCTACGACCCGGGCGGGGCCGGGCACGATCTCGAGCCGCTGCTGTGGCAGGTGGCGCATGCCTCGTTCGACGGCGGACGAGCGCGCTGGCTGCGGCCGGGCGATCGCTACAAGCTGCGCCGCTGGCCCAACCTCACCGCCCTGCCGCACGACAGCGAGCAGGTGCGCGCCATGTCGCTGCTCGGTCAAGCGGCGCTCACCGCCGAGGAGTTCTCATCGGTCGCCGGGATCGACGAGGCCGACGCCGTGCGACTGCTGTCGGCGCTGAGTCTGATGGGCCTGCTGCGGGTGCAGTCGGCGGATGCCCGCGCCGCCGCACCCCGCATCATCGTGCAGCCACCCCGAGAGGTGGGGCTGTTCGCCAGGTTACGGGGACTGTTCGGGCGCTGAGATCCGGCGCCTCTGCCGGCTGCGCCGGCATCCCGTCGACGCGTCACGCGCTCCGCTTGCGGACCCGCTCGATGATGCCGGATCCGAACGCCCACGCCGCGTAGCCGAACAGGCCGATCACCGCCACGGCGACGACGATCGCGCGGTGCGGACCGGTGATCGCCATGGCCACCCATCCCAGCCACGGGATCGCGTACCAGACCGTGCCACGCATCTGCACCTCGCGCACGGGGTCGGCGTCCGCCTCGGCGTTGTTGTCGCCCTTCGTGATGAAGCGTCGCTCGCCATCGGCGCCGGCGAGCACCTGTGTGACCCGATGGGTGATCAGGGTGGGCTCTCCGCTGCGCAGCTGGTAGGTCAGCACCATCCCCGGCTCGACATCAGCCGGATCCGTCGGCCGCACGACGACCATCGTCCCCGGCGGCAGGTGCGGCTCCATCGACGAGGTCAGCACGGTCAGCGCGGTCGATCCGGTGAGCGCCGGCACGGCGATGGCGAGGGCACCGGTCGCGAGGATGGCCGCGAGCAGAGCGACGGCGACGGCGTTCAGCACAGCTCGCAGCAGACCTCCGCGCTGGGGCGTGCTCGGCTCGTCGGCGGATGAGTCATCGCTCACCCCGTCGGGTGCCTCAACTGAGATGACGGTGAGTTCAGACATCGGCCGGATCTCCTTCTGATCGACGACGACGCGCCCAGAGGAACGCGAGCAGCCCTGCGACCGTCGCGGTTACGCCGACGACTGCCGTCGTGAGAGGAACTGTGCCGCCGGTGACGGCCAGCGCTCCGGGCGATGACGTGGACGACGGCTGCGGCGTCGCGCCGCCTGGTTCGACCTGCGCCGTGCAGGCTGCGCCTGTCGGCTGCACGGTCGCTGCGGCAGTGTCCGCCAGCACCGCCCGCATCCGGAAGCGCAGGTCACCGAGCGCACCCTGAGTTCCGATGAGGTCGGAGCTCAGGGCGGCGGTGACGTGCACGCGAGCCGACTGACCCGGCGCCAGAACGTGGTCGCCGCTCAGCACCGTGCACGCGCCGTTGGCCATCGCGGTCGACATGGTGACCGGACGCGAGGCGGCGCCCGCGGGGGCTGCAGATAGCTCGAGGTGCGCGGCGAACAGGGAGTCGACGCTCGACGGGTCGATGAGGTCGAGACGCAGAAGCCCGGTGTGCTCGGAATCGTTCCTGATCCAGAACGACGCGCTCTCCCGGTCGCCGGGCACGAGCCGAAGGTCGTCGGGGAATACCGGCAGCAGGTCGGCGGTGGTGTAGTGCGTGCCGTCCGTGGAGAAGACGAGGTCGGGCTCGGCGGCGGTGGCCGCCGTTGGAGTGGCCAGGACGGCGGCTGTAAGGAAGGCGGCCGGAATGGCACGAAGTGTCATGTTCCGAAACATGTCAGTCGATACCTCCGGACGACGCGACGCCGTTCCCCGAGGTGCGGCTGAGCAGGATGTTTCCGTAGGCGACGTCTTCGGAGCCTGCGAAGACGATGCGGAACTCCGTGGTGCCGTTGTTCGAGATGTGGTCGCGGTTGAAAGAGACCGAGTCCGGACTCGCCTTCGCCTCTATGGACACTACGTCCTTCCAGCCGGTGCTCGTCTTCTTCTGCAACTGCATGCCTGTGGTTGTGATCCGCGAATTGAAGTCGAGAGTCACGGTGGTGACGGTGAAAGGCCACCAGCCACTCGTCGCAGTGGACATCGTCAGCGGCTCGCGCTGCAACGTCAACTGGGCAGCAGGCTGATCGCACTCGACGACCTTCGTTGCGGTATTCCCCGACGTCGTGTTCATCCCCAGGCACATGCCGTCGACGGCAGACACGAGCTGATAGAACGAGCCGGCGTTCTGCACGTACCACCGCTGCGCGTCGCTCGATGCGCTGGCGGCGATCTGCTGCACACCGGCGACCGTCTGCGTGAGGCGCGTGCTGGGCGCGTGTCGCGGCCGAACCGTGACGAAGCTCTGGTCTCCACTGCTCACAGGAACGAACTGCCAGCGCTGGTTGGACTCCGCGTGGCAAGCCCAGGAGATCACGTTCGTATTCGCTCCCCCGGATCCGGACGCGTCCAGGCAGACGCCGTTGGCAGCCCTGCTGCGGATCGTGTGCCACGACGACAGAGCCGGGTCGAAGAAGTTGCCCGTGAGCGGGTACATCCCGGCAGTGTGCTGCTCGTGGGTGGCGACGGGCGCCGTCGCGACCCACCCCTGCGCGTTCAGGCTGACGTTGAGCTGCGGGTTGAAAGTGCGACCGCCCGCCGGGTCGGTGATGGTCTTCCAGTCCGGAACGGTCGTCCGAACGCAGACGGTAGCGGTTGCTCCGGCGTTGAGCGTCAGCGTGGGCTTCACGGACGCCCAGGTGCCGGTGGTGACTCCTGAAGTGGGCAGCGCAGTGGCATCCGTGCATCCGCCCGATGCGGGCCGCCAGACCGAGACAGCGAAATTCGCCGCATACTGCTCCGACGATGTGATCGACACGGTTGCCGTGCCGCTGATCGCGCTGCCGTTCGTGACCGTGAACGACCTGGTGCTGACCCCGGCACTGCTCGGCAGGTGTTTCGTCGTCGCGGGTGCCGAGAATCCGGCGTGCGAGACGGCGACGACGTCGGTCGAGACGCTGCCGGCGGCGCTGGTCTGCGCAGTCCAGTACGACCATGCAGAGCCGCTGCCGATGAGTACGAGAAAAGCTGCGAGTCCGGCGACGACTGGGAGGCGATGGCGTGCGAACACGGGAGTCACGCCCCCTTCTGAACGGCGTCGATGGTGAGGGTGAAGCTGTGGGCGGAGCCGCTGCCGTTCGCCGGAAGCGGGTTCGGCAGGCTGACAACGAGGCAGAAAATCTTCGTCTCGCCCGGCGCGAGCGAGCCCAGCGCCGGCTTTGCGTAGCCGTTGAGCGCGGAGGTTCCCGCGAGGGCTGTCGTGCATGCCGCCTCGTTCGCGACCTGCGTCAGAGACCCGCGGGCAGATGCCGCATAGGCTGGCCCCCCAGGCGTGGCGATCCGCGCGGCGAGGTCGGCGGGTGCGGCGCCGGTGTTCGTGACGGAGAACGCCCAGGTGGCGGGTGACGCCGGACTCAGATTCTTCGTCGGCAGCGCGGCCGAAGCCCCGTCGCCGATCCGGATGCCGAACCCCGCTGACTGCACCGTGCCCTGGGCGACGGGTGCGGACGCGTTCAGGAAGGCGAAGGTGACGCCGGCGCCGGATACTCCGAGCGCCACCGCCGCCGCGCTCGCGAGGAGCGAGACGAGAATGGTGCGCCACTTCGACGAGCTGCGCTTAGAAGCCTCACTCGGCTGCCGTGAGCTGAATCGGCCCATGTCTGCCCTCCCCAGTCGTGTGCGTGTGCGATTCGTGGCTGTGTGGCGCTGCGGCAGTCCCCGGCCGCAGCGCCACCACAGAATCACAGCGAGGCGTCGACCTGCTGGATGTTCAGCGCGAAGTCCTTCAGGCTGACCGCTCCGAGCTGAGCGGGGTTGTCCGACGCCGGCGAGTCGCTGTCGCCGAACGGCCACGCGATCTTCGCGGTGACGGTCACTGCGTGAGTCTTCACACCGTTCAGATCCGCGGTGGGCTCGTTGATCGTGACGACCGTGCCAGCGTTGGTCGCGGCACCGCCGTTCACCGTGAACGTGGCACTGTTCGCGAGACGCGTGACCAGCGCCGCGTTCGCTGCCGCGTTCCCGGTGGTCGCGGCAGCGATCGAACCCTTGGCGAGGTTCACGCTGAACGCGAGGTTCTGTCCCTGGGCGGTGATGTTGAACTTGCCCGTGTACTCGAGCGTGTCGCCGGGAACGAGCTTGACGGCCGCGATGTCGGTGACGGTGGTCGGCTGGCCCGTGGTGTGCGTGATCTTCCAGACCGGCGCGGCGGCATCCTGCTCGACCTTCAGCTGACCTGCCGAAATCGTCTGACCGCCGAGGTCGGCGGAGCTGTTCCAGTATGCGAGCGATCCGCCGGTGCCGAGCAGCAGCAGCACGGCGGCGCTGGCGGCGATGGTTCCCTTGGTGGTCTTGTTCATGACGATTACTCCCCTTGTGCGATTGCGCCCCCAACGGCGCACTTCCCGGAGGAGCCGGCCCCGGCGATGCGGGCGACTGCGGCTCTCGGAACCCCGGTGAAGCTGAATCAATCGTCACATGAGGTTGTCCCCCAAATGGGGGACACGAGACAACCCTGAGGTTCTCTTGTCCCCCAAACGGGGGACAAGGGATTCCGCTAAGGCGATCTTGAGCTTCGGGCGAGAATGGTCCGGCATCCGGACGCGAAAAGGGTGCCGCGCCCGAAGGCGCGGCACCCCTCGAAGAAGCCGGACGAACGAGGACGATCACTCGTCGCCGACGGCTCCGTCGGCCTTGTCGCGGATGTCGTCGATCTGATCCGCGGCTCCGGGAGCCACCTTCTTCGCGAAGTCAGCGATCTCGTCGAGAACCCGGTCGCTGATGTCCTCCGCCTGCTCGCTGCGGACCGCCTCGGCGATCCTGTCCTTGTTCTGCTCGAATGCGTCCTTGCCCTTGTTCACCAGGTCATCGATGCCCATGGTTCTCCTCCCCTGTGCGGTGTCGGCGCAGCATCCTGCACCCAGTCACTTTTCTACGCGATCGAGCGCGTCGTGTCGACAGTCGCAGCGCACAGAAAGAGGGGCCGGACCCGAAGGCCCGACCCCTCTTTCGAGAAGCAGATGCTTACGCGATGACCTTGGTCACCGTGCCGGCGCCGACGGTGCGGCCACCCTCACGGATCGCGAAGCCGAGGCCCTCTTCCATGGCGATGGGCTGGATGAGGTCCACCTTCATGTCGGTGGTGTCACCGGGCATGACCATCTCGGTGCCCTCGGGCAGCGTGATGACGCCGGTCACGTCGGTGGTGCGGAAGTAGAACTGCGGACGGTAGTTCGTGTAGAAGGGGTTGTGGCGGCCACCCTCGTCCTTCGACAGGATGTATGCGGTGCCCTCGAACTCCGTGTGCGGGGTGATCGAGCCCGGCTTCACGACGACCTGGCCGCGCTCGACGTCCTCACGCTTGGTGCCGCGGAGCAGCAGACCACAGTTCTCGCCGGCCCATGCCTCGTCGAGCTGCTTGTGGAACATCTCGATACCGGTGACCGTGGTCTTCTGGGTCGGGCGGATGCCGACGATCTCGACCTCGGAGTTGATGGCCAGGGTGCCACGCTCGGCGCGGCCCGTGACGACCGTGCCACGACCGGTGATCGTGAAGACGTCCTCGATCGGCATGAGGAACGGCTTGTCGCGGTCACGCTCGGGGTCGGGGATGCTGTCGTCAGCAGCCTGCATGAGCTCGAGGATCGAGTCGACCCACTTCTCTTCGCCGTTGAGGGCGCCGAGAGCCGAGACCTTGATGACCGGTGCGTCGTCGCCGGGGAAGCCCTGAGCCGAGAGCAGCTCGCGGACCTCGAGCTCGACGAGCTCCAGGATCTCCTCGTCGTCGACCATGTCGGACTTGTTCAGCGCGACCATCAGGTACGGCACGCCGACCTGCTTGGCGAGCAGCACGTGCTCGCGGGTCTGAGCCATCGGGCCGTCGGTGGCGGCGACCACGAGGATCGCGCCGTCCATCTGAGCAGCACCGGTGATCATGTTCTTGACGTAGTCGGCGTGGCCGGGGGCGTCGACGTGCGCGTAGTGGCGCTTCGGGGTCTCGTACTCGATGTGCGAGATGTTGATGGTGATGCCGCGCTGACGCTCCTCGGGAGCCGAGTCGATCGAGGCGAAGTCACGCTGGACGTTGGTGTCCGACGGGTACTTGTCGGCGAGCACCTTCGAGATCGCGGCAGACAGGGTGGTCTTGCCGTGGTCGACGTGACCGATCGTTCCGATGTTGACGTGCGGCTTGGTCCGCTCGAACTTGGCCTTGGCCACTGGGTCCTCCTCAGGACGTTCGTGTAGAGATCGCCGGGCACTGGATTGTGACCGGCTCCCTACGGATTTCGGTTTCTCAGTTTAGTGGAGAGTGAATGTGAAGTTGTGGGGTACCGGATGCCCGGGCAGCGCCCGAGCATCCGGTGAAGGGCTTACTCGCCCTTGGCCTTCTGGACGATCTCGTCGGCGACGGCGCGCGGAACCTCAGAGTAGCTGTCGAACTCCATCGAGTACACAGCGCGGCCCGAGGTCTTCGAGCGCAGGTCGCCGATGTAGCCGAACATCTCGGACAGCGGCACCGAAGCGCGCACCACCTTGACGCCCTGCGCGTCCTCCATCGACTGGATCTGTCCGCGACGCGAGTTCAGGTCGCCGATGACGTCGCCCATGTACTCCTCGGGAGTACGAACCTCGACGGCCATCAGCGGCTCGAGCAGCACGGGGTTGGCGCGACGCGCGGCCTCCTTGAAGCCCATGGAGCCCGCGATCTTGAACGCCATCTCCGAGGAGTCGACGTCGTGCGAGGCGCCGTCCACGAGGGTGGCCTTCACGCCCACCATCGGGTAGCCGGCGAGCACGCCGACGTTCATCGCGTCCTGGAAGCCGGCGTCGACCGAGGGGATGTACTCGCGCGGGATGCGTCCACCGGTGACGGCGTTGACGAACTCGTACGTCTTGTCGCCCTCGACCTCGAGCGGCTCGATGTTGAACTGGATCTTCGCGAACTGACCCGAACCACCGGTCTGCTTCTTGTGCGTGTAGTCGTGCTTCTCGACGGCCTTGCGGATCGTCTCGCGGTACGCCACCTGCGGCTTGCCGACGTTCGCCTCGACCTTGAACTCGCGCTTCATGCGGTCCACGAGGATGTCGAGGTGCAGCTCGCCCATGCCCTTGATGGTCGTCTGACCGGTCTCGGGGTTGAGCTCGGTGCGGAAGGTCGGGTCCTCTTCGGCGAGCTTCTGGATCGCGAGACCCAGCTTCTCCTGGTCGGCCTTGGTCTTCGGCTCGATGGCGACCTCGATCACCGGCTCCGGGAACGTCATCGACTCGAGCACGACGGGGGCGGCCGGGTCGGCGAGGGTGTCACCGGTGGTGGTGTCCTTCAGGCCGATGACGGCGTAGATGTTGCCCGCGGTGAGCTGGTCGACCGGGTTCTCCTTGTTGGCGTGCATCTGGAAGATCTTTCCGATGCGCTCCTTCTTGCCCTTGGTCGAGTTGACCACGGCGGAGCCCGAGTCGAGGTGGCCCGAGTACACGCGGACGTAGGTCAGACGACCGAAGAACGGGTGCACGGCGACCTTGAACGCGAGAGCCGAGAACGGGTCGTTGGCGTCGGGGTGACGCTCGATGACCTTCTCCTCGTCCTTCGGGTCGTGCGCCTCGATGGCGCCGACGTCGAGGGGGTTGGGGAGGAAGTCGATGACCGCGTCGAGCATCGGCTGCACGCCGCGGTTCTTGAACGCCGAACCGCAGAGCACGGGGTAGATCTCGTTCGCGACGACCATCTTGCGGATGGCGCCCTTGATCTCGGCGACCGTGAGCTCCTCGCCGCCGAAGAACTTCTCGAGCAGCGCGTCGTCGCTCTCGGCGACGGTCTCGAGCAGCTGCTGGCGGTACTCCTCGGCCTTCTCCTGAAGGTCGGCCGGGATCTCCTGCACCTCGTAGGACGCGCCCATGGTGACGTCACCCTTCGAGTCGCCGGGCCACACGAGGGCGCGCATCTCGATGAGGTCGACGACGCCGACGAAGTCGCTCTCGGCGCCGATCGGAAGCTGCAGCACGAGCGGCTTGGCACCCAGGCGGTTCACGATCGTGTCGACGGTGTAGTAGAAGTCGGCGCCCAGCTTGTCCATCTTGTTGACGAAGCAGATGCGGGGCACGCCGTACTTGTCGGCCTGACGCCAGACGGTCTCGGACTGGGGCTCGACGCCCTCCTTGCCGTCGAAGACGGCGACCGCGCCGTCGAGCACGCGCAGCGAGCGCTCGACCTCGACGGTGAAGTCCACGTGACCGGGGGTGTCGATGATGTTGATCTGGTTCTTGTTCCAGAAGCAGGTCACGGCGGCCGACGTGATCGTGATGCCGCGCTCCTTCTCCTGCTCCATCCAGTCCGTCGTCGACGCGCCGTCGTGGGTCTCGCCGAGCTTGTGGTTGACACCCGTGTAGAACAGGATGCGCTCGGTGGTGGTGGTCTTGCCGGCATCGATGTGCGCCATGATGCCGATGTTGCGGACCTTGCTCAGGTCGGTGAGCACTTCTTGTGCCACGGGGGTTCCTCCGGGATGGTTCAGGAACGAACAGAGAGTGGGAGCGGATGCCGATCGCTCGGCATCCGCTCAGCCCTTTACCAGCGGTAGTGGGCGAAGGCGCGGTTCGACTCGGCCATCTTGTGGGTGTCCTCGCGGCGCTTGACCGCGGCACCCAGGCCGTTCGATGCGTCGAGGATCTCGTTCTGCAGACGCTCGGTCATCGTCTTCTCACGACGGCCCTTCGCGTAGCTGACCAGCCAGCGCAGCGCGAGGGTGTTCGCGCGGTGCGGCTTGACCTCGACGGGAACCTGGTAGGTCGAGCCGCCGACGCGGCGGCTGCGGACCTCGAGGGTCGGGCGCACGTTGTCGAGCGCCTTCTTGAGCGTGGCGACGGCGTCCTGGCCGTTCTTCGCCTCGACACCACGGAGGGCGCCGTAGACGATGGACTCGGCGAGCGACTTCTTGCCGTCGACGAGGATCTTGTTCACCAGCGAGGTGACGATCGGGGCGCCGTAGACCGGGTCGTTGACGACGGGGCGCTTGGGTGCGGGTCCCTTACGAGGCATCTGACTCAGCCCTTCTTCGCGCCGTAGCGGGAACGAGCCTGCTTACGGTTCTTCACTGCCTGGGTGTCGAGCGCACCACGGACGATCTTGTAGCGGACACCGGGGAGGTCCTTCACACGACCGCCGCGGACGAGCACCAGCGAGTGCTCCTGCAGGTTGTGACCCTCACCGGGGATGTACGCGGTCACCTCGGTGCCGTTGCGCAGCTTCACACGAGCGACCTTGCGCATCGCCGAGTTCGGCTTCTTCGGGGTGGTGGTGTACACGCGGGTGCACACGCCGGCCTGCTGCGGGTTCGCCTTCAGGGCGGGCGCCTTGGTCTTCGAGACCTTGGGCGAGCGTCCCTTGCGAACCAACTGCTGAATAGTTGGCACGTTCTCTCCTCATAGTGCTGCACGGTGACAGCGTGATGGGTTTCACATCATGACCCACCGGCTCGACAGAGGAGTCGGGCTTTTGGTGTGATGGGTATGCCGTGGGGGCGAACCGACGGTGCCGGCGCCCTGCGTGCGCGCACAGTCGTGCACACACCCGATCAATTGTAAGGGCGACAGGCCGCGACGGTCAAATGAGCAGGGCGGATGCTGTGCTACGGGGTGTCGGGGTCGAACGGCGAGTCCAGCGCCTCGCTCAGCTCGGCCAGCATCGCCTCGATCTGGGGTTCGACGTACTGCGAGATCGCGGCCTGCACGTGCAGCCGGTGCCGGAGCAGCAGACCGCAGATCTCCCGTCCGACCATGTTCGCGTACTCGTCCGCGAGCGCGACCTCCTGGCGCAGGGCCGCCTTGGCGTCTTCGGTCAGGGGCGGCAGCGGCGGCAGCTCCGCCGCGGCCTCGTCGGCCATGCCCGCCACGGTGAAGAGGAAGGGCGCTCCTGGTACCGGGTCGGGATCGAGCGGCATCCCCTCGTACTCCGGATCCAGCCCCTCGGCCGGCCGATACGCGCGGGAGCGGTTGCGGGCGGCCTGGTGGTCGAGTTCGGACTGCAGCAGCGGCAGGTTGCGCGCCGTGTACTCGGCGACGGCCTGATCGACGATGGCCTTGATGCGCGTGGAGAGCCCGTGCTGCACGCCGTGCGGGACGTTTCCGCCGATGCCGACCGCCGACAGCACCGGCGAGCCGAGGCAGCGCCGACACGGGGCTACCCGCCCGCGGTGCGTGGCCGGCGCCCAGCGCGGCACCCAGCGCAGCCAGGCCTGGACGGCCTGGTCGACCTGGGATTGCAGCGACCTCTCCACGAGTACAGAGTAGGCCGCCACGACGCGAAGCGCTGCTTTCCGCCCGGCGGCGGCGCGTCAATCACTCGGTGTCGTCGCGCTCCCACGGCCAGCGCGGCGTACCAGATCGAGACCGCCGCAGCGCGACGGCGATCCATCCCGCGATGAGCGCCGCGGCGACCAGCACGACGCTGGAGCCCTGGACGACGATCTGGGATGCCGCGGCGACGGCGTGCGCAATGCCCGCTCCCCCGATCTGCGCCGACAGCCACACCGCTGCCAGGTGCGCGAGCGCGGTGCCGACGGCGATCAGCACGACCGCGGCGAACGAGGGGCGATCGCGTCGCAGCACCGGGGTGAGCAGCGCCGCGAACACCGCGATCGCGACGGCCATGCCGATGACTCCTGGCCAGAGCGTGAGCCCCTCGACCGAGATGATGTCGACATCGGCGAAGTACGACAGCATCCCGAGGCCGAGGATGCTGAACGCGCCGAAGCACACCGTGCCGATGACTGCGGCGAGAGACGCAGAGACCCCCTCCGGCGACGGGCCGTGGGGGTCTCTGGTGGTCATGCCGTCACCCTACGCTCAACGAAGGGCCGCGGGACCCGCTTCCAGGGTGCGCTCGTACTCGGCCTGCGCCTCGGCGTTGAGCGCCTTCTTCTTCGCGCCGCTGCGGGCGACCCATGCACCGAACCAGATGGTGAGCTCGCGCGCGAACACGAACGCGGCGATGGCCAGCGGGGCGAGCAGCTGCTCGTTGACCAGCTCGACCGACTCGGTGGCCGTGATGCGCCAGAACGGAGCCTGGAACAGCTGACCGAGGATGTACCCGCCGTACGTGGCGATGGCGACGAGCAGGCCGAGCGTGACCCACTTGCCCCAGCGGGCACGGTTGACGAACGCCCCGAGCAGCCAGAACGAGAGGAAGAACACGACGACCGGCACCCAGAAGGCCCAGGTGGTCAGAGGCTCGAGAGCGGCGGTGCCGATGTTCTCGACCGTCGCCTCGCCGCGCAGGGCGCCGAAGCCGAGGATCGCACCGAGGAAGAGCACGGCGAAGGCGAGTGCCGCCACGAGTCCGACAGCGCCGGCGGTGCCGCGGTTGCCCAGCTCGCGCGGCGGCTCGGGCGCCTGCACGAAGATCGGCTGCGGGGCCGCCGGAGGGGCTACCGGCTCGGCCGGAACGACCCGCGTCTCGGCGGGGGAGCCGGCAGGAGCCGCATACGCGGTGTCGGCGACGGTCGGGTGATGCTCGCGATCGGTGTGGATCACCCGGGTGGCGTCTGCATCGTGGTCGTGCCGGTCGCTGCCGGGCGCGTCGTGGACCGCTGCCGCGTCCCGGTGCGAGTCGTCGCGGTGCGAGTCGTCACGGTCGCGGTCGGCCGCGTCGGCGGCTGCCGCATCGGCGAGGTCGGCGCGACGATCGGCATCCGCGCGCGGGTCGGCGGGGGTGCCGGCCGCGGCGGGTTCGGAGGCGTCGAAGGTGCCGGGATAGTCGCGCTCGGCAGCCGCGAACGCCTCCATGTCGGGGTCGACGGGCTTCGCTGCGGCATCCGTGCTCGAGCCGCCCTCGCGCGCTGCGGCGGCGGCGTCGAGTCCCTCGTTGGCACGGCCGACGACGTGGTCCACGTCGTGGTGCTGCTCGTTCTTGGGAACCTCGGGGTCGCTCATGTGATCGCCTCTCGTGATAGATGCACACCGAGGCTAGCGCCGACGGTGATTCGCGCCGCGCAGGCGTGCCGATGTGTCCGGGATCTCGGTGACCGGTGGGTCCGCGTCATCGCGGTGGCCGGGTCACGGGGGAACCGTGCCGTCGAGCAGGTGACCGACCACGAAGAGCAGCCCGGGTCCCGCCGGAAGCGACAGCCAGAGCAGAGCGCCGACCACGCCCGCGCACAGCAGCCCGACGATCCAGCTGATCGCCAGATTGCGACCTCCCACGCGTGCGGCCATGCTCTCACCGTATGCCTCTCGAGCGCCCCGCCGTGGCATCCGGCCGTCGTGTCCCGCCGACCATCTGCACCCGACGGTGCGAGCCGGGTCGCGACCTACTTGACGGCGCCGGCGGTCAGGCCGCCGACGATGTACTTCTGCAGGCAGAGGAACAGGATCATCACCGGGATCGCCGCCATCACGGCCCCCGCCGAGAAGGCCGACCAGTCGGCGTAGCGCGGGTTCGCGACGAGCTTGGTGAGACCCACGACGAGCGTCTGCTTCTCGGGGTCGATGAGGATGACGCTGGCGATCACGTACTCGTTGACGATGCCGATGAACGAGAGAAGCCCGACCACCGAGAGGATGGGCGCTACCAGCCGCAGGATGATCGTGAAGAAGATCCGAGCGTGCCCTGCGCCGTCGATGCGGGCCGCCTCGTCGATCTCCTTCGGGATCGTGTTGAAGAAGCCGTACATGAGATAGGTGTTCACGCCCAGCGCGCCGCCGAGGTAGACGAGGATCAGGCCGGTGTGCGTGTTCAGCCCGATCGCCGGGAACCAGTCGCCGAGGGTCGACATGAGCATGAACAGCGCGACGACCGCGAGCAGCTGCGGGAACATCTGCACGACGACGACGGTGATCAGCCCGACCCGTCGGCCTGCGAATCGCATGCGCGAGAACGCGTAGGCGGCGCAGGCGCCGATGAACACAGTGAGCAGCCCGGTGACCGTGGCGATGATCAGGGTGTTCAGGAACCACAGCGCGTACGGATTCTGCGGATCGGTGAGGATGCGCACGTAGCTGTCGATGCCGATGGCCGAGAAGAGCTGGTTCGAGCCGGTCAGCGTGCCCTTCGGATTGAGCGATGCCGACAGCACGTACAGCAGCGGGAAGAGCGCGAACACGCTCACCACGATCGCGACGAGGTGGCGCCAGCCGGTGTCGGCGAACCATGCGCCGAAGGAGCGCTTGGACGGTGCGAGGGTCTGGGTGCTCATCAGTTCAGCTCCTCGAGTGCCTTGGTCTTGCGGAAGCTGACGATCGAGATCGTCGCCACCACGATGAAGATGAGGATCGTGAACGCCGAGGCGAGACCGTAGTCGCGCGTCTGCCCGGTGAACGCCACCTTGTACACCATCGAGATCAGGATGTCGGTGTGCCCGACCGGGATCGAGACGTCGGTGAACCGCGGCCCGCCCCTGGTCAGCATGTAGATCAGGTTGAAGTTGTTGAAGTTGAACGCGAACGACGAGATCAGCAGCGGCGCCACGGTCACCAGGAGAAGCGGCAGCTTGATGCGCCGGAAGATCTGCCAGGGGTTGGCGCCGTCCATCACGGCAGCCTCGTTGACGTCCTCCGGGATGCCCTGCAGCGCGCCCATGCAGACGAGGAACATGTACGGGAATCCGAGCCACAGGTTCACGATGAGGATCGACACCTTCGCCAGCGTCGGGTCGGTCAGCCACGGGATCTCGGCTCCGCCGAGGAGCACCTGGTTGATGAAGCCGAAGCTCTCGTTCATCATTCCGGCCCACACCAGCGCCGACAGGAACGCGGGGAAGGCGTACGGCAGGATCATGATGATCCGGTAGGTGTTGCGGAACCGCATGCGGGTGTTGTTGAACACCAGCGCCATCAGCAGCCCCAGGAAGAAGGTGGATGCCACCGAGACGATCGCGAAGACGAAGGTCCACACGGTGACCGAGATCAGCGGCCCGCGGATGGAGGCGTCGGTGACGGCCCGAACGAAGTTGTCGAACCCGACGTTGACCTGCCATCCGGGCAGCAGCTGCTCGCCGTCGTCGGCGGTGAAGGCGCCGGTGCCGGTGTCGGAGTAGACGACGCCGCTGCGCGTGTCGGTGATCGTGTCGGCTGCTGCGTCGTATTCGAGCTGCGAGATGTAGAGGTAGCCGCTCTGCCCGTCGGGGGTGCGCAGGCTGCCGTCGTTGGGGTCGTCGCTGAACGGCACCGAGAGCTTCTCGAGCTCGGATGACAGGCTGAAGACCTCGGCGAGCGGGAGGGTGCGCCAGCCGTCGGTCGCAGTGGCGATGCCGCCGTCGAACTGCGCATCGACCTCGCGCAGCGGCTCGTCGTTCGTGCCGAGCAGCGCGTCGCCGGTGGCGGGGTCGGTCACGAGCAGGCCGTAGACGCCTGCCTGCTCGACGATCTGCACCGGATAGACCGGCGAGTCCTCGACGCGCTCCTGGGCGGATGCGAGAAGCGCGGAGACCGCCTGGGGCTTCGAGCCGTTGTGCCCGGTGCCGTAGTTGGTGAAGCCGATGTAGCCCGTGTAGACCAGTGCGAAGACCTGGAAGACGACCAGGAAGATGATCCCGGGCGTGAGGTACTTCGCGGGCACGCGCCGACGCGAGAAGTAGATGTAGTTCACCGCGGCGGTGACGGCGATGACCACCGCGAGCACCAGCCACTCCTGATTGGCGAAGAGCACGAACGCCGCGTACACGGCGACCGCGTCGACGATCCCCAGCAGGAGGATCTTCAGCAGCATCCAGCCGACCGGCGTCGCGGCCGCCTCGGCGATCTGCGCGGCCTGTCGCTGGCGCTTGGTGGGAGGAGCGGTCTGCTCCATGGTCTCGGTCATCTCTGTTCCCGTTGTCGTCTCGCAGGCTCGATGATGGAGGCGCGCTCGGGGCGGGGCGGTATCCCCCGCCCCGAGCACGCCCGGGCGATCACTTGATCGCTGCGGAGACGTCGTCCGTGAGCTTCTGCCAGGTCGCCTTCGGGTCGGCGCCGTTGATCACGGCCGCCTCGGCGATGCCCCAGTACTGCCAGACCGATCCCATCGCGGGGATCGCGGGCATCGGCACCGCGTCGGCGCCGACGGTCTGGAACCCGGCGATGATCGGGTCGGATGCCGCGGTGTCGGCGGCGGCGGTCAGCGCGGGCAGCACGTTGCCTGCCTTGAACAGCTCGAGCTGCACGTCTTCGGTGCCGATGTAGTTGACGAGGAAGTCGTTCGCGGCGACCTTGTTCTTCGACTCCGAGCTGACGAAGAAGCCCTTGACGCCGGCGAACGGCGAGGCCGCCTCTGCGGTGGGGCTGGGGATCGGATCGATGGCGACGTCGATGCCGGCGTCGACGGCCGCGGCGACGTTCCAGGGCCCGGTCAGCCAGAAGGCTGCGGTGCCGTCGAGGAACTGCTGCTTGGCGATCTCGCCGTCGATGTCGGTGTTCAGCGTGCCGGCCTTGCCCTGTGCGGCCAGCCAGTCGGCGAAGGCGAAGCCGCCCTCGTTGCCGAGCTGGAGATCGGACGCGTCATAGCTTCCCGACGCGTCGGTGCCGAAGACGGGTGCGCCGAAGGCGGTCTGGAACGGGTACAGGTGATACGGGTTGCCCTCGGCACCCTGCTCGACGACGAAGGTGCCCTTCGAGACCATGTCGTCGAAGCTCTTCGGAGCCTCGGGGACGAGCTTCGTGTTGCGCAGCACGGCGATGTTCTCGACCGCGTACGGGAGCATGTAGACGGTGCCGTCGTAGGTGGCCGCCTGAGTCGCGACGGGCAGGTAGCCGTCGGCCGAGTCGCCGAGCTCGATCGGAGCGACGACGCCGTTGGTCGACAGCTCGCCGAGCCAGTCGTGTGCACCCATGACCACGTCGGGACCCTTGCCGGTCGGCGCCTGCTGGATGAAGTCGTCCTTGATGTCGTCGACCGACTTGCCGACGAGATCGACGGTGACGCCGGTCTTCTCCTCATAGGCGTCGGCCGCGCCCTTGAGCGCGTCGACGCGCTCCGCGTCGAGCCAGACGGTGAGCTTGCTGGCCGCGCCCTTGCCCGACGAGTCCTCATCGGCAGTGGGGGTGGACGATGCGCAGCCGCTCAGAGCGATTGCGGACGTGACGGCGAGTGCGCCGAACGCGAGGATGCTTCTCTTGGTCACCTTCATTGGTGCGTACCTCTCTGGATGCGAATGGCCTGCAGGAAACTGCAAGCGCTTACAGTATGCACTCCGTCGAGCACTTCTCGGTAGCGCTGACTGGAAGCGTTTCCAAATCGAGATCGTTCTGCACGCTTGTGGCCTCTTGCACGTCTGGGCGCGGACGTCAAGGCGGAAGACGATGCGGACTGGCGCCCCTAGCTTGGGCAGGGTCACGGCGCCCGAGCCGTGCCGGATTGCGGAGTTCCGATGGACACGATCGACGACGAGGCGACGGCCCCTCTTCTCGACGGACGGTACCGACTCGACGGCTGTGTCGGCCGAGGCGCGACATCAATGGTCTACCGCGCACACGACACGCTGCTGCGCCGCACGGTCGCCATCAAGCTGCTCCGCGCAGACGACGAGACGCCTCTGGAATCCGAGCGCGTCCACAGCGAGACGGCGCTTCTGGCATCCCTCTCCCACCCCTCTCTCGTGGCCCTGTACGACGCGAGTCTCGATCTTCCGCACCCGCGGTACCTGGTGATGGAGTTCGTCGACGGCCCCACGCTCGCCACGCATCTCACCCGGGGCACGCTCACTCGGGGCGAGGCCGCCGCGATCGGCCGCGATCTGGCAGACGCGCTGCGCGTCGTCCACGCCCGCGGCATCGTGCACCGCGACGTCAAGCCGTCGAACGTCCTTCTCGCTCGGGCCGAGGGAGACGCCGGCTGGAACGCGAAGCTCACCGATTTCGGGATCGCCTTCCACCCCGATGAGGCACGGCGCACGTCGCCGGGCATCGCGATCGGAACGGCGGCGTACATGGCTCCGGAGCAGGTCCGCGCCGACCCGATCACCCCGGCAGCGGACATCTACTCGCTCGGACTCGTGCTGCTCGAGTCGCTGACCGGCGAGCCGGCGTTCCCGCGCACCCGTGACGTGCAGACCGCACTGGCGCGACTGATCAGTGAGCCGAGCATCCCGGACGAGCTCGGCGTCGAATGGGTGCGGCTGCTGCGCCGGATGACCAGCAGCGACCCCGACCAGCGGCCGACGGCCGCGCAGGTGGTCGCGGAGGTCTCGGCGCTCTCGGCGGATGCCCGCGACGACACCACCGGCGCGACGCAGGCCCTCCCCGCCGTGTCGCCCCCCGGCGTCTCGATCGCGACCCCCGTCGCGCCGAAGATCGCCTCCGCGACGACCCCGCAGGTGCAGCCGCGCCGGCCCATGCGCCGACGGACGATGGGCGTCTTCGCCGCAGCAGCGGCGGCGGCCACCGTGCTCGCCGGAGCGTGGATGGCCTGGCCGGCCGGCTCCTCGCCCACGCCGAGCGGCACGCCGGCGGTGGTCGCCGAGACTTCCGCGACTCCGACCCCCGCCGCGCCGACCCCGGAGCAGACGACCGTCGCCGACCCGGCGCCCCAGCCCGAGGTGCAGACCGCACAGGTGCAGACAGCGCAGACCAGCACAGGAAACGCGGGGAAGCGCGAAGCGCCGACCGCGAAGAACGAGAACGCCGGTCCCGGCAGGAACTCGGGAAGCGGTCCCGAGACCAACTCCGGCAAGGGCTCCGACTCGAAGGGGAACTCCCAGGGCAAGGGGAAGAACGGGAAGTGATCGCCCCTCTTCCCTGCGCGCAGACGCTCTATGGTGGTAGTCATGGCTGACTCTTCGTTCGACATCGTCTCCAAGGTTGATCACCAGGAGGCGGACAACGCTCTCAACCAGGCGCGCAAAGAGATCGAGCAGCGCTACGACTTCAAGGGCACCGGCGCATCGATCTCGTGGAGTGGCGAGCAGATCGTCATCGTCGCGAACTCCGAGGAGCGCGTCAACGCCGTTCTCGATGTGTTCCAGTCGAAGCTGATCAAGCGCGGCATCTCGCTGAAGAGCCTCGAGTCGGGCGAGCCGGTCGCCAGCGGCAAGGAGTACCGCCTGACCTCGAGCCTGAAGGACGGCATCTCGAGCGAGAACGCGAAGAAGATCGGCAAGATCATCCGCGACGAGGGCCCGAAGGGCGTGAAGAGCCAGATCCAGGGCGACGAGCTGCGCGTGCAGTCGAAGAGCCGCGACGATTTGCAGTCCGTGATCGCGCTGCTCAAGAACAGCGACCTCGACATCGACCTGCAGTTCATCAACTACCGCTGACCGCTGCCGTGCGGCGATCGACGCGCCGCCGTGACGATGTCGGAGTGCGCGGGTAGAATACCGGTGTTACGGGCTGTATGGGGCAGCCGGGGGGCGCTGCGAGGCGCATGGGGAGTGACATCATGGTCGACGTCGAACGACCGTCGCGGAGCGATTCCGCGACGAAGAAGCATCTGCTGTCCGAGGGCCTGTTCCAGCTGATCGGCGAACGCATCGTCAGCGGCCGTCTCGCGCCGGGAACACGCATCCGCGACAGCGATCTGGCCGCCGAGCTGTCTGTCTCGCGCACGCCGGTGCGCGAGGCGCTGCAGCGGCTCGAGCGGATCGGGCTGGTGACGATGTATCCGAGCAGGTACACGGAGGTCTCGGCCGTCACGCCCGACCAGGTCGAGACTGCCCACGTCTTCGCGGGTCTGCAGGCCGGCGTCACCACGCGGCTGGCCTGCCCGCGTCTGACCGCCGATGAGGTCGAGACGGTGTGCGGCTTGATCAGGGCCGTTCCCGCCGAATTGTCCGACCCGGCCGCGACATCGCGCGCACGCCGAGAGGTGATCGTCTTCCTGGGCCGGCGCACAGACAACGCGCTGCAGCAGACGATCATCGACGAGGTCGATCTGGCCCTCGCGCGCGCCTTGTCGACCTACGAGGTGCCCCTCGAGCGGCGCTCCCTGGTCGCCGCCGCCTGCACGGACTTCGAGGACGCGGTGCGAAGCGGCGATCCGGATGCCGCCGAGCAGGCGTGCCGACGCATGTACGACGTCACCTGAGCCGCGCCGTTCAGCGGGTGGCGTGCGCCCATCCCCGCACCCACCGGTCGAGGCGCGCGTAGGCCTCGGTGCGCGCCTCACGCCGGGAGAGGAAGACGTCGTGCAGTGCTCCGTCGATGCGCTCGACGGTCACCGACGGGCCGAGCCGGAGAGCTGCCCGGGCGATGTCGTCGACCACGAGGACGCTGTCTGCCGAGGTCAGCTCGTCCGACCATCGGGTCGGCGGGGCCGAGCGCGCCGAGAGCAGCACGCACACCGGCGCATCGATGGCGAGGCCGCGCGAGACGGCCGCGTGTCCGGCGAGCACCGCGTGCAGCCACCCGGCATGGACGATCATGGCCTGCTCGGGACGCCACAGCGGGTTGATCTCGACCGGATCGTCGGGGTCGGCCGTCTCCCGCTGCGCGCGGCTGTAGAAGCCCAGGTCGATCTGCGGTGCGGCATCCATCGGGCGCAGCCGCGCCTGCAGCTCGACCATCGGCGCGATCGCCGCCCGCGCCGGGGCGAGCTGGAACTCCAGCCACGGCGCATTGAGGATCACGGCGTCGACCTGGCGGGGGTGCCGGGACGCCCAGAGGCTGAGGGTGAGTCCGCCCGTGGAATGGCCGAGCAGCACGAGTCGACGGCCGGTGGCATCGCCCCGCGCACTCAGCGCCGCCTGGATGTCCTCATCGTAAGTGGCGAGGTCCACCACGTATCCCGGCGTCTGCCCCGGCCGCAGGCTGCGGCCGTACTTGCGCAGGTCGAGGGCGAAGAATCGCGCACCCCGATCGGTCCAGTACCGCGCGAGACGCTTCTGGAAGAAGTAGTCCGACCAGCCGTGCACGTACAGCACGTCGACATCGGCCAGCGGGCGTCGATCGCCGCGCAGCGACCACCACGGCGCGGCCGATGGCAGGGCGCGCACCAGCGTCGCGACGACGTCGCCCTCGGCATCCTCCCCCAGCGGCAGCGTCAGCTGCTCGAAGCCCTCCCCGAGGATGTCGGGAACCCACGCGTCCATGCCTTCAACCTAGCGGGGCGGACCACCGCGCATCGCGGAGACCGGGAGCAGCGGGCGTCACTCCCCGCGTGAGACGCGCACCATCTCCTCGCGCGGCACGAGCTTCACGCGGGCGCGCTCCTGCGGCGCCCCGAGCTCGATCTCGTGCGCGTCGAGACGGTGCCAGCCGTCCAGGTCGGTCCACTGCACACCGCGCTCGGCGAGCAGAGCGGGGATCGCGTCGTCGGACGGGTCCTCGGGCTGCCACCACGACCCCTGGTCGTTGATCAGGTGCCGCACGGTCTCCATGGCATCCGACTTGGTGTGGCCGATCAGGCCGACCGGTCCGCGCTTGATCCAGCCGGTGGCGTAGATGCCGGGCACGCGCTGGTTCGACTTGGTCTCGAGCACCTGCCCCTCGCGGTTCGGGATGACGCCGTGCTTCTTGTCGAACGGCACGCCGGGCAGCGGCGAGCCGAAGTAGCCGATCGCACGGTACAGGCCCTGCATGGGCACCTCGCGCAGCTCGCCGGTGCCGACCGCGCCGCCGGCTCCGTCGGACTTCGTGCGCTCGTAGACGAGCGCGGCGACCCGGCCGTTCTCGTCCTTCTTCACCTCGACGGGGCGCGCCCAGAAGTGCAGGTGCAGGCGACGCGATGCGGTGCCGCCTGCGTTGTTCACCGAGTCGAGCTTGCGCCACGACTGCATGATGCGGTCCATCACCATGACCTGCTTGTTGCTCGCGACGGCCTGGCGCGACGCCTCGTCGTAGTCGAAGTCCTCGTCGTAGACGACCATGTCGACATCGCGCAGCTCGCCCAGCTCGCGCAGCTCGAGCGGGGTGAACTTCACCTGCGCGGGCCCGCGGCGGCCGAACACGTGCACGTCGGTGATGCGGCTGGCCTTCAGCCCCTGGTAGACGTTCTCGGGCACCTCGGTGACCAGCAGGTCGTCGGCGTGCTTGGCGAGCATGCGCGCGACGTCGAGGGCGACGTTGCCGTTGCCGATGACGCCGACGGACTCGGCATCCAGACTCCACTCCCGCGGCACATCCGGATGCCCGTCGAACCAGCTGACGTACTCCGCGGCGCCGAACGAGTGATCGGCGTCGATGCCGGGGATGTCGAGCGACGAGTCGCGCACGGCGCCGGTGGCGAAGATCACGGCGTTGTAGTGCCGCTTCAGATCGTCGAGGGTGATGTCGGTGCCGAAGCGCACGTTCCCGAACAGCCGGATGTCGCCGCGGTCGAGCACGTCGCGCAGCGCCGTAATGATGCCCTTGATGCGCGGGTGGTCGGGGGCCACGCCGTAGCGGACGAGGCCGTAGGGGGCGGGCAGCTGCTCGAACAGATCGATGGACACATCGAACTTGCGCTCGGCCTTGAGCAGGAGGTCGGCGGCGTAGATGCCTGCCGGTCCCGCCCCGACGATGGCCAGCTTGAGCTTCGTCATGGGGTTCCTTCCGTCAGCTGCTGCGATCAGCGAGAGTCTCCGCGAACCGGGTCAGCGCGTCGCGCACGGTGCCCTTGGGCAGCGGTTCCAGCGCGGCGATCGCGTCGGTGGTCCAGGTGCGGGCGAGGGTCATGGTCTGCGCGGTGGCCTCGTTGTCGCGCAGCTCGGCGAGCGGCCCGTCGAGCACCGCGGGGTCTGCGCCCTCGGCGATGCGAGCGACACCCTCGTCGATGCGCCGGGCGAGGTCGACGTCGCCGGCAGCGGTGCTCGTCTTCAGGAGCAGCGACGGCATCGTCGGCACGCCGGCGCGAAGGTCGGTGCCGGGCACCTTGCCGGTCTCGCCGGCATCTGCGGAGAGGTCGATCACGTCGTCGAGCAGCTGGAATGCCACGCCGACCTTCTCGCCGTACACCCGCAGCGGCTCTTCGAACTCGGCGGGGGCGTTCGAGAAGATCACGCCGCCCTGCGTGGCCGCCGCGATGAGCGACCCCGTCTTGTCGGCGAGCACCTGGATGTAGAAGTCGATCGGGTCATCGCCCGGCTGCGCGCCGACGGTCTCGTGCAGCTGACCGAGCACCAGGCGCTCGAACGTGTCGGCCTGCAGGCGCATCGCGCGGTCGCCGTAGCGCGACATGATCTGGCTGGCGCGCGAGAAGAGGATGTCGCCGGTGAGGATCGCGACGTTGTTGCCCCACACGGCGTGCGCTGCGGGCACCCCGCGACGGGTGTCGGCGCCGTCCATGACGTCGTCGTGGTAGAGCGAGCCGAGGTGGGTGAGCTCGAGCGCCTTGGCGACGTCGATCACGGCGTCGGTTCCCCCGTCGCCGAGCTGGGCGGTGAGCAGGGTGAGCACCGGGCGGATGCGCTTGCCACCGGCCTCGTAGAGGTAGCGTGCCGCGGCATCCGCGATCGAGTCGGCGACCTTGACCTCCTCGGCGATGCCGGCCTCGACCAGGTCGAGACCCGCCTCGATGCGCGACGCGATGCGGCGCGCGCCTGGACCGAGGAAGATGCGGTCGCTGAAGCCGAGTCGGCTCGCCAGTCGCGTGCCCGGGGTCGCGGGGCTCGAAGTCACGTAGTCAACCCTACCTTCGCGGCGGGGCACGACGGCGCGGGCGCGCGTCCGGATCCGCTCACGCGAGTGCGTCGACGAGGGGTCGGAACTTGACCCGGGTCTCGAGCAGCTCCGCCTCGGGCTCGCTGCCGGCCACGATGCCGGCGCCGGCATAGGCGGTGACCCGGCGGGCGGCGGATGCCCCCTGCGGGGCGTCGCCGAACTGCGCGCAGCGCAGCGCGATCGCCCACTCCCCGTCCCCTGCGGCGTCGATCCAGCCGACCGGCCCTGCGTAGCGGCCGCGGTCGAAGGGCTCGATGCGCCGGATCGCGGCGATGGCGGCATCCGTCGGCGTGCCGGCGACGGCTGCGGTGGGATGCAGTGCGCCGACGAGGTCGAGGGAGGAGGCGCCATCGCTCAGGCGGCCGGCGACGTCGGTGGCGAGATGGAAGAGGTTCGGCAGCTCGAGCACGAAAGGGTCGGCGTCGGCGTCGAGCCCGCTGGTGTGCGGTTCGAGGGCCGCGAGCACGCTCTGCACGGCGAAGCGGTGCTCGGCGAGGTCCTTCCCGCTGGCTGCGAGCGCCGCGGAGGCGGCATGATCCTCGGTCGGGTCGGCACCCCGCGCCGCTGTCCCAGCCAGCACCCGCGCGGTGACCACCCGTTCGTGCGCCGTGACCAGCGTCTCGGGACTCGCGCCGATCAGACCGTCGACAGCGAAGGTCCACGTGTCCGGGTATCCGGTCGCCAGAGCGCGCACGAGGCGGCGCAGGTCGGCGTCGCCCGGTACCGTGCCGGTGAGGTCCCGGGCGAGCACGACCTTCCGGTACGCGCCGTCGGCGATCTCGTCGAGCGCCCGGCGCACGGCATCCTGATAGCCCTGCGGCGTCTGCGCGCCCGGCCCGACGCGCCCTGCCCAGTGCGGGCCGTGAGCGGCAGGCTGCGGGATCGGCGCGAACTCGGCGTCGCCGGCCGGGCGGATGCGGGTGATCCAGCTGCGCCCGTCGCGCAGGCCGATGACGGTCTGCGGGATGACGAGGACGCTGTCCGCCGCCGAGCCCTCGTCGAAGGTCAGGGCGCCGAATCCGACGAGTCCCGTGCCGGGGACGCGCACGGCGTCGTCGATCTCGGCGTTCGCCGCGATCGCGCGCCATGCGTCGGCGATCGCAGCGCTGCGCACGCGCTCGGCCCCTGCCGGTATGCGGATGACGGCCGCGACCCCGTCGCCGGCGGCCACGATCCCCTCGCCGCGGCGCAGCCACGCGAGCGGACGTGCGGCGGAGGTGTGTGCCAGCAGATCCCCGACGGGCGGGATCTCACGGGTCTGCGCGACCAGGCGGGTGCTGCTCACGCATCCAGCCTACCGGCCGTCACCGGTCGAGGCCGAGGGCGATGAGCCGGTCGAGCCACGGATCGACCGTGGCGTCGTCGAACGGGGCGACCTGCGCGAGCACCTGCTGCTCGAGCTCGAGGGTGCGCGCTTCGAGCCGCGTCATGACCTCGGCCGGATAGCCGTAGCGGACGCTGTGCTCCGCCCACTCGTCGCGATCGTCGACGTACGTGCCCTGCTCGTTCAGGCGGCGCACCACGTCGAGGTCCATGTCGATGGCGGTGCTCAGCCGCGGATCATCCGTCCAGCGCACGTCCCACGCGACGTCGATGTAGACCCGCAGGTCGCGCGGGTGACCGCGGTGCACGGTGAGCGCGAAGTCGTGGTGATCTCGCGGCACGAGCGTGACGTTCGGTGACTCGGCGACGAAATCGGCTCCGGGGCGGTGACTGCGCCACCCGATCGGCTGCCCGACCCAGTCGCCCCAGCCGTCGGCGCCCAGATAGACCACGTCGTTCACCCAGTGCGGCGACCCGTCCCACTTGCGCCACTTCATGACCATCGGGGTGCCGGGCTCGGGTCGGTTCGGATTCACCCGGCGAGTCTATGACCGGGTCGGCACGCGCCGGGTCGTGAGGGCATCCGCTCGCTTTAGGATCGAAGCATGGAGCCGAACCGCGCCGATCTCGGCAAGAACCCCTCCCGCGTCAGCGGCATGTTCGACCAGGTCGCGAAGGGATACGACCGCACCAACACGGTGATGACCCTGGGCAACGACGCGCTGTGGCGCGCGGCCACGACCCGCGCGGTCGCGCCGCAGCGGGGCGAGCGGATCCTCGACCTGGCGGCCGGCACGGCATCCTCCTCCGCCTCTCTCGCCGCGAGCGGGGCGCAGGTCGTCGCCGCCGACTTCTCCCCCGGGATGCTGGCCGAGGGCCGCCGCCGGCACGGCCACCTGCACAACATCACCTTCGTCCAGGCGGATGCCACGGATCTGCCCTTCGGCGACGAGGAGTTCGACGCGGTGACGATGTCGTACGGGCTGCGCAACGTGCAGGAGCCGAAGAAGGCGCTGCGCGAGCTGCTGCGCGTCACCAAGCCCGGCGGCCGCATGGTGATCAACGAGTTCTCCACCCCGCCGGGGCGCTTCTTCCGCGGCTTCTACAACTTCTACAACGCGCAGGTGCTGCCGCGGGTCGCGCGCCTCGCCGGCACCAACGGCGACGCCTACGACTACCTGAACGAGTCGATCCGCGACTGGCCCGACCAGGCCACCTTGTCGGCATGGATCCGGGAGGCGGGCTGGACCGACGTCGAGTACCGCAATCTGTCGTTCGGGATCGTCGCGCTGCACCGCGCACGCAAGCCGAAGGCCTGAGCGGCCGGCCTCAGCTCGCCGCGAGGCGCCTCTTCTCGGCCTCGATGTCGAAATCGGCGGCGGGCCACTGCGGATCGATGTCTTCGAGCGCGTCGATGAGCAGCTCCTGCACGGCCAGGCGCGCGTACCACTTGCGATCCGCCGGCACGACGTACCAGGGGGCCTCCGGGGTCGAGGTCCGCTCGAACACGGTCTGATAGGCGGCCATGTAGTCGTCCCAGCGCATCCGCTCGTCGACGTCGCCGGGGTTGTACTTCCAGTGCTTGTCGGATCGCTCCAGCCGCTCCATCAGCCGCTCCTTCTGCTCATCGGGCGAGATGTGCAGCATGACCTTGACGATGCGGGTTCCGGATGCGGCGACGCGGCGCTCGAAATCGACGATCGCCGCGTATCTCCGCTCGATCTCGGCGTGATCGGCGAGGCCGCGCACGCGTGCGATCAGCACGTCCTCGTAGTGCGAGCGGTCGAAGACGCCGATCATGCCCGGGCCGGGCAGCCGCTTCTCGATGCGCCACAGGAAATCGTGCGCGAGCTCCTCGTCGGTGGGCGCCTTGAAGGCAGCGAGGTCGACGCCCTGCGGATCGACACCGCCCACCACGTGCCGCACGATGCCGCCCTTGCCGGCGGTGTCCATCGCCTGCAGCACGAGCAGCACGGCATCGTGGCCGTCACCGATCCGGCTTGCCGCGAACAGCCGCTCCTGCAGCTCGTCGAGACGCTGCTCACGAGCGTCGAGCAGCGCTGTGCCGGTCGTCTTGTCGCCGTCGAACCCCGGATGCGCGTGCGCATCGACCGCGTCGAGAGAGAAGCCCTCGCCGACTTTGAGCAGCTCGGCCGGCTCGGTGGTCCATGCGTGCGTCGCCATGCAGACATCATGCCCCCTGCGAGCCGGAGCGGGCCATGCGCCGCACTGAGCGCCCTTCGACTCGTCGCTGCGCTCCTCGCTCAGGAACCGCCCGCGAGTCGAAGTGTCGGTGGCCTCATCCACAATCGGAGACATGGACACCATCGTTCTCGTCGTCATCGCGGTGATCGCCGCCGCCCTCGCCGGCGCGCTCGGGTTCGTACTCGGCACGCAGCGCGGCCGCTCGGCCGATGCCGGCAGTCAGGCGGAGGCCGCTGCGGCGCTGCTGCGCGTCGCCGCACTCGAGCGGGATGCCGAGGCGCTGCGCGCCGAGACGGCCGCGCGCGTGCAGGAGGAGCGGGCGCTGGCCGATCGTCGGGTCGCCGAGGCACGGCAGCTGGGCGAGCGGGCGGTGGCGGATGCCCGGCGCGAGGCCGAGGAGCGACGGGAGCACGAGCGCGTGGAGCATGCGCGCCGGCTCGCCGAGATGCGTGAGGAGGCGGATGCCGATGTGCTGGCGGAGCGCCGGCGGGCGACCGAGCGGCTGGAAGAGCTGAAGGCCGATCAGAAGCGCCTCGCCGACGAGTTCGATGCGCTGAGCCGGCGGGCGCTGGAGGCGAACACGAAGGCGTTCCTGCAGCAGGCCGAGGAGCGGCTCAAGCGCAGCCAGACCGAAGGCGCGGCCGAGCTGCAGAAGCGTCAGGACGCCGTGCAGCAGCTGATCGAGCCGATCCAGAGGACTCTCGACACGGTGAAGTCCGAGATGACCACCGCCGAGAGGGCGCGACTCGAGGCGCACGCGGCGCTCGCCGAGCAGCTGCAGATCATGCGGCAGTCCTCCGACGCGCTCGGCTCCGAGACCCGGAACCTGGTCAACGCCCTGCGGGCACCTCAGGTGCGCGGCCGCTGGGGCGAGCTGCAGCTGCGGCGCGTGGTCGAGGCGTCGGGCATGGTCAATCACGTCGACTTCGACGAGCAGATGCATCACAGCACCGACGACGGCGCGCTGCGGCCCGACCTGGTCGTGCACCTCGCCGGCGACAAGCGCGTCGTCGTCGACTCGAAGGTCGCGTTCAGCGGCTACCTCGAGGCGATGGAGGCCACCGACGACACCGTGCGCGCGCAGCGGCTGGCGGCGCACGCCCGCCATCTGAAGAAGCACATCGACGACCTCGGAGCCAAGCAGTACTGGGACGTGGTGGCGGGCTCGCCCGAGTTCGTGGTGATGTTCGTGCCGGCCGAGCCGTTCCTCGCCGCAGCACTGGATCAGGACGCCACGCTGTACGAGTACGCGTTGGAGCGCAATGTGATCATCGCGACGCCGTCGACGCTGATCGCGCTGCTGCGCACCGTCGGGCACGCCTGGCGGCAGGATCAGCTGGCGCAGGAGGCGCAGCAGATCTTCGCGGTGGGCAAGGAGCTGCACAAGCGCCTCGGCACGCTGGGCCAGCATCTGGCGAAGCTGGGCCGCAGCCTCAACTCCACGGTCGACGCGTACAACCGGTTCGCCGGCTCGCTCGATCGCAACGTCGTCACCCAGGCGCGACGCTTCAGCGCGCTGCAGGGCCTCGACGACGTGCTCACCGAGACGCAGCCTGTCGAGGCGCAGGCCGTCGCCCCGCAGAAGAGCGACCTGTACGAACTCGAGACCGGCGACGCCGACTCCCCGGCCGGCGAGGAGCGCTTCGCGAGCGTCGACCTGGGCGAGATCACCAGCCGCCTCGAGTGACTGCGTGCCGTGGGCGAGCGCGGCTCAGCGTTCGAGGGGCACCTCGATGATCTGCGGGCCCGAGATCGCTGACGTCAGCGCCTGGTCGAGGGCGGAGCGGGTGCTCACCTGCAGGAACTGCCATCCGTAAGCGGCGGCGAGCTCTGCGAACTGCGCCGCGTGCGGGGTGTAGAACGCCCGGTCGAGGTCGGCCGGCTCGGCGGAGGAGGCGACTTCCAGGCCGTCGAAGATGGTCCCTCCGCGGTCGTTGCCGACGATCACCTGGATGCGCGGGGCCGGTTCGTCAGCGGGCAGCAGCAGGGCGCCCACGTCGTGCAGGAACGCGAGATCGCCGAGCAGCACGCGAGTCACTCCCGGCGCGCCATCGCCCTGACTGGCCAGGGCGATGCCGATGCCCGTCGCCACCGTGCCGTCGATGCCGGCGAGTCCGCGATTGGCGTGCACGGGCACCTTCTTGCCGCCCAGCACCTGGTCGGCCACCCGCACCAGCCGCGACGACCCGAACACGAGACGGTCATGCGGCCAGGTGGCTCGCCACACGGCATCCGCCAGGATCCGGCGATCCACGCGCTGGCGCACGGCCTCCAGCTCGGCGCGCACCGCATCGAGCCGCTCGGCCCTGTCTTCGGAGTACAGCCCCTTCTGATCCGGCGCGGGGGCGCTGAGGTCGATCGCGCTCTCCTGCGAGGCGGTCATCCACTCTCCCAGCCACTGACGGTCGGCCGCGCCGGCCTCGGCACCGACTGCGGCGACCGCTCGGGTGCGGCCGTTCAGATTCAGCGCTTCGCCACCCGCGCGCACGGCGATGACATCGACGTCGGGGCGGGAGAGCAGAGCTGCGACCTCACGGCTGAGGGTGGGATGCCCGAACACCACAACCCGCTCGATGCGCCCGCCCAGCGACTCCTCCTGCAGCAGGGCGCGGTAGCCGTGCACGAGAAGCCGGCCGAAGCGCGCTCCGCTGACGATTTCGGCGATGAGCGGCCAGCTGCCCGCATGCGACAGCTCCTCGGCATCCGCGCCGGCGTCCGCTCCCGCGACGACGATCGTGCGCGGACCCCGCTTCAGCAGCACGGGCTCGGCTGGCGGCGCCGTCGGCGCATCACCGGGCGTCGCCGTGACCTCTGCCGCGGCCGACAGCGGCGCACGCATGGGCAGGTTGAGGTGCACGGGCCCGGCGACCCCGGCCAGACCATCTCCTTCGAGTCCGAGAGCGGCGCGCACAGCCCGCTCGCCGAGTCCGGTCCATGCTGAGATGTCAGACTCCCCGGGCACCTCGGCATCGATGTGCAGGCGCACGAACGGTCCGAAGAGGCCGGGCTGGACGGTCGCCTGATTCGCCGCGACGCCGCGGAGCTCGGGCGGACGGTCGGCCGTCAGCAGCAGCAGCGGGATGCCCGAGTGGAACGCCTCCATCGTCGCGGGAAGCAGATTGCCGGCGGCGGTTCCCGAGGTGCAGAGCACTGCCACGGGAACCCGGCTCTCGCGAGCGATGCCCAGCGCGGTGAATCCGGCCACTCGCTCGTCGATGCGCACGTGCACGCGCAGGGCGCCCGTGCGCGCCAGGGAGGTCGCGGCGAGCGCCAGTGCCTGCGAGCGCGAACCCGGCGAGAGGACGAGATCGCGGACGCCGTGTGCGACCAGCTCGGCGAGCAGCTCTGCCGCTGCATCGCTCGCGGGCGAGCTGCTCACGAGCGCGGATCCGTGCCGTCGGTCTCGTCGTCGAGACGCGCCAGCTCCTCTTCCAGCTGTCGGATCCGGGCATCCTGCTCGGCCGTGCTCATGCGGCGCAGGGCTGCCGGATCATCGTCGGGTCCGGTCACGAAGTCGCTGACCCGCTCGCCGCGGCGCCGGCGCCCGATCCAGAACCACAGGATGCCGCCGATCACTGGCAGCAGCACGACGATCAGCACCCAGAGGCCCTTCGACACCCCGCGGTGCCGGTCGGCGGGCTGCACGGCCACGTCGACGATGCTGAACACCCAGAAGATGACAGCCAGAAAACCGCCGACGATCAGGACACGAGCCATGCCTCCAGTGTAGTTCGCCGACTCATGCCCCGGCCCGGAGAGCGGCGACGCACAGCAGGTGCCTAAACCCCGCTCGTAGACTGTCGGGGTGAAGCTGCCACCCCTCCTCGTCTACACCGTGCTGCGGTTGCTGGCGTTCGTCGTGCCGCTGGGGATCCTGTGGCTGTTCCCCGTGTTCCGCGAGTACTGGTGGCTCGCCGCCCTGTTCGCCGCGCTGATCGGCATGAGCATCTCGCTGCTGTTCCTGCGTGCCCCGCTGTCGCAGGCATCTCGCGAGATCTACGCCAAGCGCAACCGCGACAAGGGCCCGTCGGATGAGGATGCCGAGGACCGACTCGCCGGCGAGTGACCCCGCGGCCCAGACCCTGCCCTCTCAGCCCGCGGATGCGGGGTCGGTGGCCTTGCCGTCGAGCCAGAGCCTGTCTGACGGATCCGCGTGAGCGCTGTCGGAGCCGACGTGCTTCGCGCTGATCTGCGGGCCCTTCGTGATCACGTGCACGAGTGCCATGCCGTAGCCGCGCGAGAGGTCGTAGTCGGCTTTCAGCCATTCGAGGATCGGAGTGGCCTTGGTGCCGGGCCCGAAGCCCTTCGCGGATGCCAGTTCGATGAACTGCCGCGGGGTGAGGCCCGTCTTCGTCTCGATGTTGTCGAGGTACGCCTGAAACGACATGCTGCTCCTTCTGCGACGTAGGGGTGTGCGGATCACTCTTCCGCCGCCGAGGTCGAGTCCCTAGAGTTTCGACGTGGATCGAAACATGCGCCCGGCCGACGCGCCGCCCGAGGGCATCGAGCATCCCGATCATCGGGTCGATTTCCGCCTCAGTCCCGGCGACATCCAGGCTGTGCGCTTCGGCATCTCGCCGGGCCATGAGCTCGCCCATGCCGTGCGGATCCTGCTGCGGCCGGAGCAGCATCCGCTGCAGTGGGGCTGGCTGCGCAGCGTGCGCGAGAAGCTCCCGCGCGAGCCGTTCGCGCTGCTGACACGGGTGATCGGCGCCGATGGCTACATGCCCGACTTCCTCACGACCGCCCCGCGGTGGGACCTGACGCCGGCCGACGAGCTCGCCGCCCTGCGTACGGCGGCGGTTGCGGGCATCCGGGTCGATCTGGCGAAGATGGTGCTGCGTTCGTCGGGCGAGAGCCAGGCGGCTCTGCGCCGCATGCGCGCCGAACCGGAGCGCGCGCGAGCTCTGATCGCCGACGCCTGGGAGCAGGTGTGGGATGCCGTGCTGGCGCCGGTCTGGCCCCAGCTGGAGCGGCTGCTGCGCGCCGACATCGCCGTGCGCGCCCGCACCATCGCGACCGGCGGGATCGCCGCGATGGCCGGCGGGCTGCACCGCACCGTCCGCTGGAGCGACGGCGCCGTGCGCGTGCAGCTGCGGCGGCACAGCGAAGACGTCGACTGCCGCGGCGGCGGGCTCGTACTCGTGCCCTCGGTGATGTCGTCGTGGGGATGCATGGTGATCACCGAACCCCCGGCGCAGCCGGCTCTGTTCTACCCGGCGCGCGGGGTCACGGCGGGGTGGGCGCGGGACGCCGCCGACCTGGCCGACGCCCTCGGCGCGCTGCTCGGTCCCGTGCGCGCCGGGATCCTCCTGCACGCGCACATCGCCCGGACGACGTCGCAGGTCGCCGCTGACGCCGGGATCGCGGCATCCACCGCCTCCCACCATCTCAGGGTGCTGCGTGACGCCGGGCTGATCACGAGCTCGCGGGAGGGCAGCCGGATGTTGCACCTGCGCAGCCCGCTCGGCGAAGCGCTGGTCGGCGCCGCCCTCTGACCGCCGCTCTGCTCGACCTCAGCCGACGAGAGCCCAGTACACCAGGCCCGCGTACGCGAGCGCCGTGAGCGAGGTGAGTGCGAGCGCGGTGACCAGCTCGCGCGGCTGCCGGTACGTCCAGACGATGATGATCGCCACGAGCCCCGCCAGCAGAGCGAGCATGGCCAGCCAGGCGATCGGGTAGAGCAGCGCGATCCACGCGGCGAGCACGAACGGAGTCAGCACGAACAGAGTGAACAGCGCCTGGGTGGCACGCTTGCCGATCAGCACCGTGAGGGTGCGCTTGCCGACCGCGCGGTCCTGGTCGATGTCGCGCAGGTTGTTCGCGAGCAGCACCGCACAGGCGAAGAGCCCGGCAGCGACCGCCACGACCCAGGCGACGACGGGCAGCTGCTGCACCTGCACCCAGGTGGTGCCGAGGGTCGCGACCAGACCGAAGAACACGAAGACGAAGAGCTCCCCCATCGCGTTGTAGCCGTACGGGCGCTTCCCGCCGGTGTAGAACCACGCGGCGACGATGCACAGGGCACCGATGATCAGCATCCACCACTGCTGCGATCGGATGACGATCGTGAGGCCGACCAGCGCCGCCAGGGCGAAGAAGACGAGGGCGACCGTGAGCACCCGTCTCGCGGGGACACGCCCGGAGGCGGTCAGGCGGGCGGGACCGACGCGGTCGGCGTCGGTGCCGCGGATGCCGTCGCTGTAGTCGTTGGCGAAGTTCACGCCGATCTGCAGCAGCACCGCCACGGCCAGGCAGGCGAGCGCGATGACCCAGTGGAAGAGGTGGTCGACGGTCTGCGCCGCGCCGGTGCCGAGCACGACCGGGGCGACGGCCAGCGGCAGGGTGCGCAGACGGGCGGCGCCGATCCAGTCCTTCGCGGTCACCGGCGCGAGGGCGAGCACCGGGCGCTTCGCCGGGTTTCCGCTGGGGCGGCGCCGCTGCTGCGGACGGCGCTTCTTCGTCTTCTTGGAGGATCCTGCCACGGCAGAGATCCTACTGTCCGCGCCTCTGCCCGCCGCCGCTTCCCGCGATCAGGCGGGACTGACGATCGGCCGGCGCTCGTAGAAGGTCTGCAGCACGACGGTGGTGCGGGTGCGGACGTTGGCCGCGATGCGGATGTCGCGGACGAGCTGCTCGAGAGCGCGGGGAGAGGCCACCCGCACGAACAGCATGTAGGCGGCGTCGCCCGCGATCGAATGGCACGCCTCGATCGCGCTGAGGTGCTCGAGCAGCTCGGGGGCGTTGTCGGGCTGCGCGGGATCGAGTGGGGTGATCTCGATGAAGGCCGACAGCGGCGCCCCCACCTGCTCGGGGTCGAGCACCGCCTGGTAGCCCGCGATCACCCCGCGCGACTCGAGTCGCTTGAGCCTCGACTGCACCGCAGACGTCGACAGCCCCACCGCCTCGGAGAGCTGGGCCAGAGTGGCGCGCCCGTCGCGGGAGACGGCGGCGAGGATCGCGTGATCGACAGCATCATCCATAGATGGAATAATAGAGGTGAAGCATGCCCGTCACCGGAAAATTTCCGGCCTGTTACCTGATCGGAGGGTTCGATGTCCACCATCACCAGCGCCACCCAGAGCATCATCGGCGAGCCCGAGGTCGTGGAAGACGCATCGACCGCCGAGCACAGCGCCGCCTGGACGCTGCTGAAGGACGCCGCGATCGCGATGCGCCCGCTGCAGATCAAGGACGGCTCGATCCCGAACGCCGACGACCGCGAGGCTGCGGCCGGTCACGTGGCGGCGATCATCTCGGGCATCCGGGCCCTCGCCCCCGCCTTCCCACACGACGCGGCCTACCTCGACGCCCTCGTCGTCGACTTCCAGCGCTGGGCCGACGACGGCTTCGGCGTGCCCGACTTCCTCGACTCCCTGGTCGCCTTCCAGCCCCAGCAGCACCGCATCGACGGCATCCGTCACCTCGTCGTCTTCCCGATGTACACGCAGAACGGGTCGAGCGACCGCCTCGTCGAGGCGCTCATCGTCGAGACGATCTGGCCGGAGTTCATCGCCGAGCTCGAGGCCGGCGACTACGGCAACAAGCTGTTCGTCTCGCTGCGACTCGTCGACTTCACCCCCGGCTACGACACCAACTCGGCCGTGCTGTTCCCCGAGACCGTCGCGATGCGCGAGATCCCCTCATTCACCTGGGGCGCGATCTTCCAGGACCGTGAGGCCGCGCGGTACCGCCGCGTCGTGCGCGCGGCATCCGAGATCACCAACCTCGACCTGCCCGAGCGCGCGAAGGCGATGCTCGACGACCAGCAGATGACCGAGAAGACATTCGTGATGTGGGACATCATCCACGACCGCACCCACATGCGCGGTGACCTGCCGTTCGATCCGTTCATGATCAAGCAGCGGATGCCGTTCTTCCTCTACTCGCTCGAGGAGATGCGCTGCGACATGACCGCGTTCCGCGAGTCGGTGAAGATCGAGCGCGCGTTCGACGCCCGCATCGCCGCCGGTGAGACCCTCACCGAGACCGAGCAGGAGATGCACGACTACGCGCACCTCGTGCAGTACGCGGTGATCTTCGACCGCATCTTCCGCTTCGCGATCACCGGCACCCGGGTGCGCAACTACGACGCGGTCGGCGGTCAGCTGCTGTTCGCGTGGCTGCACCAGCGCGGCGTGCTGCACTGGACCGACACGGCTCTCGCCTTCGACTGGGACAACGTGCCGGACGCGGTCGTCGCCCTCGGAGACGCGATCGACGACCTGTACTGGCACTCCATCGACCGCCCGAAGGTGGCGCACTGGCTGGCCGCGTACGAGCTGGTCCGCGGCACGCTCACCCCGCACCCCGCCTCGCAGTGGGCTCGCGGCCTGTCGGACGAGATCCTCGCCGGTGCCCCCAAGGGCTACACGGACGCCGTGATGGACGACGAGTTCCCGCTGTCGATGTTCTTCGAGACGCTCGACAAGAAGATGAAGCCGGTCATCGAGTCGACCGTGGGCATCCGCGGCACCGACGACTGACACTCATCGGAGTGGGCGGGAGACTCTCCAGCACGGATGTCTGCGCCGAATACGGATGTCGGCGCAGACCGGCGTGATCCGCCGACATCCGTGCATTCTGCCGAAATCTGTGCACGAGAAGGAGCGACTCATGAGCATCCACCGCACCGTCGTCCTCGCCGGCGCCACCAGCGAGGCGGGACTCGCCGCCGCCACGGCGCTGATCGCAGCGGGCGCCCGGGTGATCGCCACCGGCCGCTCGGAGGAGCGACTCGCCGCGCTTCGGGATGCCGGGGCGCAGACCGAGATCGCCGACGCCACCTCGTTCGACGAGATGAACGCCCTGGCAGAGAGGCTCGGCCCCGTCGACGCGGTGATCCCGCTCGTCGGCGGCTGGCGCGGCGGAGGCGGACTTGCGGGGCAGAGCGATGCCGACTTCGACGCACTGCTGCCCGCTCTGCAGGCGGTGCGCGCGACGAGCCGCGCGTTCGATGCGGCGATCAAGGCGTCGGATGCCGGTCGCTTCGCGATCGTCTCGTCGACGGTGGTCACCCGCCCCCTTGCAGGCGGGGCGAACTACGCGGCCATGAAGGCCGCAAGCGAGGCATGGACGCGGGCGGTCGCGCAGGGCTACGCCAAGGCGGCACGGGATGCCGGTGATGATCTGCGCGCGGCATCCGTCGTGTTCCGCGCTGAAGGCGCTCTGCAGGCCGACGCCCTGTCGCGGGCAGTGGTTGCGCTGTGGGATGAGGATGCCGCCGCGCTGAATGACACGGTCATCGCGCTGAGCTGAACCGGCGACCCCGGCACGCCGTGTCGCTCACGCCCGTTCCTCGGCATCGACCGGCGCAGGCTCGGGCCCAGGCTCGGCCGCCCGGGCGTACAGCTCGGTGAGCCGGCGGTAGGAGCGGGTGAAGAACGCCATCCCCGCCGCGACGACCATGATCAGACCGGCGAATAGGCAGATCAGCGCGATGCCGCGCGCCTCGCCCTCTCCCAGCAGCCAGCCCCACTGCATCCGCCCCGCGTCACTGCGCATGTACGGGATGATCAGGAACTCGGCGAGCGGCGCGATCAGGAACGCGGTCACCGGAGCGGCCGCCGCTTCGACCGCCTGCGCCATGCCGAAGACACGACCCTGCCTGGAGTACGGGACCACCTTCTGGATCACGGTCTGCTCGGCCGCCTCGACGGGCGGCACCATCATCATGTACAGCCACATGCCGACCACGAACAGCGGCCACCACTCGCGCACCATGAACACCGCCCCGAGCACGCCCATGCCGGCCACGACCAGCAGCATGGTGCGCACCGGGCGGCGGCCGAGCCCGAACTTCGCAACCAGCCCGCCGCCGATGAGGAACCCGGTGGAGGCGAACGCGAGCACGATGCCCCACATCTGGGCGGAGAAGAGGGTGAGCCCGTACGGGTCCATCAGCGCCAGGTAGACGCCGCCGATGAGGTTGTTGAAGGTGGAGAAGATGATCAGGGCGAACAGACCGGGAGCCGCCCGGATGGCCTTGAGGCTGCCGTGGAAGTCGAGTGCGCTCGGGGCGTCGAGATCGGGCTGCGGCTGCTCTTCGGGGATGCGGATGACGAGCAGGTGGGCGAAGGTCAGCCCCATGGCGACGATCGAGATGACCAGGGTCCAGCCCATGCCGAGGAAGCCGATCGACAGACCCGAGAACACGCTGGTGATGAGGAACGCGATGCCCTGCACCGTGCCAACCAGGCCGTTCGCATTGGCGTGCTTCTCTTCGAGGATCAGCAGCGTGACGGTCGTCGACAGGGCGATGCTGCGCAGCTGCTCGACGACGCCGCCGACGAGGATGATCAGCGCGAACGCCCAGAACCACGGCCCGGTGATGTCGAGCAGCGCGGTCTCGGGCTGCCATAGGTACAGCACCCCTGCGGCGCCGAACGCGACGGCGGAGACCACACTCGAGATCACCATGACCGTGTGCTTGCGGTAGCGGTCGACGATGGTGCCGAACACCATCGAGAAGAACGCGATGAGCAGCATGTACGCGCCGCCGATGACACCGGTGGCGAGCACCGACTCGGTCTCGATGTAGACCCAGAAGGTGAGCGCGAACCAGAGGAAGCTGGTCGTCACGTTGGCGATCAGCGTGTTGACGAGCACGTTCGTGAAAGCCCGCGTCTTCGCCGTTTCGCTCACGCGATCGAGGGTAATCCGCACCACCGACATCCGACAGGGGTGGCTCCGGATCTGCATACCCTGCCGACCACTAAAATCAGACGGTGAGCACTCTGCATGACACCGCCGTCCGCGGCTTCGCATCCGACAACTACTCCGGCATCCACCCCGAGGTGCTGGCCGCGATCGCCGCCGCGAACGGCGGCCACCAGATCGCATACGGCGAAGACCAGTACACCGAGCGCCTGCAGCAGGTCATCCGCGGTCACTTCGGCGAGAGCGCCCAGGCGTTCCCGGTCTTCAACGGCACCGGCGCGAACGTCACCGGCCTGCAGTCGATGCTGCCCCGCTGGGGGGCGGTGATCTCGGCGTCCACCGCCCACATCAATGTCGACGAGGGCGGTGCCCCCGAGCGCATCGGCGGCTTCAAGCTGCTCACCGTGCCCACCGGCGACGGCAAGCTCACCCCCGAGCTCGTCGACCGCGAGGCCTGGGGCTGGGGCGACGAGCACCGCGCGCAGCCGCTGGTGGTGTCGATCACCCAGTCGACCGAGCTCGGCACTCTCTATACGGTCGACGAGATCAAGGCCCTCGCCGACCACGCGCACGAGCGCGGGATGAAGCTGCACCTCGACGGCGCACGCATCTCGAACGCGGCTGCAGCCCTCGACGTGCCGCTCAGCGCCTTCACCACCGACGCCGGCGTCGATGTGCTCAGCTTCGGCGGCACGAAGAACGGGGCGATGCTCGGTGAGGCGATCGTGGTGCTGAATCCGGATGCCGCCGACGGCCTGCTGTACAGCCGCAAGTTCAACATGCAGCTGTCGTCGAAGATGCGCTTCGTGTCGGCGCAGCTGATCGCCCTGCTCGATGGGGATCTGTGGCTGCGCAACGCCCGGCACTCGAACGCGATGGCTCAGCGGCTGCGCACCGAGGTCGAGCACGGCATCGCCGACGGGAGCATCAAGGGCGTCGGCTTCACGCAGCCCACGCAGTCGAACGGCGTGTTCGCGACGCTGCCCGACGGCGTCGCCGACCGTCTGCGCGAGAAGTTCCGCTTCTACGACTGGGATGCCGCGCGCAACGAGGTGCGCTGGATGTGCTCGTTCGACACCCAGGAGTCCGACGTCGACGCGTTCGTCGCCGAGCTGTCGCGCCTGACGACCGCCTGACCTGCTCTCGGCCCGTCGCCGAGACCCCGTCTTATTGCCGAGACCCCGTGCTGTTGACGTCCACAGCACGGGGTCTCGGCGATAACTGGGGGGTGTCGGTCGCCGAGATGGCTGTCAATGGGCATCCGGATGCCCGGGACCGAGCCTCACGCGGCGGGCGAGCCCATCCACTCGCGATACGCGTCGACCGTGAACGGGCGGCCGAGGAAGGCCTCGACCAGGTCAGCGGCATCGCGTCGGCCGCCGGGTTCGAGGATCTCGCGGCGGTAGCGCGACGCCGAATCCGCGTCGAGCAGCCCGGTGAATCCGGTGAGCAGATCGCGCGCGATCACGAGGCTCCACTGGTACGTGTAGTAGCACGATCCGTAGCCCGTGAGGTGGCCGAACGACGCGTACGAGTGCGTGCCGGGCAAGGTGCGCACGGGCGTCGAGACCTCGTACCAGTGGTCGGTCGCCGTGGCGAGATCTGCGGGCCGGTCCATGTGCAGGTGATACGAGACGCGGGCGTGCCCGAGCTGCGTGCGCACCAGCAGTGCGCGACCGAATGCCTCCGCCTCCCGCATCCGCTCGACCAGCGCGGCAGGGATCGGCTCGCCCGAGTCGTCGGTTGCGAAGGAGGCCAGCACCTCGGCATCCCACACCCACTCCTCGAGCATCTGGCTGGGCGCCTCGACGAAATCCCACTCGGTGGCGACACCCGAGAACGGCGCCCACTTCTGATCGCCGCCGAGGATGTCATGCACGAGGTGCCCGAACTCGTGGAAGAACGTCTGCACCTCACGGTGCTCCATGAGCCCGCGCGGGAAGTTGCACACCAGCGACGCCTCGGGCAGCACCCGCCCTCGCACGCCCGGTGCGAGGGGGAAGCAGGCGGCGTGGTTGAACTTGCCCTCGCGCGGGTGCAGATCGAGATGGATGCGTCCGATCCGCTCACCCGCACGGATCACGTCGTACGAGCGCACGTCACTGTGCCAGGTCGGCACGTCGACGGGCTCGTACTCGACGTCGAACAGCCGGCCGGTCGTCGACAGCAGCCCGCCGAGCACGCGCTCGAAGTCGAGGTAGCGGCGCACCTCCTGCGCGTCGACCGCAAAGCGCTCTTCGTGCAGGCGGTTCAGGAGGTAGTGCTGGTCGGCGTTGGTCACCTCGGTCGCTTCGGGATGCTCTTCGCGCAGCCGCTCGAGAAGCATGCCGTACTCGGTGTCGGCCGCAGCGCGGGTGGCCTCGTCGACCTCCGCCAGGAATGAGGCGACCCGGGCAGCGGATCCCGCCATGCGGTCTTCGGTCTCGTAGTCGGCCCAGCTGGCATAGCCGAGCATCTCGGCGTGCTGCTGGCGCACCTGCAGCAGCTCGGCGAGCACGGGGTCGTTCTCGGGCCAGGCGAGCTCGCTGCGCGCGACGCGCAGAGCCGTGCGGGTTGCGCGGTCGCGGGCGTAGTTCATCACGGCCATGACATCGAGGTTGTCGGTCGAGACCGCGACGAGGCCATCGTCGCCGACAGGCCGACCGGCGAGGAAGTCGTCGGGAAGGCCGGCGAGATCCTCTGGCGCGACCCGGATCTCCCGCCGTCCCTCGCGGATGTTGCGGGCGAACGTGACGCCGAGGTCGGTCTCGCGGGCGGCGAACTCCCTCAGGCGCGCGCGGGTCTCGGCATCCCGGTCGGCTCCGCCGCGACGGAAGTCACGCTGGATCCGCTCCAGCAGACGCGCGGCGTCGGCGTCGAGACCGGTCGCGTCGGCGGCGGCGAAGACGGCCGCGAGCTCGGCATCCGTCATCAGCTCGGCGTCTTTCGCCTGCGAAGCGGCGGTGCGCGACTCGGCGCCCTCGCGCACCGCGCGGTCGGGGTGCACCTCGGCGAGCACCTCGGCCTCGCTGTGCGCGCTGCGCAGCGCGATCTGCAGGTCGTTCCACAGGTGCAGGATCTCGAGCGCGCTGCGCGAGCCGCCGTCCTTCAGACGGGCGACGATCTCGTCGACCTGCGCGAGGCGCTCGTCGGTGCGGGTGGTCGCGAAGGCGAGCCAGTCGTCAGATGCGGCGGGGAAGGCGATGGGGTCGGTCACCCGACCGAGCCTAACCGCGCGGCGCGTTCGGGGCGGGCCTGGCGTCTTCGCCCCTGCTCATCATCGCCGCCCCTGCTGATTCACGTGAATCAGCAGGGGCGGGGCAGCTCAGCAGGGCCGAGGACGGTCGGGTCAGAGCGCCGACTCGGCCAGCCACTCGGCATCGGCGCCGCGGTGGTCATCGTCCATGAACTCTTCGGGCACGCTCTCGAGCACGCGGTGCCACGATTCTGCTCGGGCGACGGCGGCGAGCCGGTGAGCTGCCGGCAGCGCGGCGCGCAGCTCGGCCATCGGCGCGAGGTCGCTCCACACCTCGAGCGCAGCGTCGGCGATGGCGAGCACGCGCGGATCGCTCTCGGAGGCGTGGATCGAGTTCGCGTAGACCGCGAGCGGGATGCGCAGGGCCGCCAGCGGGCTGGATGCCACGGCATCGCCGAAATCGAAGAAGCGCGCTCCGTGCTCGCCGACGAAGGCGTTCGCGTCGTGAAGATCGTTGTGATTCAGGGCCAGCGGCAGGCCGAGCGCCGCGATCTGGTCTCCCGCCGCGCCGACGACGTCGACGGCCGCATCCGCACCCGCGCGGAGGTCGGCGGGGATGCGCCATTCATCACGCGCGCGGGTCAGGTGATCGCGGATGCCCGCGGGGTCGAGCACCGTTAGATTCATCTCGACGAGCATGGGAACCGAGGCGCGGGCCAGCAGCATCGCATCGTGCAGCAGCGTCTCCCATCCGACGGCGGCACCCGCGGCGAGCGCTTCGCGCCAGGTTCGGCCCGCGTCGCGGGTGAGCAGCAGGTCGCGATCCTCGTCGAGCGCGACGGGCTCGACGAGGAGGTCCGGCGCGATCCGCGAGAGCACCGAGACGACGCGCGCCTCGTGCTGCTGGCCCGGGCAGTTCTGCTTCGCGTAGAAGGTGCCGTTGTCGGCATCCACCCGCCAGACACCCGACCACGGGCGGTCCTTGACCCGCACGAGAGAGCGCACCGCACCGGTGTGCGGCGCGATCCACTCGCGCAGGTCGCGCTCGAACTCGGGGCTCTGCCAGACCTCGGGCGTCCAGTTCATCTCAGCGCAGCAGACCGAGGTGCGCGAGGGCTTGGCGGATCAGCGTGCCGCGACCGCCCTCGAGATCCGCCGCGAGCGCATCGGAGGCGGCTTCCTCGGGTGAGAACCAGGTGACCTCGAGGGCATCCTGCCTCGGTTCGCACGTACCGGTCACCGGCACCACGAAGGCGAGCGAGACGGCGTGCTGGCGGTCGTCGTGGAAGGCGCTCACGCCGGGGATCGGGAAGTACTCGGCCACGGCGAACGGCGCGGGCGACGCGGGCAGCAGCGGGAACGCCATCGGGCCGAGATCGTTCTCGACGTGCCGGAACAGCGCGTCGCGGATGGTCTCTCCGTACCGCACGCGACCGGACACGATTGTGCGAGTGATCTCACCGAGCGGCGTGGAGCGCAGCAGCACGCCGATCGAGGTGACCTGTCCCGACCCGTCGGTGATGACGGGGACCGCCTCGACGTACAGCATGGGCAGGCGCCGTCGCGCCTCCTCAAGCTCGATGTCGGAGAGCCAGCCCGGGTTCGCGTCGACCGGCCGCGCGCCGTCGAAGCCGAAGTCGTCGTCGGGCTCGGGGCCGGGATCAGGAGTGCGCACCGCCATGGCTCATTTCTACCAGCGTCGGGGCGATCGACCGCACGTCGATGCGATCGATTCCGCCGACGTCCGAGGCGGCTGGCAGGATGGCCTCGTGACAGTCTCGATCGATCCGTCCGTGACCCTGTGGTCGCCCGAACCGCGCGAGGGCAAGCCTCTTCTCGTGCTGCTGCACGGCTACGGGGCCGACGAACGCGACCTGTTCGGGCTGATCCCCTACCTGCCCGAGGGCATCGCGGTCGCGGCCGTCGGCGCTCCGCTCACACCGCCCTGGCCGATGCCGGGCCGGTCGTGGTACGCGATCGATTCGCTGACCACTCGGGATGCCGTGGGCATCACCACGGCGGCCGAGGCGCTGCTCGCATGGCTCGCCGAGGCTGCGGCCGACGCGAGCTCGGTGGCGCTTCTCGGGTTCTCCCAGGGCGCGGCCGTCTCGCTGCAGGCGCTGCGTCTGCAGCCATCGCGGATCGACGCGGTCGTGGCGTTGAGCGGGTACGCCGCCGTGGGCGAGCTGCCGAACGACGCTGTGCTGCAGGAGCAGCGTCCACCGGTGTTCTGGGGACGCGGAACACACGACGATGTGATCCCGGCCGGCCTGGTCGAGCACACCGCCCAGTGGCTGCCGGCGCACTCCGAGCTCTCCGGACGCGTCTACCAGGGACTCACCCACTCCATCTCTGAGCAGGAGCTCACCGACGTGCACGTCTTCCTGTCGCAGTGGAAGGACTCGGTCGAGAAGAAGACCGCGTGAGCGCGACACGCCCGGGTTGCGCTTCTTCGCGAGGCGGGGGTAATCTCGCAGAGTCCTGTCCGCCGTGTCTGGAAGTCCCTTGATCTGATTCGTCGCCTCTCCGCGTAACTCATCCACGCGCTGATCCGACGAACCCGCCTTCCGGCAGGACCCGCTCCGAATTCGAGCCCCTCTTCGGGCTCTTCGATCCGACGTCGTCCGACGTCTCTCGCGAAGCCCTCTTCGTCGGCATCCGCGCACCCCACTTCCGGGAGTCGCTCATGTCATCACCGAACATCTTCACCACCGCCGCCGTCACGCTCGACCGGGTCTCCTTCGCCTGGCCAGACGGCTCCATCGCTCTCGACGCCGTCAGCGGCTCGTTCGGATCCGGTCGCACCGGGCTCGTCGGGCGCAACGGTGCCGGCAAGTCGACGCTGCTGCACCTGATCGCGGGCGAGCTGTCCCCGGCATCCGGGCAGATCCTGCGCTCCGACGAGGTCGCCCACCTGCCGCAGCGTCTCACCCTCGAGACGGATCGACGGGTCGCCGACCTGCTCGGGATCGCCGCTCCGCTCGACGCGGTGCGCGCGATCACCGCGGGCGACGTCGACCGCGCGCACTTCGACGCCGTTGGCGACGACTGGGACATCGAGGCTCGAGCCGAGGCATCCCTCGCCGAAGCCGGACTCGACCCGTCGTTCCTCGACCGCACCGTCGGAGAGCTGTCGGGCGGCGAGGCCGTGCTCGTCGCGGTCGCGGGCATCCGGCTTCGTCGTGCCGCGATCACGCTGCTCGACGAACCCACCAACAATCTCGACCGCGAGGCGCGGCTGCGACTCGCCGACATGGTGCGCACGTGGAAGGGCGCGCTCATCGTGGTCAGCCACGACGTGTCGCTGCTCGAGCTCATGGACGACACCGCGGAGATCTACGGCAGCGAGCTGAGCGTGTTCGGCGGACCTTACTCGCAGTGGCGAGCGTGGCTGGATGCCGAGCAGGGCGCAGCTCGCCAGGCCGAGCGCGATGCGGCGCAGGCGTATCGGAAGGAGAAGCGGCAGCGCATCGAGGCCGAGGCGAAGCTCGCCACCCGTGCGCAGATGGGCCGCAAGGCGTTCGATGAGAAGCGCATGCCGAAGATCATCGCGAACGGCCGCAAGATGGCCGCGCAGGTGTCGGCCGGCAGGCTGCGCAACGAGGTGCGCGGCAAGGAGGACGCCGCGCATCAGGCCCTCGACGCGGCCGGTCGTCGCGTTCGCGATGACGACACCATGAGGATCGACCTGCCCGATCCCGAGCTGTCGGCGTCGCGGCGCATCGCCACCATCGGCGACGGGGAGCGGTCGTGGATCGTGCAGGGGCCGGAGCGGGTGGCCCTGGTCGGCCGCAACGGGGTCGGCAAGACCACGCTGCTGCGCCGGCTGGTGGCATCCGGGGCTGACAACTCCGGAGATCGGGGCGGATCTGACCAGGAATCAGCTGTCCCGGCGCAGATCCGGCCGATTCTCCGGAGTTCCGACGCGCACACCGACCGCATCGGGTACCTCTCGCAGCGGGTCGACGGGCTCGACGATCGGGCCTCGGTGGTGCAGAACATCGCGGTGGCGGCGCCGCACGTGCCGGACAGGGAGCTGCGCAACCGGCTGGCACGGTTCCTGATCCGCGGAGCGACCATGGATCGGGCCGTCGGCGATCTCTCAGGTGGCGAGCGGTTCCGGGTCGCGCTGGCGAAGGTGCTGCTCGCCGAGCCGGCGCCGCACCTGGTCATGCTCGACGAGCCGACCAACAACCTCGACCTCGACACCGTCGACCAGCTGGTCGAGGCACTGCGTGCCTACCGCGGAGCCGTGCTGATCGTCAGCCATGACGATCAGTTCCTGGAACGGCTGGGACTGGATCTCACCCTCGAGCTGGATGCCGAGGGCCGGTTCAGCGAGGTCGGCTGAGGACCCGGCCTGCGGCGCGGAGGGCGGCCGGGACACCCCCGGCCGTCCTCCCGCCCTCCGCTCAGCTGCGCCGGCTCGAGCGCATCGCCCGCTTGTGCTCGATCGACGGATCCGCGGCGAGCGCCGCATACTCCTCGGAGTCGCGCGGGAACATCGCGACGCGGCCCTGCTCGTCGTGGTGCGTGCCCCAGCCATAGCGCTTGCTCAGCGGCGACGCGCGCAGGCAGGCCTGACCCTTCGAGAAGAACTCGGCCCTGGCATCCGCATCAGCCGGGTCGATGCCCTTGCGCAGCGCGTGCGTCTCGAACAGCAGGTCGTCTGAGGTGCGCGTGTACGGCTCGTCGCTGAGCAGCCGGTAGTGCAGGGCGGCGATCGAGAGGTTCTCGGCGATCGGAGGCTCGACGCCGTACTCGACTGGACAGTCGTCGCTGACCTCGATGAACGTGTTGACGTAGTTCGTCGTGTGCGTCATGCGGCCAGCATCCCCTACCCCTCCGACCTTGTCGAGAGCAAGGCAGGGCTCGATGTCGGAAGGTGGCGTCAAGATGGAGGGATGAGCGATGTGCTCGACAGATTCACGCCCGCGACGCAGGACTGGTTCCGCGGGGCGTTCGACGCGCCCACTCCCGCGCAGGCGGGTGCGTGGGACGCGATCTCCGCCGGGCGCAACGCCCTCGTCGTCGCGCCGACCGGGTCGGGCAAGACGCTGTCGGCCTTCCTGTGGGCGATCGACAGCGTGTTCCGCGAGCGGACGTCCGGTTCGGGCGAGACTCCGGATGCCACTGAGCGGGCCTCGCGCACCCGCGTGCTCTACATTTCTCCCCTGAAGGCGCTGGGCGTCGACGTCGAGCGCAACCTGCGCTCACCGCTGACCGGGATCGGGCAGTCGGCGCGGCGCCTCGGCGTCGCGGCACCCGAGATCACCGTCGGCGTGCGCTCGGGCGACACCACCTCGAGCGACCGGCGGAAGCTCGTCAGCGACCCGCCCGACATCCTCATCACCACCCCCGAGTCGCTGTACCTCATGCTCACCAGCCGGGCCGGCGAGACCCTGCAGAACGTGCACACGGTGATCATCGACGAGGTGCACGCGGTCGCCGCGACCAAGCGCGGCGCGCACCTCGCCGTCAGCCTCGAACGGCTCGACGCGCTGCGCACCGCGCGTGGTGCCGAAGGCCCGGCACAGCGGATCGGCCTGTCGGCGACCGTGCGGCCCATCGATGAGGTGGCGCGATTCCTGGGCGGATCCGCGCCGGTCGACATCGTCGCGCCGCGCGCGGTGAAGACGTTCGAGCTCGGCGTGGTCGTGCCGATCGACGACATGCGCAACCCCCCTCCGCCGCCCGGTGCGGCGGCGATGCCCGACGAGCCGGCCGAGTACACCGAGATCACCGGATCGGTGTGGCCGCACGTCGAGGAGGCGATCGTCGACAAGGTGCTCGAGAACCGCTCGACCATCGTGTTCGCCAACTCCCGCCGCCTCGCCGAGCGGCTCACCGGTCGGCTGAACGAGATCTACGCCGAGCGCATCGGGGTGCCGGTTCCAGAACCCGTGGCAGCGCCGGCGGCGATGATGGCACAGGCGGGCGCCACGGCCGGCGCCGAGCCGGTGCTCGCCAAGGCCCACCACGGCTCGGTGTCGAAGGAGCAGCGGGCGATCGTCGAAGACGAGCTGAAGTCGGGCGCGCTGCGCTGCGTCGTCGCGACGAGCAGCCTCGAGCTCGGCATCGACATGGGCGCGGTCGACATGGTCATCCAGGTCGAGGCACCGCCATCGGCGGCCTCCGGCCTGCAGCGCGTCGGCCGCGCCGGGCACCAGGTCGGCGAGATCAGCAGGGCATCCCTCTTCCCCAAGCACCGCGGCGACGTGCTGCACACCGCGATCGTCACCGAGCGGATGCTCGCCGGGCAGATCGAGGCGATCGCCGTGCCGCGGAACCCGCTCGACATCCTCGCGCAGCAGACCGTCGCGGCGTGCGCGCTCGACTCGATCTCGGTCGAGGAGTGGTTCGAGACCGTGCGGCGCAGCGCCCCCTTCCAGACGCTTCCCCGCTCGGCGTACGAGGCCACCCTCGATCTGCTGGCCGGCAAGTATCCGTCGGACGAGTTCGCCGAGCTGCGCCCGCGCGTGGTCTGGGATCGGGATGCCGGGACGCTGACCGGCCGGCCCGGGGCGCAGCGCATCGCCGTGACCAGCGGAGGCACCATCCCCGACCGCGGGCTGTTCGGCGTCTTCGTCGCGGGAGAGACCACCGGCGCGCGCGTCGGCGAACTCGACGAGGAGATGGTCTACGAGTCCCGGGTCGGCGACGTCTTCACGCTCGGCACCACCAGCTGGCGCATCGCCGAAATCACCCACGATCGCGTGAACGTCCTGCCCGCGTACGGACAGCCGGGCAAGGTGCCGTTCTGGCACGGTGACGGCATCGGCCGCCCGTTCGAGCTGGGTGAGGCCCTCGGCCGGTTCTCGCGCGAGGTGTCGACCGCCGAGCCCGCGAAGGCGCAGCAGCGTCTCATCGACGCGGGTCTCGACGAGCGGGCCCGGGACAACCTGATGGGCTACCTCACCGAGCAGCGTGAGGCCACCGGCACCCTGCCCACCGACCGCACGCTCACGGTCGAGCGCGGCCGCGACGAGGTCGGCGACTGGCGGATCATCCTGCATTCCCCGTACGGCATGAAGGTTCATGCGCCATGGGCGCTGGCGTTGAACGCGCGGGTGCGCGAGCGGCTCGGCGTCGAGGGCTCGGCTGTGGCGAGCGACGACGGCATCATCGTGAGGATCCCGGATGCCGACGCGCAGCCCCCCGGAGCCGAGCTGTTCGTCTTCGACCCCGACGAGCTCGAGCAGATCGTCACCGCTGAGGTGGGCGGATCGGCGCTGTTCGCCTCGCGCTTCCGCGAGTGCGCAGCCCGCGCGCTGCTGATGCCGCGGATGAATCCGAACAAGCGCACACCGCTGTGGCAGCAGCGGCAGCGCTCGGCGCAGCTGCTCGAGGTCGCGCGGCGGCACCCGACCTTCCCGGTGATCCTCGAGACGCTGCGCGAGGTGCTGCAGGACGTCTACGACCTGCCCTCGCTGCGCCGCCTCATCACCGACATCGCCGAGCGCCGCGTCCGCCTCGTCGAGACCGAGCCGGCGCAGCCATCGCCCTACGCCCGCGACCTGCTGTTCGGCTACGTCGGCGCCTTCATGTACGAGGGGGACTCTCCGCTCGCCGAACGACGTGCCGCCGCGCTGTCGGTCGACCCGGCGCTGCTGGGCGAGCTGCTCGGCACGGTCGAGATGCGCGAGCTGCTCGACCCCGACGTCATCGCCCAGTTCGAACGAGAGGCCCAGCGCCTCGACCCGCAGCGCCGCGTTCGCGGGGTGGAGGGTGTCGCCGACCTGCTGCGGATGCTCGGACCGCTGGACGCCGAGGATGTGGCGCTCAGGCTCGAGGGCGTCGCGACAGCCGCCGGAGACGGTGCCGGGCACGAGACGTCGTCCGCGGCGCCCGACGATGCCGCCGCCCTCCTCGCCGAGCTGATCGCCGCTCGCCGCGCCATTCCGGTCACCATCGCCGGCCGGTCACGGGTCGCCGTGATCGAAGATGCCGGTCGGCTGCGCGATGCGCTGGGTGTGGCGCTGCCCACGGGCATCCCGGTCGCGTTCCTCGACCCGGTGGCCGACCCGCTCGGCGATCTCGTCTCGCGTCACGCGCGCACGCACGGGCCGTTCACGACCGAGGACGTCGCGGCTCGCTTCGGTATCGGTGCGGCGGTCGCCAGGCACACCCTGCAGCGTCTGGAGTCGGCGGGACGGCTGACGAGCGGCTTCTTCCTGCCGGCGGCGACCGCGGCCGTCGACGGGTCGAAGGAGTGGTGCGACGTCGAGGTGCTGCGCCGCCTGCGGATGCGCTCTCTCGCGGCGATCCGCGGCAGCGTCGAGCCGGTCAGCCCGCAGGCGTACGCGCGCTTCCTGCCCGACTGGCAGCACCTCACCCGGCCGACGGAGGGCGTCGACGGAGTGCTGAGCGTGATCGAGCAGTTCGCCGGGGTGCCGATCCCCGCGAGCGCCTGGGAGTCGCTCGTGCTGCCCGGCCGTGTTCGCGACTACTCCCCCGCGCTGCTCGACGAGCTCACGGCCTCCGGCGAGGTCGTGTGGTCGGGGCACGGCTCGCTGCCGGGTCGCGACGGGTGGATCTCGCTGCACCCGGCCGATCTCGCCCCCTTCACCCTCCCCGTGCCCGAGGAGTCGCCCGCCGCGGGATCACTGGAGGAGAGGGTGCTCGACGTGCTGAGGTTGAGCGGCGCGTCGTTCGCCGGCGCGCTCAAGGCGATGACGGGCGCCGAGAACCAGCAGTCGGTGCTCGAGGCGCTCTGGTCGCTGGCCTGGCAGGGGCACATCACCAACGACACGTTCGCGCCCGTCCGCGCCCTCATCGCCGGCGGTTCGCAAGCGCACAAGACCGCACGCCGCGCCCCGCGCACGCGCACCTATCGGGGCATCTCGCTCGCCCGGCCGTCGACTCAGCCGTCCACGGCCGGAGCGGGCGGCCGCTGGGCGGTGCTTCCGGAGACAGACCCGGATGCCGCACGGCGCGCGACCGTCACGGCGGGGCTGCTGCTCGACCGGTACGGCGTCGTCACCCGCGGCGCGGTGCAGGCCGAGGGCGTGCCGGGCGGCTTCGCGCAGGTGTACCGCGTGCTCGCCGGGTTCGAGGAGGCCGGGCACTGCCGCCGCGGGTACGTGATCGAGAAGCTGGGTGCGGCGCAGTTCGCGGCGTCCACCACCGTCGACCGGCTGCGCACCTTCGCCGGCCTGTCCGACCCGCCCCCGCTCAAGGCCGTGACCCTGGCCGCCACCGACCCGGCCAATCCCTACGGCGCCGCCCTGGCCTGGCCGCGTCTCGAAGCCGTCTCGCACCGTCCCGGCCGCAAGGCCGGCGGTCTGGTCGTGCTGGTCGACGGCGAGCTCGTGCTGTACCTCGAGCGGGGCGGCCGCACGGTGCTCGCCTTCGACGATGACGCCGATGTGCTGCGCGCTGCGGCCGCCGACCTCGTCGCCACGTCGCGAGCGCGGCGGCTGGAGACGCTCACCGTCGAGAAGATCAACGGCGAGGGCGTCTACGGCACTCCGTTCGCTCTTGCACTGCAGGAGGCCGGGTTCGTGGCGACGCCGCGCGGGTACGCTCTGCGCAAGGCGGTCTGATTGACTTCACGCATGATCAGCGAGTTCTTCACCGGCATCCGATACCTCGGGCGGGGGTTCGGGTACTGGAGGCGCCGACCCGGACTCATGATGCTCGGACTCGTGCCGGGTCTGATCGCGCTCGCTCTGCTCGCCGCCGTGATCATCCCGCTGCTGCTGAACCTCGGCGGCATAACCGCCTGGGCGACGCCGTTCGCCGACGGGTGGGATCCGTTCTGGCGGGATGCCCTGCGCACAGCGCTCGGCGTGGTGTCCGCCATCGCCGTGCTCGCCCTCGCGAGCGTCACCTTCACGGCCCTGACCCTGCTGATCGGCGACCCGTTCTACCAGCGCATCTGGCGCGCGATCGAGACCGACCTCGGCGGCGACGTGCCGGAGGGCGACGGCGGGTTCCTCGTGGCGCTCGGCGAGAGCATCCGCCTGATCGTCCTCGGCGCGCTCGTCGCGCTGCTCGCCCTCGTGATCGGATTCATCCCGCTGGTCGGGGCGCTGCTCGCCGCCGTGACCGGCGTGCTGCTGACCGGCCGCCTGCTCGCCCGCGAGCTCACCGGCCGCGCGCTCAACGCCCGCGACATCCCCAGCGGCGAGCGCTCCCGCCTGTTCGCCGGGCGGCGTGCGCGGCTGCTGGGCTTCGGCGCCGCCGCGCAGCTGTGCTTCATGGTTCCGCTCGGCGCGGTGTTCATCATGCCGACAGCGGTGGCGGGGGCCACGGTGCTGGCGCGAGATCTGCTGCACGATCGCTCGAGGCCGGCGGTGCCCCATGCCTGAGGGCGACACGATCTATCGGGCGGCGCACCGTCTCGATGCCGCCCTGCGCGATCAGCCAGTGACGCGCTTCGATCTGCGTGTGCCGCGTCTGGCGACCGCCGACCTCACCGGGCAGATCGTGCACGAGGTCGCGCCTCGGGGCAAGCACCTGCTGATGCGCATCGGCGAGTACACCCTGCATTCCCATCTGCGCATGGACGGCGCCTGGTTCATCTACCGGCCGGGTGACAAGTGGCGGCACCCGGCGTTCAAGGTGCGCGCGATCGTGGGCACCGCCGAGCACGAGGCGGTGGGCGTCGACATCGCGGAGGTCAAGCTCGTACCCACCCGCAACGAGGGTGAGCTGGTCGATCATCTGGGGCCCGACCCGCTCGCCGAGGACTGGGACCGTGACGAGGCGATCCGGCGGCTGAGCGCCGACACCCGCGAGATCCATGTCGCGCTGCTCGATCAGCGCAACGTCGCCGGGTTCGGCAATGAGTACGCGGCTGAGCTGCTGTTCCTGCGCGGTATCCGGCCCGAGACCCCCACGCCGGATGTCGACGTCGCCGCCCTGATCGACCTCGGCGTGCGCACAATCCGCGCCAACCGCGACCGGATGGACCGCACCTTCACCGGTGACGCACGCCGGGGTTTCACCGACTGGGTGTACGGCCGCGCCGGGCGCTCGTGCCGACGCTGCGGCACGCCCATCCGCAAAGGCGAGCTGGGGGCCGACCCGACCCGCGAGCGCATCACGTTCTGGTGCCCGAACTGCCAGCGGTGAGCTAATCCCTAACGGGGAATGAATCAAGCCCCCTCCCGGTTGTACATATATCCGGAAGACTCCGGAACACGGGAGGAAACGTGGGCAAGAACTACATCGATATCGAGGACGACCAGGGCGCGACGCTGCGATACCGCAAGCACGTCAACGGACGCGGACTCGTCGCGCACGGCGCGAAGGTGCATCCGAAGGCTCTCATCGAAGCCGGCGCCTATGTCGAACCTGGCGCGCGCGTGGGTGCCGGAGCGCGGATCGCGCGCGGCGCCTGGGTGGAACCGGATGCCGTGATCGGCGAGAACGCGCGGATCGACGCGCACGCGCACATCGGAGCCGGCGCGGCCGTCGGGGAAGGCGCCTGGATCGGCGTCCGCACCGAGATCGGCGCAGGAGCGCAGGTCGCGCGGGGAACCCGCATCGGGCACGACGAGAGCGTCGCCCCTGGCCTCACGGTCATCACAGACCGAAAGGGACTCTGGCTGGCAGCCTGAGCCGCTCACCCGAAGAGCCCGCCCCTCGAGGCGGGCTCTTCGTCGTCTGCGGCGCTCTCGGATCGCATGCCGCCGCGTTCTAAAAGAGGCTACTATCGGAATTAGAGTCACCATCCGCTGACGACGAGACGCTCTTCCTCAGAGAGGCATCATGGACTTCTCCGCACGAGCCTCGAGCATCGGCGCCCTCGCCGACGAGACCCGACGGGCGCTCTACGAGCACGTCGTCGGCCAGCTCGATGCGGTCCCGCGCGAGGCGGCCGCCACCGCCGTCGGCGTGCCCGCGCACATCGCGCGCTTCCACCTCGACAAGCTCGTCGAGGCCGGTCTTCTCGAGACCGAGTTCCGCCGCCTCAGCGGTCGCTCGGGGCCCGGCGCCGGTCGCCCCTCCAAGCTGTACCGGCGTGCGAGCGGGACGGTGAGCGTGTCGCTCCCCGAGCGTCGCTACGACCTGGTGGGGCACGTGCTCGCGGGGGCGATCGAGCGCGCCGGCGGCGGGTTGCCCCTGCGACAGGCCCTCGCCGAGGTGGCGCACGAAGAGGGACGCTCGATCGCAGCATCCGCCCCGCACGTGCTCGGCGACGATAACGGATCCGTGCGCCTGACCGAGGTGCTGACCGCGCAGGGTTACGAGCCGCACAGCGAATCCGACGAGGGCGGCGAGGCGGTCATCCTCGCCAACTGCCCGTTCGACTCCCTCGCCCGCGATCACACCGAGCTGATCTGCTCGGCCAACCTCTCGCTCGTCAGCGGTGTGGTCGAGGGGCTCGGCTGCACGCGCCTGCGCGCGCACGGCGAACCGCACATCGGGCGGTGCTGCGTGGCGATCCGCCCCCGGCCGTGACGAGGCGACGGGTACGCTGAACCGGTGAAGAACGACCGGCGCCGCGCACCCAAGGGCGGCAGGCCGCGCCCGGCGAAGACCACGAAGGCTGCGCAGAAGGGTGCTCAGAAGCCCGCGGCCAAGCGCACGCCTCGCCCTTCCCCGCAGCCTTCGCCCACCCCGCCGATCGATGAGACGCCGCGCACGTTCCGTCTCGGGGTCATCCCCGGTGCCACACCGGGCAAGTGGGTGGATGCCTGGAAGGAGCGGATGCCGCACGTCGACATCGAGCTCGTGCCCATCTCGGTCGCCGGCCAGCGCCCGGCCCTCGACGGACTCGACGCGGCGCTCGTGCGCCTGCCGCTCGACGACCGCGACGACCTGCACGTGATCCCGCTCTACGACGAGGTGCCTGTGGTCGTGGCATCCGCCGACTCGTTCCTCATGGCGACCGATCGGCTCACCGCCGACGACCTCGCAGACCAGGTGCTGATCACGCCCGCCGACGACGTGCTCGGCCCGCTCGACCTGCCCACCCGGGCGCCGGAGTTCCCGACCATCGCCACCACCGCCGACGCGGTCGCGACGGTGGCCTCGGGCGTCGGCATCCTGGTCGTGCCGATGTCGCTCGCTCGGCTGCACCAGCGCAAGGACGCCGACTACCGGCCGCTGCTCGGCGGACGCACGTCGACCGTCGCGCTCGCCTGGCCGCGTGAGAAGACGACTCCCGACGTCGAGACGTTCGTCGGCATCGTGCGCGGACGCACCGCGAACTCCTCACGGTGACCTCCGCCCTCCGGAGAGGGCGGAGGTCACCGTCGTGAGCTGGTCAGGCCGCCGCTCGATGAGACATCTCAGCGGTGACGGCCAGGGCATCGCCTGAGACGTCAACCCGCACCCGACCGCCGTCGACGAGCTCTCCCGTCACGAACAGGTCTGCGACGCGGTCGTCGACCTCTCGCTGGATGAGACGGCGCAGCGGCCGCGCACCGTACTCCGGCTCGTACCCGTGCTCGCCGAGCCATTCGACCGCGGCGTCGGTGACGTCGAGCGAGACATCGCGAGCCGTCAGGCGCTGGGCGGTGGCCCGCAGCATGAGCCGTACGATCCGGCCCAGCTCGTCGCGTCCGAGCTTCTGGAACAGCACGATCTCGTCGATGCGGTTCAGGAACTCGGGCCGCATCGCCTCACGCAGCCTGCCCATCACCCGGGCTCGGAGGTCGTCGAGCGAGGCGAAGCCGTTGGCCGACGCGTCCTGCGAGGCCACGAAACCGAGGGCTCCTGTGCGCGAGGCCAGGAACTCCGAGCCGATGTTCGAGGTCATCACGATCACCGTGTTGCGGAAGTCGACCGTGCGCCCCTGCCCGTCGGTGAGGCGTCCGTCGTCGAGCACCTGCAGCAGCAGGTTGAACACGTCGGGGTGGGCCTTCTCGATCTCGTCGAACAGCACGATCGAGTAGGGGTTGCGGCGCACCCGCTCGGTGAGCTGACCGGCCTCGTCGTAACCCACGTAGCCCGGAGGAGCCCCGAGCAGGCGCGACACGGTGTGCCGCTCGCCGAACTCGCTCATGTCGAAGCGGATCACGGCGTTCTCGTCATCGAAGAGGCGGTCGGCGAGAGCCTTGGCCAGCTCCGTCTTGCCCACACCGGTCGGGCCGAGGAAGAGGAAGGATCCGACGGGCCTGCGGGCATCGCCCATTCCCGTGCGGCTGCGTCGCACGGCTCGGGCCACCGCGGTGACCGCGTCGTCCTGGCCGATCACTCGGGCGTGCAGATCAGCCTCGAGGTTGCCGAGCCGCTCGCGCTCGCTCTCGGTGAGGCGGCTCACCGGGATCCCGGTGGCCCTGGACACCACGGCGGCGATCTGCGACTCGTCGACGACGGCCTCGGTGGCCGGCGTGGTCGCCGCAGGTGTGCCCGCGGCGTCGATCCGGCTCTGCACGGCGGCGATCTCGTCGCGGATGCGCGAGGCCTCCTCGTAGTGCTCCGCGGCCACCGCCGCGTTCTTCCGCGATTCGAGCTCGGCGAGCTCGGCGAAGAGCTTGTCGATGTCGGGCACGACGCCCAGGCGCAGCCTCAGCCGCGCGCCCGCCTGGTCGATCAGGTCGATCGCCTTATCGGGCAGCACCCTGTCGGGCAGGTAGCGCGCGCTGAGCTCCACCGCAGCACGCACGGCGTCGCCGGTGTAGGTCACGCTGTGGTGCTGCTGATAGGCGGGCAGCAGCCCCTCGAGGATCAGCACGGCGTCGTCGATCGAGGGCTCGGTCACCTTCACGGGCTGGAAGCGGCGCTCGAGCGCAGGATCCTTCTCGATGCGCCGGTACTCGCCGAGTGTGGTGGCGCCGACGAGGTGCAGGTCGCCGCGGGCCAGGCGCGGCTTGAGGATGTTGCCCGCGTCCATGCCGCCGTCACCGGATCCACCGGCGCCGACGACGGTGTGCACCTCGTCGATGAAGACGATGATCTCGCCCTTGTGCGCGGCGATCTCGTCCATCGTCTTCGTCAGTCGCTCTTCGAAGTCGCCGCGGTAGCGGGTGCCCGAGAGCATCGCGGGCAGGTCGAGCGCGATCACCCGGCGGTCGGCGAGCTGTGCGGGCACGGTGTTCTCGACGATCGCGCGGGCGAGTCCCTCGACGATCGCGGTCTTGCCGACGCCGGCCTCGCCGATCAGCACAGGGTTGTTCTTCGTGCGGCGGCTGAGGATCTCGATGGTCTGCTCGATCTCGTCGGCGCGGCCGATCACGGGATCGAGTTCGCCGGCGCGAGCGCGCGCCGTGAGGTCGAGCCCGTATTGGTCGAGCATGGGGGTGGCGGATGCCTGTTCGGCGGGCGCCTCCTCGGTGTCGACGCCTGCGGCGACTGGCTCGCGCAGGCTCTGTGTGAGGGCCTCCGGGGTGACGCCGGCGCGTGCGAGGATCTGACCGGCCGGCACGTCCTGCCCCAGAACGAGCGCGAAGAACAGGTGCTCGGGGTCGATGTAGGTCGCGCCCGACGAGCGAGCCACCTGGTACGAGTGGAACAGCGCACGGCTGGCGCTCGGCGTGATGGTCGCAGCACTCAGGGCCGCCGGCTCTGCGGGCACGGGCAGACCCGCGTCGACGGCCGCCACGATGACCTGCGGGTCGACGCCGATGTGGCGGATGGCCTGCGCCACCGTGTCGTCCTCCACGATCACCCGCAGCACGTGCAGCGAGTCGAGGTCGGTCTGCCCGCGCTCGAGCGCGAACCGGCCGGCACGCTGCAGGATCTGCTGCGTGCGCGCGGTGAGGAACCGGGCGAGGTCGATCGAACGGGCCTGCCGGTTGCGTTCACCCGCGAGATAACGGGCCAGGAACTCGTCGAAAGATCCCGGACCCGCGTCATTGAAGTCGTTGGGCATTACCTTTCCTCTCAAAGTTGAGCGCACTTCTATCAACTTCAACATTCGATGATGATCGATATTCCCGACCGTCGTCAAACCGGCCCAATAGACTCGGCCCATGTCTTCCGTGCTGTACGTGTGCGTCCGCCCCGAGCGCAGCGCGGCCGACGCCGAGCATCGCTCATTCCGGCGCGGACTCGGGCTGGGCATGCTCGACCGCATCGACCTGCTGCACGCGTCGCTCGAGACGGCGGAGTGGGAGCAGTACGAGGGCTTCGTGATCGGCGGGTCGCCGTTCAACGTCACGGATGCCGAGAAGGGCGAGCACCAGCGCGCGGTCGAGCACGACCTCGAGCGCATCGCAGCGCGCGCGCTCGACGGCCAGGCGACGGCCCTGTTCACCTGCTACGGCATCGGCGTGGTGACGCGGATGCTGGGCGGGCGGGTGCACACCGCACAGCCCGAGCAGGCGAGCGCGACGGCCGTGCACCTCACCGAGCCCGGCGCGGAGGATCGGCTGTTCGGGCCCAGCGCGCCGAGCCTGTCGGTGTTCACCGCGCACAAGGAGTCCGCGGCAGAGACGCCGCCCGGCGCGGTGCTGCTCGCCACGAACCAGGCCTGCACCGTGCAGGCGTACCGCGCCGGCGAGCGGCTGTACGCCACGCAGTTCCACCCCGAGGCCTCACCGCAGGACTTCGCCGACCGGATGGCCGTGTATCGGGCATCCGGATACTTCGACCCTCGCGAGTACGACGCGACCGAGCGCGCGGTGCTCTCGGCATCCGTCGACGGAGACGACCTGCTCGCCCGCTTCCCGCGCCTGATCGGCGGCTGAGCTCAGGAGCCGAGCGCGAGCGCGATGCGCTCGTCGAGATAGCCGCGCAGCGGCACGAGCGCACCGCCCGGCGACCAGCGCACGCTCGGCAGCCCGTCGACCAGAGCGAGCGGGCCGGATGCCCCACCGGCGTCCACCGCCGCGACGTCGAGCTCCTGCCATCCGACGTGCACCACCTCGCCCTCCGCGAAGCCTCCCCGCCGCGCCTGCGCCCGCCGTTCGGCTCGCGCGCGCGCCGACTCGGCCGTGTACCCGCGACGCACCTCTTCGGCAGCGCGAACGATCTCCGCCGTCGACAGCACGCCGTCGTCGGTGAGCAGCAGCACGCCGAGATGCCAGGCGGCACCTGCCCGCACGATGCGGTCGGCGCGCCACCGCGAGGTGCGCTCGCGGCCGAGCGCCTCGCGCGGCACGGTCGACAGCCGCGCACGTGCATCACGCAGCAGATCCTCAGTCGCACCCATCCGACCAGGGTAACGATTGGGCGCCGCCGCCAGGATGCGGGCAGAATCGACTGACACCCCAGCTCAGGAGCATCCATGCCGCAGACCGACACCGCACGCCTTCTCATCGCCTGCGACGACCAGCCCGGCATCGTCGCCGCCGTCGCCGGAGTGCTGGCGTCGCACGGCGCGAACATCATCTCCCTCGACCAGCACTCCACCGACGAGGAGGGCGGCCGGTTCTTCCAGCGCACGGTCATCCACCTCGACGGCCTCGCCGCGAAGCGGCCCGAGCTCGAGGCGTCGATCGCCGAGGTCGCCGACCGCTTCGGCATGGAGTGGTCGCTGCACGACACCTCGAAGCGCAAGCGCGTCGCGATCTTCGTGTCGAAGTACGATCACTGCCTGATGGAGCTGCTGTGGCGCACCCAGCGCGGTGAGCTCGACATCGACGTGACGATGGTCATCTCGAACCACCCCGACCTCGCCGAGTCGGTGCGCTCGTTCGGGGTGCCGTTCATGCACATCCCCTCCGGCGACAAGGCCGCGATGGAGGCGCGGCAGCTCGAGCTGCTGCAGGGCAACGTCGACCTGGTCGTGCTCGCCCGGTACATGCAGATCCTCACCGATGAGTTCATCGAGCGTCTGGGCGCCCCGGTGATCAACATCCACCACTCATTCCTGCCGGCGTTCATCGGCGCGAACCCGTACGCGCGGGCGAAGGACCGCGGGGTGAAGCTGATCGGCGCGACCGCGCATTACGCGACCGCCGATCTCGACGAGGGCCCGATCATCGAGCAGGACGTCACGCGGGTCACGCACGCCGAATCGGCCGCCGAGCTGCAGCGGCGCGGCGCCGACGTCGAGCGCTACGTGCTCGCACGGGCGGTGAAGTGGCACGCCGAGGACCGCGTGATCGTGCACGGCCGCTCCACCGTCATCCTCTGACGACGAGCGGCGCGCTCAAGCAGGAATCCCCGCCACCAGCTCGGCGAACACCTCCGCCGCGGTGCGGCCACGGGCGAGCGGCGCCGACTGTCCCAGCCACAGCGACTGCAGGTCGCCCATGCCGCGCTCACCGGCGACGGCGCGGAAGCGACCGGTCAGCCAGTTCTGCGCGGGGAACGGGGCGATGGCTCCGGATGCCTCGATCTCGCGGACCGCACGAGTCGACGCCCCGCGGGACAGGCGTCCGCTCATCGCACGGGTGAGCACGCTCTCATCAGCCGCGGTCGAGCGGATGGCTGTGCGATGCGCGTCGTTGGCAGCCGACTCGGCAGTGGCGAGGAACGACGTGCCTACCTGCACCCCCGACGCTCCGAGCGCGAACGCTGCCGCGACGCCGCGCCGATCGGCGATGCCGCCGGCGGCGATGACCGGCACGTGCACAGCATCCGCCACCTGCGGCAGCAGAGAGAAGAGCCCGACCAGCGACTGCTCCGCGGGGCGCAGGAACGACACTCGGTGACCGGCGGCTTCCATGCCGGTGGCGACGACGGCGTCCACACCGCCGGCCTCGAGGGCACGCGCCTCGGCGACCGTCGTCGCGGTGCCGATGACCCGGATGCCGCGGCGGTGCGCCTCGTCGACCAGCTCCTCCGACGGCACCCCGAAGACCACGCTGATCGCGGCCGGCGCCGCCTGCCAGATCGCGTCGAGCTGTTCCTCCAGGCTCGGCAGATACCGGTCCGGGCGCGCCGGAGGCTCGATGCCCACTTCGTCGAAGAAGTCGGAGAGGGCTGCCGCGTACCTCTCGTGGTCGCCGCCGGGTGTGACCTCGTCACCCGTCGGCAGCCAGATGTTCAGAGCGAACGGAGCGTCGGTCGCTGCTCGCAGCGCTGCCGCCGTGTCGCGGATGCGTGAGCCGTCGTAGCCGTACAGCCCGTACGAGCCGAGCCCGCCCGCCTCGCTCACCGCGGCGGTCAGGTCGACTGACGAGAGACCACCGAACGGCGCGAGGACGACAGGATGCCGGATGCCGAGCAGGTCGCGCAGATCAGTCATGCTCTGAGGCTACGCCCCGCATCCGGGCGTGTTTCATCCGCGGAGCGGTGGCCGTCCGGGGATCGGCGAGGGCTTCTGCGCCCTGTTCGACGCGTTGGCGACCGCGAGGTCGAGTGCCTCGAAGAGCTGACGGAAGCCGCGGAACCGCGTGGTGCGCGGGCAGGGCGTTCGCAGCCACAGCACGTCGAGCACGCCGGTCGGCGAGCGGTCGACGTAGGCGATCAGGCAGTCGGCGTCCGCCTGGCGCCGCGCCGGGTCGCAGATGCGCCAGCTGTCCCTGCCCAGCGGCGTGAGTTCCCAGTCCCCGTGCGGGGTGGCTGGTATGGGGTCGTCGATCATGACAGTCACAGCGCCTTACCTCCTGTCACCGCGAGCACCGTGCCCGAGGTGTACGAAGACTCGGCTGCGGCCAGGTACACGTACGCTCCGGCGAGCTCGGCCGGCTGACCGGCCCTGCCCAGCGGAGTGTCGCTGCCGAACTGCTCGACCTTCGTGTCATCCCAGCCGGTGGCCGGGATGAGTGGGGTCCAGATGGGCCCCGGTGCGACGGCGTTGACGCGGATGCCGCGCTCCCCCGCCTCCGATGCCAGTGCCTTGACGAAAGCGACCTGGGCCGCCTTCGTCATGGCGTAGTCGATCAGGCCCGGCGAGGGCTGGTAGGCCTGAATCGAAGCGGTGACGATGATGCTGGCGCCGTCTTCGAGGTGCGGATACGCCGCCCGCGCGGTGAACAGCGTGCCGAGGATGTTCGTGTCGAACACCCGGCGCATCTCGTCGGTCTGCAGATTCTCGAAGCCGTCGATGTCGTGCTGATAAGCAGCGTTCAGCACCAGGATGTCGAGGCCGCCCAGAGCCTCCCGGGCGCGGGTGACTGCTTCTTCGGCGAACTGCTCGTCGCGCAGATCGCCCGCGATGCTGAGCCCCTGTCGGCCCGCGTCGGTGATCTGAGCCACGGTGTCATCGGCATCCTGCTGCTCCTCCGGCATGTGCACGATGGCGACATCCGCCCCTTCCCGAGCGAAGGCGATCGCGACGGCCCGGCCGATGCCGGAGTCGCCACCGGTGATGAGTGCACGGCGCCCGGCGAGCCTGTCGTGTCCCTGGTAGCTCGACTCTCCGTGGTCGGGCTCGGGTGCGGTCTCACCGGTGAGGCCGGGCTGGGTCTGCTGCTGACCCGGGAAGCTGTCGTCGTGGTGCTGGTGGCGAGGATCTGGGGTGGTGTCGCTCATCGTGCGCCTCTCTGCAGTTTCGATGGGGAGTGCCGGCACGGGTGCCAGTGTGCCCACTCTCCCCCGCCGCGACGCCGCCGACCAGGGGGTTGACAGTTCGTCACGGCGAGCGCACGCGCGAGGGTGACCCCAGCGGCACCCTGTCAAGGGGCGTGCCGCGGGCGGTCGGGTCGACCACGCTGGTATCACGACGAAAGGACGAAGCCATGAGCAACGAGTACATGAGCACAGCGGACGCTGCCACCTCGGAGAATTCCACGAACACCGCGAACCCCGACCCCTCCGAGCACCTGCGCACGCACCGTCACGACGTACCCGCCGCCGACGCGGCGGTCGCGGGCCGGCCCGACCTGCAGCCCGACTCCCAGGGCGACGACCCGCTCGAGGCGGAACTCGGCGAGGACGGTCAGGGCGACCTGGCCGAGGGCGACGGACGCCAGCACTCCGGCGACGCACCCGACGACCTGCGCACCGAAGCGCCTTCCGGCGACGTGCACGAGCAGCGCTGACGTCAGGTAGCGCTGCCCGGGCGCGGTGACCACGCCGATCGGGAAGCGGGTGCGTGCCAGGGCGGCACCGAGCCTCGACCACGCGTGCGCGGACTCCCCCTGCGAGTTCAGCCACGGCGCGAGGTGATCGGAGCGCATCGCCTCGTCGAAGCCGATGCGCTCGGCGTGCGCGATGTCGCGCAGAAGCGCGGTCGACCGGGCGAACGGGGTTGACCGGGCGAACGGGGTTGACCGGGCTGTCAGCCGTGTGCTGACCGCGAGCGATCAGCCCTCGAGGCCGGCGTTCGGGTCGTCCGGCGGCTCGGGCACCATGTGCAGGCCCGAGGGCGTGTTCGCGGTGTAGGCGAGAGCCTCGATCCAGGCGCGGTTGATCGCGGGCTGGCGGCTGCCGAAGTACTTGAACACGAGCGAGCTGCTCGGCTGCACCCACACCGTCGTGCGCCCGCCGCCGACGCTCGCGTCCTCGCGCCAGCTGAACGGGAACGGCTCACCACGGCGCAGCTTCGCCGTCATGACCAGTTGCAGGTGGGTCAGGGCGCGGTCCTCGATCTCGGTCTTGACCGAGCCCTCATAAACGAACTTTCCCAAGGAAACGCACCTCTCAGACATCCGGACCAGCTCTGGCATCTGCCGACGGCCTGGGGATAGCTTAGTCAGATGGGCATGCTCTTCTACGGCGCCAGCCCCGATCCCATCGAGATCGAGGACCGCGCGCTCGCTCACCTGAAGGTCGTCATCGCGATGAAGCTGCGACGCAACGAGTCGTTCACTCTGTCGTGGCAGCATCCGCATCTCGACCCGACCGGCCGCTCCACGATCTGGCTGCACCCGTCCATCCCGCTGCGGTTCGTCTTCGACGAACCGGAGACGCCGCCGCTGAGCACCGAGTGGATCACGGCGCTGGCGAACTCCGCCAGCAGCACCGGCGGCCTGTGCCTCCTGCCCGAGGATCTCGAGGACTGAGGTCGGGCCGTCACTCCGATTCCTGCGCCGACACGGTGTGCGGCAATCCGGTGGGCTTCGACTCCGACGACCCGCGCTGGCGCAGGAGCCATCCCCACTCCGGATGCTCGCGGCGAAGCGCACCGAGGGGAACGGGCTTGGCGGGCAGTGCTCGACCTGTCAACCCCATTCAGCACGGAGCAGCCGCTGTCTACCGTCGAGACAAGCGGATCGAGACAGGTGAAGACGGCAGCGGGAGAGGAACGGGACGATGACCCGGACGCGAGACATCATGACACCCAACGCGCAGTGCATCGGCGAGAACGATTCACTCTCGATAGCCGCCGAGAGGATGCGGGAACTGGACGTCGGTGCGCTTCCGATCTGCGGTGAGGACGGACGCCTGAAGGGGATGCTGACCGATCGCGACATCGTCGTGAAGGCGGTCGCCACAGGCCTCAACCCCGAGACGACGAACGCCGGCCGTCTCGCCAACGGAGTTCCGGTGATGGTCTCCCCCGATGACGACATCGACCGCGTGCTCGCCCTGATGCGCGAGCACCGCATCCGTCGCGTGCCCGTGCTCGAGGAGCACCGCCTGGTCGGCATGATCAGCCAGGCTGACATCGCCCGTCATCTGGAGCCGTCCACCACCGGCGAGACCGTGGAGGTCATCTCTCGATGACCCGCCCGCCCGCGGAGATCCACCACACCCTCGACCACCCTGACCACGTTCACAGAGGAGGACCCATGTCCGAGCAGACCGACGGCACGACCCCGGCCAGCAGCGCCCCGCCGATCGACGACAAGGTCGAGCAGATCCGAAAGGCCGATGGCGAGCAGCCCACGACGACCCACGCCGAGCGGGGCGCGGGCGACCCGCACCTGCGCATCACCAGCCCCGAGGAGGACCGCACGGTCTTCGCGCTGCGCGACGAGCGCGTGACGATCGGCTCGGGTGCCGACTGCTCGCTGGTGATCCCCGGTGCAGACGCCGTGCACGCCACGATCCTGCACGACGAGCGCGACGAGTACGTGCTGACCCTGCACGGCGCCGGCGAGATGAACGCGAATCCGACGCCGGCCGAGACCGGCGGATCGGGTGATCGCAGTGAGATCCTGCGCACGGGCGCCCGTTTCACGGTGGCCGGCTGGACGCTCGTGTTCGGCCGAGCGGAGTTCGCCGACCACGGTCGTCCGTTCGGTGGCCGCGAGGGAGGCGAGCTCGACGACCAGCCGCCGCAGCCCGCCCGTCCCGAGGACGCCGCCGGTGAAAGCGACCGGCAGCACGGCGATCTCGAGGTCAAGGACGGCTGAGACCCCCGGAGGGTGCGAAGGGCGAGGGGGCGACTGCCCTCTCGCCCTTCGTGTGTCCGCGCGCGTGTCCGCGCGCGGTGCCAGTGATAACGTCGGGCGGGAAGGAGGGGCGATGATCGACGCGATCGGGATGATGCTGCGAACGCTGCTCGTGGCGCTCGGCGCCGTGCCCCTTCCCGATGGGCTCGCCGCCGGCGGGATGCTCGGCATCGCCGCCGTCCTCGTCGCGACGACCGTGCTCGTGATCGTCCTCGCCGTGCTGATGCCCCGTTTCGGCATCCGCTCGACGCCGCACCCGCGGCGCGCGATCAGCGTGTCGGCGCTGGTCGCACAGAGCGATCCGGATGCCGACGGGCACCCGCGTCCGCGAGCGCCGGGAGTCGTGCCCGCCACCTGATCCGTCCTCTCACTCGAGGGTCGGGTCCGTGGCTGCCGGCCGACACCCATCCTCTCTGCGAACGGACGTTCATGGACCTCTTCGCCCTCCCTCCGCTGACCCTTCTTCTCGACTCCACATACTCCGCCCTGCTCTCCCTCTCGACCGCCCTCGAACCCGTCGCGGGTTCGGTCTCTGCCGCGCTGGCGGTGATGCTGGTGACCGTCGGGGTGCGCGCGGCGCTCATCCCCGTCGGTGTGTCCCAGGCCAGAGCCGAGCAGATGCGCGCTCGCCTCGCTCCGCGCCTGCGCGCCCTCCAGCAGCGCCATGGCAGAGACCGCGAGCGCTTGCAGCGCGAGACGATGGCGCTGTACCGCAACGAGCAGGCGTCGCCGCTGGCCGGCTGCCTTCCGCTTATCGTGCAGGCTGCAGTCGTCGGCGTCCTGTACACCCTGTTCCTGCGCCCCGAGATCGCCGGGCATCCGAACATGCTGCTCGCGCACGACCTGTTCGGCGCTCGCCTCGGCGACTCCCTGCTCGCGGCGATCGGCGCCGGCCTGGACGTGCAGACCGCCGTCGTGTGGGCGGTGGTGCTCGTGCTGATCGTGGTCGTCGCCGACATCACCCGCCGCGTGTTCCGCCCTCAGGTTCCGGCGGAGGGGCCTCTGGCCACTCCGGGCATGCTGGGCACGATGAACGCCCTGCACTACCTGACCGCGGTCTTCGCGTTGTTCGTGCCGCTGGCCGCGGCTCTCTACCTCGTGATCACCGTCACCTGGACGCTCGCGCAGCGGTGGGTGCTGCGACGGCGCTATCCGCTGCCGGCCGCCTGACGGCACGGTCCGCGCTCTCATCGGCCGGGCGGTGCCAGCGCTCGTGACACCGCCCGGGGTCGGCGCCAGTCGCGTTCCCGGTCCCACCAGGCGGGGCCGCGGATCTCGGGCACGCCATCGATCATGCGGATGTCCCATTCGCTGGAGTCGATGGTGTGGTGATGGAACCAGCAGAGCGTGACGCCGTTGTCGGTGTGCGTAGGTCCCCCGCGGGCGTGCTCGCGAACGTGGTGCACTTCGCACCAGGTGGCAGGAACATGGCATCCGGGAATCACGCACTCCCGATCGCGGAGGGCGATCGCCCGACGCTGGTGGGCGGTGAAGATGCGGTCGCTGACGCCGATGCCGATGATGCGGCCGTTCTCGTCGAAGAGCACGCGCTGCACCCCGCCACCGCATGCGGTGTGGTTCGCCACGCTGAGCGACACCGGCTCATCGACGCCGTCGACGTGCGCCCAGCCCGAGCCCCTCGAAAGGTCTTCGGCCGTGACCGAGACCACGAGCGTCGGGGCGGCACCGCCCAGCATCGGCACATCATCGTGCCGGGCGGCGATGCCGAGCACGGCGGCGAGCGTGTCGTGCTGCTTCTGCGCCCGGGTGCGGGAGTCGAGTGGAACGAGCCCCTCCCACTCGGTGTCGAACTCGTCGGTGTCGAACTCGCCATCGCTGGGGGCGAAATGCACACCCGGAAGCGGAGGGCCGTCGACCCGCGGCGAGAGGTACGCGTCGAACAGCCGCTGCAGCTGGCCGGCGACCTCGGGCAGCAGCGCCCCGCGGATCGGCACGACGCCGTCGCGCGTCGTGCCGAGCGTGACCGCCCGCTCGCGCATCGCCCGATCGCGGGCGGGCTCGGCGCCGTCGGGATCGAGGAAAGTGACGATCGCACGCGAGAGGATGCCGAGATCCTCCGGAGTCGCGGGCGGGCCGAACCCATCCGCCGGGTCGCCGCCTGCGTGCGCCGCGAGCTCGGAATCCGCCCGCAGGCGATCGACGTCGGTGATCCGGGGGCCGGCCTGTTCGACCGGGCCCGTGGCCGCCAGCATCCCGCCGACGCCGATCCGGCCATCGAGCATCGCGTCGCGCAGCGCCGGCCACCGCGCGGGAAGTGGTGCACCCGAGGTCACGTCGGTGCGCCGGCGAACCGCGGCCGACACCTTGATGGTGCGAGCCGCGTCTCTCGCATCAACGCCGAGCACCCGCTGCAGCAGCTCGTTGGCATTGCGGCACCCCTCTCGAGTCGTCAGACGCTCGTCGCGAAGACCCAGGGAACGCGCCTCGAGCTCGGCGACCGTCTCGATCACCACGGCATCGAGACGACGCTGGACCTCGCCTGCCGCCTGCAGCGCGGCCATGATCTGGTCGTCGGAGAGACCGGGGATCGCATCGGCGCCGACGACGTCGCCGAGCAGTGCGGCGAGGTCTTCGGCGACCTCTCCGAGCACTGCGGCGATGCTGTTCATACCTTCATTCAACAGGGGGCCACCGACATTGCGCGGCCCCTTTCTCCCCAGGTCAGGATTGCTTTCGTCGTGGGCGGCAGGACCGGCCCGATGTCTCCCGGCGACGCCGGATCAGGGCGGGCCGATTAGGCTCGTGACCATGCCCGCCGTCTCCGCAGCCCACACGCATGCCGCCGATCTGGCCGACTTCGTCGCCGCCTCGCCGTCGAGCTATCACGCCGCCGAAGAGGTCGCCCGACGACTCGAAGCGGCCGGATTCACTCGCCTCGATGAGACCGCGGAATGGCCGGCTCAGGCCGGCGGACGCTTCGTCGTCGTCCGCGACGGCGCGGCGATCGCATGGGCCGTGCCGACGGATGCCGTGCCCACGACGCCCGTGAACGTGCTCGGCGCGCACACCGACTCCCCCGGCTTCAAGCTCAAGCCGAAGCCGACCACCGGTTCGCGCGGATGGCTGCAGGCCGCTGTCGAGGTGTACGGCGGACCGCTGCTGAACTCGTGGCTCGACCGCGAGCTGCGCCTAGCCGGGCGCCTCGCCCTCGCCGACGGTCGCGTCGTGCTGGCCGCGACCGGACCGCTCCTTCGCCTGCCGCAGCTCGCGATCCATCTCGACCGCGGCGTGAACGACGGTCTCGCGCTCGACAAGCAGACCGGCACGCAGCCGGTGTGGGGCCTCGGCGACGCCGAGTCCGCCGACATCCTCGCCGAGCTCGCGGCATCCGCGGGGGTCGACGCGGCCGACATCCGCGGCTTCGATGCGGTGGTGGCGGATGCCGCGCGCGGCGCCGTCTTCGGCAAGGACGGCGCGTTCTTCGCGTCGGGCCGCCTGGACGACCTTGCTTCGGTGCACGCCGGAGTGGTCGCGCTGATCGAGGCGACGGCCGCGTCGACCGGGCCGCAGACCGCGATCCCGGTCCTTGCCGCCTTCGATCATGAGGAGCTCGGCTCCGAGTCGCGCTCGGGCGCCGCCGGCCCCTTCCTCGAAGACGTACTGGTGCGGGTGTACGCCTCTCTCGGCGCGGATGCCACCGAGCAGCGCCGCGCGTTCGCCGCGTCGTGGCACCTGTCGAGCGACGTCGGCCACTCGGTGCACCCGAACTACGCGCACCGGCACGACCCGATCGTGCAGCCCGTGCTCGGCTCCGGCCCGATCCTGAAGATCAACGCCAACCAGCGCTACGCCACCGACGCGGTGGGCGCTGCGGCGTGGGCGACGTGGTGCGAGGCGGCGGGTGTGCGCTCGCAGGAGTTCGTGTCGAACAACACTGTCCCGTGCGGGTCGACGATCGGCCCGATCACGGCGACACGTCTCGGCATCAGGACGGTCGATGTGGGCATCCCGATCCTGTCGATGCACTCCGCCCGTGAACTCGCCGGCGTGAGCGACCTCTACGACCTGTCGCGCGTCGCGCGGGCATTCTTCGCCGGCTGAGTACGGAGAGTCCGGCTGCCGCTCAGAGGAGTTCGGCGACCAGCTTCTCTATGCGCGAGCGGATCTCGTCGCGGATCGGGCGCACCGCGTCGATGCCCTGCCCGGCCGGGTCGTCGAGCTTCCAGTCCTCGTAGCGCTTGCCGGGGAAGAACGGGCAGGCGTCGCCGCAGCCCATCGTGATCACGACGTCCGACGCCCGCACGGCCTCGGTCGTGAGCACCTTGGGCTGCTCAGCCGTGATGTCGATCCCGAGTTCGCCCATCGCCTCGACGGCGATCGGGTTGATCTGATCCGCCGGCATCGATCCGGCGGAGCGCACCTCGATGCGGTCGCCGGCGATGTCGCGCAGGAATCCGGCGGCCATCTGCGACCGCCCCGCGTTGTGCACGCAGACGAAGAGGACGGAGGGTGTGGTCTCGCTGTCCGGCATAGGAGCTCCTGAGCGGGTGAAGGGGTTGCGGGGTCAGCCTACGTGACGGTCGCCGCGAACCCGCCAAGACGGCGAGCCCGCGGCGACGCATCGAGAGAGCGCGTCAGCAGCACTCCGCGACGCAGGTTCCGTCATCGAGGATCTCGCAGCAGTCGTCCATCTCGCGCCTCCTTTCATCGATGATCATCAATATCTGGCATTGCCCATCGTCGCGCACATATTGACGTTCGTCAATATCTCGTTCACAATCGATTCGTGCCCACCTCAGAGCTGATCCCGCTGCGCGACCTTCGCTCCTGCTGCGCGCCGCTCACCCGCGTGCCGATTTCGGTCGAGAACGCAGAATCGCTGGCATCCTCACTCAAGGCTCTCGCCGACCCCGCCCGCCTCCGTCTGATCTCGATGATCGCCGCCCACGCCGACGGCGAGGCCTGCGTGTGCGATCTGACCGAACCTCTTGGCCTGAGTCAGCCGACGGTCTCCCACCATCTCCGGGTGCTGGTCTCGGCGGGATTCCTCGAGCGTGAGAAACGGGGCACCTGGGCGTACTTCCGGCTCGCCGACGGAGCCATCGACGCCGTCACGCAGCTGCTCGGCCGCTGAGCGCCGCGCTTTCGCCCGCGACGGCGGCCGCGGTGCCAGGATGAGGGCATGACCGACATCACGTCGCCCGCACTCATCGAGCGAGCGGGCATCGAGATCATCCCCGAGTCGCAGCGCACCGCGAGGCCTCGCGACCTGTTCTGGCCCTGGTTCGCCGCCAACGTCTCGGTGTTCGGGATGTCGTACGGGTCGTTCGTGCTCGGCTTCGGCATCTCGTTCTGGCAGGCGACGCTCGTCTCGATCGTCGGCATCGTGGTCTCGTTCCTGCTGTGCGGGCTCATCGCGATCGCCGGCAAGCGGGGCTCGGCGCCGACCATGGTGCTCTCGCGCGCCGCCTTCGGGGTGCACGGACAGAAGGTGCCCGGCATCGTCTCGTGGCTCACCTCGATCGGCTGGGAGACGTTTCTGGCGATCATGGCGGTGCTCGCCACGGCCACCGTCATCACCCAGCTCGGCGGCCCGGGTGACAGCGTCGCCCTGAAGATCATCGCCACCGTCGTCGTCGCGGCGCTCATCGTCGCCGCCTCAGTGCTCGGTTACCACACGATCATGAAGATGCAGTCGGTGCTCACCTGGGTCACCGGCGCCGTCACGATCCTCTACATCATCCTCGCGAGCAGCCGGGTCGACATGGGCGCGGTCCTGTCGATCCCCGATGGGAGCATCGGTGCGGTCATCGGCGCGCTGGTGATGGTCATGACCGGGTTCGGACTGGGCTGGATCAACATCGCCGCCGACTGGTCCCGGTACCAGAAGCGCACCGCCTCCGACGGCGCGATCGTCTTCTGGAACACCTTCGGCGGAGCGATCGCCCCAGTGATCTTGGTCATCTTCGGACTGCTGCTCGGCGGCTCCGACGCGCAGCTGATGGAAGCCGTCGGCGCCGACCCGATCGGCGCACTCGCCGGCATCCTGCCGATCTGGGTTCTCGTGCCGTTCCTGCTGACCGCAGTGCTCGCCCTGGTCTCCGGCGCCGTGCTCGGCATCTACTCGTCGGGCCTCACGCTGATCAGCCTCGGCATCCGCATCCCCCGTCCTGCGGCCGCCGGGATCGACGGCGTCATCCTCACGCTCGGCACCATCTACGTGGTGTTCTTCGCCGCCGACTTCCTGGGGCCGTTCCAGTCGTTCCTCATCACGCTGGGCGTGCCGCTGGCCTCGTGGGCCGGCATCCTGATCGCCGACATCCTGCGGCGCCGTCGCGACTACGACGAGGCGGCGCTGTTCGACCCGCACGGCCGGTACGGCGCCTGGGACTGGACCTCGATCGTCACGATGGCCGTCGCCTCGATCATCGGCTGGGGCTTCGTGGTCAACCTGTTCGCCGACGACGCCGCCTGGAACAACTGGCAGGGCTACCTCCTCCCGCTCATCGGCGGCACGGACGGCGAATGGGCCTATGCGAACCTCGGGGTCTTCTTCGCCCTGGTGCTCTCGTTCGTCATCACCTGGTTCGCCCGCGCGGCGCGGATCCGTCGGCAGGAGCAGGCATGACGGATGGCTGGCTGGTCGTCATCGATCCGCAGAACATCTTCGCCTCGCCCGAGTCGCCGTGGGGGTCGCCGTTCTTCGAGGAGGCGATGCAGAACATCCGGCGTCTCGCCGCGCGCTTCGGCGAGCGGGTGCTGGTGACCAGATGGATGCCGACCGCCGATCGCTCCACGTCGTGGGGCGAGTACTTCGCGGCGTGGCCCTTCGCCGACCAGCCGCCGACCGATCGGCTGTTCGATCTGGTTCCGGCCGCCGCGTCGCTGTCGGTGCACCCGACGCTCGACCTCCCCACCTTCGGCAAGTGGGGCGGCGAGCTCGAGGCGATCGTCGGCCGCGGCGCGTCCGTCGTGCTCGCCGGCGTCTCCACCGACTGCTGCGTGCTCTCGACGGCTCTCGCCGCGGCGGATGCCGGTGCGCGCCTCACCGTCGCGACCGATGCGTGCGCGGGATCGACCGCCGAGAACCACGCTGCAGCCCTGCACGTGATGGGGCTGTACCCGCCGCAGATCGCGCTGGCGACGACCGCGGAGATCCTGGCCTGAGTCAGCGCCAGGCGTGCACGGGCTCGCCCGCGTGCATCCGCTCGAGGTAGTCGCCGAGCATCCCGTGCAGCGCCTGCGAACGCGACTCGCCCGCCGCCTCGCGAGCAGCCACCTGCGAGCGCTGCCAGGTGGCCCCGTTGCGGCCGGTCAGGCAGCGCTGCTCGATGATGCCCAGGTAGCGGTCGCGCACCTCGGCGCTCACGCCATAGGCATCCAGTCCCTCGGCGGCGAGCGGCAGCAGTCGGCGCAGCACCAGCTCGCGCGGTCCCACCCAGCCGAGCTCGGGCCAGTACAGCTGCGCATCGATGCCCTGCCGCGCGGCCGCGTGCAGATTCTCGTGCGCGGCGTCGAAAGTCATCTGGCTCCACAGCGGGCGGTCACTGTGCGCGAGCGAGTGCAGCAGCCCGTAGTAGAACGCGGTGTCGGCGAGGGCGTCGGCCATCGACGGCGCGGCCGGCAGCACCCGATTCTCGAGGCGCAGGTGGCACCCGCCGTCCTGCGTGTCGTAGATGGGCCGGTTCCAGCGATAGACGGTGCCGTTGTGCATGCGCAGCTCGCTGAGGTCGGGAGCGGTGCCCGACCTCAGCGTTTCCAGCGGATCCTGGTCGGAGCACTCCGGCAGCAGCGCCGGGAAGTAGCGGGAGTTCTCTTCGAAGAGGTCGAAGATCGAGGTGATCCATCGCTCGCCGAACCACACCCGCGGGCGCACGCCCTGGTTCTTCAGCTCATGCGAACGAGTGTCAGTTGCCTGCTCGAACATCGGGATGCGCGTCTCGTGCCAGAGCGCTCGCCCGGCGAAGAACGGGGAGTTGGCGGCCAGCGCGACCTGCACGCCGGCGATGGCCTGGGCCGCGTTCCAGTGCGCCGCGAACTCCTCGGGCTTGACCTGCAGGTGCAGCTGCGTCGAGGTGCACGCGGCCTCCGGCAGGATCGTGTCGCAGACCAGGTCGAGGTCCTCGGGCTCCGCATCGTCGGTGAGGGGCACCCCGTCGAGCCGCAGCTCGATGTCCTCTCCGCGCGCCGCGAGGATCTGCTGGCCGAGCAGCTTGTAGCGCGGCTCCCTCGAGAGCCAGCGCTCGGTGAAGTGCGTCTCGTCAAGGGTGGGCAGCATGCCGATCATCGCCAGGTCGCTGCCGGCGCTGTGCGCGCGCCCATCCGCCGCCGCGAAGGCCGAGCTCAGCACCTTCTCGAGCTCGGCGAGGCTGTCGCCGCCGAGGGGACGTGGGGCGACGTTGATCTCGACGTTGAACCGCCCGAGCTCGGTCTGGAACGCGGGGTTCGCGATGGCATCCAGCACCTGCTCGTTGGTCATCGCGGGGTTGCGGTCGCCGTCGACGAGGTTCAGCTCGATCTCGAGCCCCAGCTGCGGCTGCGACGCCTCCTCGAACCAGCCCTCGCCGAGCATGATCTCGAGCGCCTCCAGCCCTCGCTGCACCTGTTCGCGGAATCGCGCGCGGTCCTGTCGAGTGAAGCGCCGTGCCCTGATGCTGTCTCCCATGCAGGGAGGATATCGATCCGACCTGCGACATCCCCCGCCCGAACGCGCCCCTTGTCACGCGGGCGGTGATGATGCTAGCGGTCTGATTTCATGATTGTGACGACCGGCACGAAACTGATACATTCGCACGATGGCCACCGGCGACAACGAACGCATCCTCGAAGACGGCATCGTCACCGACCTCAAGGATCGGATGACGTACGGCTCGTATCTCCACCTGGACCGGCTGCTCAGCGCCCAGCATCCGGTCTCCCAGCCCGAGCACCACGACGAGATGCTGTTCATCATCCAGCACCAGACGACCGAGCTGTGGCTCAAGCTCGTGCAGCACGAGCTGGGCACGGCCCGCGACCGCCTGGCCGCCGATGACCTGCGCTCGGCGCTCAAGCACATCGCCCGCGTGAAGCACATCCAGGAGGTGCTGACCCAGCAGTGGTCGGTGCTCGCCACGCTGACTCCCACCGAGTACGCCGAGTTCCGCGGCGATCTCGGCAACTCCTCCGGCTTCCAGTCGGTGCAGTACCGGGCGGTCGAGTTCGCGCTCGGCAACAAGAACGAGCGCATGCTCGGCGTCTTCCGCGATCACCCCGAGAACCTCGCCATGCTCACCGCCGAGTGGGAGCGCCCCACGCTGTACGACGAATTCCTGCGCTATGCGGCACGGCGCGGGCTGCCCATCCCCGCCGCGGTGCTCGAGCGCGATGTGCGTCAGCCCTACCGCGAGCATCCCGAGCTCGTGAACGCCATCCGCGAGATCTACGAGAATCCGCACGAGCACTGGGATCTCTACGAGGCCTGTGAGGAGCTCGTCGACGTCGAGGACAACTTCCAGTTCTGGCGCTTCCGGCACCTGCGCACCGTCACCCGCACGATCGGCATGAAGGTCGGCACGGGCGGTTCGAGCGGTGTGAGCTTCCTCCAGCGGGCACTGGATCTGACGTTCTTCCCCGAGCTCTACAGCGTGCGCACCGAGATCGGCCGCTGAGTGCGGGCGGTCACCTTCTTCGACGGCGAGCGGATGCGCGAAGGCACCCTCGACGTGACCGGCGAGCGCGTCGTTCTGCACGCAGGCGCCGCGCCGGCCGGTACTCGCCCTCTCGACGGGCTGGTCACGGGCCTGTTCACCGACCACCACGTGCACCTGCAGCTGGTCGACCACACCCTGCTGGCGCCGTCGCGGCTCGGGCGCGTGATCGATCTGGGTGCGGATCCGGACTGGGTCGCCGAGGCGCCTGGCCCGACGGTCGTCGAGTATGCGGGGCCGTTCCTCACCGCGCCGGGCGGGTACCCGTCGGATCGCGCGTGGGCTCCGCCGGGCTCGGTGCGGGAGATCGCGGATGCGGCGGATGCGGCGCGCACGGTCGATGAGCTCGCCGCGGCGGGCGTCTCGCTGATCAAGGTCGTCGCGCACAGCGACCCGGGCCCCGTGCTCGGCGACGACGCCTTGCGCGCGGTCGTGCATCAGGCCGCCGTGCACCGCCTGCCTGTCGTCGCCCATGCTGAGGGCGCCGGTCAGGCGCAGCGCGCCGTGCGGCTCGGCGCCACCCGCCTCGCGCACGCGCCGTTCAGCGAGCGGCTGAGCGAGGCCGAGATCGCGGCGCAGGCGGCATCCGCCTCGTGGATCTCCACCCTGGCCATCCACGACGACGACACCCTCGCCGTCGCCCTCGACAACGCGCGCCGCTTCCTCGCCGCCGGCGGCGAGCTGCTCTACGGCACCGACATGGGCAACGGTGCCACACCCGTCGACCTGCGCGAGGCCGAGATCGACGCCCTGCGCGCAGCCGGCCTCGACGGAGTCGACCTCCTGGCCGCCCTCTCCCCCGCCGACCCGCTCGACGCGGGCCCCCTTCTGCTTCTTCCCGACGGCGACCCGAACCGGGCTCGCCGCCTGATCGCAGCCGACATCGACATCACGGAGTTGTGACATGACCGACCTCACCGCCGACCTGCTCACCGAGGCCCGCAAGCTCGACCAGGCCGATCCGCTCGCGCACCACCTCGCCGCGTTCGCCGACGCCCCCGGTGTGACCGCCTACCTCGACGGCAACTCGCTCGGGCGCCCGCTGCGCGATCTGCCCGAGAAGGCGGCGGCCTTCATCCGCGACGACTGGGGCACCCGCCTGATCCGCTCATGGGACGAGCAGTGGATGCAGCTGCCGATGCAGCTGGGCGACCGCATCGGCGCCGTCACCCTGGGGGCGGCTGCCGGCCAGACCGTCGTCGCCGACTCCACGAGCGTGATGCTGTACAAGCTCATGCGCGCCGGCGTCGCGGCGCGCCCCGGACGCGACGAGATCGTCATCGAGGCCGGCAACTTCCCCACCGACCGCTTCATCGCCGCCGGCATCGCCGACGAGACCGGAGCGACGCTGCGCTGGGTCGAGCCCGACCCGATCACCGGTGTGACGGCCGGGCAGGTCGCCGCGGCCGTGTCCGAGCGCACCGCGCTCGTCGTGCTCAGCCACGTCGACTATCGCTCAGGATCTCTCGCGGACATGCCGTCGATCACCCGGGTGGTCAAGGACGCCGGAGCCCTGATGCTGTGGGACCTCTGCCACTCGGCCGGCGTCGTGCCGATGCAGCTCGACGACTGGGGCGTCGACATGGCGGTCGGCTGCACGTACAAGTACCTGAACGGCGGGCCCGGCTCACCGGCGTTCGGCTACCTGCGCGCCGAGCACCACGGCACGGTGCTGCAGCCGATCCACGGGTGGTGGGGCGCAGCCGACATCTTCGCGATGGGACCGGAGTACGCGCCGGTGCACGGCATCCGCCAGCTGCTCAGCGGCACCCCGCCGGTGCTGTCGATGCTCGCGATGCAGGGCATGCTCGACCTCATCGATGCGGAGGGCATCACCGCCCTGCGGGTGAAGTCGATCACGCTGACCGAGTTCGCCATCCGCGCCTACGACGCCCTGCTCGCACCGCTGGGCGTGCGGCTGCTCTCGCCACGCGAGGCATCACGCCGCGGGGGTCACGTGACGATCGGCCACGACTCGTTCCAAGAGGTCACGCAGCAGCTGTGGACCGACGGGGTGATCCCCGACTTCCGCTTCCCCGACGGCATCCGTCTCGGCCTGTCGCCGCTGAGCACCTCGCACGAAGAGACGCTGCGTGGTGTGATCGCCGTGCGCGACGCGCTTCAGCCATGACCGGCAGCGGGTCGGTCGTGCTCGACGACATCGACGCGCGTCCGGGCAGCACCACCTCGCTGCTGCGCACCCTGATCGGCCTGTACCTGCGCCCGCTGGGCGGGTGCATCACCCCCGCTGCGCTCGTGCGGCTGGCCGGGGACCTCGGCATACCCGCGGCCCGGGCGCGCACCGCGATCACCCGGCTCAAGCAGCGAGGCCTGCTGGTGGCCGCCCCCGACGGCGCTCTCGAGCTCAACCCCGCCGCGCTGCCGATGCTCGAGCGCGGCGATCGGCGCATCTTCGCCGTGCGGACCATGGCCGCGGGCGACGAGTGGATGCTCGTCTCGGCGACCATCCCCGAGACCCGCCGCGACCTCCGCCACCAGCTGCGCCGCCGCCTGCAGTTCCTCGGGGCGGGCGCGGTGTCGGCCGGGCTGTGGATCCTGCCCGGGCAGCTGGAAGACGAGGTCGAGCAGCTGCTGGCCGAGCTGGATGCCCGCGCCTTCGCCACCGTGTTCCGCACGACCGATCCGAAGCCCGCCGACCCGCTTCCGATCGCAGCGGCGCGGTGGTGGGACCTGGCGGCGCTGCGCACCGAGCACGAGCGGTTCCAGGCGTCCCTCGGCGACCTCGACGAGACCGAGCCGTTCGCCGCCTACGTGCGCCTCATCGACAGCTGGCGGGTGCTGCCCTACATCGATCCGGGATTGCCTCGATCGCTGCTGCCCGACGACTGGCCCGGTGAGCGCAGCGTGCAGGAGTTCGCACGCCTGTCGTCCGACCTCGCGCCCGGGGCACTCGCCCACGCGCGCGGCGCCGTCGGGTGAAGCTGACAGGATCGAGGCATGAAGAACTCCGTCAAGGCCGTCATCCTCACCGGCGGCCTGGTCATGGTGCTGCTGATCGGCCTGCTCGTGTGGGCCGTCGCGCAGCGCGCCGAGTCCGAGAGCGACCCGAAGCCGCAGGTGCTGCGCGAGGAGTCGCACGTGCTCGATGACGGCGGCCCCGACGCGGTGACCGTGGTGGAGTTCCTCGACTTCGAATGCGAGGCGTGCGCGGCGCTGCATCCGGTGGTGGAGGAGCTGCGGCAGGAGTACGACGGGCAGATCACCTACGCGGTGCGATACTTCCCGCTGGCCGGCCACGTGAACTCGATGAACGCTGCGCTCGCCGCCGAGGCCGCCGCACAGCAGGGCGAGTTCGAGGCGATGTATCAGCGGCTCTTCGAGACGCAGGTCGAGTGGGGCGGCGCCGCCGAACCGACTCCGTCGGTGTTCCGCGCTCTGGCAGAGGAGCTCGGTCTCGACATGACCGCCTACGACGAGGCCGTGGAAGACCCCGCGACCGCCGACCGCGTGCGGCGCGACCGGGCGGAGGGCACCTTCCTCGGTGTCGAGGGCACGCCCGCGTTCTTCGTGGACGGGCAGTCGGTCACGGTCGCCGAGCCGGGCGACCTCGAGAAGGCGATCGTCGAGGCGCAGACGCGCTGACGCGCTGACGGAGGGAGCGCGAGCCCCTTCGGTCAGCGGATGTCAGCCGAGCCCGCGCACGAACGCCTCGACATGCTCGCGCAGGCGAAGCATCCGCATCTCGCGCGCGAGCTCTCGGTCATACCCCTCGTAGGCGAGGGGTGGCAGCCGACGCACGTTGGCCGAGCAGCCGAAGTTCTCGCAGATCAGCGTGCCGATCGTGTCGCCGTTGCGACCTGCCGCGCCGGCTTTGCGTGCCGAGAAGAACTGCACGTCGTTGCGCAGAGTGACGTCTTCGCACCACGAGCACTGCGCGCGTCTGCGGGTGCGCTGCTCGGTGCGCTGCAGCAGGATGCCGACGGGGGCGCCGTCGACCTCTGCGACCACGTACGCCCGCCGGGGCAGCTTCGGGTCGAACCAGCCGAGATAGTCGAGCCGGTCGAAATCGATCTCGTTGAACTCGGGCGGGAGAGTGAGCGAGGACGCCTCCTTGCGGGAGGCGTTGCGGAAGGACGCGCGGATGGCGCGCTCGTCGATGGGACGCATGAGAGAGCTTTCTGGTCGAGGAGCCGAGGGTGATCGGCGAGGGCTGCGGGCATCCTTCAGATCGGATGCCCGACATCGTGAGGCCCCGGTGACGGGAGTTCCGCCGCCGGAGCGATCTCAGCCTCTGCCGTCGGCGCGGGACGCGCCGACGATCACCTCTCGCGCCGAAACGGCGCACTCTGCAGACAACACGGCGTCCAGTGTACGCGGCAGCGCACGCCGCCCATGTTTCGTCCCGTGTCGGCTTTCGTCGACGGGCAGCGGGGCGGGAACGTACTCTCGGTGCAACCGATCGTGAGGAGACCTACCGTGAACACGCCGCCGACCCGCCTTTCGCCCTTCGAGGTGCGTGAGCGTGCGGCGTGCATGTGCGACCACGGCGACGTCTGCTCCTCGTACGCCCCGGGCCACGCCCTGCATCTGATCCAGGCGCGGATGGCGTCGGCCACCCCGCTGAGCTGGCTGGACGCCGTCGTCGAGACGGCGGATGCGGCATCCGGCGTCCTGCGGCTGCGCACCCTCGACGGCGACGAGCTCTCGGTCTGGAGCGCGGGCGGAGCAGCCCTCGAGGCGCCCGCCGGCACCCCGGTTGCGCTGCACGCGGCCTACGACGTGCTGGCCGTCGGCCGAGTGCTGTACAACGTCGCGCGCTGACCCGCGCGCCGGAGCGGGTCGGTCAGGAGGCGGACTTCTTCATCATGTCGCGCACCGACATGCACGCGTCCATGCACGCTTTGCAGGCCTGAGCGCACATACGGCAGACGTCGCTGTTCTCAGCATGCTGCATGCACTCGTCCATGCACATGCTGCACATCGCGATGCACGCGTCGAGCATCGACATCATCACCGGTGCGGTCATGCCCTGCATCCGCATCATGGTGCGCATCATCGTGCCGCACATGTCGGCGCAGTTCATGCACGAGACGCTGCAGTCCATCATCTGCGTCGAACAAATCGTGCACGCCTGCTCGCACGCGGCGCACGCATCCATGCACGCCTGCAGCACCGACATGTCCATCATCTCCATGCCGGAGGACTTCATCTCCGCCGCCATCGCGTCCATCATCATCGAATCCATGGCTCGCACCGCCTTCGTCTTCGGCTCACGCCGGGTCTGAGACGGGGCAGGTCGTCCCGCCTGCGGCCAAGGGTACGCCTGCACGTGCCGCGCGTCGACCCGCGGGAGTAGGGTCACCGTGTGCCAACCTTCACGCCCCAGCAGCGCCTGGTCGTCGCGGTCGCGGTGCTGGCCTCGTTCGTGACCTTCCTCGACGGCACGGTGGTCACGGTCGCCCTGCCGGCGATCAGCCGCGAGCTGGGCGGCGGCATCGTCACGCAGCAGTGGGTGGTCGACGCCTATCTGATCACGCTGAGCGCCCTGATCCTGCTCGCAGGGTCACTGTCGGATGCCTATGGGCGCGTGCGCGTGATGCGCATCGGGCTCATCGCCTTCGGCATCGCGTCGATCGCGGTGGCCGCCGCTCCCGACCCGCTCGTGCTGATCGTCGCGCGCGCGGCGCAGGGCGCAGCGGGCGCCCTGCTCGTGCCGAGCTCGCTGGCGCTGATCACCGCCACCATGCGCGGCGAGCTGCAGTCGCGGGCCATCGGGGTGTGGACGGCGTTCACCACCGCCGCGCAGCTGGTCGGCCCGCTGATGGGAGGCCTGTTCGTCGATCTGCTCTCGTGGCGGTTCGTGTTCGTCATCAACGTGCTGCCGATCGCGGTGAACCTCGTGCTGCTGGCCCGGCTGCACCTGCCCGAGCACGAGCGCGACGTGCGTGTCGACTGGGTGAGCGGCATCCTGTGCGCCCTGGGGCTGGGTGCACTCGTGTTCGCCCTGATCGAGCAGGAGAGACTGGGCTGGGCGACGCCGGCGATCTGGATGCCCGGCGCCGGCGGCATCCTGATGCTCGCCCTCTTCCTGTGGCGCCAGTCGCGGTCGCCGCACCCGCTGCTGCCGTTGTCGATGTTGGGGGTGCGCAACTTCGGCTGGGGCAACATCTCGACGCTCTTCATCTACGCCGCGCTCTCGTTGAACGGGTTCGTGATCGGCGTGTACCTGCAGCAGGGCCCGGGGCTCAGCGCCACCGCCGCGGGGCTCGCGAGCCTGCCGATCACGGTGCTGATGATTCTGCTGTCATCGCGCGCCGGCGCCTGGGCGGGTCGGCTCGGGCCGCGCCTGTTCATGACCGCCGGTCCCCTGCTGATGGCCGTCGGCGCATTGCTGCTGCTCACGGTCGGTCGGGACTTCGACTACTGGTGGCAGGTGCTGCCGTCGATGATCGTGCTCGGGCTCGGGCTCGCCCTGACCGTCGCGCCGCTCACCTCTGCGATCCTCGGCGCGATCGACGAGCGCCGCAGCGGCATCGCGTCGGCGGTGAACAATGCCGTCTCGCGGGTGGCGGGGCTGCTGGTGGTCGCGCTGCTGTCGACCATCGTCGGCGGCTCGCTCGACCTCGACGGGTTCCACAGTGCGGCGATCGTCACCGCCGGGCTGTTCGCCGCCGGCGGGGTCGTCTCGTGGATCGGCATCCGCCGCAATCCCGCCGAGCCCGCCGACTGACCGGACGACGCGGCGAGCGCAACCCCTCGCGCCGGATGCCCGTGGCGTGATGTGCTGATCCCATGATGCGCATGGGCAGGACACGGCGACGGCGAGCGACGAGGCACGATCGTCCCGCATCGCCCGCGTTCGTGGCATCCGGCCTCTGCTACGGCGCCAACTGCGCCCTCGGCACCGCCGTCGCGACCCGACTGATCGACACGAGGCGATTCCGCTGGGTGCACCACGCGCTCTACATCGCGACCGTGTCGACGACGCTCCTCGCCCTGGTCGTCGGCGTCTTTCGCGATCGGCGGGCGGCGATCGCCGTCGCCCCCGCACTCGCCCCGCTCGCGGTCATCCCGTACGCGGGCACGCACACCCGTCGGCATCCCGCCATCGCCCTCACCGCCGCGCCGTTCATCGCCGCCGGCATCGTCACCTCCCGCCGATAGGAGCACCATGGAATTCCTCGACGTCGTCCGCCGCCGCAAGACCACGAACGGGCCGTTCCTTCCCGACCCGGTCAGCGAAGAGCACCAGCGGCTGCTGATCGAGGCGGCCAGCCGCGCACCCTCGCAGCTGAACAGCCAGCCGTGGCGCTTCGTCGTGATCGAGCAGCGGGAGACGATCGAGCGCATCGCGCAGATCTCGGGCGAGAGCATGACCGAGGTGATGTCGAACGGCACCTTCTTCGAGCGGTACAAGCCGTACTTCCGCTTCAGCGAGGCCGAGATGGAGCAGAAGCGCAGCGGCATGCTGTTCGACAAGCTGCCCGCGTTGCTGCGGCCGTTCACGAGCCAGGTGTTCACCTCGCGCGGGCAGAAGCTGATGAACTCGCTCGGCGTCCCGAAGACGCTCGGCGCCGAGAACGCGAAGCTCGTCGCAGGCTCGCCCCTGCTGCTCGGCGTGATGCTCGACCGCAGCGAGTACCGCCCCGGCGAGCTGTCGTCGTTCTACTCGGTGTTCAGCATGGGCGCGGCGATGGAGAACGTGTGGCTGACGACGGTCGAGCTGGGCATGGGCATCCAGTTCATCTCGTTCCCGATGGAGGCTCCGGGCCGGTGGGACGAGATCATCGAGCTGCTGCACGTGCCCGACGACCTCGAGCTGATGGCGGTGTACCGTCTGGGGTACCTGCCTCCCGAGCAGCGCCGACCCGCGATCGACTGGTCGAGCTCGCAGCGCAAGCTGCCCTCGCAGTTCGTGTTCCGCGAGACATGCCAGACGCCGCAGCAGGGCTGGGACGGGTGACGGTCGTGGCGGACGACGCGCTGATCGGCCCCGTCGACGCCCCCGACCTCCACGTGATGACCTTCAACGTCCGACGGGCGGTGGAGGGTCGACTGCGACCGCACGCCGACCGCTGGTCGACACGCGCGCCGGCGGTGCACGCGCTGCTCGCCACCGAACGACCCACCATCCTGGGGCTGCAGGAGGTGCGCCCCCGGGTGGTGCCGCTGCTGCGCGGCGCTCTGGGAGACGGGTATCGAATGCTCGGTCGCGGCCGTCGTCGCGACGGCGGAGGCGAGGGCACACCGCTGTTCTTCGACGAGCGACGGCTGCAGCTGCGCGACGGCGGGCAGCGGGCGCTGTCGGATGAGCCGATGCGCGCGGGCTCGACGGGGTGGGGCAACGTGCTGCCGCGCACGCTGGTCTGGGCCGAGTTCGTCGACCGCACGACGGGGCGCCGGCTGCTGGCCGTGAACACGCACCTCGATCACCTGTCCGCTCGCTCCCGGCTGCGATCGGCCGATGCGATCCGCCGGTTCGTCGCCGAGCGCGCCCTGCCCGCGGTGGTGCTGGGCGATCTGAACGCCGGCGACGCCTCTACGACGGTGCGGCGGCTTCTCGAGTCCGGTGTCCTCGCCGACGCCTGGCCGGCGGCGGCTCTGCGCCGCAGCGCGCGGTGGGGCACGTACGCCGGGTACCGTCCGCCCCGCGACGGCGGTCGCCGGTTGGACTGGGTGCTGGTGACACCCGGGATCGACGTGCGCGCGGTGGCGGTCAACGACCGGCGTCCGGTGGGACGATGGCCTTCCGACCACCTTCCCGTGCAGGCGGTCGTGCGAGTGAGCGAGAAGGGGCGAGCGTGAAAGAGGACTTCCTGCGTCCGCCGCGCACGACGGCGGAGTGGGCGGCGGACGCCCTGCGCCTGATCGGAGTGCTCGGCATGATCATCGCGGCGCTGCGGCTTCAGGCCACGGATGCCGGGATCGCCGCGCTGGCGCTGCCCGCGCTCATGCTGCCCCGGATGCTGGGTATGCGCGCCTGGTTCGACGTGCTCGCCTGCGCGGTGGTGCTCGCCGCCACGTGGAGCAACATCTTCGAGCTCTACACCGCCATCCGCCACTGGGACCTGCTGATGCACTTCGCCGGCACCGCAGTGCTCGCCGTCATCGGCGCGGTGATCCTCGACCGGTGCCGCATCGCCGCGGTCACCGGGCGCGACGTTCCGCGGCGGGCGCCGCTGGTGCTGCTGCCGCTGATCGCTCTCGCGCTCAGCGCGGTGTGGGAGATGATCGAGTGGTTCGGCGCGGAGTACATCAGCGACGCGATACACGTCGGGTACCGCGACACGATCGGCGACATGATCCTCGGGGGGATCGGCGGCGTGGTCGCCGGAGTGCTCCTGACCCGGGCATCCGTCGAGCGACGGGATGCCGTGCAACGCGATCTCGCCGCATCCGACCTCGTCGGCGGATGATACCCGCGCACAGCGCTCCCGTCACGGCCCTGCCGCAGGTCGGTCGGATGCGATGTGATCGCGACATGACTCATCACGACGGAAACCCGGACGAGCACCACCACGACGCGGCCGCCGACGCCGCCCAGGCCGCCGACGGAGCGCACGGCAACCCCCAGCCGGCGGGCGAAGCGGCGCCCGACGGCCAGTTCGACAGCCAGGAGATGCCGACCACCGACGGCGAGCCGGCTGCCGACGACGACTCGGCCGCCGCAGCCGGCGCCGAATCCCAGGAGGAGGGCGATGCCGCGATGCGCGCGGCCGAAGAAGCCACGAAGAACGACTGATCCCGGACGATCTGCGCAGGGGCCGCTCGCATGACCGACTCCACCGACCTCGACGCCGTCGCCGCCGAGCTGTACGCCGGGCCGCCGGACGCCTTCATCGCGACACGCAACGCGCGCGCGTCGCAGGCCGGCGACCCGGAGCTCGCGGCGGCGATCCGAGCGCTGCGCAAACCCAGCGTGGCGGCGTGGGTGGTCGACCTCTTCGCTCGCGAGCGCAGCGCGCGGCTCGGCCAGGCGCTGCAGCTCGCCGCCGAGTTGCGCGAGGCGCAGGAGGATCTCGACGCCGCCGCACTGTCCGCGCTGGGCCGACAGCGCAGGGCGCTGACCGGGCAGCTCGCGACCGAGGCCGCATCGCTCGCCACCGCGCAGGGGGCGCGCGTCACGGATGCCACGCTCGAAGCCGTGCGGCAGACCATCTCGGCGGCGTTCTTCGACCCAGATGCGGCGGCAGCCGTGGCATCCGGACGCCTGGTGCGCGACCTCGCCCCGACCCGCTCGTTCGATCTCGACGACGTGGTCGGCGGCGGCCGCCCGCCCGCGTTCTCATCCCCCGCTCCGGCCGACGACGAGCTCGCCGCGCGACGGGATCGGCGCCGGGCCGAACAGGCCGTTCGGGACGCGGAGAAGTCGCTGGAGCGCGCACAGCGAGCGGCCGAGAAGGCGGATCGGGATGCGCGTTCAGCGCAGGGCCGCTCGGAACAGCTCGCCGCGCGAATCGCGGAGGTCGAGAAGGAGCTGTCCCGTTTGCGCGGCGATCGGGAGCAGGCGGAGCGGGACGCGGCTGCAGCCGAGCGCTCGCGGGACTCCGCCGCGGCCGCACTCGCCGAGGCGCAGGCGCAGCTCCACGCTCTGCGAGCCGAGTGAGGTGCGCAGACTTACACCGTAAGTCTATACATTGCAAGGGGCCTGGCCAGCGGGACGACCCGGGCTTAGACATGGGGCACCGATCCACCGATCGGTCCGCGAAAAGGAGCACTCATGTCGGACAATTTCGAGACGACCAGCCCGAGCGGTTCGGGAACGCCCCCGTACGACGCGGGCACACAGCCGTACGGTACGCCGCAGCCCTCGGGCACATCCGCGCAGCCGACGGACTCGCACGGAAAGGTTGATGCCGCCAAGCACGAGGCATCCGATCTGAAGGACAGCGCAGCCGGCCACGCGAAGGATGTGCTGCACGCCGCGAAGGACGAGGCCTCGTCGGTGGTCGGCGAGGCCAAGATGCAGGCCAAGGACCTGTACGCGCAGACGCAGCGGGAGCTGCGCGACCAGGCGAACACGCAGCAGCAGCGACTCGCAACGGGCCTGCGCTCGGTCGGCGACGACCTGGAGTCGATGGCGACGAACTCGAGCGGCACCGGCATCGCCGCCGATCTCGTGCAGCAGGCGTCCAGTCGGGTGTCGGCTGCGGCGTCCTGGCTCGGCGAGCGCGATCCGGGCTCGGTGCTGAACGAGGTCAAGCGCTATGCGCGCCGCAAGCCGGGCACGTTCATCCTCGCGGCGGCCATCGGAGGGGTGGTCATCGGCCGGCTGACCAGGGCGCTGGCATCCGATCACTCCGATCATTCCGCAGCATCCGGCCAGAGGAGGCCGGCGATGCAGACACCGCCCGCACCTCCCGCGCCACCGGCACCGCCGGCACCTCCCGTGCCGCCGATGACGCAGGTGCACCCGGACCACACGACGCCCACTCCGGTCGGCGGTCCGTCAGCAGCGGGGGCCGAGCCGCCGCTGTACACCGAGACCCGTTCGTCCCGAGCGGATGCCAGTGGGGAGGGCGGCTATGACCGACCCCACACCGTCTGAGCAGAAGGCGGCGTCGACGTCTCTCGGCGAGCTTCTCGGTGAGGTGTCACGCGACATCTCGACCCTGATGCGGCAGGAGGTCGCGCTGGCGAAGGCCGAGCTCAAGGAATCGGCCGCGAAGTCGGCCAAGGGCGCAGGCCTCATGGGCGCGGCGGGCTACGGCGCACTGATGGCCGTGTTCTTCCTGTCGATGGCGCTCTGGTGGGCGCTGGGCACCCTGGTCGGCGGCGGCTGGTCGGGGGTCATCGTCGCCGTGATCTGGGGGGTGATCGCCCTGATCCTCTTCCTGATCGGACGCGAGAAGCTGCAGGAGGTCGACGGAGCACCGCAGACCGTGGAAACCCTCAAGGAGATCCCGGAAACGCTGAAACGAAATGAGGAGAACCGATGAGCAATTCAGCCGATGAGATCCGCTCCGACATCGAGCGGACCCGTCAGGACCTCGGCATGGACGTCGACGCCCTGGCAGACAAGGTGACCCCGTCGAAAATCGTCGATCGCCAGATGGGCAAGGTGCGCGGCGCGTTCGGCTCGATGCGCGACCGGGTGATGGGCGCCGCCGACGACGCAGGCTCGTCGATGGCGGACGCCGGCGCGCATGCAGGCGACGTGAAGGATCGCGTCGTCGCCAAGGCCGAGGGCAATCCGCTCGCGGTGGGCCTGATCGCGTTCGGCGCCGGCCTCGTGCTGGCCTCCCTCTTCCCCGCGTCGACGAAGGAGAAGGAGATCGCGTCGAACGTGAAGGACCAGGCGCAGCCGCTGATCGATGAGGCCACCGACGTCGCGAAGGACATCGGCGAGCATCTGAAGGAGCCGCTGGCCGCGTCGGTCGACTCGGTCAAGGCATCCGCCCAGGACTCGGCCACCGCGGTCAAGGACGAAGCGCAGTACGCCGCGAACGAGGTGAAGCACGACGCGCAGGACGCACGTGACAACGTCGCGAACAGCTGACGTGCGAACAGCTGAGGCGGGGGTCCTCTCGGGGCCTCCGCCTCTCGCTGTCAGCGCTCGCGGGCGAGGCTGCTCTCGAGACGGTCGAGAAGCGTCTCGAGAGCGGCCTCGAACTCGTCCTGGCTGCGGTCCTCGCTGAGCCGCTCCCGCAGGCGGAACACCTCCGGCGCGCGGCTCGCGAGGTCTTCCGCACGCCGGTCGGGCGTCGCGTCCGGCAGCGGTGCCGCCACCTCGTCGTGCGCGGCGGCCTCGAGCAGCAGGTGCCCGAGCAGGAAGCTCGAGAACGAGCGGTACGTCGCGACGGCCTGCGCGTCGCTGAAGCCCCGTTCGAGCAGGCCGGCGAGGAAGGCGTCGACCACCTCCACGCTGCGCAGCGGGGGTCGCAGCCAGGGCGCGGTGGGATTGCGCGAGGCGACGAGAGGGAAGGCTCGCGGATGCTCGATCGCGATCCGGCGCATCCGATGGGCGAGCGCCTGCAGGAACCCCTGCCAGTGCTCCGCGACGTCGTCGTCGAGCGTGCTCATGAGATCGCCGGTGAGCAGGCCGACCACACCCTCGAGCAGATCCTCCCGGCCGTCGACGTACCGGTAGAGCGACATCGCCTCGACCTCGAGGGTGTGCGCCAGAGAGCGCATCGAGAGGGCGTGCAGGCCGGACTCGTCGATCTGCGCGAGCGCGGCGGCGACGATCGATTCGCGGGTGAGGCCACGCCCCCGCGAGCCGGCGCGCGATGAGTCCTGCGGCAGCTCGGGCACGTGCTGATCCTATCGCCGGCGGCGTCCCCAGCGTCAGACCGTGCGGATCGGCTGCTCGTGCACGGCCGTGCTGAGATGGGTGCCGTTGAGCTCGAGGTAGAGCTGGCGCTCGGTGACCGAGACGGTCATGGTGTTGCGACGGGCGAGCGCGGCGGCGGCATCGTCGAGGAACCCCGCATCGAAGCTGTGCAGCACGATGGCATCCGCCTCGTGGATCGTCTTGCCCGCCCAGTTCGCGATCACCTTCGCCGGGTCGCGGTAGGTGTACACCGCTGTGCGCTCGGCGAGCTTGCTGCCGTAGTGCAGGCGCGTCGCGTCCGGTGCGCCGACCTCGATCCACGCCGTGACGCGGCCGGTGAGGTCGCGCACGAGCACGGCCGGCTCATCGGTCGCCGCAACGCCCTCGGTGAACGCGATGCCCTCGTCGTACTCGAGGCAGTACGCCAGCAGCCGGGTCAGCATGTACGCGTCGGTCTCGGAGGGATGCCGGGCCACGCGCAGCGTCAGATCGTTGTACACCCCGCGGTCGACGTCGGCCAGCTGCACGTCGAAGGTGTGGATCGTCGCGCCGGCAGCCATGACTCGAGCTTACGCGGGCCTCGTGGCGAGTGATCGAGTGCAACCCGCCCGGCGCCGCGCTCGAGTCGTGCCCCGCGCCCTCCCGAGTCGAGAATGGACGGATGGAGAGAACCCGCGCCGTCGATCTGCCCGTACTGTACTTCGGCACCCCGGTCGCGCTGATCACCACGATCGGCCCCGACGGAGTGTCGAACATCAGCCCGATATCGTCGGCATGGGCGCTGGGCGACCGGTACATGCTCGGTCTCGGGTCCGAGGGCAAGGCGCTGGAGAACCTCCGGCACGTCGGCGAGCTCGTGATCAACCTGCCCTCGCCGAACCTGGTGGGGGCCGTCGAAGCCATCGCGCCGACGACCGGTCGCACGCCCGTCCCCGAGGAGAAGAGGCCGGCGTACCGCCACGAGTCCGACAAGTGGAGCCTGGGCGGCTTCACTGCAGTCACCTCCGAAGTCGTCCGGCCTTCGCGGATCGGCGAGTGCCCGGTGCAGATCGAAGCGCGCGTGGCGCAGTTCGCGCAGATGGGCGGGGGCGATGCCGTCGCCGTGGAGGCAGAGGTGCTTCGCGTGCACGCGCACGAGAGCATCCTCAGAGAGGGAGGCCCCGACCGCGTCGACACGCAGAAGTGGCAGCCGCTGTACTACAGCTTCCGCCACTACTTCGGTCAGGGACCGCACGTCGGCTCGAACTTCCGCGCGCGAGTCCTCGACTCGGCCGCCGGCTGAGCGCGGATTCGGGCCGTGCTCGCCGCCGGGGGCTCATGTAAGAGCGGCCGCCGCGATCCCTCTCCCCTGTGCTTACCGGATGCTCGCCGCGAACGATGGGAGACCCCGCTTCTGATCGCAGCAGGCGTCAGCGTTTCGTGAGGTAAGCGCTATGCACCCAGCCGGTCTTTCCGGCGTACGTCACCTTGCGCCAGGCGCCGCTCGAGGCGAGGACCTGGCCGACGCTCTTGCCCTTCGGGATCCGCAGCAGCGCCTTCTTGCTCGTGGACGCCGTGGGCCGGAGGTTCAGCGCCGTCGTGGTGGTGTAGGTGGCCGGCTTCGGCGCCGCGGCCGGCGCCTTCGCGATCGTGAGGTAGTCCTTGTGCACCCAGCCGGTCTTGCCGCCGTATGTCACCTTTCGCCAGGCGCCGCTCGACGCGAGGAGCGGACCGACGCTCTTGCCCTTCGGGATCCGCAGCAGCGCAGCCTTGCTCGTGGACGCCGTGGGCCGCAGGTTCAGCGCCGTCGTCGTCGTGTACGTGATCGCTGATGAGGAGCTTCCGGCGCGGACCGGAGCCGGCTTCGGAGGCGTCGTCGGAGTCGGCTTCGGGGTTGCCGTCGGAGCCGGCTTCGGGGTTGCCGTCGGAGTCGGCTTCGGGGTCGTGACGACAGGGCGAGTCGGGGTGAGCAGCCAGTTCGCGATCCATCCGCTGCGCGTGCCCGCTGCAACAGGCAGGAATGAGTTGGAGACCTTGCCCGGCGCCGCCGTGACCATGGTGCCGGCGGCGAGGTTCGCGACGACCGCCGTCGCGGTCGATGCGCCTGCCCGCAGGTTCACTGCTCCGGTCGTGTAGTAGGTGCAGGTGCTGGGTGCCGCCTTCGCGGCGATCGCGCTCGCCTGCTTGGCCAGGTCGACGCCGCGGGTCTTCAGCCAGGGGACCGGGTCGAGCTGCCTGCTCCCGCCCGCCGAGCGCTCCCAGAGCTCCAGATGCAGATGCGGGCCGGTGGAGTTTCCGCTCATGCCCACCGAGCTGATCCGCTGCCCGGCTGCCACGACCTGGCCGACCTTGACGTGGGTCGTCGCCGACCAGATGTGCATGTACCTGGTCGAGTAGGCGACCTTGCCGACGGTGTGCGTGACGTCGATGTACCCGTTCACCGAGCTCGATCCCGAGACGGTGGCGGTGACGACCCCCGCCGCGACGGCGTAGATCGGTGAGCCGCTCTTCGTCGCCAGGTCGACGCCGCCGTGCGACGTCGAGGCGCCGGGCATCGGCATGCAGCGTGGACCCTGCCATGCCGAGACGGTATACGACTTCGCGGCGAGCGGCATCACGAAGGCTGTCGCCGCGGGTGCGGCGGGGGCCGCCGCGGCCCGGGATACGGAGACGGGCGCTGATGCGGAAACGGGCACGGCAGCTGTCGCGGCCGCCGGAGACAGCAGCGCGATCCCCAGTGCCATCGCGGTCGACAGGGCCAGCGCATGACGTGGTCTGATTCTCATGATTCTCCGGTCGGACGGCGTGGTCGGGCGCACTGTTCATGACACTAGCGGTGCGGTCGGATCCATGGCCAGCGGCGACTGGAAGGCGGGCGCTCGCAGCTGGTGCATCCGGCCTGAATGTAGTCATCTGACATGTGCTATGTTACATGCGTGCCACGGCACCTCCGTGACCGCTCGCCCGTCGAAGATGCGGGCATCCGACCGAGAATCAAGGACGACTCTATGGCCCACAAGAAGCTGTCCCCTCTGGCTCCCCTCATCGTCGCCTCAGCTTTCGCGCTCGTGCTCAGCGGCTGCTCGAGCGCCGGCGGCGGTGGCGGCGACGCCGGCGAACCGCAGACCGGCGGCACCCTCAAGGTGCTCTCCAACGGCGACACCGATCGCATCGATCCGCAGCTGATCGCGTACGTGCCCTCGAACAGCATCACGCGCGTCATCTCCCGCTCGCTGCTCAGCTACGAGGCGTCCAACGATGCCGAGACGCGCTCGAAGCTCGTCGGCGACCTCGCCACCGAGGTCCCCAAGCCGACCGATGACGGACTGACCTACACCATCACGCTGCGCGACGGCGCCACCTGGGATGCGCCCGACGGCGCCCGCCCGATCGTCTCGGAAGACGTCGAGCGCGGCATCAAGCGCATCTGCAACCCGCACATCGGTGCCGCCCTTGGCAGCTACTTCATCACGCTCATCGACGGCATGGCGCAGTTCTGCGACGGCTTCGCCGGCGTCGCCCCCGAGGTCGGTGCGATGAAGGAGTACATCGAGGCCAACGACATCACCGGAATCGAGACGCCCGACGACAAGACCGTCGTATTCCGCCTCACCGAGCCGGCATCCGACTTCACGTCCATGCTCAGCCTGACGACCGCCAACCCGGCCCCCGTCGAGGTGCTGGACTACCTCCCCGACTCGCCGGAGTACCGCAACAACTTCATCTCGTCGGGCCCGTACACGATCGACGAGCACAAGCCCGACGTGAAGCTCACCCTCACACGAAACAAGTCGTGGGACGCGAAGAGCGACCCGCTGCGCAAGGCGTACGTCGACAGCATCGAGATGACGATGGGCGTGGAGGTGGATGCCGCCATGCAGCAGCTCCAGGCGGGCTCCGCCGACATGCTGTTCGACATCCAGCCGGGACCTGCGAACATCCAGCAGCTCACCGCCGCGAATGACGAGAAGTTCTCGACCCTCGAGAACGGCGGGGTCGACCAGTTCATGTGGATCAACACCAAGACCGACAACAACGGCGGCGCGCTGCAGAAGCTCGAGGTGCGCCAGGCCCTGCAGTACGCGATCGACAAGAGCGCCGTCGTGCAGGTCATGGGCGGTACCGATATCGCCACGGTCACGAACGGCATCTTCGGACCCGGGATCAACGGGTACGAGGAGTACTCGCCGTACGGCGACAAGAGCGGGAAGGCCGACCCGGAGAAGGCGAAGGAGCTGCTCGCGAAGGCCGGCGTGCAGAACCTCACTCTGAAGTTCCCCTACCGCAACCTCGGCTCGCAGCCCGACATCGCCCAGACCGTGCAGGCGAGCCTCGAGAAGGCCGGCATCACCGTCGAGCTCTTCCCCGTCCCGCCCACCGACTACTACGCGAACTTCATGACCAACCGTGAGAACGCGTCCGGAGGCGAATGGGACATCGCGCTGGTCGGCTGGTCGCCGGACTGGGTCGGCGGTGCCGCGCGCAGCGTGTACCAGCCGCAGTTCACCTTCGACGGGACGCCGCAGGCGTACAACTACGTCGACTACAACAACGACGAGGCGAACGCCCTGGCCGACCAGGCTCTGGCGGCCAGCACGCCCGAAGAGGCCGCCAAGCTGTGGCACCAGGTCGACCAGACGGTCATGAAGGACTCGCCCATCGTCAGCATCGCGGCGAAGAAGAAGGCCAACTACCACTCGGCGCGTGTGCAGAACTTCTCGATCTACGCTCTCGCGCAGAACGGCGACTGGGCCAACGTCTGGCTGACGAAGTAGCCGCTGCTCGACCTGCTGCTGCGGCGCGACCCGCTCGCGCCGCAGCAGCCCCCACTCGGAAGAGAAGAGAACGAATGCCCATTCTCGAGGTGTCCCATCTGAGGGTCGACATCCCCACCGAGGGCGGCGACGTGCACGCTGTGAAGGACGTCTCGTTCGACGTCGCCGAGGGCGAGTTCTTCGGCATCGTCGGCGAGTCCGGCTCGGGTAAGTCGGTGCTCGTGCAGTCGGTGATGGGTCTCATCCCGAAGGCGCGCACCTCCGGCGCGGTGCGCTTCCAGGGCGAGGACCTGCTGACACTCGACCCCGAGCGGCTGCGCCGCAAGCGCGGGCGCGAGATCAGCATGATCTTCCAGGACCCGCTGTCCAGCCTGCATCCGCAGTACACCGTCGGATGGCAGATCGTCGAGCAGATCCGCGCACACGAGAACGTCTCCCGCCAAGCGGCGAAGGCGCGCGCGATCCAGCTGCTCGACAAGGTGCACATCAGCGATGCGGCATCGCGGTTCGACGCCTACCCGCACCAGTTCTCCGGCGGCATGCGTCAGCGCGTGATGATCGCCATGAGCCTCTCGCTCGATCCGGCGCTGATCATCGCGGATGAGCCGACCACCGCGCTCGACTCCACCGTGCAGGCGCAGATCCTGCAGCTCCTCGGTGAGATGAAGCAGGACTTCGGGGCGACGGTGCTGATGATCAGCCACGACCTCAGCGTGATGGCGAGTGTCGCTGACCGCGTCATGGTGATGTACCGCGGCGAGCAGGTCGAGGTCGGCACGAGTGATGAGGTGCTGCGCCGCCCACGAGAGCCGTACACGCGCGACCTGATCGCGTCGTCGGCCTTCACGCAGAGCGAGCGTCGGGCTCCGCTCGGTCAGCTCGCCGAGGCCGCCCCAGGCGATGCCGCTCCAGACGCGGCCGGTCCGGTTACGGCTGCACCGATCGCCGAGGTGTCGGATGTCAGCGTCTCGTTCTCGGCGCGGCGCGGCGTCGAGCGCAAGGTTCTCGACGGCATCAGCCTCGAGGTGCGCCGCGGCGAGACGCTGGGCCTGGTTGGCGAGAGCGGATGCGGCAAGACCACGCTCGCCCGCACGATCGCCGGCCTCGTACCGCCGTCGGAGGGCGCCGTGCGCTTCGACGGCACCGACCTGCGCACCCTCAACGGTGCGCAGTGGCGGCGGATGCGCCAGCGCGTGCAGGTGGTCTTCCAGGACCCCTTCTCATCGCTCAACCCCAAACGCCGCGTCGGATCGATCATCGGCGACCCGCTGCGCATCCACGGCGTTGGCACCCCACGCGAACGCGAACGCCGCGTCCTCGAGCTGCTCGAGCAGGTCGGCCTCGACCCCGACCACTACAACCGCTTCCCCGCCCAGTTCTCGGGCGGGCAGCGTCAGCGGATCGGGATCGCGCGCGCCATCGCGCTCAACCCCGATCTGATCATCCTCGATGAGCCTGTCTCGGCGCTCGATGTCACGGTGCAGGCCCAGGTGCTGCAGCTGCTCGACGACCTGCAGCGCGAGCTCGGGCTGACCTATCTGTTCATCTCGCACGACCTCGCCGTCGTCCGTCACATGTGCGACCGCATCGCCGTGATGGAGCACGGGCGCATCATCGAGCTCGGCGAGGCCGAGACCATCTACGACGCGCCGCAGCAGCCGTTCACGAAGAAGCTGCTGGCCGCGGCGTTCCTCGGCGCGCTCAGCGATGCCGGTGACCCCACCCCGTCGGAGGCGCACGCATGAGCCCGTTCTCGAAAGAGACCCTGACCCTGCTCATCCCATCCAAGGGCGCCGCCGACGCGGCATCCGGGGTGAAGAGCTCGTGGCAGCTCACCCTCCGCCGGCTGCGCCGTGACCCGGCCAGCGTGGGCTCGGCCGTCGTCATCGTGCTCATCGTCGTCTTCGCCCTCGGCGCGCCCCTGATCGCGCAGTGGACCGGACACGGTCCCACCGAGCAGTTCCGCGAGACCGGGCTGTCGCCCGCCGGCATGCCCGTGCCCCCGAACGGCGAGTTCCTGCTGGGCACCGACCAGCTCGGCCGCGACCTGCTGGTGCGGCTCGCCTACGGCGCCCAGGTGTCGCTGCTGGTCGGCGTGGTCGCGTCGCTGGCGGCCTCGGCGATCGGCATCCTGATCGGGATGACCGCCGGCTTCTTCGGCGGGGTGGTCGACACGGTGCTCAGCCGCGTCATCGACCTGGTGATGAGCGTGCCGTTCCTGCTCGTGGCGATCGCCACGGTGTCGGTGCTCGGGCCCAGCCTGCAGCTGTCGATCTCGGTGATCGTGTTCTTCAGCTGGGCGGGCCTGGCCCGCGTGATCCGCGGGCAGGTGCTCGCGCTGCGCGAGCGGGAGTTCATCGAGACGGCCCGCTCGCTCGGTCAGTCCCCCATCGCCACGATGTTCCGCGACGTGCTGCCGAACCTGGTCGTGCCGATCGTGGTGTACACGACGCTGATGATCCCCGCCGCCATCGTGTTCGAGGCCACGCTGTCGTTCCTGGGCCTCGGCACCGTGCCGCCCACGCCCAGCTGGGGCAACATGCTCGCCGACGCCTCCAACGGATCGATGTACATCGTCGCTCCATGGATGGTGCTCGTGCCGGGCCTCGCCCTGCTGGCGCTGACCCTCACGTTCAACCTCGTCGGCGACGGTCTTCGCGACGCGCTCGATCCGTCCTCTGCGAAGGGAGCGCGGGCATGATCCGCTTCCTGCTGTCGCGCATCGGGTTCGGCCTGCTGGTGCTGTTCCTGCTCAGCGTGTTCATCTTCGTGCTGTTCTACGTGACGCCCTCCGACCCGGCGCGGATCATCGCCGGCGACAAGGCGACTGAGGCGCTCATGGCGCAGATCCGGGCGAACCTCGGCCTCGACAAGCCGATCTGGGAGCAGTACCTCATCTTCATCGGCAACCTGCTGCAGGGCGATCTCGGCTTCTCGTACCGCTCGAGCCTGCCTGTCGCCGATCTCGTACTGGCACGGATCCCCGCGACCATGTCGCTGGTCTTCGGCGCGGTGGTCCTGTGGCTCGCGATCGGCATCCCGATCGGCATCGCCTCGGCCAAGCGTCCGGGCAGCGTCCGCGACCGCCTGGGTCAGGGGTTCGCGCTGGCCGGCATCAGCTTCCCCACCTTCGTGCTGGGCATGCTGGCGCTGTACCTGCTGTACTACCTGCCCACCCGCTTCGGGGTGAACCTGTTCCCGCCGTCGGGGTACGTGCCCTTCGCGACCGACCCTCTGCAGTGGGCGTGGCACCTGGCGCTGCCGTGGCTGACCCTCGCGATGGTCACGGCGGCGGTGTACGCGCGGCTCACCCGCGGGCAGATGCTCGACGTGCTCGGCGAGGACTATGTGCGCACCGCACGGGCGAAGGGACTCACCGAGCGGCGAGTGATCTACGTGCACGCCTTCCGCAGCGCCATGCCGCCGCTGGTCACCCAGCTCGGCATCGACATCGGGCTGCTGCTGGGTGGTGTGATCGTGATCGAGCAGGTCTTCGGCCTGCAGGGCGTCGGGGCGCTCGCGGTGACCAGCGTCGCCATGCAGGATCGACCGGTCGTGATCGCCGTCGTGCTGCTCGGCGGACTGTTCGTCGTGCTCTCGAACCTCATCGTCGACCTCTTCTACGCGCTGCTCGACTCCCGGGTCCGCACCCGGGCGCAGTGACACGGGAGAGGGCGCGGTGGCCGCGGGCGCCGCGCCACCGGACCCGGCCGCTCCGGGCAGACTGGATCGGTGCCTGCGAACAGCCGGCATCCCCCATCGGAAGGCAAGGTGACCTGCGTGACCTCTGACAGCGCGTACTTCGTCGGCAAGGACATCGTGGCCCGCGACGTGTGGACCACCGTGCCCCTCGACTGGAACGACCCCGACGGCGAGACCATCGAGATCTTCGCCCGTGAGTTCGTCGCCGCCGAGCGCCGCCACGACGACCTGCCGCTGCTGCTGCACCTGCAGGGCGGTCCCGGCGGCAAGGGCGTGCGACCGGTCGGTCGGGGCGACTGGGTCGCCGCCGCACTGTCGCGCTTCCGGCTCATCGTGCCCGACCAGCGCGGCACCGGCCGGTCGACGCCACTGTCGGGGTCGCGGTTCGCCGAGATGCCGGCCGAGGAGGCCGCGCGGCGGCTGTCGCTGCACCGGGCGGACTCGATCGTGCGCGACTTCGAGGCGCTGCGCGCCGCACACTACGGCGGGCGCCGCTGGTGGACGATCGGCCAGAGCTACGGCGGCTTCCTCACACTGCACTACCTCTCCGCCTTCCCCGAGGCCATCGTCGCCTCCGCGGTCGCGGGCGGGCTCCCCTCGCTCGATCCGGACCCCGCCGAGGTCTACCGGCGGACTTTCCCGCGCGTGGTGGAGAAGAACCGGCAGTTCCGTGAGCGCGCCCCGCACCTCGCCGAGCGCATCGCGCGGGTCGCGGACACCCTGCAGGCGCAGGACGTCCGCCTCGCCGACGGCGACCGCCTCACCGTGCGCCGCCTGCAGACCCTGGGCTTCGACTTCGGCATGGGACCGGGGTTCGACCGGGTGCACTGGCTGCTCGACGAGGCGTTCAGCGACCGGGCCGAGACCCGGCTGAGCGACACCTTCCTCGCCTCGGTGGGCGCGGCCACCGCGTTCGCCGGCAACCCGCTGTTCATCGCCCTGCAGGAGAGCATCTACGGCGCAGGGCCGACGGGCTGGGCGGCGCAGCGCGAGCGGGAACGGCACCCGGAGTTCGACGAGGGTGCGCGGCCGGTGCTGTTCACCGGCGAGATGGTGTTCTCCTGGATGTTCGACGAGGTCCGTGCGCTGCGCGGCTTCCGAGCCGGAGTCGAGCTGCTCGCCGGACGGGAATGGCCGATCGAGCTGTACGACACCGCGCGGCTCGGCGCGAACCAGGTACCCGTCGAGGCGGTGGTGTACTTCGACGACATGTACGTCGACGCCGGACTCTCCCTCGACACCGCGGCCCGCGTGGGCGGACTGCATGCCTGGGTCACCAACGAGCACGAGCACGACGGCATCGTCATGGACGGCGTCGCCGAGCGGCTGTTCACCGCACTCGAATGGCGCCTCGGCGGGCGCGGCGGCGAACGATCCTGACCCGGCCGGTGCGCCATCCGCACCTATCCCCCGCCCGAAGACCCTCTGGAGACAGCATGAGCAATCACCACCACCACCAGCCGGCCGGCTACGGCGCCGAGGTGCACGTCGTCGACTGGGAGAGCGGCATCCCGAACGCCCGTTCCGACTCGCAGGATCCACGGATGCCGTCACTCGCGGCCGCCCCGGGCTTCACCGACTGGATGAGGACCGGCTGGGGTGATGCCGACCGCACGCCGCGGGTGGAGCCCGGCGCTGCGCAGGCGGCCGCCCGTCACCGCGAGCGCCTCTCGACCGCCCTTCCGGGTCGCACCCTCGTCGTCGCCGCGGGGCGCACACACGCGCGGCTGAACGACTTCTTCTTCGAGTTCCGCGCACACAGCGACTTCCTCTGGCTGGTGGGCTTCGGTGTGGAGGACGGGGTGCTCGTGCTCACCCCCCGTGCCGGAGGACATGACGCGACGCTGTACATCATCCCGCCCGCGCGTCCCGGCGCCGCCGCCTTCCACGCCGACCCCACCCACGGCGAGCTCTGGGTCGGTCCGCTCGCCGGCACCGCCGAGCTGGCCGACGCCTTGGACCTGCGCGTACGCGAGCTGGACGAGCTGACTGTGGCCGATGACGCACTCATCGCGGGCAGTGCGGTCGTGGGCGCCGTGCCCGGTCGGCAGCTGGGCGGCCGAGCACGCTCAGCCGAGCTCGCCCAGATGCTCTCCGCGCTGCGAATGCAGAAGGACGCGTGGGAGCTCGCCGAGCTGCGCGCGGCCGTGCAGCACACCGTCGAGGGATTCGCCCAGGTGCGCCGAGAGATCCCCCACGCCGTGCAGCACGGCGGCGAGCGCTGGCTGCAGGGGACCTTCGACCGGCACGCCCGCACGGTCGGCCAGGCCCCCGGGTACGCGAGCATCGTCGGCTCGGGAGCGAATGCGCCCATCCTGCACTGGGTGCGCGCCGACAGCCCGGTCGATCCCGAAGCGCTGCTGCTGCTGGACATGGGAGTGGAGAACCGCAGTGGATACACCGCCGATGTGACGCGAACGCTCCCGGCGAGCGGACGCTTCACCACGGCGCAGCGCGAGGTGCACGATCTGGTCGAGCGCTCGCACCGCGCCGGGCTCGCCGCGGTGGCACCCGGTCGCGACTGGCGCGATTTCCACGTGGCCTGCATGGAGGTGCTCGCACAGGGGCTCTCCGACTGGGGGCTGCTGCCGGTCTCCGTCGACGAGGCTCTCGCCGCGGACGGTCAGCACCACCGTCGCTACATCGTGTGCGGCGTCGGGCACCACCTCGGTCTCGACGTGCACGACTGCGGGGCATCCTCGTACGCGCAGTACTTCGAAGCGTCGATGCAGCCGGGCATGGCGCTCACTGTCGAGCCCGGACTCTACTTCCACGCCTGGGACGAGACTGTCCCTCCGGAGCTGCGCGGCATCGGCGTGCGCATCGAAGACGACGTCGTGGTGACCGACAGCGGGATCGAGGTGCTCAGCGACGCCCTGCCGATCGATTCCGCCGGGTTGGAGCGCTGGATGGCTTCCGTGCTGTAATATGTTACATATGACCAACGGCTTCAGCGCCGCGAAAGCTGGAAAGGAACAAAGATGTCTCAGAAGGCTCCCTGGCATGGCGTGATCGTCGCATCCGCCCTGCCGTTCAAGGACGACCTCTCGGTCGACTACGACCGATTCGCCGATCACGTGCGCTTCCTCGCCGACAACGGCTGCGACGGGATCGCGCCGAACGGCTCGCTGGGTGAATACCAGAACCTGAGCGAGCAGGAGCGCGCGAAGGTGATCGAGGTCGCCGTTGACGCCGCCCCCGAGGGCTTCTCGGTGATGGCGGGCGTCGGCGCGTACGGTGCGCTGCAGTCGGCGCACTGGGCCGAGCAGGCCGCGAAGGCCGGCGCGGACTGCGTCATGCTGCTGCCCCCGAACACCTACCGGGCGAACCGTGAGCAGGTGAAGCACCACTACGCCACCGTCGCAGCGGTGGGCCTGCCCATCGTGGGCTACAACAACCCCATCGACACCAAGGTCGACCTCGTGCCCGACCTGATCGCCGAGATCCACGAGGCCGGCCACATGGTGGGCGTGAAGGAGTTCACCGGCGACCCCCGGCGCATCTACGAGATCAAGGAGCTCGCTCCCGACATCGACATCCTCATCGGCACCGACGACAGCGTTCTCGAGGTCGGCATCGCGGGAGCCGTCGGCTGGGTGGCCGGCTACCCCAACGCCATCCCGCAGGCCACCGTCGAGCTGTTCCGCCTGTCCACCTCGGGAGACGTGCGCGACCTCGAGCGCGCCAAGGTGATCTACCGCGACCTGCACAAGCTGCTGCGCTGGGACACCAAGACGGAGTTCGTCGAATCCATCAAGCTCTCGATGGACGTGCTCGGCCTGTACGGCGGCCCCTGCCGCCCGCCGCGCCTGCCCCTTCCGAAGGACGTCGCCGACCGCATCGTCGCCGACACCGAAGAGGCCGCCGCCAAGGGCTACGGCAAGTGATCCGCGCCGTGGATGCGCAGGCGGCGTGCTGTCGCCGCGCATCCACGGCATCCGGTAGTTTCGTAGGCAGTGCCATGCCGCATGGCACTGCCTACGCTTCTTGATCGGTGGTCGTTCATGACACTCCCCTCCGTCGTCACTCCCCTGCAGCCGGTGATGAACCTGCGGGAGCGCGTGGAGGTGGCGCTCGAGGCGGCGATCCGCGCCGGCGAGATGGCCCCTGGCGAGCTCTTCTCGGCGCCCGCGCTCGCCGCCCGATTCAACGTCTCGGCCACGCCCGTGCGCGAAGCGATGCTGAACCTCGAGAAGCTCGGCTTCGTCGAGGCGGTGCGCAACAAGGGATTCCGCGTGACCGAGGTGCGCGATGACGAGGTGGCGAACATCGTCGCGGTGCGGCGGCTGCTCGAGCCGCCGGTGATGCGCGAGCTGGCGGGGAAGATCCCGGCGGATGCCATCGAGAAGCTGCGCGCGACGGCGGATGCCATCGTCGACGGCGCTTCCAGCGGAGACCTCACCACCTACCTCGAGGCCGACCGCGCCTTCCACGAGGCCATCAACGTGCACAGCGGCAACCCGCGCCTGGCCGCGCTCATCTCGCAGCTGCGCAAGGAGACCCGTCTTCCTGGCCTCGCCGGCCTGCTGGCCACCGAGCAGCTGTCGCGCTCGGCGGCTGAGCACCACGAGCTGCTGGATCTGCTCGCCCGAGGCGACGGCGAGCGCGCTGAGCGACTCATGCACCAGCACATCGGTCACGTCATCGGCTGGTGGGCCGGGCGGCCCGAAGCCGGCAGCTGACGCCTCGGGTCCGCTGGCGAGTCATACGTGCGAGGTACACGGATACCTCGCACGCACGACGCGGTGCGGATCCGATGCGACGAGGCTGGAAGCATGAACGCACGCCCAGCCCTCGCCGTTTCCGCTCTGATCGCCGCATTGGGGTTCTCCCTGACCGGATGCGCAGTGTACGAGGATCTCGTCCACCAGCAGTCCACGCACACTTTCGACGGCCTCACTGCGTTCCGCGCGGAGGCCGAGGTCGATGCGCCGTGGATCCCCTCGGACGCCACCGACATCACCGTGCGCACCTCGACGTCGGAGAGCTCCGACGACGCCGTCATCCTGCTCACCGGTGACTTCGCTCTCGCCGGCGACTGCGCGGATGTGGAGCGGCGCTCCGCTCCGGTGTGGACACTCGACGGCGCACCGGACCCGTACGCGGCGAAGACCGTCTTCGCCTGCGGCGACTGGGGTGTGATCCCTGCCGACCACGGCTGGTTCGGCTGGACGCCGAACTCCGACGCGGAGCGCGCGGACGCACGGGGGAAGTGACCCGTCGGCGAAATGCGCACCGTCTGGTCGCACACCCCTCACGAATACGCGAAAACCCCCGATTTCTCGGGGGTTCTCATGGCGGTGACGGTGGGATTTGAACCCACGGTAGGGGGTTACCCTACACAACTTTTCGAGAGTTGCACCTTCGGCCGCTCGGACACGTCACCGTCGTCCAGCTTACGACATGCGCCGTCGCTGCGCGAATCGACCGCGACCCCGGCACCGAACGGGCATAACGCGTGACATATTACTAATTTGAACCTAGATTGGGAGCATGCCCGACGTCATCGCCGATCTCGCCCTGGTCAACGCGCAGCTGCTCTCGGAGCGGGTGAGCATGTCCGCCGCCATCGCGGCCGTGCAGAGCACGCTGCGAGACGGTTTCGACCCCGAGCACGACCTCGCTCGGCAGATCCTCGACGTCCCCAACGGGCAGCTGCTGCTCATGCCCGCCGCAGCGGGCGGCGCCGTGGGGCAGAAGTTCGCCACGGTCGCGCCCGGTAACCCAGAGCGGGGTCTCGAGCGCATCCAGGGCGTCTACATCCTCGTCGACGGCCAGACCCTCGCCCCCACCGCCATCCTCGACGGCACCGCGCTGACGAGCCTGCGCACCCCGGCGGTGTCCGCCGCCTGCGCGGACGTGCTCGCCGGCGAGAGCGCCGGCGACCTCGTCGTCATCGGCACCGGACCGCAGTCGATCCGTCACGTCGAGGCATTCGCGGCGATCCGCCCGCTGCGCTCGGTGCGCATCATCGGGCGGGATGCGGGGCGCGCGGCATCCGCCGTCGAGGCCTCCCGCTCCTACGCACCCGACGCCGACATGCGCGCAGGCACCTTCGACGACATCGCGGCCGCCGACCTCATCGTGTGCGCGACCACGGCATCCGCTCCCCTGTTCCCCTCCGCGTCGGTGCGCGACGACGCGACGATCGTCGCGATCGGCTCGCACGAGCCCGACCGCACCGAACTCGACCCTGCGCTCGTGGGCCGATCGCAGGTCGTCGTGGAGAGCCGTCGGGTCGCGGCATCCGAGGCCGGTGACGTGATCGTCGCCGTCGAGGCGGGGATGCTGCGCCTCGAGGACATCGTGACCATGCACGAGCTGTTCACCGGCGCGACCACCGCTACGACCGACCGCCCGCGGATCGTCAAGACGTGCGGCATGGGGTGGCAGGATCTCGCCGTCGCCCGGCTGGCCGTCTGAACGCCGGACGCGGAACCACCCGAGCATCGAAGGAGAACGCATGCAGTGGACCACGGACGACTGGCACACCGCCGGCGAGCCGTTCCGCATCGTCGAGGACGTGCCCACCCACGGCGACACGGTCGCCGAGCGCCGCGTCGAGGCGATCAGCGGTGAAGCGGATGCCATCCGGCGGTTCCTCTGCCTCGAGCCGCGCGGCCACGACGACATGTACGGCGGGTTCATCACCCCTCCCGACGACACGGGCGCCGACTTCGGGGTGCTGTTCTGGCACAAGGACGGCTTCTCGACGGCGTGCGGGCACGGCACCATCGCCCTCGGCGCCTGGGCGGTGCGCACCGGCCGAGTCCCGTCCGACCCCGACGGCGAGACGGCGGTGACGATCGACGTTCCGAGTGGACGCGTGCAGGCGCTGGTGCGCCAGAGCGCAGGGCGCATCGACGAGATCGTCTTCCGCAACGTCGAATCCCGGGTGCTCGCCCGCGGCATCCCGCTGCGCACGTCGCGCGGCGACGTCGAGGTCGACCTCGTCTTCGGCGGCGCGATCTACGCGACGCTGCCCGCCTCGGCCGTTGCGCTCGAGGTGGCCCCGGCGCACACCACCGACCTCATCGCGATCGGCCGCGAGATCAAGTGGGCGCTCAACGAGCATCCGGCCGCGCAGCTCGACGACGCCCGCCTCTCGGGGGTCTACGGCACCATCCTGTTCGACGATCTCGGGCGCACCGACGCGGGTCCCCACCAGCGCAACGTGACCGTGTTCGCCGACGGCGAGGTCGACCGCAGCCCGTGCGGCTCGGGCACTGCGGCGCGAGTGGCGCTGCTCGCGGCGACCGGAGAGCTGGCCGATGACGAGACGCTCACGCACGACTCGATCATCGGCACCCGCTTCCTCGCGCGCGTCGCAGAGCGCACGGCGGAGGGGGTCATCCCCGAAGTCCGCGGCATGGCGCACCGGGTCGGCACCTGCACGTTCGAACTCGACGAGAACGACCCCGTCGCCGACGGCTTCAGCCTGCGCTGACCGAGAGAACCGAGGAGACATGAGCATGTCCGCACCCGCAGCACCCCTGACGATCACCGGCGCCCAGATCTGGGACGGCGAGCGCTTCGAGCGCCGCGACCTGCACTTCGCCGAGGGAAGGGTGTGCGAACGCCCGCAGCCCGACGCCGACGTGGTCGACGGCGCCGACCTCTGGGTCGTGCCCGGACTCATCGACGCGCACTTCCACGCCTACGCCACGAGCATGGACGGCTTCGAGAACGAGCGGGGCCCGCTCAGCTATGCCGCACTCAACGGCGCGCGCCGGCTCGCGCGGGCGCTGCAGCGGGGCCTCACCACCGTGCGCGACGTCGCGGGCGGCGACATCGGGCTGGCTCAGGCGATCGATGCCGGGCTCTTCCCTTCCCCTCGGTACCACTTCACCGGCCCGGCGCTCAGCCAGACCGGCGGGCACGGCGATCCGCGCGCGGCCCACGTGGACGTGTGCTTCTCGCACGGGCACATGTGCGAGGTCGTCGACGGCGTCGACGCCCTGCGTGTCGCCGTGCGCGAGCGGCTGCGCACCGGCGCACACGCGATCAAGGTGATGGCATCCGGCGGCGTGTTCTCGCTGACCGACCCGATCCGCGTCCCGCAGTACTCGGTCGACGAGCTGCGCGCCGTGGTCGACGAGGCCACCCGCCGCGGCAGCTACGTCGCCGCACACGCCTACTCGTCCGAGGCCGTGCAGCACGCGGTGCGCGCCGGCATCCGATCGATCGAACACGGCAACCTCATCGATGAGGCGACGGCCGAGATGATGGCCGAGGCGGGTGCTTTCCTCGTGCCCACCCTGGCCGCGTACGACGCGATGGACCGCCGCGGCGCCGAGATCGGGCTGAACGCGGTCTCCCTCGCGAAGAACGCCGAGGTGCTGACGAAGGGGCAGGATGCCGTGCGGCTCGCCCACGCCGCCGGCGTGCGGGTCGGCTTCGGCAGCGACCTGATGGGTGACCTCGAAGACGACCAGCTCGCCGGGGTGCGTCTGCAGGTCGAGGCCAGCGGTGCCGCCAGGACACTGCAGTCGATGACCGTCGTGAACGCCGAGCTGATCGGGGATACCGCGCTGGGACACCTGCGACCGGGCGCGTACGGGGACGCCGTGCTGCTGGCATCCGACCCGCTCGCCGACCCCTCGACGCTGTGGCGCGAGGACGCACGCCTCGGCGTCATCCGCTCCGGCGTCCGCATCTGACCACGCAGCCGACGACAGCCACGGTTCAGCGACACCCCATCCAACGCCGAGACCCCCACGTGCGCCTGCGCACACGTGGGGGTCTCGGCGTAAGGCGGGTCTCAGCTGAGAGGCGAGACCAGGCCGGTCGGGTCAGCGGGCGAATGAGCCCCACTCGCGCGAGCGACCGGCCTCGCTGCGCTGCTGCGGCACATTCCACGGGTTGTCGTCGCGCAGCGGTGCGGGCAGCAGCTCCTGCGGGGCGCCCTGGTAGGCCACGCCGCGCAGGAAGCGGGTGATCGCGGCGGTGCCGACGCTGGTGGCATCGGTCGTGGTCGCCGGGTACGGGCCTCCGTGCTGCATGGCGGGCGTCACCGAGACGCCGGTGGGCCACCCGCCGAACAGCACGCGTCCGCTCGTCTGTGCGAGGGCGTCGACCAGCGAGGCGAGCGAGCCGTCGGAGAGCTCGTCGGCGCGGGCGTGCAGCGTCGAGGTGAGGTTGCCGGGGAACAGCTCGACGTGCAGCTGCGGCAGCGCATCCCGGTCGCCGTACTGCACGATCACCGACAGCGGTCCGAATGACTCTTCGAGCAGAGCCTCGCGGTTCGCCATCAGGGTGTCGACGCCGACGGTCACCACGGTCGGGGTGGCGTAGGTCTGCCCGGCGTCATCCGTGCGCACCTCGCCCTCCGACAGCACGGTCACCCCGTCAGCGCCCAGCACGTCGTCACGACGCTGCGAGAAGGCGCGCCCGATGCCCGGGTTCAGCAGCCGGTGCTCGTCGACGGCGCCGGCGGCATCCGTCACCGCACCCAGATCCGACCCCTCCGGCACGAACAGGAACCCGGGCTTGGTGCACAGCTGCCCCGCCGAGCCCGACACCGAGGTGACGAACGCCTCGAGCAGTGCGGAATCGGCGTAGGTCGCGTAGACCGGATTCACGCTGCCGAGCTCGCCGTAGAACGGGATCGGCACGGGCCGGGATGCGGCGATGTCGGCCAGCATGCGGCCGACGTGCGTCGATCCGGTGAACGCCCCGGCGCGGATGCGCTCGTCCTTCAGCAGCGCGACGCCGTTCTCCTGCCCGCTGATCAGCTGGAAGGTCCCCTCGGGTATCCCCGCGCCCTCGAGGGCCGCGGCGACGATCTCGGCGGTGCGCCGCGACAGCTCCGGATGCCCGGAGTGCGCCTTCACCACCACGGGGCATCCCGCCGCGAGTCCGGCGGCCGAGTCGCCGCCCGCGACCGAGAACGCGAACGGGAAGTTCGATGCGGCGAAGTTCAGCACCGGGCCGACCGGCTCCAGCATCCGGCGCAGGTCCGGCCGCGGACCGATGACGTAGTCGGGGTCGGCTGCGTCGATGCGCACATCGAGGTAGCCGCCGTCGACGATGGTGTCGGCGAACAGGCGCAGCTGCCAGGCCGTGCGTCGCAGCTCGCCGGCCAGCCGCGCCTCGGTGAGGCCGGTCTCGCGCATCGCGATCTCGATCAGCTCGGGCGCTGCGCTCTCCAGCGCCTCGGCGACCGCGACCAGAGCCGCACCGCGCTCGCGGGGGCTGGTGCGGGCGAACGGGCGGGCGGCGGCGGCCGCGGTTGCGGCGACGGCGTCGATGGGCTTCTCTGTCACTGTTCTCTCCTCGTCTCGATGTCTGTCTGCGGTGTCCGCGCTGCGGTCAGAACACGAACCCCTCGGGGAACGGGTCGTCCGGGTCGAGCAGATACTGCCCGAGTCCGGTCACCCAAGCGCGTCCGGTGATGGTGGGCACCACCGCGGGGCGGTCTCCCACGCGCGTCTCGGCCACCAGCGTGCCGGTGAACTCGGTGCCGATGAACGACTCGTTCACGAACGGCACGTTCAGGTCGAGCTCGCCCCTCGCGTGCAGCTCGGCCATGCGGGCGCTGGTGCCGGTGCCACAGGGCGAGCGGTCGAACCAGCCCGGGTGGATCGCCATCGCATGACGGGATCGCACGGCATCCGAACCGGGGGCGATGAACTCGACGTGGTGCACGTGGTCGGCGCCGCGCAGCACCGGATGCACGGGCGGAGCCTGGGTGTTGATGGCATCCATGATCGCGAGTCCGGCGGCGAGGATGTCGTCCTGCCGGGCGCGGTCGAAAGGCAGCCCCACCTGCTCGAGGTCGACGAGCGCGTAGTAGTTGCCGCCGAACGCGACCGAGTAGCTGATCTCGCCGATGCCCGGCACGTCGATGCGCTCGTCGAGGCGGTCGACGAAGCTCGGCACGTTCTCGATGGTGACGTCGACGGCCCGGCCGTCCTCCACGCGCACCCGCGCGATGACCAGGCCGGCGGGGACGTCGAGGCGGATCTCGGTGACCGGCTCGGTGACCTCGACCATGCCCGTCTCGACGAGCACCGTCGCCGCCCCAATGGTGCCGTGCCCGCACATCGGCAGGAACCCGGATGCCTCGATGAACACGATGCCCCAGTCGGCGTCGTCCCGCGCCGGCGGCTGCAGCAGCACACCGGACATGGCGGCGTGACCGCGCGGCTCGTTCATGAGGAAGCCGCGCAGCCCGTCGAGATGCTCCATCGCGTACAGGCGGCGATCGTTCATGGTCGCGCCGGGGATGCGTCCCACCCCACCGGTGACGACGCGCGTGGGCATCCCCTCGGTGTGCGAGTCCACGGCCTGGATCGTTCGACGCGCGCGCATCAGATACCTCCTGTGATTGTGGTCTTCGTGTCGGCGAGCGCGGCGAGCTCTCCGATCCGCACCGACGACAGCACGGGACGTCGATCGAGACTGAAGCTCGTCCCCAGCACGTCCTCCACACTGCGGCCGCAGGTGCGGCCCTGGCAGGCGCCCAGCCCCGCACGCGTGGACAGCCGCATGGCGCGCGACGACGCGGCCGAGTACTCGTCGATGCGCGCCTTGGGCACGCTCTCGCAGCGACAGATGATGGTGTCCTCCTCGAGCCAGCTCGTCCATCCGCGTCCGATGCGGTGCACGTCCAGCCGAGCGGCGAACGCCCGCATCCGTCTCCGAGCGGCGAGCGGCGCCCGCCAGCGGGCGTCCGTGTCGGGCACCCCGGCGGCGGCGAGTCCGGCGATCTCGCCCTCGGCGAGCGCGGCATCTGCACCGCCGATCCCGGTGATCTCGCCCGCGGCGTAGACGCCGGCGACGGTCGTGCCCTGATCATCACCGACGCGCACGAATCGGTCGGAGCCGATCTCGCAGCCGAACTGGATCGCCGCCTCGAGCCGCGGCGTGAATCCGTGCCCGAGGGCGACCGAGTCGCACTCGACGATCCGCTCGGTTCCGGCGATCGGACGCCAGTCGGCGTCGATCCGCTGCACGGTCACCGCTTCCACCGCGGCCTCGCCGTGGATGCGGGTGACCGCGCTGCCGAAGCGGTACGGCGTGCGATGCCGCGCCAGCGAGAAGAGGTACGCGCCGAGCTCTCCGGCCTTGCCGGTGGCCGCGGTGAGCTCCCACGCACGAGCGCCCCAGCCGCGCATCATCCGTCCTGCCGCGGTCGCCTCGACGACCTCGGCGACCTCGCCGCCCATCAGCGCCACACTCTGCGCGACCGGCAGCAGGAACGGACCGGCGCCGGCGACCACGGTGCGCGCACCGGGTGCGAGCCCGTCGCGTTTGGCCAGCGCCTGCGCGGCGCCCGCGGAGGTGACGCCGGGAAGCGTCCACCCCGGCACGGGCAGGATGCGATCGTGCGCGCCGGTGGCGACGACGACGGCATCCGCCTCGATGGTCTCCGCGCGCCGGTTCGCGGCATCGGCGGGGCCGATCAGCACGTGCGCACGCAGCGGTGGGCCGGCCTCGACGCGCCACACGCTCGCCGACGACACCACCCGCACGTCGCGCAGGCGACCACGCAGGTCTGCGAATCGGCGGCGCTGATGCTGCAGGCGCTCGTCGGTGAGGGTGGGGTGATGGCGCCAGAACTGGCCGCCCACGCGCTCGCCCTCGTCGACGATCACCACGTCGGCGCCGGCATCCGCGGCGGCGGCCGCTGCTGCCAGACCGGCGGGACCGGCACCGATGATCATCACCCGGGGTGCGCTGGCGCTCATGCGCGACTCTCCCTCTCGATCACATCGCCGTCGCAGGCGGTGCGCTGGCAGGCGCGCACGCCCTCGACGCCGTTGATGGTGAGCACGCAGTCCTGACAGACCCCGATGCCGCAGAAGATGCCGCGTTCACCGCCGTCGGCAGTGCGCCACGTGCGATGTCCGTGCGCGAGCAGCACGCCCGCGATGCTCTGGCCGTCACGCCCTTCGAGCTCGTCGCCGTCGAACCGGATCCGCACGGTCATGCCGCGGCTCCCTGCAGAGTGGCGCGCGAGGGCAGGAAGGGCGTCGGGTCCAAGGGCGCCGGGACGCCGAGCACGGCGTGCGCGATGAGCGCCCCGGTCGTGGGCGCCAGGCCGATGCCGGCGCCCTCGTGACCGGCCGCGTGGAACAGTCCCTGCACGCGTGCGTCGGCACCGATCGCGGGCAGGTGGTCGGGCGCGTACGGGCGGAAGCCGAAGTAGGTGCGCAGCAGCATCGTGTCACGCAGGAAGGGGAACAGCCGACTCGCCTTCGCGGCGATCTCGGCGAGCGGCGCGAGCAGGCCGTCCTCCGAGAATCCGACGCGCTCGCGGCTCGAGCCGATCAGCACCGTGCCGGCGGGGGTGGATTCGACCACGGTCGACGTCTGCAGCGCGGCATCCGCAGACCCGACCGCGCCCACATAGTCGGCGTCGTACACCTTGTGGAACACACGCTGCGGCATCGCGGTGGTCACCAGGATCGTGCCGCGACGCGGGCGGATGTCGAGCTCCGCGCCGAACAGCGCGGCGATCTCCCCTGCCCACGGCCCCGCGCAGTTCACCACGGCGTCAGCGTCGATGCGCCCGGTCGGAGTGCGCACACCACGCACCCGTCCGGCTTCGACGACCGCGCCGGTGACCTCGGTCACGTGCAGCTGCGCCCCGAGGTGACGTGCGCGGGCGAGCATGGCCTGCGCGGCGAGGCTGGGCTGCACCTGGGCGTCGTCGGGGTAGTGCACGCCGACGGCGATCTCGGGGGCGAGATGCGGTTCGGCGGCGCGCAGCGCCGCGACATCGAGCACGTCGGCCCGGATGCCCATCTCGCGCTGCGCGGCGGCGAAGCCCTGCAGCGCCTCCGCTCCCGGGGGGAATGCGACGACGATCCCGCCCTTCGCCTCGAACTCGGTCGCCGGCTGACCGGGCACGCGCTCCGCATCGAGCCGTTCGGCGAGCTCGCGCCACGCCCGGTTGGCTTCGACGGCCATGACCGCTTCGGCTCCCGGCTGCTTGTCGGAGACGAGGATGTTGCCCTCGCAGCGACTCGAAGTCTCGCTGGCCACCCCGGTGCGGTCGAGCACCGTCACCTCGGCGCCGGCCTCGGTCAGGCTCAGCGCGCACGCGGCGCCAACGGCGCCGGCTCCGATCACGATGATCCGCATCGATCACACCTCCTCGACCAGCTTAGTGCAATGTCACATGCTCACAATGCTTCTCAGCCCCCGAGATAGGCGTCGATCACCCGGGCATCCGCGGCGAGTTCCGCCGCCGGACCCGACAGCGTGGTCTGACCGCTTTCGACGACGTACGCGCGGTCGGCGATCCTCAGCGCCGCGCGGGCGTTCTGCTCGACCAGCAGCACCGTGGTGCCCTGGGCGTTGACTGCCTGGATCGTCTCCATGACCTGCTTGACCACCAGGGGCGCGAGTCCCATCGACGGCTCGTCGAGCAGCAGCAGCTTCGGTCCGCCGATGATCGCCCGTCCGATCGCGACCATCTGCTGCTCGCCGCCCGAGAGCGTGCCACCCTGCTGACGGCGCCGCTCGGCCAGCCGTGGCATCAGCGCGTACACCTGCTCGACACGCTGGCCGATGAGCTTCGCGTCGCGCACGGTGTATCCGCCCAGCAGCAGGTTCTCGTGCACGGTCATGGTCGAGAAGATGCGTCGACCCTCCGGCACGTGGATGAGCCCCGCCGCGACGATGTCCCAGGGCTTGGCTGTGGCGAGATCCATCTCACCCCAGCGCACGGCGCCCGACTTCGGGCGCACGAGCCCCGAGAGCATGTTCATCGTCGTCGACTTGCCGGCGCCGTTGTTGCCCAGCAGGCAGACGATCTCACCCTCCTGCACCTCGAAGCTCAGACCTCGCAGGGCGTGCACGCGACCGTAGTAGACGTCGGCCGCATCGACTGTCAGCGTGCTCACGACCGGCCCCCCTTGCGGGTGCGACCCGGTCGGGCAGGATCGAGCGATGACAGGTTCACGGTGCCGGTCTGCAGCTTGGTGTCATCGAGTGCCTCGTCTTCGACGCCGAGGTACGCCTCGATGACCACCGGATCGTGCTTGATCTGCTCGGGCGTGCCCACCGCGATCTCCTTGCCGTAGTTGAGCACCACGATGCGCTCGGCGAGCTCCATGATCAGGCCCATGTCGTGCTCGATCAGCACGACGGCGACGCCGAGGTCGCGGATGCGGCGGATCAGCTGCATCAGGCCCTGCTTCTCGTTGAAGTTCAGCCCGGCCGCCGGTTCGTCCAGCAGCAGCAGCTTCGGCCCGGTGGCGAGGGCGCGAGCGATCTCGACGCGGCGCTGCTCGCCGTAGGGCAGCTGCGTGACGTAGAGGTTCTCGTCGCCGGTGAAGCCGACGAAGTCCAGCCATCCTCGGGCCTGCTCGGCGCACTCCGCCTCGGCACGCCGGTACCCGGGCGTGTGCAGCAGCGTCGCCCAGAACCCTTCGCGCAGGTTGGCGTGCATGGCCGTCTTGACGTTGTCGAGCACGCTGAGCTCGCGGAACAGCCGCAGGTTCTGGAACGTGCGCGCCATGCCCCACTTCGTCACCCGCGAGGGCAGGACGCGGTAGAAGCCGAAACTCTGCAGCAGGTCGACCAGGCGCAGGGTGCGGAAGATCCCGGGCGCCTCACGCACGATGTCCTTGCCGTCGAAGACCACGGATCCGGATGTCGGCAGGTAGAACGCCGAGATGCAGTTGAACGCACTGGTCTTGCCGGCACCGTTGGGCCCGATCACCGCGAGGATCTCCCCCGCCTCGACCGAGAAGCTCAGCCCGTCGACGGCCTTCACGCCACCGAACTGCAGGCGCAGGTCCTTGACCTCCAGCAGCGCACTCATCGGCTCTCCTCGCCTTCCACGGTCTCGAGGTCCTCATTGGCCGGCGAGGGTGGCACCGCCATGAACCCGGCCGTCGCCGGCGGCACCGGCCTGCGCTTCTTCAGCCAGGGCAGCACCGCGGTCGCGGGCCAGAGCCCTGAGGGACGGAACAGCATCACCACCACGAGCAGCACACCGAAGATGAGGAAGCGCCACTCGGCGAAGTCGCGCAGCAGCTCGGGGGCGAGCGAGACGAACAGCGCGCCGATGATCACACCCGGAGTCGAGCCCATGCCGCCGAGCACCACCGCCATGAGGATGAGCGCGGAGTACAGGAACATGAAGCTGTTCGGGCTGATCGCCGACAGGTGCGTCGCCATGAGCTGCCCGGCGAGACCGGCCCAGACCGCGCCGATGATGTACGCCATGATCTTCGCGATGTAGGTGTTGATGCCCATCGCCTCGGCGGCGTCCTCATCGTCGCGCACGGCCTTCCACGCCCTGCCCAGTCGCCCGCGGGCGAGGCGCCCGGCACCGATCACGCCCACGAGCACGACCACCGCGGCCACGAAGTAGTAGAACACCACGCGCTGCGGGAACTCCAGTCCGAACAGGGTGAAGCCGTCGGCGAAGCTCCAGTCGCCGAAGTGCCAGGTGGGGATGCCGTGGATGCCCGAGGGCCCGCCGGTGATGTCGAGGTTGTTCGCGGTGATCCGGATGATCTCACCGAACCCGAGCGTGACGATGGCGAGGTAGTCGCTGCGCAGCCGCAGCGTGGGCGCGCCGATGATGATGCCGGCGATGATGCACGCCAGCACCGTGGCGGGCAGGGCCGCCCACATCGGCCAGCCGAGCACCGTGGTGAAGATCCCCGAGGTGTAGGCGCCCACGGCGAAGAAGGCGATGTAGCCCAGGTCGAGCAGTCCGGCGTAGCCGACGACGACGTTGAGCCCCATGCACAGCATGATGTAGATCAGCGCGCTCGTCGCGATCGACATGGTGTAGCGGGACGCGTCGAGGAACGGCAGCACGATCAGCAGCACGACGCTGATCGCGCCCAGTGCGCGCAGGAATCCGGTGTTCGACGAGAGGATGCCGGCCGGCGTGGCCGGGCGGTCGAACAGCGGAGACGGCGCGCCCAGAGCGGCTCTGTCTCGGAATGCGGAGCGGGACATGTCACATCCTCTCGACGACACGGGCGCCGAGCAGCCCGGTCGGTTTGAAGGTGAGGAACAGGATGAGGAAGGCGAACGAGAACACGTCTCGCCATTCGCCGCCGAACCACGCCGAGCCGAACGACTCGAGCAACCCGAGCAGCAGACCGCCGAGCATGGCGCCGTAGAGATTGCCGATGCCGCCGATGACGGCCGCGGTGAACGCCTTCAGACCGATGATGAATCCCATCAGGAAGTCGATCGAGCCGTAGTAGGCACCGGCCATCACGCCGGCCGCGCCCGCGAGCGCCGAGCCGATGAAGAACACGGTCGCGATCACGCGGTTGACGTTGATGCCCATCAGCTGCGCGCCCTGCGGGTCGAGGGCGATCGCGCGCATGGCCCGGCCCTGGCGTGTGCGCTCGACGATGTGCGCGAGCACGAGCATGAGTGCAGCGGCGATCACCACGAGCACGATCTGCGCGGCGGTGATGCGCATGCCGGCGAACGCGAAGCCCGACGACTCCAGGCGCACCGGGAAGGCCTCGGGATTGGGGCCGAAGATCTGGCGCACGGCGTACTCGAGAGTGAACGAGACGCCGATGGCCGTGATCAGCACGGCCAGGCGCGGGCTCTTGCGCAGCGGCCGGTAGGCGATGCGCTCGATGCCGACGCCGATGAGACCGGTGGTCACCATCGACAGCAGCATGATGACCAGCAGCAGCGGGATCGACGACTCGTTCGAGATCCCGAAGGCCGACATGGTGGCGAAGCCGGCGAAGGCGCCGAGCATGTAGATGTCGCCGTGCGCGAAGTTCAGCAGCTTGATGATCCCGTAGACCATGCTGTAGCCGAGCGCGACGAGGGCGTAGAACGAGCCGACGATGAGGCCGTTCCAGATGAGTTGCATCACTGCGGATGTCCTTGCTCGTCAGGGGCGGGAAGAGGCGCGCCGGGTGGAAGCCCGGGGCGGATGCCGGACGACACCGACGGGCGGGGCGGCTCGCACCGCCCCGCCGCGCCGATCTCAGCCCTGCAGGTCGTCCTTGAGCACGAAGCTGCCGCTGGCGGGGTCGATGCTCACGATCACGAAGCCGCCGCCCGACAGGGTGTGGTCCTCGGTGAAGGTCAGCGGGCCGGCGAAGGTCTCGAAGTCCTTCAGTCCCTCGAGGGCCGCGACGACCTTGTCGAAGTCGGTGCTGTCGGCCTCGTCGATCGCCTCCGCGACCACCCGCACGGCGTCGTACGACTGCGTGGAGTACGGGCCGGGCTTGCCCCCGGCCAGCTTCTCGTAGTCGGCGATCCACTTGTCAGCACCCTGGATCATGTCGGGAGTCTGGGTGAAGGTGCCGACCACGTTCTCGGTGTAGCCCTTGCCGGCGATCTCGGCGAACTTCGCGTCGACCGAGCCGTCGCCCACGAGGAACGCGCCCTCATAGCCGGCGTCGGTGGCCTGGCGGACGATCAGGCCGCCCTCCTGGTAGTACCCGGTCCAGTAGACGAGGTCGGGCTTCGCCGAGGCGAGCTGAGTGGCCACGGCCGAGTAGTCGTTCTCGCCCGGGGTGACGGTCGCCTCGAACGAGACGGTGAGGCCGGCATCCTTCGCCTGCTGCACGAACGAACTGGCGAGGTCGGCGGAGTACGCCGTTGCATCGTCGATCGCCGCGACGGTCTTCGCGCCGATCTTCTCGGCGTACGTCACCGCGGCCTTGGCCTGCTGGGTGCCGGTGCCGTTGATGAGGAACACGCCGGGCAGCTGCTGCTTGACGAGCTCGTTCGAGTTGGCGGCGGGGATGACCATGGGGATGCCGGCCTCGTCGAAGATCGGCAGCGTCGGCAGGGTGGCTCCCGAGCAGTAGCCGCCGACCGAGGCGACCACGCCGTTGGTGACGAGCTTGTTCGCGGCCGCGACCGATGCGGTGGCGTCGCAGGCGTCGTCCTCGACGACGAGCTCCAGCTTGCGGTCGTCGATGCCGCCGTCGGCGTTGATCTCGTCGATCGCCAGCTGCGCGCCGTTCTTCATGTAGTCCCCGAAAGCGGATTCGCTGCCCGAGAACGGCGCCAGCATTCCGAGCTTGATGGGCCCGTCGGACTCGCCGCCGTCGTTGCCGTCGCCGGCCCCGAGGCCGCCGGAGCACCCGGCGGTGATGATGATCGCGCCTACAGCGGCGACGAGGGAGAGAGTGCGTCGCAGACGCGGAGTGCGGGTATGCATGATGGTCCTCCTGGATGCCTCATTGCATTTGCCATCGGATAGTACGTGACACATTACTGCTGAGGTGGCCAGAAAGGAATGTCCGAGATCAATCCGTGACCGAGCCGCTTCGAGCGGCCGATCAGCGCTCGTCGCGCCCGCTCCACACGCCTCCGACGTGCCCGATATGCCGGCGCATGAGCGCCTCCGCTCCCTCGCCGTCGCCGGCGACCAGCAGATCGACCAGCTGCGCATGTTCGAGGGCGGTGGGCACGAGCGCGTCGGTCTCCACCAGATGCGCCAGCCCCACCAGGCGGGTCTGCTGACGAAGTTCTCGCACCACGTCGAGGAGTGTGTGGTTGCCTGCCATCGCGAGGACTCGCAGATGGAATGCGGTGTCCGCGGCCAGGAACTCCGCGAACAGCCCCGCTCGTCCTGCCTCGACGATGCGGTCGGCAAGCGCGCGCAGCTCGGCGACCGCGTCATCGTCGAGGGTGCCGGCGATGCGGCGCATGGGCGGCGCCTCGAGCAGTACTCGCACCTCGCACAGCTCGTTGAGCTCGTCTTGCGAGACCTCCGTGACGGCGAATCCGCGATTGCGGATGGGACTGAGGAAGCCGCGGCGGGTGAGGTTGAGCATCGCCTCGCGCACCGGGGTGGCACTGACTCCGAAGTCACTCGCCAGACGCGGGACGCTCAGCACATGTCCCGGCGGGATCTCCCCGGCGACGATGCGCGCTGAGAGCTGGTTCTCGATCTGCTCGCGCAGGTTCTCGGTGGGAGCGAGCGGCGCGGCGAAATCGCGCAGAGCATCCTGCAGCATCATGGCGACACCCTACCCGCCGCCGCGGGGACAGCGACTGCGTATTTACCCGGCCGCGCCCGAGTCGCCGCATGCGGGCGCGGCCTAGGATGGCCCTGAGAACGGATGCCGGAACGGAGACCGCGATGGGATTCCTCACCTCCCCCGCACTGAGCGAGACGGGCTATGTCGTGCTCGACCGCCACGATCAGTCCGGCGACCCCGCTGAGTGGCGCGACCTCGAGTACGTCGGCTGGCGCTCGTCGGGCATCACCCGCTTCGCACCACTGGCGAGCCATGCCGGTGACATCGAGTGCAACGGATTCTGGAATCACACTCCCCCGCGCACCGACAAGGACGGCGTGTGGATCCCCTCTCAGGTCGAGAAGGCGCCGACGCTGCAGGCGCGCGCGCTCGAGCCCGGTGCGAACGTCGGCCGCTGCCGTGTCATCGAGCTGCAGCCCAACACCTACGCCGATGCGATCTACAACCTGCACCAGGACGACAACAACCGGCTCAACACCGAGGGCACCGGCTGGGTGGTGCGCGCCTGGCTGAATCTGACGGATGACCCCGACTCGCTGCTGATCCTGCGATCCGACCGCTTCGACCCGTCGACCGAGATCCGGCTGCCGCTGCCCGCGGGCTCTCGCATCGTCGTCGACACCCAGCGCTTCTGGCATGCCGTGTGGCATCGCGGCCCCGAACCGCGCTACGCGCTCATCTGCTCGTGGACCTCAGGGCCCGAGCTCGACGCGTACTTCGAAGCAGGCAACGCCGACCCGCATCCGGCATCCGTCGCCCTGCCCGCCGCCCTCGTCGCCGACGCGCAGGCCGAGATGCACCGGCGCATCGAAGAGCGCCGTCAGGCGTTCGAGGCGCACGGCATCGTGATGGAGCCGACCGAGTCGCTGTACAGCTGAGCTGTCCGTCAGGCGGGATCAGGCCGTGAGCCGCAACTGAACCGTGCACTCCTCGGGCCGCCGCGTGGCCTGCACGCACTCGGCGGCGATGGGTCCGCCGGCCTGGGTCAGCACGCCCTGCATGAGCCCCAGGTGCACCTGGCAGAGCATCGGGCGGTGCTCGGGAGAGCTCGCGGCGTGCGGGCACGGCGTGAGCTCGACGGTCATCCGGCTCTCGTCGACGATCGGCTCGAAGCCGCTCTCCTCGAGGTGCTCGACGAGGGCGTCGAGCTGATAGGTGGCCTCGCGCCCCAGCTCGGAGTCCGGTTCGGCGAGGATGCGCCGCATCACATCGCCGCGACGCGCCGCCTCGGCGACCTTCTCACGGGCGATCGGGCTCGACGCGTCCGGGGTTCCGGTCGCGGCGCTGTAGAGGGTGCGGGGGCGACCGCGGGTGGTGCGGTGCTCGGTCGTCTGGATGACGTAGCCGCCCTCGATCAGCCGCTGCAGGTGCTCGCGCACGGTGTTCGCGTGCAGACCGGTCGCCTCGCACAGCTCGCCGATCGTGCGCTCGGGTCGCTGCTGCACGAGGTGCAGGATGCGCACGCGCGAGTAGCTGGAGATCGGCCCGTACGCGACCGCAGTGGTGGTCATGCTTCCATGTTCGCAGAGCCGTGTTCGGCGCACGTGGGACCGGGCCGTGAATAATCCCCCCACGCGGTCCCGGCCTGCGTCGCGGATAGTGTGGAGGGCATGATCGCCGCCGCCGTCCTCACCGTCTCCGACCGCTCGTCGGCCGGAGCACGGCCCGACTCGGCCGGTCCCGTCGCCGTCAGCGCGCTGCGTGAGGCCGGCTTCGACTGCGACGACGCCACGATCGTGCCCGACGGGGCGGATGCCGTGGAGCATACTCTGCGCGAGCTGCTCGCTTCAGGCATCCGGTTCATCATCACCAGCGGCGGCACCGGCATCAGCCCGCGCGACGAGACCCCGGAGGGCACCGCCCGGGTGCTCGAAAGGCAGATCCCCGGCATCGCCGAGGAGCTGCGCCGCGCAGGGCTCGCCGCCACCCCCGCGTCGATGCTGACGCGCGGGCTCGCCGGTGTCGTCGGCAACGCCCTGATCGTCAATCTGCCCGGCTCACCCAAGGCGGTCGCCGAGGGCATGCCGATCGTGCTCTCAGTCGCGACGCACGTGCTGAGTCAGCTCCACGGAGAGGATCACTCATGACCGTCCGCCTCGCGCGCATCACCGAGCAGGCGCTGTCGCTCGACGAGCACATCGCCGCCGTCGACAGCCGCACCGCCGGCGCCGTCACGACGTTCGTCGGTCGCGTCCGCGACCACGACCCGGATGCCTCCGACGCCGTCGTCGCACTCGAGTACACCTCGCATCCGGATGCCGAGCCGACCCTGCACCGCATCGCCGAGGCCGCCGCCGAGGGCACGGATGCCGTGGTCGCGGTCAGCCATCGCGTCGGCCGGCTCGGCGTCGGCGAGGCGGCCGTCGCGATCGCTGTCGCATCGTCGCACCGCGATGAGGCGTTCACCGTGTGCCGTGAGGTCATCGAGGCGATCAAGCGCGAGCTTCCGGTCTGGAAGCGTCAGGTCGAGGCCGACGGCACGACCGCCTGGAAGGGGATCGGCGGCTGACGCCACCCACGCGCGACGAAGCCGGGCCGGCTCAGCCTCCGGCGAACGGCGGGAGCACGTCGACGGTGCTCGCTGCGGCGAGTGCGAAGTCGTCGTCGACCCGCGCACCGTCGACCAGCACCGCGCATCGGGGCAGGATGCCGGTGAGCGCGGGGTGCTCGGCGAGCAGCTCCTGCTTGAGCACGCCGACGGTCGCCGCATCCGATCTCAGCGCGTCGTGCCCGACCGCCTCCTGCGCCGCGGCGAAGAACCGCACGGTCGTCGTGGTCTCTGTCGTCGTCATCTCAGGACTCCTTCCAGCCGCCGGCCAGCTCGACCACCGCGGCGACGGCCTCGCGCACCTGCTCGGGGGTTCCACCCGCGCGGCCGGCGACGAGGCCGGCTACGAAGGCGCTGAAGGGCGCCGCGGGTCGTGCCACCCCGTTCGCGACATCGCGCGCCAGGTCGAGGATGAGGGCGACCGGCACGTCGTCGGCGGCGAGCCCGAACCGCTCGCGCAGGGCGAGCGCCCACTCGTCGAGCGCCTCGGGCGGCAGGGTGCGGGATGCGTCGCTCACGGTTCCTCCTCGAATGCGGCGCGCACGCGCGCCAGGTCCGCCGGGGTGTCGACGTCGGCGGTGATGCCGTCGTCGTCTGCCAGCCAGGCTATCTCGAGCCCGCCCAGCAGGGCGCGGCAGGAGGCGCCGGTGAGTGCGTCGCCGAGGTCGCGCATCGCGTCTCTCAGGGCCGAGGCGCGGTAGGCACCGGCGAGCCACTGCGGCCGATCCCCGGCACGGAAGACGACCGCGTCGCCGGCGTCGCCGGCTACGGCGGAGGCCAGTCGTGTGGCCACTGCGTCGGCATGCGGGAGGTCGCCGGCGAGCACGAGCATCCACTCCGGTGCCCGGTCATCGGCCGCGTCGTCGAGCGCTTCAATGGCCGCGGCGATCGCAGCGGCCGGCCCGGAGAAGGGCGGATCCTCCTGAACCCACCGCACGGGCGCGGCCGGGTCGAGCTCGGGCCCCACGGCGATGATCGGCGCGCATCCGGCATCCCTCGCCGCCGTCACGACCCGCGAGAGCAGCGTCTGCCCGCCCACCTCGATCAGCGGCTTGACCCCGCCACCCAGACGGGTCGCGCGCCCGCCGACGAGCAGGATCGCACCGAGCCGGGGCGTGGTCATTCGCCGGGCCGACGCCACGAGCCGCTGCGCCCCCCCTCCTTCGCGGTGATGCGCAGGTGCTCTATCGAGGCCGACTTGTCGACGCCCTTGATCATGTCGATGACCGAGAGCGCGGCGACCGAGACCGCGGTCAGCGCCTCCATCTCGACCCCGGTGCGGTCGGCGGTGCGCACGGTGGCCTCGATGCGAACGCCCTCATCCTCGATCTCGAGGTCGACGACGGCGCCGTGCACGCCGATGACGTGAGCGAGGGGCAGCAGCTCGGGCGTGCGCTTGGCGGCCTGGATGCCCGCGATGCGCGACACCGCGAGCACATCACCCTTGGGCACCGACCCGTCGCGCAGCAGCTCGACGGTCGAGGCGGCGCAGCGCACGAAGCCCTTGGCCGTCGCGGCGCGCACGGTCGGGATCTTGTCGGTGACGTCGACCATTCGGGCGTGGCCGGCGGAATCGAGGTGGGTGAAGGTCATCACAGCTCCATGACGTCGATGAGATCGCCGGCGGAGACCTGCTCCACCTCGGCGGGGACGATCGCGTAGGCCTCGGCGGCGCCGAGCCCCACACTGAGGTGCGAGCCCGATCCGCCGGCGGTGGCCGGACGCACGGTCGGGCGGGCGGGGTCGCTGCGGTCGATCACCGCGGGCAGGTATTGACGCCGACCCAGCGGTGTGCGCCACTCGACCGCCGCCGGCAGACGCAGACCGCGCCGGTGGATGCCGTCTCTTCCCTGCATGCGCAGCAGGGCCGGACGCACGAAGACCTCGAACGACACCGCGGCGCTCACGGGGTTGCCGGGCAGGCCGAACAGCAGCATCCCGCCCATTGCGCCGAAGCCCTGCGGCTTGCCGGGCTGCATGGCGATCTTCGTGAACTCCATGGCATCTCCGAGGCTCTGCTTGACGACCTCGTACGCCCCGGCGCTGACACCGCCCGAGAAGACGATGACGTCGGCGTCCAGCCGGCGCGCCTCGGCGACCGCCTCGGCCGGGCCGTCGCCCTCGTCGTCGACGACGCGACGCAGCACCACGTCCGTCCCGGCTTCCGCGGCGAGCCCCGCGAGCAGGATGCCGTTCGACTCGGGGATCTGACCGCGCTGCAGGGGCGTGCCCGGTGCGACGAGCTCGGAGCCGGTCGAGACGATCGCGATCCGCGGTCGCGGTGCGACCTCGACGCGGCAGATGCCCGCGGATGCCAGTGCCGACAGCTGCCGCGGGCCGAGCAGCGCACCGGCGGACAGCACCACCGCCCCGGCCGTCGTGTCGACGCCGGCGCGGCGGATGTGCGCGCCGGGCGCCTTGGGGGCATGCCGGACGATCGCCGTGTCGAGCGAGTCGCCCAGCCCGCCGGCGGTGTCTTCGAACGGCACGATGGTGTCGGCGTCGGCGGGCACCGGCGACCCGGTCATGATGCGGGCGGCCTCGCCCGCGGCGAGGCCGGGATCGGCCGCGCTGCCGGCCGGGATGTCGCCGACCACGCGCAGCGTCACCGGATGCTCGAGGCTCGCGCCCTCGACATCCGCCCACCGCACGGCGAAGCCGTCCATCGCGGAGTTGTCGAACGCGGGCACCGCGCTCACCGCACGGGCATCGGATGCCAGAGTCAGCCCCCTCGCCTCATCGAGCGCCACGGTGATGGGCGGCCGCTGCCGCACCTCGGCGAGCACGATCTCGAGCTGCTGTTCCACAGTCCTCATGCGTCCTCCTCACTCCCACCGGGGGCGGTCATCGGGCGGGCTCCTGTGCGTTCCAGGCGTCCATTCCGCCGGAGAGCACGACGGCGTCGGCTCCGGCGGCGCGCAGCGCCTCGGCGGCGCGGCGCGCGCGGGCGCCGACCTGGCAGATCACCACCATGCGATCCGCGCCGAGCGCTGCCGGGTCGGCGAGCACCTGCGCGAGCGGGAGGTGCTGCGCGCCGGAGATCATGCCCGACGCGACCTCGGCATCCTCCCGCACGTCGAGCAGCCGCGCTCCTGCGGCGACCTCCGCGGCGACCTCCGCCACCGAGACGTGCGGCACCACGGGCTGATCGACCGGCCGCGGGGGCGCCGTCGCGCGGGCCGAGCGCAGCGGAACCTCGGCGGTCTTCGCCCGCAGCGCGTCGATGACGAGCACGCGGCCTAGCAGCGGATCGCCGATGCCGGTGATGAGTTTGATGGCCTCCATCGCGAGGATCGACCCGGCCTGCAGGCACAGCGCCCCGAACACGCCGACGGCGGCACAGGTGGGCAGCTCGCCCACGCTGCCCTCCGGGTACAGATCGCTGAGCACCACGGCATCCGACCCCTCCGGCGGAGCCGACCAGAACACGGTGATCTGCGCGGCGAACTCCTGGATCACTCCCCACACGAGCGGAATGCCCAGTCGCTCGGCCGCCGCGGCGACCTCGAGACGGGTCTCGAAGGTGTCCGTACCGTCGATCACCAGGTCGGCGCCGGCGAGCAGGTCTGCGGCGTTCGCGGATGCCAGCCGCACGCGGTGCGCATGCACGACCGTCTCGGGCGACAGGTCGGCCGCGACGCGCACGGCGCTGTCGACCTTCGGCCGCCCGACATCGCTGTGGCGGTGCATGATCTGGCGCTGCAGATTCGACAGCTCGACGTCGTCGTCGTCGATGATCGTGATCTCGCCGACGCCGGCCGCGGCGAGCGCGAGCACGACGGGAGCTCCGAGTCCGCCGGCACCGACGACCGCGACGTGCGCGGCACGCAGGCGGCGCTGGCCGGGCTCGCCGAGGCCGGCGAGCACCTGATGGCGGGCCGTGCGGGCGCTCTCGGCGTCGCTGAGGGCTGCGACGGGCTCGACGAGCGGAGGAAGGGGCATGATCCGAGCGTACGGTCCCGGAGAGCACCGAGCCAGCACCGCGCGCCGTGGAAAGTGGCAACCACATCCGCAGATGCGGAACTTCTCGGACTGTTCATCTGGATCTGCGGAAGCGCGCGCTCTAAGCTCGGGCCATGACCTCGTATCGCATCGCTGAGGCCGCCCGCCTGCTCGGTGTCAGCGATGACACCGTGCGCCGCTGGATCGACCAGGGCACCCTCCCGGTGACCGGCGACTCGCCGGCCCGCATCCCCGGCACGGCTCTGGCCGAGCACGCGCAGCGCCTCGCCGACGCTCCCGGCGACGACGCCGATCTGCTCTCCAGCGCCCGCAATCGCTTCACCGGGCTGGTGACCCGAGTGCAGATCGACGGGGTGATGGCCCAGGTCGACATCCAGGCAGGACCTCACCGGGTCGTCTCGCTGCTCTCCGCCGAGGCAGCGCGCCAGCTCGACCTGCATCCGGGCTCCCTCGCCTCGGCCGTGATCAAGGCGACGAACGTGATCGTCGAGACGCCGAAGGAGTCGGCGCGGTGAGGCGCAGGCACACGGCGATCGCGGCGCTGTTCGGGATGCTCATGCTCTCCGGCTGCGCGGGAGCACCATCCAGCGACAGCCTCGATCCGAACGGGGAGAGCGCTGGTCCCGGCACCGCCCGACCGGGTCTGTCCGGCGAGGTCACCGTCTTCGCCGCGGCATCGCTGCGCACCGCGTTCGACGACATCGCCGAGCTGTTCGAGCAGCAGCATCCGCAGGTCGATGTGAAGCCGATCGTCTACGACGGCTCGAGCACGCTCGTCACCCAGCTGCAGGAGGGCGCGCGAGCCGATGTGCTCGCCACCGCCGACGAGCGCAGCATGCAGCTGCTCGTCGACGCGGGTCTGGCATCGGATGCGCAGTTGTTCGCCACCAACACGCTCGTCGTCGCCGTCCCCGCCGGAAACCCCGGTGGTGTCGACTCGCTCGACGACCTGGCCAATGCGGTCACCGTGCTGTGCGCTCCGGAGGTGCCGTGCGGCGTCGCGTCGACGACGCTGCTCGATGCGGCGGGAGTGCAGGTCACCGCCGCCAGCCTCGAACAGAACGTCACCGCGGTGCTCGAGAAGGTCGCCGCCGGCGAGGCGGATGCGGGTCTGGTCTACGCCACCGACGTCATCGGCGACGCGGCCGTCGACAGCTTCGTTCCCGAGGGCGCGGCCGACGCCGTCAATCGCTATCCGATCGTGGCGCTGGATGACGCCGACGCGGCCGGAATCGCCTTCGCGGAGTTCGTGCGCCGAGCCGAGGGGCAGCGCGTGCTGCACGACCTGGGGTTCGGGGCGCCGTGAGGCGCCACGACCTCGGCACCGGCACGCCGTTCACGCTCGTCGCTCCCGCCGTGCTCGGGGTGGCGCTGCTGATCCTGCCGCTGATCGCCCTGGTCGGCCGCGCCTCCTGGGCGACGCTGTGGCAGGACGTGACCTCGCCGGTCGCGCTCGACGCGCTGCGACTCTCGGTGCTGAGCGGCGTGGCCGCCACCGCGCTGTGCCTCGCACTGGGCCTGCCTCTGGCTCTGCTGATGGCGCGGTCCGGGCCGCGGGTGTCGGCGCTGCTGCGGGCGGTGGTCGCGGTTCCGCTGGTGCTGCCGCCGATGGTCGGCGGGGTCGCGCTGCTGTTCCTGTTCGGGCGCACCAGCCCGGTGGGCCGGTTGCTGTCGGATGCCTTCGACCTGACGCTGCCGTTCACGCCGGCGGCGGTGGTGCTCGCGCAGGCGTTCGTCGCCCTGCCGTTCCTCGTGCTGGCGGTGGAGGGCGCGATCCGCAGCGTCGGCGGCCGCTACGAGCGCACCGCGGCGACTCTCGGGGCCCGCCCCTGGCGCGTGCTGTGGCGGGTGACGCTGCCGTTGGCGACGCCGGGAATCGTCGTCGGGGTGATCCTGTGCTTCGCCCGGGCGATCGGCGAGTTCGGGGCGACGGCGCTGTTCGCCGGCAACGCTCCCGGTGTGACGCAGACGATGCCGCTGGCGATCTACACGGCGTTCAACGGTGCGGGCACCGGGCGTGAGACGGCGGTCGCGCTGTCGATCCTGCTGCTCGCGACCGCCGTGGTGGTGCTGCTGCTGGTGCGCGCCTGGCGGCCGGGGGCGTTGAAGTGACCGGCGCGCTCGACGCGCACGTGGTCGTCGACCACGCCGGCCTGGATGTGCGACTGTCGCTCGCGCCGGGCAGCGTGCTGGCGGTGATGGGTCCGAGTGGAGCGGGCAAGACGACCCTGCTGGATGCTCTGGCCGGACTCACCCGTCTGGATGCCGGACACGTGTCGATCGACGGCGGGGTGCTGGCGGATGCTCGGCGCCACACCGCCCCCTCACGGCGTGCGATCGGCCTGCTCGGACAGGATCCGCTGCTGTTCCCGCACATGACGGCGGTGGGGAACATCGCCTTCGCCGCCCGGTCGGCCGGCTCGTCGCGCGCCGCGGCGGTCGCGATGGCCGAGGAGTGGATGCCGCGCATCGGCCTGCCGGGACTCGGCGATCGTCGCCCCGATCAGCTCTCCGGCGGTCAGCGTCAGCGCGTCGCGCTGGCCCGTGCCCTGGCGGCGCGCCCGCGGCTGCTGCTGCTCGACGAGCCGTTCAGCTCTCTTGACGTGCTGGCCGCCGCGCAGCAGCGTCAGATCGTCCGCGATCACCTGCACGGCACCACGACGATCGTCGTCTCGCACACGGTCGCCGACGCCCATGCCCTCGCCGACCGCCTGCTCATCCTCGAGCACGGCCACGCGACCCACGAAGGTCCCCTGAACGAGGTGCTTGCCTCCCCGAGCACGCCGTTCGCCCACGCCGTCGCCGCCTCACAGCAGTGAGCATCACTTCTCCTCTCTCCCCCGCCCCCATCCCGGCCGCCGCACCGCACTCGAAGAGGGCGCAGGGACGTTCCCGGAGTGAGCATTGGGGAGGAGCGAAGCGGAGGGGCCCCACTCTGCGAACGAAGGGAACGTCCCGGAGCCCGGCCCAACCAGCGACGTCAGGGACGCCGCAGCCGCGCCGGATCCGGGGTCGACACCGGGTCCCATCCCCGCTTCGGGGCCCGCGATCCGCGCTGCTCGTCACGCGAGCGGTACACGATGTACGGCCGGAACAGGTAGCCGACCGGCGCCGAGAACACGTGCACGAGCCGTGTGAACGGCCACAGTGCGAACAGCAGGCAGGCGGTGATCACGTGCAGCTGGAACAGCAGCGGCACCTCGAGCATCAGCTCGGGCCGGGGCCGGAAGATCATCAGCTCGCGCATCCACGGCGAGATCGTCTCGCGGTAGTGGAAGCCCGATCCGAACACCTGATACACGAAGGTGGCCAGGGTGCCGAACAGCAGCGTCGCGCCGAGGAAGACGAACATGACCTTGTCCATCACGGTGGTCGCGAGGAACACGGCCGGAACGGTGCGGCGGCGGAAGACGAGGATGGCGAGCCCGGCGAGGGTGAGCACGGCGGCGAACGAGCCGAGCACGGTGGCGCCGATGTGGTAGATCTCCTCGCTGATCCCGATGGCGTACAGCCATTCGCGCGGGATGAGCAGCCCGACGACGTGACCGGCGATGACCATCAGGATCCCCAGGTGGAACATCGGCGACCCCCAGCGCAGCATCCGGTTCTCGTAGCTCTGCGACGAGCGCGTCGTCCACCCGAACTTGTCGTACCGGTAGCGCCAGATGTGCCCGAAGATGAAGACGGCTGCGCACACGTAGGGCAGCGCGACCCAAAGCAGGAACGGCATCGTGTTCATGATCACTCCCCTGTACGGCGGAAGGCGGGCATGGGCAGGCTCATCCCGACGGTCTCGGTGGGCGGGCCCTCGTTGACCAGCGCGAGCACACGCTCACGGGTGCGCTGGTCGACCTTCGGCAGCGACAGGGTGACCGCGCGCACGACGTCGGCCCACGGGCTGTCCATGCCCTCGAGCGCCGCCCGCAGCACCTCGATGCCCTCGCGGTGCGCGGCGAGCACGGCATCGGCCACATCCGACTGCGACCGCGCCGAGAACTCCAGCACGGCGGGCAGGTAGTCGGGCAGCTCGGCGGCGTCGAACTCCCAGCCCGCCGCGCGGTAGGCGTCGAGGAAGGTGACCAGCGCCGTGCCGCGGCGGCGGGTGTCGCCGGTCGCGTAGTAGCTGAGGTACAGCGAGCACTTGCGCTTGAGGTCGAAGGTGGTCACGTACCGCTGCTGCCAGTCGGATGCCCCCGCTTCGCGCGCGCGAAGCAGGAACCGCTGCAGCGGCTCGGCGACCGCCGCAGGCAGGGTGGCGGTGTGCGCCTCGAACACGTCGACCCGCTCGAACCACTGCCCATCGGGGTAGTCGAGCAGCAGGGACGCGAGCATGTGCACCGTCTGCCGCTGCGCGGCGGTGAGGGGCGCCGGGGCCAGGGCATCCGGAAGCCGACGGCGCGGGGTGATCCGCGGAGGCAGGACGGTGCTCACGACGCACCCGCCGATTCGTCGTCGTGGTGCTGCGGCTCCGCCCGATCAGACGGCGGGAACAGGCCGTGCGGGCGGCCGTTCCCATCCCAGTTGAGCAGGTTGATGCGCCCACCCGTCGAGGGCCGGTCGGCGGTCTGCCGGTCGGCGAGCGCATGGAAGTTCTCCACCGCCACCGGCACCGACGTGCCGCTCGCCGCGCCGAACGGGCCACCGGCGCCGCCCATTCCGGGCCCGCCGTCGTAGTCGAGCGAGCAGGCCAGCTCCTCGAGCTCGTGCGCGCGCTCGGAGTGCGCGGCGGGGATGACGTAGCGCTCCTCGTACTTGGCGATGGCGAGCAGCCGGTACATCTCCTCGATCTGCGCGCCGGTCATGCCCACCGCGTTCGCGATCCGCTCGTCGCGCTCGTCGTCGATGCTCACGCCGCGCATGTATGAGCGCATCGCGGCGAGCTTGCGAAGCGTTGCATCCACCGGTGCGATGTCACCCGCGGTGAACAGCTCGGCGAGATACCCGATCGGGATGCGCAGCTTGTCGATCGCCGCGAACAGCGTCCTGGCATCCTCCCCGTCGTTGCCCGAGCCGGTGACCACGTCGACGACCGGCGAGAGCGGCGGGATGTACCAGACCATCGGCATGGTGCGGTACTCGGGGTGCAGCGGCAGCGCGACCTCGTAGTCGTGGATGAGTCTCCAGACAGGGCTGCGCTGGGCGGCCTCGATCCAGTCCTCGGGGATGCCATCGCGCCGGGCCGCCTCGATGATGTCGGGGTCGTGCGGGTCGAGGAACACCGACCGCTGCGCGGCCAGCAGCTCGTGCTCGTCCTCGACCGATGCGGCCTCGGCGACGCGGTCGGCGTCGTAGAGCACCAGGCCGAGGTAGCGCAGCCGGCCGACGCAGGTCTCGGAGCACACGGTCGGCAGGCCGACCTCGATGCGCGGATAGCACATGGTGCACTTCTCGGCCTTGCCGGTCTTGTGGTTGAAGTAGACCTTCTTGTACGGGCATCCGGAAACGCACATCCGCCAGCCGCGGCAGGCGTCCTGGTCGACGAGCACGATGCCGTCCTCGGCGCGCTTGTACATCGCGCCCGACGGGCACGAGGCCACGCAAGACGGGTTCAGGCAGTGCTCGCAGATGCGCGGCAGGTAGAACATGAAGGCCTTCTCGAACTCGGCCTGCACCTCTTCGCTCATCTTCTGCAGGATCGGGTCGTCCTGCATGGTCTCGATCGAGCCGCCGAGGTCGTCGTCCCAGTTGGCCGACCACTCGACCTTCATGTCCTTGCCGGTGATCAGGCTCTTCGGGCGGGCGACCGGGGTGTGCGCGCCGCTGGGCGCGTTGACGAGCATGTCGTAGTCGTAGGTCCACGGCTCGTAGTAGTCGTCGATCTCGGGCAGCTTCGGGTTCGAGAAGATGCGCGCCAGCTTCGCCAGGCGGCCCCCGGCGCGCAGTCGCAGCCGACCGCGCTTGTCGCGCACCCAGCCGCCCTGCCACTTCTCCTGGTCTTCGTAGCCGCGCGGATAGCCGACGCCCGGTCGCGTCTCGACGTTGTTGAACCAGACGTATTCCACGCCCGTGCGGTTCGTCCACGCCTGCTTGCACGTGACCGAGCACGTGTGACATCCGATGCACTTGTCGAGGTTCATCACCATCGACATCTGCGCCATCACCTTCATCGGTACTGCACCTCCTGGTTGCGACGGCGGATCGTGGTGACCTCGTCGCGCTGGTTGCCGGTGGGGCCGAGGTAGTTGAACGCCCACGCCAGCTGCGCGTAGCCGCCGATCAGGTGGCTCGGCTTGAGCAGGATGCGGGTGAGGGAGTTGTGGATGCCGCCGCGCTGCCCGCTCATCTCGCTGAGCGGCACATCGACCGTGCGATCCTTCGCGTGGTACATGTACACCGTGCCCTCGGGCATCCGGTGCGAGACGTTCGCCCGCGCGACGACGACGCCGTTGCGGTTGTACGACTCGATCCAGTCGTTGTCGCGCACCCCGATCTTCGCCGCATCCTTCGGGCTCATCCAGATCGTGGGGCCGCCGCGCGAGAGCGAGAGCATGAACAGGTTGTCCTGGTACTCCGAGTGGATCGACCACTTCGAGTGCGGTGTCAGGTAACGCACGTGCACCTCGGTGTGCGTGCTCTTTCCGGGGATGACGTCGCCGAACAGCCGGTGCATGTCGAGGGGCGGCCGGTAGATCGGCAGCGCCTCGCCCAGCTCGTCCATCCAGTCGTGGTCGAGGTAGAAGTGCTGGCGCCCGGTGAGGGTGTGCCAGGGCTTGAGGTGCTCGACGTTGATCGCGAACGCCGTGTACCGGCGCCCGCCGTGCTCGGATCCCGACCACTCGGGCGAGGTGATCACGCTGCGCGGCTGCACCGAGACGTCGTGGAAACTGAGGTGCGTGCCCTCGTGCTCGTCGGCGAGGAAGGTCATCTTCTGCCCGGTGTGCTTCTCGAGCTTCTCGAAGCCCTGCACCGCGAGGCGCCCGTTGCTCGTGCCCGACATCGCGAGGATCATCTCGCAGGCGCGCTTGTCGGTGTCGAGGCGCACGCTGCCGGCGTACGGGCCGGTGGTGACGGTGCCGTTCAGGTGCGCGAGTCGCTCGATCTCGGGTTCGGCACGGTAGGTGATGCCCTTGGTGGTGAGCCCGAGCTTGCCGGTCAGCGGCCCGAGCGCCTTCCACCGCTCGGCGAGGTTCGGGTAGTCGCGCTCGACGACCGTCAGCTTCGGCATCGTCACCCCTGGCACGCGCGGCAGGTCCTGCACGCGGCCGTGCGGGGTGGCCATCACGTCGGGGGTGTCGTGCTGCAGCGGGGTCGCGACGACGTCGCGGCGCACGCCGAGGTGGGTGCGCGCCATGGCGCTGAACTTCTCGGCGAGGATGCGGAACGTGTCGAAGTCGGTCTTCGTCTGCCAGGGCGGCGCGATGGCCGGGTTGAAGGCGTGGATGAACGGGTGCATGTCGGTCGACGACAGGTCGTGCTTCTCGTACCAGGTCGCCGCGGGCAGCACGATGTCGCTGAACAGCGTGGTGCTGGTCATGCGGAAGTCGGCGGTCATGAGCAGGTCGAGCTTGCCCTCGGGAGCCTTGTCGTGCCACGTCATCGACACCGGGCGGGAACCCTCCGGCGCCTCGTGCGCGCGCACCGATGCGTCGGTGCCGAGCAGGTGCTTCAGGAAGTACTCGTTGCCCTTGCCCGATGAGCCCAGAACGTTCGCGCGCCAGATGTTCATGATCCGCGGGAAGTTCTCGGGGGCGTCGGGATCCTCCACGGCGAAGCGCATCGAGCCGTCGTCGAGACTGTCCACGACGTGCTGGGCGGGGTCCTTGCCGAGCGCCTCGGCCTCATCGACGAGGTCGAGCGGGTTGCGGTCGAAGGTCGGGTAGCTGGGCATCCAGCCGCGCTGCACCGACTCGACCAGGCAGTCGGCGGTGGTGCGGCCCTCGAATCTGCCGAGCCCCAGCGGGGATGCCAGCTGGTCGGCCGGCAGCCCGTCGTAGCGCCACTGGTCGGTGGCGAGGTAGAAGAACGCGGTGCCGATCGTGTGCCGCGGCGGGCGGCCCCAGTCGGCGGCGGCCGCATACTGCTGGTACCCGGTGATCGGACGCACCTTCTCCTGCCCGACGTAGTGCGCCCATCCCCCGCCGTTCACGCCCTGGCATCCGGTCATCGTCGTCAGAGCGAGGAAGGTGCGGTAGATGGTGTCGGAGTGGAACCAGTGGTTGGTGCCGGCGCCCATGAGGATCATCGAGCGCCCGCCCGAGCGGTCGGCGTTGTCGGCGAACTCGCGGGCGATGCGGATGGCCTGCGGCGCCGGCACCGAGGTGTGCTCCTCCTGCCAGGCCGGAGTGCCCGGGCTGGACGCATCGTCGTAGCCGCTCGGCCACTGGCCCGGCAGGCCGTCGCGGCCGACGCCGTACTGGGCGAGCATCAGGTCGAACACCGTGGTGACCGTCCTGCCCGCGACGGTTCGCACCGGCACGCCGCGGGTGATCGCGCCCGATCCGCCGGCGTGCTCCTGCCCCGGCTCAGGGTCGAGGTCGAAGCGCGGCAGGCGCACCTCGGCCGCCTGGCCCGTCCAGTCGGCCAGGTCGGCGACCGACAGCGGCGGCACGACATCGCCGAGGTCGAGGTTCCAGCGCCCCTCGTCCTCCGGAGTGAAGCGGTGCCCCAGCGAGCCGTTCGGCACGACGGGAGTGCCGTCGGCGTCCATCAGCACCGGCTTGAAGTCGGCGCGCGGCTGCGCGGCGTCGGCACCGTCGAGGTCGGAAGCGGTGACGAACTTGCCCGGCACCAGGCCGCCGTCGCGCTGCTCGAGCTCGACGAGGAACGGCGCGTCGGTGTACCGGCGTATGTAGTCCTCGAAGCGCGCGGTGCGCTTCTCGACGAAGTGCTCGCGCAGGATGACGTGCCCCATCGACAGCGCCAGCGCGGCATCCGTGCCGGGGTGCGGGGCGACCCATTCGTCGGCGAACTTCGTGTTGTCGGTGTAGTCGGGCGAGACGGTGATGACCTTCTGCCCGCGGTAGCGGGCCTCGGCCATGAAGTGCGCGTCGGGGGTGCGGGTGACCGGGACGTTCGAGCCCCACATGATCAGGTAGCCCGCGTTGAACCAGTCGGCGGATTCGGGCACGTCGGTCTGGTCGCCGAACACCTGCGGGCTGGCCACGGGCAGGTCGGCGTACCAGTCGTAGAACGACAGCATGGTGCCGCCGATAAGGTTCATGAACCGGGAGCCCGCGCCGTGCGAGACCATCGACATCGCCGGGATGGGCGAGAAGCCGGCGACACGGTCGGGGCCGTATACCTTCACGGTGTGCACGTGGGCTGCGGCGGCGATCTCCATCACCTCGTCCCACGTGGTGCGCACCAGACCGCCCTTGCCGCGCACCCGCTTGTACGACCGGGCCTTCTCCGGGTCTTCGACGATCGACGCCCAGGCGTCGACCGGATCCGGATGCTGGGCCTTGGCCTCGCGGTAGAGCCGGGCGAGCGTGTCGCGGATGTACGGGTAGCGCACCCGCGTGGGCGAGTAGGTGTACCAGCTGAACGCGGCGCCGCGCGGGCAGCCGCGGGGCTCATACTCGGGTGAGTCGGGCCCGACGCTGGGATAGTCGGTCTGCTGGGCCTCCCAGGTGATGATGCCGTCCTTGACGTACACCTTCCACGAGCACGACCCGGTGCAGTTCACGCCGTGCGTCGAGCGCACCACCTTGTCGTGCGACCAGCGGTCGCGGTAGAACGAATCGCCCGATCGGCCGCCTTGGAGGAACACCGCCCGCAGGTCGTCAGAGGTCTCGCCGGGCCGCACGAAGCGGCCCATGTTCAGCAGTGCGTCGGCGAGCGGACCGTCGGTCGCTGCGTCGCGGTGAGTACTTGTTCCGGGGGTCATCTCTGTTCCTTCCGGAGGACGGCTGGTACTCCAGCATCCTGCCTGGGGGCACGGCCGCGTTCAAGGGTTCGCCGTTTTTATTCATGCCGTCGCGGATGCCGTCCTCCGCATCCAGATCGATAGAACCGGTCGAAAAGGGTGGCCGTCGAGCGGCGGTGTCAGTACTGTCACCGGTATCGAAGGGAGCTCCGATGACTGCGACGACCACCACCGCCGAGACGTCGACCGAGCTGCGCGGCGGTCTCGCGCAGGTGCTGCTCGCCACGCTCGCGTCGACCATCGCGTTCTGGGCATGGATGTCGATCTCGCCGCTGCAGAAGACATACGCCACCGAGATGGGGCTGGACGAGGGGCAGATATCGCTGATGCTGGCGACCCCGGTGCTCGTCGGCGCGCTGGGCCGGATCGTCGTCGGCGCGATGACCGACCGCTTCGGCGGGCGGAAGATGTTCACCGTGGTGCTGCTGCTCTCGGCGCCGGCGGTGCTGCTCGTGGCTCTCGCCGGCAGCATCCGCAGCTTCCCGCTGCTGATGCTCGCCGGTTTCTACCTCGGCGTCGCCGGCACGATCTTCGCGGCGGGGGTGCCCTTCTCCGGTGCCTGGTTCCCGCCGGAGCGGCGCGGCTTCGCCACCGGCGTGTTCGGCATGGGGATGATCGGCACCGCCGTGTCGGCGATGTTCACGCCCCGGCTCGCGCAGGACATCGGCTACCTTCCCACGCACATGCTGATCGCCGCCGCGCTGGTCGTGATGGCGGTGCTGGTGTGGTTCTTCATGCGCGAGTCGCCGCAGTGGCAGCCCAACAACGAGAAGCTCGTGCCCAAGGTGATCGGGGCCCTCAAGCTGCCGGTGACCTGGGAGATGGCGTTCCTCTACGGCATCGTCTTCGGCGGCTTCGTGGCGTTCTCGACCTTCCTGCCGAAGTACCTCACGACGATCTACCCCGACCAGGTCGACGCGCTCGGCGCCGGCATGCGTACCGCCCTGTTCGCCGCGGCGGCCGTGCTGGCGCGGCCGATCGGCGGTGTTCTGGCCGACCGGTTCGGGCCGAAGGTGATCTCGCTGATCTCGCTGGGCGGCATCGTCACCCTCGCGTACATCGTCGGGCAGCAGCCCGCCGAAGGGATCGTCACCGGAGTCACCTTCATCCTGATGGCGTCGGCGATGGGACTCGGCATGGGCGCCGTGTTCGCGTGGATCGGGCCGTCGACGCCGAAGGAGAAAGTGGGCGCGGTCAGCGGCGTGGTCGCCGCGGCCGGCGGCCTCGGCGGATACTTCCCGCCTCTCGTGATGGGCGCGACCTACGACGCATCGACGAATTCGTACCACCTGGGCCTGTGGCTGCTGGTGCTGGTCGGCGCGTTCGCTCTGGTGGTGGCCGGCATGCTGCGGGATGTGGGGCGCAAGGGCGCCTGATCCCGGCATCGGCTCAGCGCAGGACGACCGGAAGGGTCGCCCACCCGGCGAGCGGCGGCAGATGTCGGGTGGGCTGCCGGTCGTGCACGAGCGCGATATCGTCGGTGCCCTGCAGCAGGGCGACGGCGAGGGCGCGGAGCTCGGCGTACGAGAGGTCTCGACCGGGACACACGTGCGGACCGGCCCCGAAGACCACATTGTGCTCGGCGTGCGCGTGGGGGTCGAAGCGCGCAGTGAACACCTCCGGGTCGCGGTTCGCCGCCGTCCAGTCGAGCAGCACCGGTGAGCCAGCCTCGAGGGCGAGTCCCGACGGGGTGGTCACGGGGCACGTGGTGACCCGTCTGTTCGCGACGAAGGGGTCGTCGAGTCGCAGGCACTCACCGAGGATCGCGTCGAGCTCGGCCGAAGCTCCGGTCGCATCGTGCGCCAGCGCGCGCACGCGCTGCTGCCAGCGCGGGTGCTCGGCCAGACGGTGCACCACGACCCCCACGCAGCGGGCGAGGGAGCCCAGATCGCCGGCCGTCCAGTTGCGCAGGATCGAGACGATCTCATCTTCGGTCAAGGGTCGATCGTGCACGCGCTCGGCGAGCAGTCGATGCGTGGCGTCGTCGGCGGCGCCCTCATCGGCCTCGCGATGCGCGGCCACCTGCCGGCCGACGATCTCGTCGAACCACGCGGCCACGACCGCGTTGCGGGAGCTGTCCGCAGCACGCGCGGCCGCATAGTTCTCCGCCATCCATTCCCGCAGCTCGGTCTCGAGCGAGGCCGGCCACCCCAGCCAGCGGCACTGGGCCCGCACCGCGAACACCTCGCCGAGGTCGGCGACCGCGTCGATCGGCTCGTCCCTCGGCAGCGCTGCGACGACCTCGCGTGCGGTCGCCTGCAGCATCGGCTCGAGGGAGGCGACGATCGCCGGCGTCATCTGCCGCTCGACGATGTCGCGGAAGGCGCGATGCTCTGCCCCGTCCATGCCGTTCGGCACGTGCAGGTGGCGCGAGGTGCGGCTCGAGAACCGCGCGGGGTCGTGCGCCGCGGCGATCACGTCGCGGTGGCGGGTCAGTGCGACGGGCTCGGTCATCATGTCTCCTTCGGCCGTTCCCAGGCTAACGGCGCGGCTTGCCCGCGCGACCGTGAGAAAGACCGGCGGCGCGGCCAGCTGCGCCGGGTGCCGGATGCTGTGGTGTCGGATCCCGTGTGTCGGATGCCGCGGATAGCCTTGCTGCATGGCCACTCGCAGACCCGCTCCCCCCGCTTTCGTATGCACGGAGTGCGGCTGGACGACGGCGAAGTGGGTGGGCCGGTGCGGCGAGTGCCAGCAGTGGGGCACGGTGCAGGAGCAGGGCGCGCAGAGCGGTCTGGTGAAGCAGACCGTGGCGGTCGCTCCACTCGCCGGTCGCGGCGCACGGCCGATCACGCACATCACGACAGCCGACGCCCCGCGGCGCAGCAGCGGCGTCGGCGAGTTCGACCGCGTGCTGGGCGGCGGCATCGTGCCGGGTGCGGCCATCCTGCTCAGCGGCGAGCCTGGCGTCGGCAAGTCGACGCTGCTGCTCGAGGTCGCCGCGTCGACCGCTCGGTCGGGTCGCCGTGTGCTGTACGCGAGCGCCGAGGAGTCGCCCGCACAGGTGCGGCTGCGCGCCGAGCGCACGAACGCGCTGCACGACGAGCTGTACCTCGCCAGTGAGACAGACCTCGCCACCATCCTCGGGCACATCGACGAGGTGCAGCCCGACCTCGTGATCGTCGACTCGGTGCAGACGGTGGCCTCCGGGCTCATCGACGGCGCGGCGGGGCAGCCCAGCCAGGTGCGCGAGGTCGCGGCGACCCTCATCAGGATCGCGAAGGACCGCGGCCTGCCGGTGATCATCGTCGGCCACGTCACCAAAGACGGGCAGGTCGCAGGGCCCCGCGTGCTCGAGCACCTGGTCGACGTCGTGTGCCACTTCGAGGGCGACCGGCAGACGGCGCTGCGGTTCATCCGCGCGCTGAAGAACCGCTTCGGACCGACGGACGAGGTCGGATGCTTCGAGATGACCGGTGCGGGGATCGCCGAGGTGCCCGACCCCAGCGGGCTGTTCCTGTCTCAGGGCGCCGCCGAGCCCGGCACGTGCGTGGCCATCGCGATGGAGGGCCGTCGGGCCCTGCCCGTGGAGGTGCAGGCGCTGACCATCGAGTCGAATGCGCCGAACCCGCGCCGTGTCGTGCACGGACTCGACTCGTCGCGGGTGGCGATGGTGCTGGCGATCCTCGAGCGCCGTGCCGGCATCGCGACCTCCAAGCTCGACGTGTACGTGTCGACGGTGGGCGGGGTGCGCTTCACCGAGCCGGCGGCGGATCTCGCGATCGCGGTGGCGGTGGCGGGGTCGATCCGTCAGGTGTCGGTGCCGCGCACGGTGGCGGCCGTCGGCGAGCTGTCGCTGGCGGGTGAGATCCGACCCGTCACGCAGGCGGCTCAGCGGCGTGGCGAGGCCGCGCGGCTGGGGTATCAGCAGGTGGTCGACGACAGATCGAAGACGCTGCGCTCTGCGCTGAGTGACATCCGCTCACGCGCCACGTCCCGGCGGCCGGAAGAGGCCATCCCGCCGTTCTGATCTGTCCTACGCCTCGAGTGCCTTCAGCAGCTCGACAGGCGCCGCCTGCATCGGGTGCGGGCCGGCGATGTCGAGGAAGACGGTGGTGATGGTGTCGCGGTGCGTGGTCAGGAACGACTTCAGCCACACCGGCGAGTAGATGCCGACGCCGGGCGGGAGGTTGGCGGGCTTGTGCTTCGCGTCGCTGAACAGCAGCAGTGCGACATCGCCGGTGTTCGCATCGCGGTACGTCCACACCTCGCCGCTGTCGAGCGGGTTGTCGCGCGCGCCGGGCTTGATCAGCGGGACGACCGTGTTGCCGTTGCGCAGCGCGAGGGCGACGGCCGCCATGTCCTGCTTCTCGAGGGCTTGAGCCAGAGCCTCGGAGCGGAAGTCCTCGGGTGCGGGGCGGCGGCTGCCTGACTTCTTCTTCGCCATGACACCAGCCTATGAGTGGGGCCCTCTCGAATCCTCCATTGGGGACTGGGGAACTCGAGAGGGCCCTCCGGTTCTCGGACGCGGTAACTGTCGAAGCGCTGGGGACGCTGGTATCGACACCACTGGGGATGGCTTCACCGCATCAGATCTGAGAACCTGACTTTCATGGTATCCCAAAATATCGGTGCTGTCAGCCCCTGATCGAGAATCCGGCGATATCTTTTCGCTCAGCGGAGGATGATCTGCTTGGCCTTCTCGCTCTCGAAGCCGCCGATCGACACAGCGATGTGGTAGGACGCGCCACCCCCGGGAGCCCGCGGGCGGTTCTTCTCGTCGCATGTCTTCGGCGTCGAGCGGGTGCGGTCCCAGACCACCGGCGTGGCACTGGTCACCGACTTCCCCGCCTCGAGGGTCACGATCATGTCGCTGGCTTCGGACTGGCAGTCGGTCGAGCGCCACCACACGTCCGTGCCGCTGGTCACGGTGAGCTTCTGAGTCTTGGAGCCGACGTTCATCGTGCAGTCCTTCGCGCTCGTGTTGGTGAGCGAGATCGACAGCTGCGGCAGCACGCCGGCCGGATAGGTATCGGCATCGGTCACCGCAGCGACCGCGACGTCGGCCGCCGTGCACGCGACGATGCCCGGAGTCTCGGACGGATCCGGGCTGGCGTCCGCGGTCGGCTCGGCGGAGGGAGTCGGGGTGCCGGCATCCGAGGTCGGCGTCGGATCACTCGATGTCGCTGCCGGAGCGGGATCGGCCCACGGCTGGGCGATCGCGAGCCACACCCCACCGCCGACGGCGGCGAGCACGAGGACGAGCAGCAGGGTCACCGCCAGCCGGCGACGACGGTAGACGGCGGCGGACTGACGGGGCATGAGTCCAGGCTAATTGAGGTGCTTGATCATCCTCGTGTTGCCGAGCGTGTTGGGCTTCACGTGGGCGAGATCGAGGAACTCCTCCACACCGGCGTCACCGCTGCGCAGCAGCTGCGAGTACACGTCGGCGTCGACGACCTGCTCGCCGATCGGCTCGAATCCACGACGGGAGAAGAAGTCGGTCTCGAAGGTCAGGCAGAACAGGCGTGTCAGGCCCAGCTGGCGCGCTCGGTGCTCGAGGTCGGTCACGATCGCTCGCCCCACGCCGTGGCGCAGGTAGTCGTCGCGCACGAGCAGGGTGCGCACCTCCCCGAGGTCCTCCCACATGACGTGCAGGGCGCCGCAGCCGATCAGCTGCCCGTCGGCTTCGGCGATGACGAACTCCTGCACTGCTCCGTAGAGCACGGCGAGGTCCTTGCCGAGCAGGATGCGCTTGTCGACGAGCGGCTCGAGCAGGGCGTGGATGCCGAGGACGTCGGTGCTGCGCGCGGGGCGGACGAGGAAGTCGGTCACGGATCCACCCTAGATCGACGGCCCCACGGCGAATCCGCACGACCGCTGAGAGTCGGTCCGTCGATGGTTGCCTCAGGCAACCACTCGGCGTAGGGTGAGGGCATGGCCACCAAGGCTCCATCAGCTGAAAGCACGCTGCTGCAGGCGCTCACCCTTCTCGTCGCGCGATGGTCGTCGCCGAGCGTCCAGCGCTCGGTCGCGCAGAGCGCCGGAGTCGCCGTGGATGCGGCCGACGTGTCGACGCTGTACGTGCTCGGCATGCATGGGCCGCTGCGCGCCGGCGACCTCGCGGAGCGGATGCACATCAGCCGACCGACCGCCAGCAAGCAACTCGCCAGGCTCGAGCGCGCCGGACTGATCGACCGGGAGTCCGATCCGGACGACGGCCGGGCGAGCATCGTGAGCCTGTCCGCCGAGGGCGACGCCGCCCACCGCCGGCTGCTCGAGCAGGGCATCCGGATGATGCGACACGCGCTGCGCGACTACGCGCCGGGCGACGCCACCGCCTTCGCCTCTCAGGTCGCCGACCTCGTCGCGCGACTGGGCATCACCGACGCTTCCGGCGACCAGACCGGGAACCCGCCGCGCTCCGACCCGGAGCGCAGATCTGAGGAGGATCAGTCATGAACCGCACCTATGTCGTCACCGGATCGGCATCCGGAATCGGCGAGACGACCGCGCGACTGCTGCGCGAGCGCGGCGCCAGGGTGATCGGCATCGATCTGCGCGACGCCGACGTCGAGGCCGACCTGAGCAGCACGGAGGGCCGCCAGAACGCGGCCGCCGCCGCGATCGATCTCGCGGGCGGCACGGTCGACGCCGTCATCGCCTGCGCCGGCATCTCCGCGCCGATCCCGAAGACGCTCTCGGTGAACTACTTCGGCGTCGTCGAGCTGCTCGAGGCGCTGCGCCCGGCACTGGCCCGCTCGTCGGCCCCACGCGCCGCCGTGGTGTCGTCGATGGCGTCCCTGCAGCCGAGCCCGCCCGAGCTCGTCGAGGCGGCGCTGTCGGGCGACGAGGCGGCCACGCTCGCGATCGCCGAGCAGCTGACCGCGCAGGGTCCGCGCGAGGCGTACCAGGTGTACCCCGCGTCGAAGCGCGCCCTGTCGCGCTGGGTGCGTCGCCGCTCGATCTCGCCCGAGTGGGCAGGTGCCGGCATCCCGCTGAACGCGGTGGCGCCCGGCACGGTGCTCACCCCGATGACCGAGCAGCTGCTGGCCACCGAAGAGGGACGCGCGATGGTCGACGCGGCGGTGCCGATGCCGCTGAACAGCCACCAGCCGCCGGAGTCGATCGCGAACCTGCTGATCTGGCTCACCGGCGTCGAGAACACCCACCTGGCCGGTCAGGTCATCTACGACGACGGCGGGGCGGATGCCACGCTGCGCGGCGACGACATCTGGTCGTGGAACGACCGGCGCTGATCACGCGAAAGAGCGGGCGGATGCCGATGGCATCCGCCCGCTCTTTCGTCTGCGTCTGATCAGCCGGCCGCGAGGTCGGGCGTGGTCGAGATCCCGCCGCCCGTGTTGACGCCGACCGAGACCTTCTCCCCGCGCGGTGCGTGCTCGAAGGCGAACTTGCCGTCGACGACGTCGACCTTCACGTGGTCGCCGGTGTTCAGCTGTCCGTGCAGGATGCGCTCGGAGAGCTGGTCCTCGATCTCGCGCTGCATGGCGCGACGCAGCGGACGCGCACCGAGAGCGGGGTCGAACCCGATGTCGATGAGCTTGTCCTTCGCGGCATCCGACAGCTCGACGGTCATGTCGCGGTCGAGCAGACGGTCGCCCAGCTGCTTCGTGAACAGGCCGACGATCTGGCGCAGCTCGTCCTTGTTCAGCTGCGGGAAGACGATGATGTCGTCGAGGCGGTTGAGGAACTCGGGCTTGAAGTGGCGCTTGAGCTCTTCGTCGACCTTGCCCTTCATCCGCTCGTACGTCGTCTGCGAGTTGCCCTCGAGCTGGAAGCCGACCGGGCCACCGGCGATCGCCGACGAGCCGAGGTTCGTCGTCATGATGATCACAGTGTTCTTGAAGTCGACGATGCGGCCCTGACCGTCGGTCAGGCGACCCTCTTCGAGGATCTGCAGCAGCGAGTTGAAGATGTCGGGGTGCGCCTTCTCGATCTCGTCGAACAGCACGACCGAGAACGGCTTGCGGCGCACCTTCTCGGTGAGCTGACCGCCCTCTTCGAATCCGACGAATCCGGGAGGGGCACCGAACAGACGCGACACGGTGTGCTTCTCGCCGAACTCCGACATGTCGAGGGAGATGAGCGCGGCCTCGTCGTCGAACAGGAACTCGGCGAGAGCCTTGGCGAGCTCGGTCTTTCCGACGCCGGTGGGCCCGGCGAAGATGAACGAGCCGCTGGGGCGCTTCGGGTCCTTGAGGCCGGCGCGCTGGCGGCGGATCGTGCGGCTGAGGGCGGCGATCGCCTCCTCCTGGCCGATGACGCGCTGGTGCAGCGCCTTCTCCATGAAGACGAGTCGGCTCGACTCCTCCTCGGTGAGCTTGAACACCGGGATGCCGGTCGCCTGGGCGAGCACCTCGGCGATCAGGCCTTCGTCGACGACCGCCTGGGTCGCGACGTCACCCGAGCGCCACTGCTTCTCGAGGCGCAGACGCTCGCCGAGCAGCTCCTTCTCCTGGTCGCGCAGGGCTGCGGCCTTCTCGAAGTCCTGCTCCTCGGAGGCTGCCTCCTTGTCCTGACGGACCTTCGCGATCTTCTCGTCGAACTCGCGCAGCTCGGGCGGCGACGACAGGATGCTCAGGCGCAGGCGCGCGCCCGCCTCGTCGATCAGGTCGATCGCCTTGTCGGGCAGGAACCGGTCGGAGACGTAGCGGTCGGCGAGGTTCGCCGCGGCGACGATGGCGCCGTCGGTGATCTGCACCTTGTGGTGCGCCTCGTAGCGGTCACGCAGTCCCTTGAGGATGTTGATCGCGTGCGGGAGGGTCGGCTCGTTCACCTGGACGGGCTGGAAGCGACGCTCGAGGGCGGCATCCTTCTCGAAGTACTTGCGGTACTCGTCGAGGGTGGTGGCGCCGATGGTCTGCAGCTCGCCCCGGGCGAGCAGCGGCTTCAGGATGCTGGCGGCGTCGATCGCTCCCTCGGCGGCGCCCGCGCCGACGAGGGTGTGGATCTCGTCGATGAAGACGATGATGTCGCCGCGGGTGCGGATCTCCTTCGTGACCTTCTTCAGGCGCTCCTCGAAGTCTCCGCGGTAGCGGGAGCCGGCGATGAGCGAGCCGAGGTCGAGCGAGTAGAGCTGCTTGTCCTTCAGCGTCTCGGGCACGTTGCCCTTGACGATCGCCTGGGCGAGGCCCTCGACGACGGCGGTCTTGCCGACGCCGGGCTCGCCGATGAGGACGGGGTTGTTCTTCGAGCGGCGCGAGAGGATCTGCATGACCCGCTCGGCCTCCTTCTCGCGGCCGATGACCGGGTCGAGCTTGCCGTCGCGCGCAGCCTGGGTGAGGTTGCGGCCGAACTGGTCGAGCACCTGCGAGCCGCCCTGGGCGGCCTGCTGGTTCTCGTTGGTGGTGGCGCCGACGGAGGCGGTCTCGCGTCCGGGTGCTCCGGAGAGCAGCTGGATGACCTGCTGGCGGACCTTGTTGAGGTCGGCGCCGAGCTTGACGAGCACCTGCGCGGCGACGCCCTCACCCTCGCGGATGAGGCCGAGCAGGATGTGCTCGGTGCCGATGTAGTTGTGGCCGAGCTGCAGGGCTTCGCGCAGGCTCAGCTCGAGGACCTTCTTGGCGCGAGGCGTGAAGGGGATGTGGCCGGTCGGCTGCTGCTGACCCTGGCCGATGATGTCCTGCACCTGCTCGCGGACGGCGTCGAGGGAGATGCCGAGGCTCTCGAGGGCCTTGGCGGCGACGCCTTCGCCCTCGTGGATGAGGCCGAGCAGGATGTGCTCGGTGCCGATGTAGTTGTGGTTGAGCATCTTCGCCTCTTCTTGGGCGAGGACGACGACTCGGCGGGCTCGGTCGGTGAATCTCTCGAACATGCTGTGACTCCTTTTCGCGCGGGGCGAAGCGGCGGTGGCGCCGTGTACATCGAGAGTAACGACCGCGACGGGGCGGAACGGCCGTGTTCGCCGTCGGCATACGCTCCCCCATTCGCCGGGAAGGGAGCGGGATGCCCTTCCGTTCTTGACATGCTTATCGACTGTCATTAAGTTATCGAAAGCCGATAACAACGACTATCGATATGTGGGGGTAGACATGAAGATCACCGACGGCGCTCCGGCGGAGCGCACGCTGAGCAGGGGCGATACGGTCAGCCTCGCGCTGTTCGTCATCGCGGGGGTGGCGATCGCAGCGTGGACGGTGTGGAACGTCGGCGTGCGCATCGCCGAGCTCGTGGGCGGCGGTGCCATCGACGTCCTGGTGCAGTTCCTCGACACGACGGCGGATGCCCGCATCGGCGACACGACCCTTCCGGTCGAGCTGGATCAGGCCGTCATCGCTGTCGAAGGGCTCGGCGCGATCGGTGTGGTTCCCGGCGTCCTGGGCCAGGTCGCGTTCGGCACGACGGTGGTCGTCGTCGTAGCCTGCCTGATCGCGCTGAGCCGCAACATCCTGCGCGGGCGCGTGTTCGGCAGGGCCAACACGCGGCTGGCCGCCATAGGCGGCGGGGTCGGGTTGATCGGAGCCGCGGCGTCGCACTTCTTCGACAACATGCTCGCGAACGCCGCGATGGCTCACGCGATCGATGGCCCGTTCGATACGGCGGTGATCTCTGTCGAGCCGTTCACCTTCGTGCTCGCCGCGTTCGCTCTGGCTGTGGTCGGTTCGGTGTTCGTCGTCGGTGACCGGCTGCAGCGCGAGACCGAGGGGCTGGTCTGATGGGCGTCGCACTGTGGATGCTGGCGGCGGGGCTCGTCGTCGTGCTGGGCGTCGCCGTCGTCGCCTTCGCCCGCGCCGGCGTGCGTGGGCGCGGTGAGTCTTCGGTCATTCGCGTGACCTTCTGGGTCGCACTGCTGTGGGCAGGTATCGCGATCATCGGCGCGCTCGTGACCGCCGTCTCGACGCTGGTGCAGAGCGTCGTGCAGATCACCGTACCCACGGCCGCGTACTGGCCGACGCTGCCGGAGGGGGCCTTCGTCGAGGGCGCGAGCGCGACGCGAACCGGCGGCGGCTTCACCGCTGCCGACGTGGTGGTCGAGGGCCTGAGCGTGGGTGCGCGGGTGTGCTGGGCGATCGGTCAGGCGCTGTGGTGGCTGGTGCCGGGCGCCGTCGCGGCCATGGTCGCTCTGTCGTGTCTTCAGCTTCTGCGCGGCAGGGCTTTCGCGCCCGTGCTGTCGCGGATGTCGATGGTGACCGCGGTGGTGGTGTGCGCCGGCGGCATCGGGGCGCAGGTGCTGTCGGACATCGCGGGAAGCATGGCGTCGACCGAGCTTCTCTCGTACTCCGGTGGCGGCTTCGAAGAGGTCGCCGGTATCGACGACGTACTGAAAGCCTGGTGGCCCGACCCGATGTTCAGCGTCACCGTGCCGTTCTGGCCGATCGCGGCCGGCCTGGCCTTCGCCGCCCTCGCGGTGATCCTGCGCCACGGGACGCGGCTGCAGCGAGACACGGAGGGGTTGGTATGACGCCGGCGGAGGCGGATGACGAGTTCACGGGCATCCACTGCCGCCTGGATGAGCTGCTCGCCGAGCGCGGGATGACGCTGACCGAGCTGAGCGCTCGGGTGGGCGTGAGCATCGTGAACCTGTCGGTGCTGAAGAACGATCGGGCGCGGGCGATCAGGTACTCGACGCTGCGCGCCGTGTGCGACGCACTCGAGTGCGAGGTGGGTGACCTGCTGGTGCTCGCGCCGCGCGGGTGAGTCGCGCGCAGCGTTCAGGTGTCACGCTCAGGCGCAGGGCCTACGCGACCATCGGCCGGAACCGCTTCGGTGGCGGATCGACGTCGCCCCACGCATACGAGAGCACTCCTCGTGGGCGCACCGCGCGCACTCCTCCCCCGGGGTCGTGAAGTTCGAAGTCGGCTTTTCCGGCCCGGGTGATGCGCCAGCCGCCGTGATGCAGTTCCATGTGGTGGAAGCGGCAGAGCAGGATCCCTCGATCGATGTCGGTTCGGCCGCTGTCGCGGTGCCATTCGTCGATGTGGTGGGACTCGCAGTACGAGGCCGGGCGGTCGCATCCGCCCATCGGCAGCCGCCGTCGCCCAACGCGAGGGCGATGCGCTGCCGCGGCGTGAAGAGGCGCTGTTCACGGCCGACGTCGAGCGGATTGCCGCACGCATCGACGCGGACGGGGACGGCGCCGGAGTCGCAGATGTGCTGGTCGACCATCGCACCCGGAACGGACCCGAGCCGCAGCTGCTCGGCGTGCTGCAGCGCTTCGTTCGCTTCACGCAGGACGGCGACGACCTCGGCATCCGTCATGGCGGTCACCGCGTTCTGCACCTGAAGAAGTCCGCCCGCCTCCTGTGGAGCGACATCAGCGCTGGTCACCGCTCGCCGAGAGCGTACCTGATCCAACCCGTCATCCTTCGTCACACATACTCATGGGAATACGTCGATTCGCTTAACGTTTACTCCACACGACGCGCACTCCGCGCAGACAATTGGAGTCCCTTTGAGCACCTCTTCTTCCACCGCGCGCGCCCAGAAGGCGCCAGACACCCGAGGCCCGGTCCGCAAGCTGCTGACATCCTTCGGGTTCCAGATCATCGCCGCCCTCATCCTGGGCATCGGCGTCGGCCTGATCGCCGTCTCGACGGGCGCCGGCCCCGAGACGCCGACCGTGCTGTCCGACACGCTCGATCGCATCGGCAGCTCGTACGTCACGCTGCTGAAGGCGGCCGTGGTGCCGCTGATCTTCACGGCGATCGTCGCGAGCATCTCCAACCTGCGCCGCGTGCAGAACGCCGCCCGCCTCGCGGGTCAGACGATCCTCTGGTTCGGCATCACCGCGTTCATCGCTGTGATCATCGGCATCACCCTCGGCCTGGTCATCCAGCCCGGCGCGAAGGCCGGCGCGGGCCTCGAGACGGGCGACCCGTACACGGTCGGCACCTGGTGGAACTTCCTGCTCGGCCTGATCCCGCAGAACTTCCTCGGCCTGTCCGTGTCGACGGGCCCCGGCCCCGTCGAGGGCACGCTCGTCTCGAGCGTGAACTTCAACATCCTGCAGGTCATCGTCGTGGCCGCGGTGGTCGGCATCGCCGCCCTCAAGGCCGGCCGCAAGGCAGAGCCGTTCCTCGCCTTCACCGAGTCGCTGCTCAAGGTCATCCAGCGCGTGCTGTGGTGGATCATCCGCATCGCCCCGATCGGCACCTTCGGCCTCATCGGCTCGGCCGTCGTCAAGTACGGCTGGGACAAGCTGACCTCGCTCGCTTGGTTCGCCGCCGCGATCTACATCGGCCTCGCCCTGGTGATCTTCGTGGTCTACCCGATCCTCGTGAAGACCCACGGCCTGTCGATCAAGCAGTACTTCTCCGGCGTATGGCCCGCCGTGCAGCTCGCGTTCGTCAGCCGCTCGTCGATCGGCACCCTGCCCCTCACCGAGCGCGTCACCGAGCGCAACCTCGGCGTGCCCCGCGGCTACGCGTCGTTCGCCGTGCCGCTCGGCGCGACCACCAAGATGGACGGATGCGCCGCGATCTACCCGGCCATCTCCGCGATCTTCGTCGCGCAGTTCTTCGACATCCAGCTGAGCTTCATCCAGTACCTGCTGATTGTCATCGTCTCGGTCGTCGGCTCGGCCGCGACCGCAGGCACCACGGGAGCGATCGTGATGCTCACGCTCACCCTGTCGACCCTGGGCCTGCCGCTCGAGGGCGTCGGACTGCTGCTGGCCATCGACCCGATCCTCGACATGGGCCGCACCGCGGTCAACGTCGCGGGCCAGGCGCTGGTCCCGACGATCGTCGCCAAGCGCGAGGGCATCCTCGACGAGGAGCTCTACAACGCTCCCCGCAACGGACTGCCGTTCGCCGAGGACATCGACGACGCGGATGCCGCTGAGCCGGATGCCACCAAGGAGCCGGCCGGCGCACGCTGACCGCTCCCCGATGCGCTGAAAGCGCCTCGCCCCTTCTCGGGGCGGGGCGCTTTCCGCATCCGGATGCCGTGAGTCGGCGCGCTCAGCGCGACCGGCGCTCGCGGTCGAGCTCTCGTCGCAGATCGCCGTTCTCGTCCTCGAGCTCGAGAACGCGCCCGATGCCGGCGAGGTTCACCCCGGCATCCCGCAGCTCAGCCACCCGGCGCAGCCGGTCGATGTCGTCGTCGCTGTAGCGCCTCGTCCCGCCGTCACTGCGGAACGGCGTGAGGATACCCCGCCGCTCGTAGAGCCGCAGCGTCGCCTCGGGGACGTCGGCGAGATCGGCAGCGACGGCGATCCCGTACAGGGGTTTTGCGGCGTCTCGCTGGGTCATCGGGCATCCGTTCGGGTACTTGAAATCTGTGGAACTCAGGGCTATAAATATACATCAATAGATGCAGATTTCCTGCATTGCAGATCCGAGCCGCGAAGCCGCGGCCCATAGTGAGAGGAGAACACCATGGCCATGACCCTCGACCCGATCAGTCAGCTCGATCGTTTCGCCGCGAGCGTGCTGGACTCCGTACGCGCACCGCGCGTGATGCCCGTCGACCTCTGCCGCGACGGCGACCGCTATGTCCTGCACGCCGACATCCCCGGAGCTGACCCGGGCTCGATCGACGTCGACCTCGACGGCTCGCAGCTGTCGATCCGCGCGCAGCGCACCGCCGACACCGGCGAGGGAATGCGCTGGATCGCCCGCGAGCGGGGCACCGGCAGCTACTTCCGCCAGTTCACGCTCGGCGACGGCGTGGACCTCGAGCGCATCAGCGCCTCGTACGACAGCGGCGTGCTCACGGTGATCATCCCCGTCAGCGAGCGTGCGAAGCCGCGCCGGATCCGGGTCGAATCGACCGATACGCCCGAGGCGATCAGCGCCTGACCCACCCGGGGGGGAGCGTCCTCAGCGGGCGCTCCCCCGCACACTCTCCCCCTCCGCCGACACGGAAAGGAGCCGACATGTCCCCGTCACCCGCACTCTCGCGATTCCTCGCCGAGATGGAGTTCCCCGCCACGAAGGACGACCTGCTGCGCGAAGCCGCCCGCGACGGCCTCGACCGCGACGACGTCCTCGCTCTCGAGCAGCTCGGCGGATACACCTTCAGCGCGCGGTGGCAGATCGTCCGGGCACTCCGCCAGACGCCTGCTCGCGAGCTCATCACCGCCTGAGACGCACCCGCCGCCGATCGGTCAGATACGCAGCGCGATCCTCGTGTCGAGGGCGAGCTCTTCGGCGTCCATCGCGGTGATGAGCTCACGCATCACCTCTTCACTGAGGTTGCCCGCGCGCCGCTCCTCGAGCAGCATGTCGCGGCGCACCGCGAGCCACCCCTTCGCGAGAGCGGTGAACTGCTCAGCGGTCGGACGAGCCTTCGCCTCCGCCTGCTCGGCATCCGCCTCCACGCGCACCAGGCGCTTCGCGAACGCGTCGAAGGCCGGCAGCTGATCCGCTCCATGCCGATCCGCCCACGTGCGGCGCATCTCTCGCAGGTACGCCTTCCCGGCATCCCGATTGCGCTCGCGAACGGCGAGCAGTTCGCGCGCGTCCTCCTCGCGCTCGGTGTCGTCGACGACTCCGAGCGCGCGGATCAGCCAGGGCAGCGTCAGCCCCTGCAGCAGCAGCGTGCCGACGGTGACGACGAAGGCGACCACGACGATCGCGTCGGCCGCCCGCGCGTCGAGCCCGGCGAGATCGGCGGCGGCCAGCGCGGTCGCGAGCGTGACCACGCCGCGCATGCCGGCCCACGAGATCACCGCATTGTCGCGCCACGACAGTCGCGTCTCGGTGAGCCGGCGGCGCAGCTGGTCTTCGCTGATCGGCCGCCTGCCGCGCAGCCGCACCTGCGCGGCTGCCACCCCCGGCGCCGACGCGAGCCGCTCCCACTTGCGCAGCCGCATGCGCGTCCACCACCGGCCCCACGCGCCTGCCGGGTAGACGAACAGGGGTCGCACGACGAGCACGGCCACCAGCACCACGACCGACAGCGACACGATCGGTCCACCCTCGCCCTCGGTGAGATCGGCGACCACGCGCGGCAGCTGCAGACCGATGTACGCGAACACGAACGACTCGAGCAGGAAGTCGGCCGACAGCCACAGCGGGGCCTCCTGCTGTCGGGTCGCGTAGCTGGTCTTCGGCGCGTTGAATCCCACGAACAGCCCCATCGCGACCACCGCGATGACGCCCGAACCCAGCAGCTCCTCGGCGATCGCGTACGCACCGAACGGAGCGAGCAGACCGAACGTGCCGTTCACCACCGCATCGTCGACGCGGGTGCGCAGCTGATGCAGCGCCACGCCGAAGACCAGTCCCACGAGCATCCCGACCCCCACGGCCAGGAGGAACTGCCCCACGCCACCCCACACCGTCACCGTCGCACCCGCGAGGATCGCCGCGAACACCCGGAACATGGTCAGCGAGGTCGCGTCGTTGATCAGGCTCTCCCCCGACAGCACGGTCATCACGCGCCGCGGCAGGCCGAGCCGGCGTCCGATCGAGGCGGCCGACACGGCATCCGGCGGGGCGACGATCGCGCCCAGCAGCAGCGCGCCCGGCAGCGTCAGGGACGGCATCACCCACCAGGCGAGCAGCCCGACCACGGCGGCGGTGACGACGACGAGCCACACGCCCAGGCGCCGGATCTGCGGCAGAGCACGGTGGAAGCCCACGAACGACACGTCGAGGGCCGCCGAGTACAGCAGCGGCGGCAGCACGATGTTCAGCAGCACGTGCCCGTCGATCGAGATGTTCGGCACGAAGGGCACGAAGGATGCCGCGAGCGCGACCACCGTCACCAGCAGCGGGGCCGGCCATCCGCGCCATCGTGCCACCGCTGCGACGGCGACGGCTCCGACGATGACGAAGAAGATGCTCGCTTCCATCACGGAATCGTAACGCCGCGAGGCGGCGAGTCCGATGCGCCGCCCCGGGGCCGATCCGCGGTCGCGGAATGCGGAGGCGGTCGTCGCGGTTGACATCGATGATGTCTGCTCTCGCTCTTTCGGTCCTCGATCTCATCCCCGTCCGCACCGGCCAGACCACGGCGCAGGCCGTCGCCTCGTCGATGACTCTCGCCCAGCACGCCGACGCGCTCGGACTCACCAGGTACTGGTTCGCCGAGCACCACAACATGCCGTCGGTGGCATCCACGACGCCGCCCGTGCTGATCGCCGCGGCCGCCGCACGCACGCAGCGCATCCGCGTCGGTTCGGGCGGCGTCATGCTGCCGAATCACGCGCCGCTGATCGTCGCCGAGCAGTTCGCCGCGCTCGAGGCCATCGCTCCCGGCCGGGTGGATCTCGGCATCGGCCGCGCCCCGGGCAGCGACCCCGTGATCACCCAGCTGCTGCGTCAGTCCGGCAGCGCCGGCGACGTCGAGCGCTTCCCCTCGCACGTGCAGGACATCGCGCTGATGCTGCAGCCCGACGGCGCGACGGTGCAGTTCACGAGCGGCGGCGAGTACACCGTGAAGGCCACGCCCGTGGCATCCGGCTCCCCCACGATCTGGCTGCTCGGCTCGAGCGACTACTCCGCGCAGCTCGCCGCCGCGCACGGCCTGCCGTACGTGTTCGCGAACCACTTCGCGGGCGTCGGGCTTGAGCGCGCTCTCGACCTGTACCGCTCGCAGTTCCGTCCTTCGGACTCGCTGGCCGAGCCGCGCACCTTCCTCACGGCGAACGTGGTCGCCGCACCCACGGCCGACGAGGCCGAGGCCCGCGCCCTGCCGCAGCTGCGGGCGATGGCGCGTCTGCGCGGCAACAAGCCGATGCGCGTGCTCGAGACGGTCGAGGAGGCGCTGGCCGCGGCTCCGGATGCCATGGAGCAGACCCTCATCGACGCGATGCGTCAGCGATGGTTCATCGGCTCGGGTGCTGACGTGCGTTCGGCGCTGGCGTCGTTCGCGGCGCAGCACGGCGTCGACGAGATCATGCTCTCCCCGGTGGCCGGCGCGTACGCGTCCGAGCCGCTCGATGCCACGCCCGGCCGCACGCAGACGCTGGACCTGCTGGTCGCCTGACCTCCCCGCTGCGCGGGACCTTCCCCTCACTCGCGTCACCCTCAGCAGACGGGAAACGCCGGTACGGAGTCCGCGCCACTGGCGTTTCCCATCTGCCCGCTGCGTGCCGGGGACCCGCCTGAGTCCCACTGCACAATCGTGCCTGCAGCGGTGTTGTCCCCTGATCGTGGGAAGCGCGACATTCGGGATGCCTCTCACCAGCGAGCATGGCCGGATGCGCCACAGGACAGCACTGCCGCCTCAGCTCGGACCGACGTTCGCGGTCAGCAGTGCTGCGGCGGCCGGAGTCACCAGGTGGCGCCGCGACACCCCGGATCTGCATCGCCCCTTCTGCGGCGTGCGATCAGCAGCGGTCCCCGAGACTTTGCTCGCACGCCTCGAGTGCTACCAGCCGCGAATGAAACCCGGGCACCGTTTCGTCGGGCGCACGGCCCTACGGCTCTGGGGCCTGCCGCATCCGAAGAAGTGGTCGGTTGACGAGAAGGTCGATGTGGCGGTTCCGCTCGACGGCACCCCACCACGAACACGGGGCGTGAGAGGGCGCCGGTTGTCATCGCATCTCGCTGGAACCTTCACGATCGGCCGGCTCCGCGTCGTCGACCCGCTCGCCGCGGTGTTCAGCTGCGCTGACGATCTCTCGTTCGACGATGCGGTGGTCGTGCTCGACGCGCTTCTCACACGCTCAGACAGCTATCCCGGGCTGCGCCCCGGGCGCCCCGTGTTCACGGTCGAGGAGATCGAGGACCGGCTCTCGCTCTGGCGTCGGTTCCCTGGCCGGAACACGATCCGGGCGGCGCTGCGGAGCGCACGTCCGGGAGTCGAGTCGCCGAAGGAGACCGAGACGCGCCTCCTCCTCGTCCGGGCCGGGCTCCCCGAACCGGTCGTGCAGCACGAGATCATCGACGGCGGTCGTCTCATCGCCCGCGCCGACCTCGCCTACCCTGAGCTCAAGATCGCGATCGAATACGAAGGCGATGGACATCGCACCAGCAAAGACCAGTGGCGCCGTGATATCCGACGGCAACGCGATCTCGAGGATCGGGGCTGGCTCGTCATCCGGCTCACCGAGCTGGATCTCGCAGACCGCGCGTCGTCTGTGATCTCACGCATCCGTCGCGCATTGCTCGCGCGCGACGCCTGACGGATTCGCCACGACCGCAACCCTGGCAGATGGGAAACGCTGGTGATCGGATGCGCCCACCGGCGTTTCCCATCCGGCGCCGGAGCGAGCAGATGGGAAACGCTGGTGTGAGGGCACGCCCACCGGCGTTTCCCATCCGCCACGGGCACGAAGCGCGCGGCGGGGCGGGCGCGGCGGGGGCGCGGCGGGCGCGCGGCGGGCGCGCGGCGGGCGCGCGGCGGGGGCGGCGGGCTAGGCCTCGGGCTCGCCGTGCAGCAGGGCGCGCAGCCAGTCGCGGGCCTCGACGAAGACGCCGTCGGCGTACCGCTCGGGGTAGTGCACGATCTTGCGGTCGGCGCGCGGGTACGAGCCGAGGAACACCACGCGCGGGCTGAATCGACGGATGCCCAGCAGCGCGTCGGCCATCCGCTCGTCGTACGCGTGCCCGTCGGCATCCACCACGAAGCGGTACCTGCCCAGCGCATCGCCGACCGGACGCGACTGCAGCAGCGACAGGTTGATGCCGCGCGTCGAGAACTGCTCGAGCATGTCGAGCAGCGCACCGGGGCGGTCGTCGGGCAGCTCGACGATCAGCGACGTCTTGTCGGCCCCGGTCGGCTGTCCGGGCGCGACGGGCTTGGAGACGAGCACGAAGCGGGTCACGGCGTTGTCGTTGTCGCCGATGTTCTCGGCCAGCACCTCGACGTCGTGGTGCTGGATGATGCCGGGCGCGGCGATGGCGGCCTGGGCGGGCGACGTGCCGTCGAGGACGCCGAGGATGGATGCCACATTGCTCGCCGCCGGAACATGAGCGTGCCGGGGCAGGTGCTCGCCGAGCCAGCTGTGGCACTGCGCGTACGCGACCGGATGCGCGGCGATGACCTCGACGTCCTCCAGCCGCACGCCGGGCTTGCCGACGAGCACGAAGTTCACCTTGACCAGGTACTCGCCGATGATGCGCAGCCCCGGCAGGGTCGCCAGCGCGTCGAGTGTGGTCGATACCCCGCCCTCGACGGAGTTCTCGATCGCGATCATCGCGGCGTGCGACACCCCCGACAGCACATCCGCGAGCGCCTCGCCGACATTGTGCACCGGCTTCCACTCGTGCCCCCTGGCCTCAGGCACCTGGTCGAGCGCGGCCTCGGTGAAGGTCCCGGCGGGGCCCAGATAGCTGTAGGTGCGGCGTTCGGTCACCCCGTCAGCCTAGCCGCGCCGATCCGGGGCATCCGGAGCCGTTTCCGTATCACGAACAGCCCCGTCGCGTCATCCGCGCAGGCCCGAGGTGCGCGACCGACCCGAGGAGGGGCAGACTATCCCCATGACGAGCCGAGCTGGCCTCCCCGCGGAGGAAAAGGACCTCATCGACGTCGACGAGCTGATCGCCGCCTATTACGACCGCGTTCCCGACCCGTCGATCGCGGCGCAGCGCGTGGCGTTCGGCACCAGCGGCCACCGCGGCTCGTCGCTCACGACGAGCTTCAACGAGCAGCACATCGTGGCCACCACGCAGGCCATCGTCGACTATCGCCGGGAGCAGGGCATCCGGGGCCCGCTGTTCCTCGGCCGCGACACGCATGCGCTGTCGCTGCCGGCCGAGCGCACCGCGATCGAAGTCCTGATCGGCAACGGCGTCGACGTGCGCGTCGACTCGCGCGACTCGTGGGTGCCCACCCCCGCGCTCAGCCACGCCATCCTCGCCCACAACCGCGGGCGCGCGCTCGATGACCCCGACCGCGCCGACGGCATCGTCGTCACCCCGAGTCACAACCCGCCTCGCGACGGAGGCTTCAAGTACAACCCGCCGCACGGCGGCCCCGCCGACACCGACGCGACCGGCTGGATCGCCGAGCGCGCCAACGCGCTGATCGAAGCCGGTCTGGAGGGTGTCGAGCGCATTCCGCACGCCGACATCGACGACGATTCGATCGGCCAGTACGACTTCCGCGACGCGTACGTGCGCGACCTGCCCTCGATCATCGACCTCGACGCGATCCAGCGCGCGGGCGTGCGCATCGGCGCAGATCCGATGGGCGGCGCGTCGGTCGAGTACTGGCAGCTGATCAAGGACATGCATGGCATCGATCTGACCGTCGTGAACCCCGAGGTCGACCCGACCTGGCGCTTCATGACCCTCGACTGGGACGAGAAGATCCGCATGGATCCCTCGTCGCCGAGCGCCATGGCATCCCTGGTCGCCAAGCGAGGCGACTACGACGTGCTCACCGGCAACGACGCCGACGCCGATCGGCACGGCATCGTCACGCCGGATGCCGGGCTGATGAATCCGAACCACTACCTCGCGGTCGCGATCGACTACCTCTTCTCGCACCGCGCCGAGTGGCCGCGCGACGCGGCGATCGGCAAGACGCTCGTGTCGTCGATGATCATCGACCGCGTCGCCGAGTCGCTGGGCCGTCGTCTGCTCGAGGTTCCCGTCGGATTCAAGTGGTTCGTGCCGGGTCTGCTCGACGGCTCGGTCGCGTTCGGCGGTGAGGAGTCGGCCGGTGCGTCGTTCCTGCGCATGGACGGCACCGTCTGGTCGACCGATAAGGACGGCATCCTGCTCTGCCTGCTCGCAGCCGAGATCATCGCCGTCACCGGCAAGACCCCGTCGGAGCGCTACCGCGAGCTTGAGGAGGCCTTCGGCTCGTCCGCCTACCAGCGGGTGGACGCTCCGGCGACGCCCGAGCAGAAGGCGACGCTGGGCAAGCTGACGCCGGATGCCGTGAGCGCGACCGACCTGGCCGGCGAGACCATCACCGCGAAGCTGTCGCACGCGCCGGGCAACGGGGCGGCGATCGGCGGGCTGAAGGTGCAGACCGAGCACGCCTGGTTCGCGGCGCGTCCGTCCGGCACGGAGGACGTCTACAAGCTGTACGCCGAGAGCTTGAAGGGTCCCGAGCACCTCGCGCAGGTGCAGGAGGAGGCGCGAGCGGTCGTCAGCGCGGCGCTCGGCGGCTGATCGTCAGAGCCCGGGCGTGCTCTCGCGCACCACGACCTCGAGGTCGAGCGCGGGCTGCTGCCACTCGGCATCCACCGTCGCCCGGAAGGCCTCGAAGCCCAGGTCGCTGAGCGGCACCCGCACCGTGGTCAGGCGCGGCGTCACGTCGCGGCTGACCGGCACGTCGTCGAAACCGCACACGGCGATGTCGTCGCCGACCGTGCGTCCGCCGTCTCGGATCGCGGTCATCGCCCCGACGGCGACCACGTCGCTCAGCGCGAAGACGAGGGTGTCGGCATCCACGCCGTCGGCGAGCGCCTCGGTCATCGACGCCGCTCCCGACTCGCGCTCGAACGAGCCGCGGTAGACGCGCTCGAGCTCCCCGCCACCTGCGGTGAAGCCCGCGGTGAAGCCGGCGAGACGGTCGTCCGAGGTGCGCACCCCCTCTGCCGCCGCGATGGCGATCGCCCGGCGATAGCCGCGCTGCGCCATCTCGCGCCCCAGCCGTTCGGCTCCGCCGCGGTTGTCGATCAGGATGCTGCGATCGCCACCCTCGCCGAAGGTGACGGTGCGTCCGCCGAGCGGGCCGAAGGCGGCGAGCTCGGCGACCGTGCGGGCATCCGGCGTTTCGGTGCGGGACGCGGCGAGGATCACCCCGCGCGGACGCTGGCCGCGCAGCGCGCGGAGGATCTTCGCCTCGCGATCGGCGTCGCGCGCGGTGATCGCGACGGTGACGATCAAGCCCTCTGCGTCGGCGCCTCGGGCGACCCCGGCGGCGATCAGACCGAAGTAGGGGTCGGCGATGTCGGCGACGAGCAGGGCGATCGCCGCGGACGTGCCGCGAGCGGTGGCCTGAGCCGATGCGTTGGCCGTGTAGCCGAGCTCGTCGGCCGCCTTCTCGACGCGCTCGCGGAACGACTCCGCGACCTTGCGCTCAGACCCGTTCAGCACCCGCGACGCCGTCGCGAGCGAGACCCCGGCCGCGCGGGCCACGTCGTGCAGCGTCGGGGACGAGGCGCGCCCCGCGCGCCGTGCCGCATCAGTCATGTGCCGAGCCTATCCATCCGAGTCCTTCCGCTCCGACCCGCGACCGCCAGTAGTGGGGCGGTGAAGGGGCGAGGTCACGGGATGGCCGAGGTGAGCCAGCGCCGCAGGGTCGCCGCCTCCGGGGCGAGCAGGGCGGGGTCGTCATCAGGCACGAACTCGATCAGCGCGTCGCGCGGTGGCGCCGGCTGGGCGGCAGCCGAGGCGAAGAGCGGATGCCAGAGGCTCTCCCGCTCGTCGAGACGCAGGCGCCGGTCGAACGGCCACCAGGAGAAGACGTGCACGGCGGTGGTGTGCGCCGCGAGCGCCTCGTACTCGGCGAGCGCGACCGCGTCCGGAGCGTCGACCGTGGGCTGCCAGTAGGTCGTCAGACCCGGCACATCGGCGATCAGACGCAACGTGGCCGCGGGGGTGTCGGCGAGCGTGCGGCGGTGGAACTCGAGCGCGAGGACGATCCCCCGCTCGGCCGCCTCGGCCACGGCATCCCGCAGCCGCGCCGCGATCCGCGCGTACTCCGCCGGCGCGGCGTCTGCCGAGTCGACGCGGCCCGCCCAGATCCGCACCCGCCCGGCGCCCAGTGCGGCGGCGCTGTCGAGGATCGGCGCGATCTGCTCGTCGGCACCGCTGCGGAAGTACGACCCGTACGAGCAGACCGCGAGGCCGGCATCCGCCGTCGTCTGCGCGACCTCGACGGCGCGCTCGGGGTCGCCGGGCGGGACGTGCACGTCCCCGCCCCACTCGATCACCTCGAGTCCCGCGGCGGCCGACAGCTCGACCACCCGCTCGGGTGCGAGCTGACGGAACGTTACCGAGCACAGGCCTGGTCTGATCATCTGCGCCTCCCCCACCAGCACATCACAGGTGCGGCGAGACGGTCTCTCCGAACGCGGCGGCGGTGCGCGCGAGGACCGCGTCGGGCGCATCCGACCAGATGTCGGCGTTGAAGATCTCGACCTCGATGTCGCGGTCGTAGCCGGTGTCGACCACGGCGCGGGTGAGCGACGCGAAGTCGATGATCCCGTCGCCCATGTAGTGCCGCGAGAGCAGCACGTCGGCGGGGAACGGCGTCTTCCAGTCGCACACCTGGTAGGTCGAGATACGGCCCTCGCGCCCGGCGCGGGCGATCTGCTCGTGCACCTGCGGGTCCCACCAGATGTGGAACGTGTCGACGGCGGCGCCGACGACCTCGGGCGCGAAGTCCGCGGCGATGTCGAGCGCCTGCCCGAGGGTCGAGACGACGCACCGGTCGGAGCCGAACATCGGGTGCAGCGGCTCGATCGCCAGCGTCACTCCCGCGCTCTGCGCATACGGAGCGAGGGTGCCGATGGCATCCCGCACCCGCTCGCGCGCACCGACGAGATCCCGCGACCCCTCCGGCAGCCCGCCCGCGACGAGCACGAGCACGGCGGTGGAGCCCTCGGCGCCGGCCGCGGCGAGCGCCGCCGTCTCGTCGATCGCCCGGCGGTTGTCGTCGAGCGCGGCGTCGCGCTCCGCGCCGGCTGGCAGGGTGAAGAACCCTCCGCGGCAGTGCGTCGAGAAGCGCAGCCCCGAGTCGGCGAGCATCCTGGCGGCGGTGTCGAGTCCGACCTCGTTCACCGGTTCCCGCCAGAGTCCGATGGCCTGGATGCCCGCGTCCGCCGTCGTCTGCAGGGCGGTGGCGAGGTCGGCGTACTTGATGGTCGCCTGGTTGATCGACAGGCGCGGGTCGACGGACACTTGTCGGCGGGAAAGACGGATGTCGGCGGAAACCAGGGCATCCGCGCCGCCATCCGTACTCCGCGCCGACATCCGTGCGGATTCTGTCGCGCTCACAGCTCGACTCCGTTCAGCTGCAGCATGCCGTGCCAGCGCTGGCGGGCGAGCTGCGGGTTCTCGAGCGCGAGCGACGCGTTGGCCAGCTCGACGATGCGCGACAGGTGCGGCAGGCTGCGCGCGGAGTGCAGCCCCCCGACCATCTGGAACGCGGGCTGATGGCCGTTCAGCCACGAGAGGAACGCGACGCCGGTCTTGTAGTAGAACGTCGGCGCGGCGAACACCTGACGGCTGAGCTCTTCGGTCGGGCCGAGGATGCGGCGGTACTCGTCGTGGTCGCCGGCGTCCAGCGCCTGGATCGCCGCGGAGGCGACCGGGGTGATGGCGGCGAACGCCCCCAGCAGCGCATCGGAATACGGCCGCTCCCCCACACCGGAATCGCCGATCAGCGAGACGTAGTTGAAGTCGTCGCCGGTGAACATGCGCACGCCTTCCGGCAGGCGCTCGCGCACCGAGATCTCGCTCTCGGCGTCCAGCAGGCTCATCTTCACGCCGGCGACCTTCGACGGGTTCTCGTCGATGATGTCGAGCAGCACTTCCGACGCGGCGGCCCACCAAGTCGAGCCGCTTGTACTGAGCGAAGTCGAAGTGAAGTAGCCCTCGAGCTCCGGATCGAAGGCGGTGCCGAGCCAGTGCAGCACGACCGGGGTGGTGGCCCTCGAGAGCACCTCGCGGTAGACGCGACGGTAGTCGTCGGGCGAGGTGGCGACACGGGCGAGGTGGCGCGACGCCATGAGAACGGGCCCCGCACCCTGCTCTTCGGTGAACTCGAGCTGCGACACGTACGCGTCGATGACCTGCTCGAGTGAGATGTGCGTCTCGGCGACGTGGTCGGTGTTGACGCCGACGACGACCGAGCCGCCCTCCTCGCGTGCGACCTCGGCGCTGCGCGCGATCAGCTCCCGCGTCGCGGCCGCGTCGAGGCCCATGTTGCGCTGGGCGGTGTCCATGGCATCCGCCACCCCCAGCCCCCACGAGTAGACGTTGCGGCGGAATGCGAGGGTCGCATCCCAGTCGATGTCGGCAGGTCGGCCGGGGGTGTTGTCGGCGTGCACCTTCGGCACGACGTGCGCGGCGGCGTAGGCGACCCGCGAGCGCAGCGGCGAGGTCGGGCGCGTGTACGCCCCCGAGTCGTTCAGCGCGACATCGGAGAGATCTCCGGATGCCGAGAGCAGGCGAAGCGTGCTCATCAGAGCGACAGCTTCTCGATGGCGATCTTGCGGCCTTCGGCGCTCGAGGTCAGGCCTGCCTCGGCGAACTGCACTCCGCGGGCACCGGCGAGCAGGTCGAAGGCGTAGTCGGTGCCGAGCACGTACGACTCCAGGTACTCCTCCCACTGCTGGCGGAAGCCGCTCAGGAAGACGTCGTTCGTGGGCACGTTCTGCCAGTCGCCGTCGTAGTCGTGCGTGTCCTCGAGGTCGGGGTTCCACACCGGCTTGGGCGTGGCGTTGCGCGGCTGGATCTTGCAGCCGAACAGGCCGACCACGGCCGAGCCGTGGGTGCCGTCGACCTGGAACTCGACGAGCTCGTCGCGGTTCACGCGCACCGTCCACGACGAGTTGATCTCGGCGATCACGCCGCCCTCGAGCTCGAAGATGCCATAGGCGGCGTCTTCGGCGGTGGCGGTGTAGTGCTCGCCCTTCTCGTCCCAGCGGTCGGCGATGTGCACGGCTGCCTGCGCGTAGACGCTCGTGACCTCGCCGAAGAGATTCTCGAGCACGTAGTTCCAGTGCGGGAACATGTCGCTGATGATGCCGCCGCCGTCTTCGGTGCGGTAGTTCCAGCTGGGGCGCTGCGCGGGCTGCCAGTCGCCCTCGAAGACCCAGTAGCCGAACTCGCCGCGCACCGAGAGGATGCGACCGAAGAAGCCAGAGTCGATCAGGCGCTTGAGCTTCTGCAGGCCGGGCAGGTAGAGCTTGTCGTGCACGACGCCGGTCTTGACCCCCGCCGTCTTCGCCAGCTGGGCGAGCTCGAGCGCCTCTTCGAGCGACTCGGCCGTGGGCTTCTCGGTGTAGATGGCCTTGCCGGCGGCGATGGCCTTGCGGATCGCGGTGGCGCGCGCCTTGGTGACGAGGAAGTCCGCATAGATCTCCCATCGGGGGTCGGCGAGAGCGGCGTCGAGGTCGGTGGTGTAGTCGTCGATGCCGTGCTTCGCGGCGAGCTCGGCGAGCTTCTCCTCGCTGCGGCCGACGAGCAGCGGCTTGACGGTGACCTTCGAGCCGTCGAAGAGCTCGATGCCGCCCTGGTCGCGGATCGCGAGGATCGAGCGCACCAGGTGCTGCCGGTAGCCCATGCGTCCGGAGACGCCGTTCATGATGATGCCGATCTCGCGCACGTCGGTCATGGTGGTCCGTCCTTCAAGAATGTGGGTAAACGCTTTCCGCGAGTGTAGCCACAAAGGTCGACGATGCGCAAGCGCACCGGTCAGCGACCGAGTTCGTCGAGCAGCCCTGCCACGCGATCCAGGTCGTCAGCCGACCACCGCCGAAGCCGCTCGCCGAGTCGGGCCTCGTACACGGCGCGCGCGGCGGTCACCCGCTCGACCGCGAGATCGGTGGCGACCAGACGACGCGCGCGATGATCGTCGGGGTCGCGGATGCTGTCGACCAGGCCCAGCTCGGTCAGCTGACGCACCTGGCGGCTGACCGCCGACTTGTCGGTCTGCAGACGCTCGATCAGCGCGCCGGCGGTGTTCGCATGGCCGCTGACGATCGCGGCGAGCATCTGGTAGCCGAGCGGCTGCAGATCGGGGTGCACGGTCGCGGCCGCTTCCCGCCAGCCGACGCGGATGCGAGCGAAGAGCCGCCCCAGCTCCCGCTCCACCCGATGCACGGCGTCATCGAGAGCCGCGCCCTCGAGGGCGTCATCGTTCGTGGTCGGGGCGTCGCTCATTCCGTCAGCCTAACGAGGCGGGCAAGGCGACGAGCCGGACACCGCGATGCGGGGTCGATCGCGTACGCCCACAGGCGTGGAAGCGTGCACGATCGACCCCGCATGGCGGGCGGATGCCCTGGGTCAGACCTCGGCGAGCAGCCGGAAAGCCTTCGAGGCCGCCTGCACCTCGTCGGGCGTGAGCTCGGCGAGCACGGCCCGCATGCGCTCGGCGTTCTCGGCGCGCAGTGTCGCGAGCGTGTGCTGGGCGTGGGGCGTCGCGGTGAGCACCCGCAGCCGTCCGTCGCGCTCGTCGGGGCGCGACTCGAGCAGACCGAACTCCTCGAGCGAGCGGATCTGCCTGCTGACCATCGACTTGTCGATGTCGAACAGCTCGGCGAGCTGGTGCGCGTTGGCATCGCCCGTGCGCGCGACGTACGCCAGCAGCTTGTAGCCCGACGGCTGCAGCTCGGGATGCACGCGCGCGGCCGACTCCTTCCAGAGCGTCTTGGCACGGGCGAAGATCAGGTTCAGATGCCCCTGGAAGTCGGCGAGCGCGTCGTCGACGGTCTGCGCCTCCACCTCAGCGCACCCGCTCCCGCAGACGCTCGTCGGTCTCGACCACGCGGATGCCACCGGTCGCGGCGCCGACCTCGGCACCGGCCACCTCGATGGCCGACCCCTCGGCCTGCTCGCGCAGCTGCTCGGCGGAGTTCTTGGTCGACAGCGGCTTGTTGCGGATGAACGCGATCGCGATCACGCCGATCACGGCCAGCGGGATGGCGATGATGAACGCGTCCGCGATGCCGTGGCCGTACGCCGACTCGACGATGCTGCGCACGGCCTCGGGCAGGTCGCCGATCTTGGGCACGTTGCCCGAGCCGAGCTCCTTCAGCGCCTCGATCTCGGCCGGAGTGCTGGGCTTGAAGCCCGCGAACCCGCTCTTGATGTACTCGCTCACGTTGGTGGCGAGGATCGAGCCCATGATGGTCACGCCGATGGTGCCGGCGATGGTGCGGAAGAAGTTGACACCGGACGATGCCGCGCCGAGCTGCTGCGGCGGGGTGTCGTTCTGCACGATCAGGGTGAGGTTCTGCATGACCATGCCGAGCCCGGCGCCGAGCACGAACATGTAGGTCGCGACGAGCGGGAACGCGGTGTCGTAGCGCAGCGTCGACATCAGGCTCACGCCGACCAGCGTGAGCACCGAGCCCAGCTGCATCCAGCCCTTCCACTTGCCGAACCGGCTGACCAGCTGGCCGATGATGATCGACGCGCCCATCTGGCCGACGATCATCGGGATGGTCATCAGACCCGACTCGGTGGGCGTGGCGCCACGCGCCAGCTGGAAGTACTGCGCGAGGAAGACGGAGGTGGCGAACATCGAGACGCCGATAGCGATGGAGGCGATCACCGAGAGCGTGAACGTGCGGTTCAGGAAGAGCGTAAGCGGGATGATCGGCTCCTTGACCAGCAGCTCGACCACGACGAAGGCGATGAGCACCACGGCCGACCCGATGGCGAGCGCGTAGCTGGTCATCGAATCCCAGTCGAACTGCTGTCCGCCCATCGACACCCAGATCAGCAGACCCGAGACGCCCACCGCCAGCAGGACGATGCCCGCATAGTCGATCGACACGCGTTTGGCCTGCGGCTTGGGAAGGTGCAGCGTCAGCTGCAGCAGCACGAGTGCGAGCACCGCGAACGGCACGCCCACGAAGAAGTTCGCTCGCCACCCCCACACGTCGGTGATGAACCCGCCCAGCAGCGGGCCGCCGATGGTGGCGAGCGCCATGATGCCGCCGACGACGCCCATGTACTTGCCGCGCTCACGCGGCGAGATGATCAGGGCCACCGCGACCATCACCAGCGACATCAGACCGCCGACGCCGAGCCCCTGCACCACGCGCATGCCGATGAGCATGTCGATGTCGTGCGCGAATCCGGCAGCCACCGTTCCCGCGGTGAACAGCACCAGCGAGAGCTGCACGAGCACCTTGCGGTCGAGCAGGTCGGCGAGCTTGCCCCAGATCGGGGTCGACACGGCGGTCGCGAGCAGGCTGGCCGTAATCACCCAGGTGTACTGCGCCTGGGTGCCGCCGAGATCGGCGACGATCACGGGAAGCGAGGTCGAGACGACGGTGCCCGAGAGCACGGCGACGAACATGCCGACGATGAGGCCGGAGATGGCGGTGAAGACCTCGCGCGCGGAGCGCGCGGTCTCAGCGGACGGTGCTGACGTGGAATTCAAAGGGGAGACGCTCCTGGAAAATGGTTGATCTTCGTCAACGATACACGAATAGTTGACGTTCAGCAACCATTGCGCAAGTGCAACCATTCCTCTCGTCGGCTTGCGCCGGCCCCTGCTGAAGGCTTCACTGGACGCAGAACCCAGCAAGCGGTTTCCCGCCGCCCGGCCCGTACAGAGAGCACGCCATGAACCCCTCTCGCCCCCGCGCGCACGCCGCCATGGACGCCGATGTCTTCGCGCTGCTGTTCGACCACGCGCGCCGCGAACGGTTCGGTCGGCTGGCGGACGTCGCCGGACGGATGCTGATCACCGACCTCGATTCGGCCGAGCAGGACGACCTGCTGACCGACGTCGAGGTGCTCATCACCTCGTGGGGTGCCCCGCAGCTCGACGCGGCCCGCCTCGAGCACATGCCGCGACTGCGCGCCGTGCTGCACGCGGCCGGCAGCGTGCAGCATCTCGTGTCGGACGAGTTCTGGGCACGCGGCATCCGCCTCACCTCCGCCGCGGAGGCGAACGCCGTGCCGGTCGCCGAATTCACCCTCGGCGCCATCCTGCTCGCCGGCAAGCGCACCTTCACTCACCTGCGCTCGGAGCACGACGACGCCTGGAACGCGTGGAACGAGCGCCGGATCGGCAACGTCGACCGCACAGTGGGCATCGTCGGCTTCTCGCGCATCGGACGACGCGTGGTCGAGCTGCTGCGCCCGTTCGACGGCATCCGCACCCTGGTCGCCGATCCGTTCGCCGACGCCGAGACGGTCGCCGCCGCGGGCGGCCGGCTGGTCGCGCTCGACGAGCTGCTGCCTCAGGTCGACGTGCTCTCGCTGCACGCGCCCGCGCTGCCGGAGACGCGGCATCTCATCGCCGCAGCGCAGCTGGCCGCCCTGCCCGACGGCGCCACGGTGATCAACACCGCCCGGGGTGCGCTGATCGACCATGCCGCCCTGCTCGCCGAGTGCCGCTCGGGAAGGCTCGACGCCGTGCTCGACGTCACCGATCCCGAGCCTCTGCCGGCGGATGCCGAGCTGCGGCGGCTGCCCAACGTCGCGATCACCCCCCACATCGCCGGCTCCCTCGGAACCGAGGCGCGCCGCCTGGCGGACGCCGCCCTCGACGAGCTGCAGGCGTACGTCGTGGGGGCGGCGCCCCGGCATCCGGTGACGCGGGCCGAGCTGGTATTCAGCGCATGATCGCCCTGCCCGCCGACGACCGCGCACTCTCGCCCTACACGGGCTGGACTCGCAGCCACTGGCTCACCGTCGCCGACACCATCCTCGACGGCGCCGCCCGGCACGCCAGCCCGTCGCTCTCGCTCATCCGCTATCCCGGCGTCCCCGGCGGTCTCGGCCGCGACATCGACCACCTCGAGGGGTTCACCCGCACGTTCATGCTCGCCGCGTTCCGCATCGCGGGCGATCTGCACGGCACGACCGACCTCGCCGAGCGATACGCGCGCGGCATCGCGGCCGGCGTCGACCCCGCGCACCCCGAGCGCTGGGTGCGCGTCGACGAGCACCCGCAGGCCAAGGTCGAGGCGGCGGCGCTCGCGGTCGGCCTGCATCTGACCCGCGAAACGGTCTGGTCGCGGCTCGACGAGCGCGCCCGGCGCCAGACGATCGAGTACCTGTCGGCCTTCATCGGCGGCACCTACCCGCAGAACAACTGGGCCTGGTTCCGCCTCATGGTCTCGTTCTTCCTGCAGAGCGTGGGCGGACCGTACTCCGAGGCCGACCGCGAGCAGGACTTCGCGCTGCTCGACTCGTTCGACCTGCCCGGCGGGTGGATCGCAGACGGCGTCGGCCGCAACTTCGATCACTACTGCGGCTGGGCGCTGCCGTTCTACCCGATGATCTGGGCGCAGATGGTCGCCGACGAACCTCGTCATGCCGCTCGCGTCGAGCGGTACCGCACCCGCCTCGACGACTATCTCGACGACGCGCTGCACCTGATCGGCGCCGACGGCGCTCCGCTGCTGCAGGGCCGCAGTCTGACCTACCGCTTCGCGACCGCAGCTCCCGCCTGGGCGGCGGCGCTGCACGGCCGGTCGCGGCACGAACCAGGGCTGCTGCGGCGCGCGGCGAGTGGGCAGGCGCGTCATTTCGTCGAGCGAGGGGCGCCGGATGCCGACGGGATCCTCACTCTCGGCTGGCACCGCCCCTGGCGTCCGATCGCGCAGAACTACTCGGGACTCGGCTCGCCGTACTGGGCGGCGAAGGGCATGCTGGGGCTCGCGCTGCCCGCCGATCACGCCGTGTGGTCGGCTGTCGAGCGTCCTCTGCCGATCGATCGGGGGCCGTTCGCGCGCGTGATCGGTGCGCCGGGCTGGCTGGCATCCGGGACCCGCGACGGCGTGGTGCGCATCGTGAACCACGGCACCGATCACCGCGTCGAGGGTTCGCTGGAGCCGGACGCCCCGCTCTACGCGAAGTTCGGCTACTCGACGGCGACGGCACCGGTGCTCGATGGCTCAGGCGTGACCGCGCCGGTCGACGGCGCCGTCGCCGTGATGCGCGACGGGCTGCCCAGTCACCGCTCCGGCTTCCTGCGCGGCGATGTGCGCGCGCTCGACCCGACGACGCTCATCGGCTCGTCCCGCTCGCTCGCGCACTGGCCGATCGGGTTCGCGCTCGCCTCCGATCACGGCGTGAGCCACCACGACGGGCGCACCGAGACGGGGCCGTGGATCGACACGGTGTCGGTGCTGCGCGGCGCGTGGGAGGTGCGGTTCGTGCGCGTTCGGGACGCATCGGATGACGCCCATGCGCTGCGATCCGGCGACGCGCTGCGCGTCGGAGGCTGGGCGCTGACCGCACCCGACCTCGAGACCCGCGGCCCCTCCTGGGCGACCGGTGCGCGTCTGGCCACCCGGGTGATGACCCTCGATGCGACTGCCGAGGCGAGCGCCGGCGTCCTCGAGCAGGACGACGTGACGCCGCTCGACGGACGCACTGCCGTGCCGTGGGTGCAGGTCATCCCGGTCGCGGGAGCCTGGCATCCGTTCGCGATCGCGCTCGGCGCCGCCGAGGAGGTCGCCGAAGCGCCGCAGCTCGATGCCGACGGCATCCGCTGGCCAGACGGAGCCACCACCGCCCTGCCAAATCTCGACCGGGTCGTCGCACGCGACAGGCCCTGATCGGCCGCGAGTAGGCTCGATGACAGAACGCCGCGGCGCCCGGCGCGGCCGGAAGGACGTCTCGTGGAAGCTGAGTGCTCGTGCGGTTGCGGCACGCCGTCACGATCGGTCTTCGGCACGGTGAGCGTGCGGCCGGGAGCCGCGCGCGCCGACAGCCCGTCGCAGCACACGATCCCGCAGGCGCTGATCCCCGCCGGATCCTTCGTGATGGGAGACTCCTCTGGCGACCGGAACGCCGCCGACGGCGAGGTGCCGCTGCACCGGGTGACGCTGGCGGCCTTCTCGATCGACACCACCAGCGTGACCAACGACGACTTCGCCCGCTTCGTCGACGCCACCGGCTACCGCACCGAGGCCGAGCAGTTCGGCTTCTCGGCGGTGTTCCACCTCGCCCTCGCCGCCGACGAGCAGGACGTCGTCGGCCGTCCGCCGCAGACCCCGTGGTGGCTCGGCGTGAAGGGAGCCGATTGGCGGCATCCGGGTGGAGGCCGCTCGGACATCGACGGGCTCGGCGACCACCCCGTGGTGCACATCAGCTGGAACGACGCGCAGGCCTACTGCGACTGGGCAGGACGCCGCCTGCCGACCGAGGCCGAGTGGGAGTACGCCGCGCGCGGCGGGCTCGAGCAGAAGAAGTACCCGTGGGGTGACGAGAAGATCGACGAGGGGGGCTGGCGCACCAACATCTGGCAGGGCGAGTTCCCCCGCGTGAACACCCTCGACGACGGCTGGCTGACGACCGCGCCGGTGCGCTCGTTCGAGCCCAACGGCTACGGACTCTGGCAGATGGTCGGCAACGTCTGGGAGTGGGCATCCGACTGGTTCTCGCCGCGGTACTACGGCGACTCGCCGCTGCAGGATCCCGCCGGGCCGGCGAGCGGGCAGTCGCGCGTGCTGCGCGGCGGCAGCTACCTGTGCCACTCGTCGTACTGCAACCGCTACCGCAACTCGGCGCGCTCGCAGAACACGCCGGATTCGTCGATGGGCAACGCCGGGTTCCGCACGGTCGCTCGCTGAGCCCGCGTCAGAAGGCCACGCTGAGCGTGGCGGCGAGCCCCAGCATCCCGGCCGTCGCCACTCCTGCCGCGATCAGCCCCAGCGCGACCGCCCCGCCGATGCGCGGCTCGCGACCGCCCTGCACCTGGACCATGAAGGCGCGGTGACGGCGGCGCGAGGTCAGCCACAGGGCGGATGCCGCGATCAGTCCGATCATCCCCGGCACGATCCACACGACTCCGTCGAGCCACACCGGAAGCAGACGCAGCGAGACGAGCGAGCCGAGCGCGAGAGACAGCGCCGTGCGCCGCCACGACAGCGACGTGCGCTCGAGCTGCAGTCCCGCGTCGAACGGCCCGCGCCGCGACTCGGGGCCGGTCATCGACCGCTCATCGCAACACGGCCAGCAGCACGAGCACACCCGAGGCGACGACGGCGAGGGCCAGCACGATGCCGGTGGGCGGGTGCGGCAGCGGGCGCCCGAGGCGCATCGCGCGCTCGACCCGCGACCACTCGAACCAGGCGATCACGGGCAGCACGATGCCGGTGACGATCAGCACGAGCGATGCGGCCAGGCGCAGCGGTGCGTACATGTCGAGCGCGAGCGCCTCCAGCGCCACACCACCGGCGATGAGGGCGAGCGCCGTGCGCGTCCAGGCGAGGAAGGTGCGCTCGTTCGCGAGCGAGAAGCGCACATCGGGCTCGCTGCCGTGGCGGAAGACCGAGCGCGGGAATCTGCGGTCAGGGCTCGAGTTCACCCGCCCATCCTAATCGCGCGGAATCGCTCGCAATCCGCGTCGCGGAGTGGTGAAGTGGATGCATGCGCGCAGTCATCATGCACTCCCCCGGCGATGTCCGGGTCGAGGACGTCCCGGTCCCGCAGCTCGTTGAGCCGACGGACGCCATCATCCGTGTCGACGCAGCCTGCATCTGCGGCTCCGATCTCTGGCCGTACCGCGGCATCTCGCCGGTGAAGCGCCCCACCCGGATGGGGCACGAGTACATCGGCATCGTCGAGCAGATCGGCTCCGAGGTGCGCGACATCCAGGTCGGCGACTTCGTGGTCGGCTCGTTCATGGCATCCGACAACACGTGTGAGATCTGCCGCGCGGGGTACCAGTCGCGGTGCATCCACGTCGTCGGGATGGGCTCGATCGGAACGCAGGCCGAGTACGCCCGCATCCCATGGGCCGACGGCACGCTGGTCAAGGTGACCGGCGAGATCACCCCGCAGCGGCGACGCAGCCTGCTCGCCGCCTCCGACGTGCTCGGCACCGGCTGGTTCGCGGCCGTGGCCGCCGAGGCCGGGCCCGGGAAGACGGTCGCCGTGGTCGGCGACGGCGCGGTCGGCCTGCTCGGCATCCTCGCCGCCTCGCAGCTGGGTGCCGAGCGGATCATCGCCATGTCGCGGCACGAGGATCGCCAGGCCCTCGCCCGCCGCTTCGGCGCGACCGACATCGTCGAGGAGCGCGGGGATGCCGGCGTCGCGGCGATCAAGAAGATGACCTCCGGCTACGGGGCGCACTCCACGATCGAGGCCGTCGGCACTCAGGAGGCGATGGAGCAGGCCATCCGCTCCACCCGCGCCGGCGGGCACGTCGGCTTCGTCGGCGTCTCGCACGGCGTGAGCCTGGACGGGCAGGAGCTGTTCCTCTCGGGCATCCATCTGCACGGCGGCCCGGCACCGGTGCGCCGCTTCCTGCCCGAGTTGATCGACGCGATCATGAACGACGAGATCGACCCGGGCGCGGTGTTCGACCGGACCCTGCCGTTCGACGCGGCAGCCGAGGGCTACCGGGCGATGGACGAGCGTCGCGCCATCAAGGTGATGCTCGAGTTCTGACGCCCGTCACCGCTCCGGGTTCAGATCAGGAGCTCGCCCGGCGGACGAGCGTCGTGGCGAGCATCAGGTCGGCGGGGTGCTCCCCCTCGATCCACGACACCAGGCGGCCCACGGCCTGCTCGCCGAGCACGTCGAAGTCCTGGCGCACGGTCGTCAGCGGGGGCTGGAACTGCGCGGCGTCGGCGATGTCGTCGAATCCGATCACGGCGACGTCGTCGGGCACGCGGCGGCCGGACTCGGCGAGCGCCCGCAGCGCACCGAGCGCCATCTGGTCGTTCGCGGCGAAGATCGCGGTGACGCCGGATGCCGGCATCCGGCGCACCAGGTCGTGTCCGGATGCCGCGCTCCAGTCGCCCCGCGCGACCTCGGGCGGCTCGATGCCTGCGGCGGCGAGCGCCTCCCGCCAGCCGCGCTCGCGTTCCGCGGCCGCGAACGATCCGGCGGGGCCTGCGAGGTGATGCACCGCGGCGTGCCCGCTGGCCAGCAGATGCTCGGTCGCGGCTCGCGCCCCTGCGGCGTGGTCGGTGCCGACGACTGTGAAGCGCTCATCCGGCGGGGAGTCGATGACGACCAGGCGGAGGCCGGCGGATGCCGCGTCGCGGGCCAGCGCGGTGGCCTCGTTCAGCACGATGGCGCCGTCGACGCCCTGATCGCGCAGTCGGTCGAAGGCGTCGTCGATGTCGGCGTCCGCGCCCAGGGTGAGCACGGTGAGCGCGTAGCCGCGGGATGCGGCGGCCTCTGCCACCGCCTGCAGCATGCGGGAGTTGCCGACCGTGGCGAGGGTCTGCGCGACGAGACCGAGGGTCTGCGTCCGGCCGGTGCGCAGAGCGCGGGCCGCGCGATTGGGCCGGTAGCCGAGTTCGGCCATCGCCTTTTCGACCCGCGCCCTGGTCTGCGGGTCGACGCGGGGGCTGTCGTTCGCGACGCGTGACACGGTCTGACCCGAGACCCCGGCTCGCTGGGCGACCATCGACATCGACACGCGCGTGGGCTGCGGCATCCGCTCTCCTCCGACTCGCCGGCACAACTCCGGAGTGTTGACGTTACCACGGTCGGCGCGGTACCGTGTTGACGTGAACACAGCAGAATCTCCGGAGTCGCGGATCGACGAGCTCGGCGCGGGTGTCGTCAAGCGCAGCACCCGCCTGGCCGACGGCCGCGAGCTGTTCTATTACGACGACCCCGGCACGACGCTGAGCGCCGAGCGCGCCGTCGACGCCCGTACGCTCGACGCGCGTCCCGACACCGCCACTATGCGTCAGGACATCCTCACCGGCGACTGGATCACCTTCGCCACCAAGCGCCAGAACCGGGTCATGATGCCCGGCGCCGACGCCGACCCGCTGGCCCCGCAGACGCCGGCCAACCCGTCCGAGGTGCCGGCCCGCTACGACGTCGCGGTGTTCGAGAACCGCTCCCCCGCGTTCGGCCCTGCCCTGAACGAGGCCGTCGGCGGCGTGCCGGCCGCGAAGAACCCCACCCGCGGGCTGGATGATCTCTCCGTGCTCGGAATCGGTCGCACCCGCACGAGCATCGGCCGCTGCGAGGTCGTCTGCTTCAGCCCCGACCACGAGGGCTCCTTCGGCACGCAGAGCGTCACCCGCGCACGCACGGTGATCGAGGCGTGGGCCGACCGCACCGCGGCGCTGTCGGCGCTGCCGGGCATCCAGCAGGTCTTCCCGTTCGAGAACCGCGGCGAGGCGATCGGCGTGACCCTGCCCCACCCGCACGGCCAGATCTATTCCTACCCCTACGTGACCCCGCGCACCCAGCGGCTGCTCGACAGCATCGACCGCACCGCGCCCGACCTGATGGCCAGGGTGCTCGAGTCCGAGCGAGACTCCGACCGGGTCGTGCTGCAGGGCGAGCACTGGACGGCCTTCGTGCCGTTCGCCGCCCGCTGGCCGCTCGAGGTGCAGCTGATGCCGCACCGTCACGCGCCCGACTTCGCCGCGCTGACCGACGCCGAGCGCGACGAGCTCGCGCCGCTCTACCTCCGTCTGCTGCGCGGGGTGGATGCCCTCTACTCCACGCCCACGCCGTACATCGCCGCCTGGCACCAGGCCCCCGTGCAGACCGGTCGCGACACGGTGCGCATGCGACTCGAGCTGACCAGCCCGCGCCGCGCGGAGGACAAGCTGAAGTTCCTCGCCGGCTCCGAGGCGGCGATGGGCGCATGGACCGCCGAGATCCTTCCCGAGGTGGCCGCCGAGCGCCTCCGCACCGCCATCGAATCCGTACCTGAGGTCACCGCATGAGCGCTCTTGACGCCGCCCGCACGCTGTTCGTCGAACTCACCGGCAGCGCACCGGAGGGCGTCTGGTCCGCCCCCGGGCGGGTGAACCTCATCGGCGAGCACACCGACTACAACGAGGGCTTCGTGCTGCCGTTCGCGATCCCTCAGCGCACCTTCGCCGCGGCGGGGCTGCGCGACGACGACCGCATCAGGATCGCCTCGACCTTCGCCGACGAGCCGGTGGAGGTCGCGCTGGCCGATCTCGGGACGCTCTTCCCGACGCCCTCGGGCGCCGAGCCCGGGGTGCCGGAGTGGTCGGCGTACGCACTCGGCGTGGCGTGGGCGATCGGGCTGGCGGGCGCCGCGGCTCCGAGCCGCGGCGTCGACATCGCGATCGCCTCCGACGTGCCGGTCGGCGCCGGGCTGTCGTCGTCCGCCGCGATCGAGGGAGCCGTGGCATCCGCTCTCGACGACCTGTGGGATCTCGGGCTCGACCGGGTGACCCTGGCGCAGGTCGGCCGTCGTGCCGAGAACGAGGCGGTCGGGGCCCCCACCGGGATCATGGATCAGATGGCCTCGATGCTCGGCCGCCCGGATGCGGCGACCTTCATCGACTGCCGCACGCTCGCCACCGAATCGGTGCCCACGGGCTTCACCGCAGAGGGCCTCGAGGTGCTGATCATCGACACGCAGGTGAAGCACTCGCACTCCACCGGCGGGTACCGCGAGCGTCGCGACGCCTGCGAACGAGGCGCCGCACTGCTCGGCTTCGGCTCGTTGCGCGACGCCGACGCCTCCGATCTGGCGCGCGCCGCGGAGCTGATGGACGACGTCACGTTCCGGCGGGTGCGCCACGTGATCACCGAGAACCAGCGAGTGCTCGACACGGTGCGCGTGCTCGCCGCAGACGGGCCGCGTGCGATCGGCGAGCTGCTGGTCGCCTCGCACGCCTCGATGCGCGACGACTTCGAGATCTCGGTCGCCGAGCTCGACCTCGCGGTCGAGACGGCGCTGGCCCAGGGCGCCGTCGGCGCGCGCATGACCGGCGGCGGCTTCGGCGGCGCGGCGATCGCGCTGGTCGAGCGCGAGGCCGTCGCGCAGATCGCGGATGCCGTGACGCGGGCGTTCGCGGATGCCGGTTTCGCGGCGCCGCACGTGTTCACGGTGCACCCGGCGGACGGTCCGCACCGCGACGCCTGACCGAATGTTGAGCACATCCTCGACCCGGCCCGCGCCCGCGGGACCCGAAAGGAGACCCATGTCCTGGCTCGTCACCGGCGGTGCCGGCTACATCGGATCGCACGTCGTGCGCGCTCTGTCGACAGCCGGCCTCACGCCGGTCGTGCTCGACGACCTCTCCAGCGGACGCCCGTCGTTCGTTCCCGAGGGCGTCGCCCTGGTCGAGGGCAGCATCCTCGACCGCGACCTCGTCGAGCGCGCGCTGCGCGAGCACGCGGTGCAGGGTGTCATCCACGTGGCCGGGTTCAAGTACGCCGGCGTCTCGGTCGAGCGCCCGCTGCACACCTACGCGCAGAACGTCGAGGGCACCCGGGTGATCCTTGAGGCCATGGCCGCCGCCGGGGTTGCGAACATCGTGTTCTCGTCGAGCGCCGCGGTGTTCGGCACACCCGACGTCGACCTCGTCGTCGAAGACACCCCGAAGCGCCCCGCGAGCCCGTACGGCGAGTCGAAGCTGATCGGCGAGTGGCTGCTGCGCGATCAGGCGATCGCGACCGCGGCATCCGCGACGCCCCTCCGGCACACCTCGCTGCGCTACTTCAACGTCGTCGGATCGGCCGATCCCGGCGTCTACGACGTGAGCCCGCACAACCTGTTCCCGATCGTGTTCGAGGCGCTGCTCGACGGGCGCACCCCCGCGATCTTCGGCGACGACTACAGCACCCCCGACGGCACCAATGTGCGCGACTACGTGCACGTCGGCGACATCGCCGCGGCGCACGTCGTGGCCGCCCAGCGGCTGGCGAACGGCGACACGATCGAGCCGGCGTACAACCTCGGCTCGGGCGACGGCCTCAGCGTGAAGCAGATCATGGATGCCATGGTGCGCGTCACCGGCATCGAGTTCGAGCCCGCCGTCGGCCCTCGTCGCCCCGGCGATCCCGACCGCATCGTCGCCACCGGAGAGCTGGCGGCCCGCGACCTGGACTGGCGGATGCGCTACACGGTCGACGAGATGGTGCGCACCGGCTGGGAGGCCCGTCGCGCCGCCGGCTGACCCCACCCACCCCTCGCGGTGCGTCGGTTCGGGGGTGTCGGCTGACAGGATGGATGGATGCTGATCCGCCCTGCGACGGTCGACGACGCGCACGACCTCGCCGTCGTGCACGTGCGCTCCTGGCAGCAGGCCTACCTCGGGCTGATGCCCCAGGCGGTGCTCGACCGCCTGTCGATCGCCGAGCGCGAGGCCGGGTGGGCGCGACTGCTGACCGAGACCCCGCGCGCCTCGCAGACGATCGTCGCCGAGCACGACAGCGCGATCGCCGGATGGGCGAGCTACGGCGCCGCTCGGGACGAGCATGCGTCCGGGTCGGGTGAGCTGTGGGGCATCTACGCGCATCCGGACGCCTGGTCGACCGGCGTCGGGCACGCGCTGCTCACCGCCGTGGAGCAGGCGCTGCGCGCCGACGGCCACGAGACGGCGTACCTCTGGGTGCTCGAGGGCAACGAACGGGCGGCGCGGTTCTACGAACGACACCGCTGGGCATCCGACGGCGCGCACAAGGTCGACACCCGCCCGGGTCTCGTGCTGCACGAGCGGCGCCACGTGAAGCGTCTCTCCTGAATCAGTCGAGGGCGGTCATCACGTGCTTGATGCGCGTGTAGTCGTCGAACCCGTACTGCGAGAGGTCCTTGCCGTAGCCGGAGTGCTTGAAGCCCCCGTGCGGCATGTCCGAGATGAAGGGGATGTGCGTGTTCACCCACACGCATCCGAAGTCGAGGTCGCGGGTGAAGCGCATCGCGCGGGTGTGGTCGCGGGTGAAGACCGAGGCGGCGAGCGCGTAGCGGACGCCGTTCGCCATCTCGAGCGCCTCGTCGTCAGTGTCGAACGACTGCACGGTGAGCACCGGGCCGAAGATCTCGTTCTGCACGGCCTCGTCGTCCTGCCGCGTGCCTGAGACGATGGTCGGCTCGAAGAACCAGCCCTTCTCGCCCTGCCGTCGACCGCCGGTCTCGATCGTCGCGTGAGCCGGCAGCCGGTCGATGAAGCCCTGCACCTGGGCGAGCTGCGCAGCGCTCGAGAGCGGGCCGAACAGCACGCCCTCCTCGCGCGGCCCACCGGTGCGGGCGTGCGTGCGCGTGCGCTCGACCAGTGCACGCACCAGCTCGTCGTGCACCGATGCGTGAGCGATCACGCGGGTCGCTGCTGTGCAGTCCTGTCCGGCGTTGAAGAACGCGGCGGTGACCGCTGGACCAGGCGCCGGTCGATACGCTGATGCCGTGGAGCACGAGTCGCAGGCAGAGACGGCACAGACAGCGGAGGGGCCGGTGCGGGGCATCCGGCGCCCCGACGGGTCGCTCGCGTTCCTCGGCATCCCGTACGCGGCACCGCCCACCGGCCGTCGGCGCTTCCTGCCGCCGCAGCCGGTCACCCCGTGGACCGAGCCGCTGGATGCCACCCAGTACGGTGCGACGCCGCAGCGCCGCGAGGAGCCGAATGCGATCATCCCCGAGCCGAGCATCCCCGGCACGGCGACACTGAACCTCAACGTCTTCACCCCGTCGCTCACCGGCTCCCGCCCGGTGCTCGTGTGGATCCACGGCGGAGGCTACTCGTCGGGATCGTCTGCCAGCCCCTGGTACGACGGTCGCGCGTTCGTCCGCGACGGCGTCGTCGTGGTGGCGATCTCGTACCGCCTCGGCTTCGACGGCTTCGGTGTCATCGACGGCGCGCCCGACAACCGCGGGGTGCGCGACTGGATCGCCGCTCTCGAGTGGGTGCAGCGCAGCGTCGCCGGCTTCGGCGGCGACCCGTCGCGCGTGACGATCGCCGGGCAGTCCGCCGGCGGCGGGGCCGTGCTCACGCTGATCGGGATGCCCGGGGCGCAGCACCTGTTCCGCGCGGGCTTCTCGATCAGCGGCGCACTCGGCGACCTGCCCCGCGAGCTCGCTCGGCGGCGCAGTGAGCGGCTGGCGTCGATGGTCGGATGCCAGCCGACCCTGCAGGGTTTCCGCGGCGTGAAGGAACGCGAGCTCACCAGGCGCCAGTACGAGGCATCCCTGCTCGGCAGGACCGGCCTCGCCGCGACCACCGCCACCCTCGCCGACGGACTGCCGTGGGGACCGGTGATCGACGGCGACCTGATCGCCCGCGGGACGGTCGAGTCGTACGCCGCCGGCGTCGGCGCCGACAAGCCGCTGCTGCTCGGCGCGACCGACGACGAGTTCACGATGGTCTTCGACAGCGCCCCGCGCTTCCTGCGGTGGGTGCCGGTGCCGCTCGCGCTGCTGATCGTCGAGAAGACCCATGCGCTGCGCCGCCGCTGGCGCCGCGCTAATCGCGGCCGGCGCGGAGCCGGTGCGGCGCTGGGCCGCTTCGTCACCGATCGCGTGTTCCGCTCGCTCGTCGTGCGGGTGGCCGAGACGCGGCGGGATGCCCGCACCTGGACCTATCGCTTCGCCTGGGCGTCGCCGACGAACGGCTGGTCGTACCACTGCCTCGACGTGCCGTTCTGGTTCGACTGCCTCGACGACCCGCATGTCGCGCGCATCGCGGGCGGGGCCCCGCCGCAGCGGCTCGCCGATGAGATGCACGCCGCCGCCGTCGCGTTCGTGAAGAACACGGATCCGGGATGGCCGGCCTGGCGCACCGAACCCGGGATGACGAGGGTGTTCGGCGACCAACCGGCACTGTCGCGCTCGGCCTACGACGACGCTCTCCCGCTGGTCTGATTCACGGCGCCGTGAAGATGCGCAATCACCATTGATTCCTCTTCATCGCGACTCCTAACGTCGCTGCCAACGACCGAAGGAGTTCGCATGTTCACCCCCTCTCGCCGCAATGTCCTGCAGCTGGGCGGCTTCGCGCTGGCCTCAGCTGTGCTGTGGGATGCCGGCCGTCCGCTGACGGCATCGGCGTCGCTGAAGCCGCTGAGCGTCGGCGTTCCCGAGATCGAGGCGCTGCGCATCCGTTGGGTCGAGACGCTGACCGGCCGCGGCATCATCAGCGGCTCTCCCGCCACCTTCGCCTCGGCGATCGCCCGACAGGATCGGGGCACCGACGCCCTGCTCGCGAAGATCAGCCCGACCGCCACCCGCTACTTCTCGGATCAGGACTGGTCGATCGGCGCCACCGAGATCGCGAAGTCCAACGCCATGCGCATGAACTACTCGGGCATCCAGAGTCTCGCCGTCTCCTGGTCGACCCCTGGTTCGAAGCACGAGGGATCGGCCGTCGTGCTCGACGCCGCGCTGCGCGGACTCGCCCACATGCACGAGCGGGTCTACAACCCCGACACGCAGTGGTGGGGCAACTGGTGGTCGTGGAACATCGGTGCCGCCCAACCCCTGGCGAACACGATGTCGCTGCTGCACGACGAGCTCGAGCAGGCCGAGATCGACGCGTACTGCGCATCCATCGACCACTTCATCCCTGGTCGCGACCCACGCATGCAGCTTCATCCGACGGGGCCGCAGGAGTCCGACGGCGCGAACCGCGTCGACATCTGCCAGGCGATCATCGTGCGGGCGATCGCACAGCCCGATCCCGACCTGCTGCGCGCCGCGGTGGCCGCGCTGAGCGACACCTGGCAGTACATCACCGAGGGCAACGGGTTCTTCCGGGACGGCTCGTTCGTGCAGCACTCCACGATCGGCTACACCGGCACCTACGGGCTGGTGCTGCTGGGCGGGCTGGCGAAGCTCTTCGCCCTGCTCGCCGGCACCCCGTTCGACGTCACCGACCCCAGCCGGTCCAACGTCAGCGGATTCGTGGAGAGCTCGTTCGCGCCGCTGATGTTCCGCGGCCAGATGATGGACGCCGTGCGCGGGCGAGCGGTCGCCCGGTATGCCGAGCGCAGCATCAGCAACGGAAACGACCTCATCGAGCACACGCTGCGCCTCGCCCAGTCCGCCGACGCTGCGACCGCGGCACGCTGGCGCGGGCTCTGCCGGCAGTGGATCGAGAGCAACTCCGCGGCGAACATCACCACGACCACGAGCATCGTGCGCCTGTCGCTGGTCACCGAACTGCTGAACTCGGATGCGGTGGCCGTCGCGGACCCGACCGGCCCCCGGCTGTTCCCGGCGATGGACCGGCTCGTGCACCGTGCCGCCGACGGCTCGTGGGCCCTCGCCGTCGCGATGTGCTCGAACCGGATCGCGTGGCACGAGGGCACCGAAGCCGAGAACTTCGAGGGCGTGAAGACCAGCCAGGGAATGACCTATCTGTACCTGCGCGGCGATGAGGATCACTTCGACGACGAGTTCTGGTCGACCTCCGACCTCGCGTCCCCTCCGGGCACCACGGTCGACCTCACCCCGCTGCCACGCAACCCGGAGGGCGAGTGGGGCGAGCGCACACCGGCCAACGAGTGGACCGGCGGTGTCACCTTCGAAGACACCGCGCTCGCCGCCATGCACCTGGTCGCTCCGGGAGGGACGGGTCTGGTCGCGCGCAAGGTGTGGTTCACGCTTCCGGATGCCTATGTCGCGCTGGGCTCGGACATCTCCACCGCGAGCGACGGCGAGGTGCGCACGACGATCGAGCATCGCAACCTGGGCACCTCGGCGCGCCGACTGGTCGTCGACGGCGCTGCCGTGACCACGCCGCAGACCGTGTCCGGGGCACGGTGGGCGCATCTGGAGGGCGTCGGCGGCTACGTGCTTCTCGACGGTCCGGTCGATCTCCTCGCCGGGGTCGACGAGCGCGAGGGCACCTGGCGCCGCAACAGCACCAACGCCGCGGCCGGCACCGAGGTGCTGCGCCGCCGGTGGTACGGCACTCTGAGCCTGTCGCACGGCGTGGGAGGGCAGGCACACGGCGGATACGCCTACGCCGTGCATCCGGGTGCCGACGCCGAGACGACTGCAGCAGCCGCCCGCTCCGGTCGCTTCCGCGTGCTGCGCAACGACGAGGTGGCTCAGGCGATCCAGCACTCCGGCCACGTGACCGCCGCCGCGTTCTGGAAGGCGGGCGCAGTCGGCGCTCTCACCGCCGACCGTGCTGCCTGTGTGATCGCCCGCATCACGCCCGGCATGGTGCGCATGTCGGTGAGCGACCCGACGCACAGCGCCACGACACTGGTGATCGATGTCGCCCAGACCGCGGTCACCCGCGTGAAGGGAGCCGACGCCGCCCGCGTCGCACTCGCCCGCCGCGGCGACGGCATCCGGCTCACCATCGACACCGCCGGGACGGCGGGGACGACGCTGGAGTTCTCGCTGCACCGCTGATCCCCGAGCTGAGCGCCCTCGGGTGGGCCCGAATGGCCGCCTCATACGCCGAGAGGCGGCCATTCGGGACCAGCCGGCGCGAGGGACTCAGCGCACGGGCTCGAGCAGCGGGATGTCGTAGCGGTGCGGCGTGCCGAAGCGGTGCGCGGTGATCGACACGGCCTGCTCGCGCAGGAAGGTCAGCATCTCCACCCGCCCCGCGGCGACGACCGGGTTCGCGTAGATCGCTAGGCTGGGCGAGCCGTCGACGGCAGCGGCGGTCTCGATCACAGGAGCGCCGATCAGACGCACGCGACCGCCCGCAGCGGCCAGGCGGCGCGCGTGGCCGGCCCACGCCTGAGCGCCCTCGGTCACCACGACGACGTCGTGCGAGCCGAGCCAGGTCACCACGGGTGCGGGCAGAGCGACCGACGTGCTCACCGTCACCCGGGCGCGCAGGCGCACGCCTGCGGCGGCGACGCGCAGCAGCTCGGCGACGTGTGCCCCCTCGTGACGGATCGTGACGGGCAGCGCCTGGTAGCGCAGCGCGTTCTGCTCGGTGACCAGGCCCGTGGCATCGCGCACCACGCCGAACTCGGCCGCGAGGGCGTCGATGTCGGTGGCCAGCGCGCCGCGCAGCCACTCGGCCTCCGCACCCTCGACCAGGGCGACGGCCGACGACGCGAGGGCGTCGAGCGAGGTGCTGGTCTGCACCGGGGCATCCGTCCAGTCCGAGAGTCCGACGAGGTAGTTCGGGCCGCCGGCCTTGGATCCGGCGCCGACGGCGGCCTTCTTCCAGCCGCCGAACGGCTGGCGCTGCACGATGGCGCCGGTGGTGCCGCGGTTGACGTAGACGTTTCCGGCCTGGATGTTCGCGAGCCACTGCTGCACCTCGTCGACGTCGAGGGAGTGGATGCCGCTGGTGAGGCCGTAGTCGATGTCGTTGACGATGTCGATCGCCTCGGTCAGCGACTCGGCGGTCATCACGCCGAGGACGGGGCCGAAGTACTCGACCTTGTGGAACTCGCTGCCGCGCTGCACGCCGTCGCGGATGCCGGGGCTCCACAGCCGACCGACCTCGTCGAGCTTCTCGGGCTCGAGCATCCACGACTGGCCCGGGTGCAGCTCGGTCAGGGCGCCGAGCAGCTTGCCCTCTGCCGGCCCGATCAGCGGTCCGATGCGGTTCGAGCCGTCCTCCGGGGCGCCGACCTGGTAGGCGCGCACGGCGTCGACCAGCTGGCGGCGGAAGCGCTCCGACTTCGCGACCGAGCCGACGAGCACGACGAGCGACGCGGCCGAGCACTTCTGACCGGCGTGACCGAAGGCCGAGTACGCGACGTCCTTCGCGGCGAGATCGAGGTCGGCCGAGGGGGTGACGATGATCGCGTTCTTGCCGCTGGTCTCGGCGAGCAGTGGCAGGTCGGCGCGGAAACCGCGGAACAGCTCGGCGGTCTCGAACCCGCCGGTGAGGATGACCCGGCCGACAGCCGGGTCGCTGACCAGCTGCTCGCCCAGCGAGCGGCCCTCGAGCTGCACGTACTGCAGCACGTCGCGAGGCACGCCGGCCTCCCACAGCGCCTCGACCATGACCGCGCCCGAACGGCGCGCCTGGCGGGCGGGCTTGATGATCACCGGCGAGCCGGTGGCGAGAGCCGACAGGGTGGAGCCGGCGGGGATCGCGACCGGGAAGTTCCACGGCGGGGTGACGACCGTGAGCCCGACGGGCTGCATGACCGCACCGTCGACGTCGGAGAGCTTCTTGGCGCTCTCGGCGTAGTAGTGCGCGAAGTCGATCGCCTCCGAGACCTCGGGGTCGCCCTGCTCGATGACCTTGCCGGCCTCGGACCCCATGACCTCGAGCAGCTCGGCACGGCGGGCTTCCAGGATGTCGCCCGCGCGGTGCAGGATCTCGGCGCGGCCGGCGGCGCCGAGCGCGCGCCAGGCCTCACCGGATGCCACGGCCGTGGCGATGCGCTCGGAGAGCTGCTCCGCCGTGCTGAGGGTGTTGGCGGCGACGGTGTCGTCGCCGAGGGTCGAGGCGACCATCCTCGAGCGGATCCCGTCGGCCCAGGCGCGGTTGCCGGCCAGCGAGGGGTCGGTGTCGGGGGTGTTCGCGAAGCCGTCACGCGGCGCCGGCTCGGCGGGCAGCCGGCGATCCTGGGTGCGGTTCGCCGCAGGCACCTCGGCCGGGATCGTCTGGATGGATGCCAGGAAGCGCTGCTTCTCGCGCTCGAACAGCGCCGGGTCGGTGTCGAGGTCGAACACCGCCGACATGAAGTTCTCGTGCGACGCACCCTCTTCGAGGCGGCGGATCAGGTAGGCGATCGCCACGTCGAACTCGTCGGGGTGCACGACCGGGGTGTAGAGCAGCAGCGAGCCGACGGTGCGCTTGACGACCTCGGCCTGGGCGGTGGCCATGCCGAGCAGCATCTCGAACTCGATGCCCTCGGTGACGCCGCGCTTCTTCGCGAGCAGCCAGGCCAGAGCGATGTCGAACAGGTTGTGTCCGGCGACGCCGATGCGCACGTTGCCGACGTGCTCGGGCCGCAGCGAGTACTCGAGCACCGCCTTGTACGACGAGTCGGACTCCTGCTTGCTCGACCAGGTCGCGAGCGGCCAGCCGTGGGTCTCGGCGTCGACCGTCTCCATCGGCAGGTTGGCGCCCTTGACGACGCGCACCTTGATCGGCGCACCGCCCGAGGCGACGCGGGCGGCGGCCCACTCCTGCAGGCGCATCATCGCCGAGAGGGCGTCGGGCAGGTATGCCTGCAGCACGATGCCCGCCTCGAGGTTCTTGAACTCGGGGCGGTCGAGGATGCTGGTGAAGACCGCGATGGTGAGGTCGAGGTCCTTGTACTCCTCCATGTCGAGGTTGATGAACTTCGATCCGCGCTCGGCGATCCGGTACAGCGGCAGCAGGGCCTCGGCGGCGTCGGCTACGGCCTCGTCGAACGCCCACGGGCTGTGCGGCGCGACGGTCGAGGAGACCTTGATCGAGACGTAGTCGACGTCATCGCGCTCGAGCAGGCGACGGGTGCCCTCGAGGCGGCGCTTGGCTTCCTCCTGACCGAGGATCGCCTCGCCGAGCAGGTTGATGTTGAGCTTCACGCCCTGCGACTCGCGGATGTGCTTGATCGCGGCGCCCAGCTTCTCATCACGCGCGTCGACGATGAGGTGACGCACCATCTGACGCAGCACGGCGCGGGCCGACGGCACGACGACGCCGGGCACGATGCCGGCGGCGAAGCCGCCGAGGCCGATCGCTCCGCGCATCGGCGCGGGCAGGAAGCCGGGGGTCAGCGGCACGAGCTCCTTGAGCTTTGCTGCGGCGACCTTGAGGTCTTCGGGGCGCACCACGCCGTCGACGAAGCCGACGGTGAAGTCGAGGCCCTTCGGGTCGCGCAGCACGCCGGCCAGGCGCTGGCCTGCCGCGTCCGTCGGCACGTCGCGGCTCTCGACGAGCCACTTCTTGACGAGGGCGACGGCGTCATCGCCGAGTGCGGCGAGTTCGTCGATGGATGCTTCGTAGGCGGGCGCAGGGGTGCTCATTCCTACAGGATGCCCGTCTCCACTCTGCAAGAAAAGCGATCATTCACGATGATGACCATTCGGTTTTGGCGAAGAGTCCCCGCCAGGCGGCTGCGGGGATCATGCTGAGCTTCGACCGCCTCAGCGCCAGTTGTAGGTGAACGCCCAGTACAGCGCGGCGAGCGCATCGTCACCGAGTTCGGGGTGCCTGGCTGCCATCACGGCCTGCGCCTTTCGGCCGCCTTCGGCGAGAGTGGTCGCAGACCAGTCGACCTCGATCGCCATCATCTCGGCGACGGCTGCCCGCACGCGCACCAGCACGTCGGCGGCGTCACCGCCCGCCGATGCGACGACAGCGCCCTCGTCGGCCTTCGGAAAGGGCGAACGCCCCCTGCCGAGGTAGTCGATGATCGCCCGGCTCAGCGTCTCGTCTGTCACGCCATCCCTCTTTCCGCGTCGAGCAGGCCGACGCCAGCGGCCGACTGTGCGGCCCGGCGAGGCCGATCAGGCCGCCGGGATCTCCGGCGGATCAGGAAAGTCGATTCCCAGCGCCGCCTCGAGGGCGTCCAGATCGGGCAGCTCCTTGCGAGCGTGGTCATGGGAGATCACTTGGGGGAAGCTGAATGCGCCGACCTCCCAGTACGCGCCGCAGAATCGGCAGCGCCGCACCTCGGCCATGTACTCCATGCTCTCGCCGATCGCGATCGGCTTCGCTGCCGGGGCGTAGGTGGCCCAATAGCCCGAGCACACCTCGCACGAGCCGGGATAGCGACCGCTCGCCGTCATCGCGATCGGATCTCGTTCAGCAGTGCCTCGTCGATCGCGAAGCCCGTCGTCGGGGTCCGCACGAGAAGTGCGTGACCGGGAGCGACGCCGCGAACGACGTCGATGCCCTTCATCGAGACGGCGTACTGGGCGAGATCCGTGGCGACCCGCACCGCGACGAGCGAGTCGCAGACCAGCATGTGAGATACGCCGTCGACGTCGATGAGCACGGGCTGCAGCGGTCCCTTGGCAGGATCGCTGCCACTCGGAACCACCACCACGGTCTCGAGGAAGCCGTTGATCAGAGCATCGTGCTCGGCCTGCCCGCCCGCGGCCGCTTTGGCGGCGAGAGCGTCGATCAGCAGGGGCTCGGACCCACTCGGCTCAACCATAGATACCGAGAATATCCCACACGCCGCCCTCGCCCAGCTGGAAGACGACAGTGCCCTGAGGAAGCGGCGTGCCGCCGTCGACCACGAACTCGCGCGTGGCGTTGGGGTAATGCACGCCATTGATGTTGACAGCCGTGTGTCCGCCGGGCAGATAATGCAGGAAGCCACCGGCGTCCTCCGACGTCGGCAGTCTCTGCGGCAGGTGGTCGACGGGGATCATGGCGCCGAAGATCGGCTTGCCGTTCATGGCCGCCTCGGTGACGTTCGGCGCCATGCCGCTCTCGATCGCGGCGTCGATCGGGCTCGAGACGTTCACCGCATCCTCCGACGGCATCATGAAGACCGCACTGCCAGGACGACCGAGGGTCGCGTTGTCGCCCGTGTAGTACTTCAGCTGGTCCTCGCCGAAGAAGCGGACACCGTGGGAGTACGACGGCCCGTTGCCGCCACCGCCGCCTCCGTGACCACCGGGCGGGTCGAACTTGTCGATGCCGCGCACCTCCCGCACGACGGTGTCGAAGTGGTCGGTGAGGTTGTCGGTGAGCTGGTGCAGCTTGTCGCGGGAGTGCGCGAACCCGTCGAGCACGGCCTGTCGCAGCTCGCGGAAGATCGGCTTGAGCGCGCTCATCAGTCGTCGCCTCCGAAGTCGAGGGCCGAGAACTCAGCGAAGAAGGTGGTGGTGAGGGTCTGGATGTCGGACCCGTGCACCTTCATGGTGGACTGCGCCTCCTCGAGGGCGTTCAGGTCTGCCTGGAACTCGTCCGAATCGCCGACGGAGGCCTCCACCAGGGGCGCATCGAGGATGGCGTCGATCACTGCCGGCAGCTGCTGCGCCATCGGCTCGATGACCGCCGGAGCCAGCTGGTTCAGCAGCTGCTCGACGGCGATGTCGACCGCGGCGTTCAGCAGCTTCTTCTTGATGATGAGCATCGGGCCCGCGCCCACCGCCGAGATGGGGTTGGTGAGCATGGCGACGAGCGCGACCATCGTCGTCGTGACGTCGACGATGACCTTCATCTTCAGCGCGAGGATGGCTGCGGCGCCGACATCCATCGCGACGGCGGCCGGCGGCATCAGGTCGATCAGCTTCTGCAGGTTCTGCGAGCGGTTCGTGTTCCAGGCGCTCATCGTCGCGGGACCCGTCCGCCCCATGAGCGAGGCGGTGAGCTCGCTGTTCATCTGACGGTCGACGGCCTGCACGATGCCCTCGAGGTCGTCGCCGAAGTTGCGCACGAGCACCGCACCCTTGCGCACCTCGTCCTCATCGATGTCGGGCCATTCGAATCCGAGCTTCTCCATGATCCATACGAGCTCGTTCGGCAACATCATCCCCACGGCACACCTCCTGCAGAAACCCTAGGGGGTGCCGTGTGGATGCTGCGATGGGGACGACTGCCCATGCGGCCGCGTCGCCGCAGGTGCCGAACCTAGGATGAACCTGTCGCGTCCCCCGCAGAAAGCAGGCTCAGGTGTTCGAACTGCGTCGCCTCCGGCTGCTGCACGAGCTGGCACTGCGTGGCACGATCGCCGAGGTCGCGGCATCCCTCTCCTACTCCCCCTCCACCGTCTCGCAGCAGCTGGCAGCGCTCGAGAAGGAGGCCGGAGTGTCGCTGCTCGAGCCCGACGGCCGCCGGGTGCGGCTGACCCCCCAGGGCCGGATGCTCGCCGAGCACGCCGCGAGGGCGCTCGAGCTCGACGAAGAGGCACGCGCGGCGCTGACCGCCCACGCGGGATGGGAGCCGGTGCGCATCGCGGCGATGCCCACCGCCGCGCAGACCATCGTCCCCGCGGCGCTGACCCTGCTGGCTCGGCGCCAGCCCGAGCTGCGGGTCGAGCTCGCCGAGCTGCCGCCGGAGGAGAGCCTGTTCGAGCTGTGGGCGCGCCGCTTCGACCTGGTGATCGCCGAGCAGTATCCGGGCCACACGCGCGAGCAGCGCGACGGTGTCGTGCACGAGCTGCTGGGCCAGGATCCGATCCGCATCGTGCTGCCGCCCGGCGAGCATCCGGCACCCCTGCACGAGCTGCGCGATCGCGCCTGGGTGATGGAGCCCGAGGGAACGGCCGTGCGGCAGTGGACGGTGCAGCAGTGCCGGGCCGCAGGGTTCGAGCCCGACGTGCGATTCGAGGCCGCCGATCTCACCGCGCACGTGCGCCTGGTGGCATCCGGCCATGCCGTCGGCATGCTGCCCGACCTGATCTGGGGTGACGAGCCGAGCCCGCTCACCGTGGCAGACCTGCCCGGATCGCCCGTGCGCGAGGTGTTCACCGCGGTGCGCGCGGCGTCGCGCAGCCATGAGGCGGTCGATCTCGTGCGCACCGCGCTGCACGACGCGTTCACCGCCCACCGACGCGTCGCCCCGTAGCCGATCGACTGCCGCTGCGCGAGGATGAGCACATGTCCTCGTACCTGCGACCCGCGATCGACTCCCCCGTGTTCCGCGACGACGACAACCAGGTGATCGACTACGGATGCCGGTGGCCGGACTCACCGCCCGACGACGCCTACTCCGTCGATCGCCATCCCGAGCGCTTCGCGCCCCTGCACCGGGTCGCCGACGCGCTCGTCGCCCATCTGCGCGCGGGATTCGACGTCACCGTGCAGGAGGGCATCGAGGTCACCGACGATCTGATGCACCCGCACCCGCACCCGCAGGTGGTGCGCGCGGTGCGGGTGCGGCCGAACGACCCGGAGTGCGCCGCGCTGACCTTCGTGTTCACGGACTACCCGGGCATCCTGCTGCACGCCGGCCTGCTGCACGACTTCGCATACCCTTCCTGCGGATGCGAGGCCTGCGACTCGGAGTGGACGACCGAGGCCGACGGGCTCGAGCAGCAGGTGCTCGCCGTCGCCGGCGGCGAGTACCGGGAGAGCATCACCCGCGGCGTCCGGCCGCGGGTCGAGGTGTCGACGACCTACCCGAACGGCTCGTCGTCCGGCGAGTCCCACGCCGAGGACTTCCCGGCCGACAGGCTCGCCGCGGCGATGCCGGTGCTCGCCGGCCGGACGGGCGCGTGGGCGCCGTGGCCGCCGCGGCCCTGACTCACACAGCGCGGACGACGGCCTGGGGCATCCGCTCTCGCATCACCCGGATCGCTTCGGGGTTGTCGTCGACGAGCACGGCATCCCGGCCCAGAGCCGAGGCGACCGCGCCCGTCGTGCCGGAGCCGGCGAACAGATCCAGCACCCGGTCGCCGGGTCGCGAGGAGGCCTGCACGATGCGGCGCAGGATGCCCTCGGGCTTCTGGGTCGGATAGCCGGTCTTCTCGCGCCCGGTGGTCGGCACGATCGTGTGCCACCACACGTCGGTGGGCAGCTTGCCGCGCGCGGCCTTCTCGGCGGTGACCAGGCCCGGGGCCATGTACGGCTCGCGGTCGATGTCGTCGGCGTTGAACACGTGCCGTCCGGGGTCCTTCGCGTACACCAGGATCGTGTCGTGCTTGGTGGGCCAGCGGCTGCGCGACTTCGCGCCGTAGTCGTACGCCCAGATGAGCTCGTTGAGGAAGCAGTCGCGCCCGAACACGGCATCCATCATCACCTTGGCGTAGTGCGCCTCACGGTAGTCGAGGTGCAGGTACAGCGTGCCGTCGTCGGCCAGCAGCCGCCACGCCTCCTCCAGCCGCGGCATGAGGAAGTCGCCGTAGTCGTCGAAGCGGTCGTCGAACGTGCGCAGCATGCCGCGCACCCGCTCGTACGAGTGCCCGTGGAACCCGTAGCGGATCTCCTTCTCGGCATCCGGTTCGTCCTCGCCGCCCGCTCGGCGGGCGGTGACGACCTCGCGGCCGCGGGTGCGGCCGGTGTTGAAGGGCGGGTCGAGGTAGACGAGGGTGAAGGATCCGGATGCCAGTGACCCGGCGACCTCGAGGTTGTCGCCCTCGATGATCTCGACGGCGCCGATGTTCGGGCTCGCGCCCGTCACGGAACGCGGTGCAGCCACGCGTCGGTCGCGAACTTGCTCTCGACCAGGGCCTCGGCGTCGGCGTACTCGTCGGCGGTGATCGCGCCGTCCTCGGCGCCGGTGAGCCCGCGGAACGTCGTCTTGAAGCGCTCGATGATCTCGGCGCGCTCCATGCCGGTCTGCGTGCGCAGCGGATCGACGCGCTTGGCCGCCGAGGTGGTGCCCTTGTCGCTGAGCTTCTCGCGCCCGATGCGCAGCACCTCGGTCATCGTCTGGCCGTCGATGTCGTACGAGATCGTGGCATGGTGCAGCACGCCCCCGTTCGCCAGGCGCTTCTGCGCGGCGCCGCCGATCTTGCCGGTGGGCGAGGCGATGTCGTTGAGCGGCTGGTAGGTGGCCTCGATGCCGACCGATCGCAGCGCGTGCAGCACCCAGTCGTCGAGGAAGGCGTACGAGTCGGCGAAGGTCATGCCCTGCACGAGCGCGGCCGGCACGTACAGCGAGTAGGTGATGATCTGACCGGCGGCCATCATCATCGCGCCACCGCCCGAGATGCGGCGGACGACGTCGAAGCCGTGCTTGGCGGCTCCCTCCGGGTCGACCTCGTTGCGGTACGACTGGAACGACCCGATCACGACGGCCGACTCGTCCCACTCCCAGATGCGCAGCGTCGGACGGCGACGCCCCTCGCCGACGCGCGAGGTCAGCACCTCGTCGAGCGCGAGATTCATCCGCGGCGACACGGCCTTCTCGTGCACGATCTCCCAGTCGAAGTCGCGCCAGCCGGGAGCGGTCACCAGCGCGCGGCGCACCACCGTGCCCACCGCGTCGGGCGAGAAGCCCAGCAGCTGAGCGCCCTCGGGAAGCGCCGCCCGCACGGCGGCGGCGATCGTGGCGGCGTCGGCCTCGACCGGCATGCCCTCTACGGCCGAGTTGATCGCCTCGAGCGCCGTGTCGGGCTCGAGGAAGAAGTCGCCCGCGAGGCGGAAGTCGCGGATCAGCCCGTCTTCGACCTCGAGGTCGACCACGACGAGCTTTCCACCGGGAACCTTGTACTCACCATGCACCCGTCCAGCTTAAGTGCGCACCGGGGGTATGCGCTTGTCGAGCCAGGCGAGCAGATCGGCGCGCACGTCGTCCTGCTGCAGCTCGTTGAAGAGCTCGTGACGCGCGTCGGGATAGACGAGCGTGGTCACATCGGTGAGACCCGACCGGCCGCGGTACGCCGCCGCGAGCCGGTGCACGCTGCGCGGACCGCCGACGGGGTCGTCGCCGCCGACCATCAGCAGCACAGGGACGTCGTGGCCCAGGTGGCGCTTCGGCAGCCCGTACAGCCGGGCGGCCTCGACCGGCCCGAAGAGCGTGAGCAGCGGCACCTCGGTGGTCAGCGGATCGTCGTGGAACGCCGCCCAGATCGACTCGTCGCGCGAGAGCCACTCGAGTCCGTCGGCATCCGGGCCCTTCCATCGCGCGTTCAGGGGCCTCGGGTTCAGATCGGTCGGGGTGCGCAGAGCCGAACCGGTGAGCACGACCGCGTCGTACGCCTCGGGATGCCGGTTCAGCAGCATCTGCGCCAGAAAGGACCCCCACGAGTGCCCGAGCAGAACGAGCGGGAGCTCCGGATGCTCCTGCCGGATGATGCCGGTGAGCTGCCAGCACGCGTCGACCGCGGCGCGCAGACCGCCCGGGCCGAGCCGGCCCAGCCTCGCCGGTCCGCCGTGCTGCCGGATGCCGGTGCGGCCGTGCCCGCGGTGGTCGTCGGCGTAGACGTGCAGACCGGCGCGGGTCAGTGCATCGATCGTGCGGACGTAGCGGCCGGCGTGCTCGCCGACGCCGTGCAGCAGCTGCACGACGCCGCGCGCGGGACCGACGGCCTCATGGACGTCGTAGACGATGGCGATGCCGTAGGCATCGACGAACTCAGCGGTGCGCGAGGCGGACATGTCTGCGAGTCTACGGACGACCCCGCCCGAGCGCCTCAGGCCGCCTGCGTCTGCGCGAGCGCGGCGACGATCGAGCGCGCGGCGTCGAGGTCGGTGACCTCGTGACCGCCGACGCCGTCGCTGGCCGACCCCAGACGCACACCGCTCTCGGCGGTGATGGTGCGCTTGGCCGAGAAGTGCACGGCGTCGACGCCGGCGCCCGCCACGGTGACGACGTCGGCGGCGGTGATGCCGCTGCCCGCCATCACCTCGATGCCTCCCGCGGCCTCGCGCACCAACGCGCGCAGGATGTCGAGCCCGTCAGCCGCGCGCGAGGCGCCGCCGGAGCTGAGGATGCGGCTGATCCCGAGATCGCGGGCGAGGTGCAGCGCCGCGAGCGGATCGGGAGTGGTGTCGATCACGCGATGCACCGTCACGGGGGCGCCTGCAGCCGCGTCGCGAAGTCGGACGAGTCCGTCGCGGTCGAGTGCGCCGTCGACTCCCTGGCATCCGATCACCACGCCGTGCGCCCCCGCGGCGAGCGCATCGCGCACGTCGCGCTCCATGACCGCGAACTCGTCGCGGTCGTAGTGGAAGTCGCCCGCACGGGGGCGGATGAGCACGTGCACTTCGGGCCCGCCCTCTCCGCCGGCTTCGAGAGCGAACTCGATCGTCGCCCGCGACGGAGTGAGTCCGCCCAGCGCGAGCGCCTGCGTCAGTTCGATCCGCGCGGCGCCGATCTCGCGCGCGATGCGCATGCCGGCGGGGTTCTGAACGGCGACCTCGAGCTCGATGGGCATGAGAATTATTTTCGCACTGGGGAAGCCGAATGGGGAGTTCCCGGGCGAAATTTTCATCTCGACCCTGATGTCCGAAACGTTAGTTAGGCTATCTAAATAATGACCGACGACTTCGATGACTCCTCCGCCGAGCTGCGCTACGCGCTCTTCCGCCTCACCCGCCGCCTTCGATCCGCGCGCGCGCTCGACGCCATGAGTGATGCGCAGCTCGCCGCTCTCGGCGCCCTGCGCGCGCATGGCCGCCGCACGCTCTCCGCGCTCGCAGAGCACGAGCACGTCACCGCGCCCACCATGAGCGCGACGGTCAACGGCCTCGCCGAGCTCGGCCTCGTGGTGCGCGTGCCCGACGACGACGACCGGCGCCGGGTGTACGTCGAGCTCACCGCCGAGGGCGAGAGCGTCGTGGCCGAGACGATCCGCAAGCGCAACCGGCTGATGGCGGATCTGATCGACGCTCAGCGATTCGACGACGGCGAGCTCGCCGTGCTGCACGAGGCCTCCGCGCTGCTGAGAAGGATGGCAGACGCATGAGCACGACCTCCTCCGGCATGTTCCGCTCGTTCCGCAGCTTCAACTACCGCACCTGGTTCCTCGGCGGCATCATCTCGAACATCGGCGGCTGGATGCAGGCCACCGCACAGGACTGGGTGGTGCTCACCGAGCTGACCGACAACGATGCGACCGCGATGGGCGTCACCATGGCGCTGCAGTTCGGCCCTCCCCTCGTGCTGGTGAGCCTCACGGGCTGGGTCGCCGACCGGTTCGACCGGCGCCGAGTGCTGCTGTGCACCCAGACCGCGCTCATGCTGCTCGCCCTGGGGGTCGCGGCGCTGCTGCTGACCGGGGTGATGACGCTGCCGCTGATGTTCATCTTCGCCGCGGCGTTCGGCGTCGCCAACGCGTTCGACGCACCGGCGAGGCAGGCGTTCGTCTCCGACATGGTGAGCCTGGAGGACACGTCCAACGCCGTGGCCCTGAACTCGGCGGCCTTCAACATGGCACGCCTGGTGGGACCGGCGGTCGGCGGCATCGCCATCGTGCTGCTCGGCTCGGGCTGGGTGTTCGTCGCCAACGCGGTCACCTTCCTGGCGATGATCATCGCGCTGTCGCTCATCCGGGTGCACGAGCTGATGCCCCGGGTGAAGAGCAGGCGCGGCGGCGGACTCGGCGAGGGCTTCCGCTACGTGTGGGGGCGTCCCGACCTCCTGGTCGTGTTCGTCATGGTGTTCCTGATCGGCGCCTTCGGCATGAACTTCCCCATCTTCGCCTCGACCATGGCGCTCGAGTTCGGCCGTGACGCCGACGGCTACGGCCTGCTCAGCTCGGTGCTCGCCATCGGCTCCCTGGCCGGAGCCCTGCTCGCCGCCCGACGCGACCGCGCCCGGGTGCGGGTGCTGGTGATGGCCGCGGGCGGGTTCGGCGTGGCATCCCTCGTCTCCGCCGTGATGCCCAGCTACTGGACGTACGCGGCCGTGCTGATCCTCGTCGGCTTCTCGACTGTCTCGATGCTCACCACCGCCAACGGCTACGTGCAGACGACGACCGACGCCGCGCTGCGCGGCCGCGTGCTCGCGCTGTACATGGCGGTGATCATGGGCTCCACGCCCATCGGCGCCCCGATCGCCGGCTGGATCGTCGACGCGTTCTCGGCGCGCACCGCGATCGCCGTGGGCGGCGTCGCGGGGATCGTCGCCTTCGGCATCGGCGTCGGCTGGATGCTGTGGTCGGGCCGGCTGCACCGCCGCGCCGGGCGGCGCTTCCAGCTCACGCTCGACGAGACCCGGCCGCTGTCGGTGATCAAGGCCATGGATCCGGCCTCGTACGACGACCGCACGGCGGCGACCACACCGATCCGGCTCGCCGAGCCGCGCGACGACCGGGGCTGACGCAGCCGTTGTCGGCGTCGCGGGTCCGCGCGCACCCGCGCACTGTCAAGGGGGTGTGAGCGGCCCCCGCTTCCCGCCTACCGTCTCGGCATGAACGAGCAAGAGCGCACCCCGAAGTACGGCTCTCCCGACGGGCAGCATCCGCACGTCCCCGGTCACGACCCGCTGGGCAGCGGCATGCCGCGGCAGCCGGAGTTCCGGCAGGCGCAGCCCACCGCATCCACCGGCTCCTCCACGGGTGCCGACGACGATGCCCCTCTCGGCGGCGACGAGAACACCGAAGACCAGCTGACGGCCGACACGGCCGTCGAGCGCGACGCCCTGAAGGCGCTCGACCCCGACGACACCCCGGCATGAACCCGCCGGACCCCGGTACCGTGGACGACATGAACGCGCGCGAAGACGAGTCGGACGCGGGCGAGGGCTCGACGAAGCGCACGCCTCAGGTGCTGCGGTGGGTGTTCTGGCCCGCCGCCGTCATCGTCGTGGTGTTCGCGCTGTTCGCTCTGCTGCTGCCCGGTGTCGCCGAGACGGCGTTCCAGGCCGTGCAGACGAGTATCGTCAACGCGTTCAACTGGTACTACGTGCTGATCGCCGCATTCTTCGTCGCGTTCTGCCTGTTCCTCGGTTTCAGCCGCTTCGGCGACATCAAGCTGGGGCGCGACGATGAAGAGCCTGAATTCTCGCTCATGAGCTGGTTCTCGCTGCTCTTCGCGGCCGGCATGGGCATCGGTCTCGTCTTCTACGGCGTCAGCGAGCCGCTCTCGCACTTCACGAACCCCCGTCCGGGCGTGGAGGGCACGCCGGCCCAGCTGGCGCAGGCCGCCCTCGGCCAGACCTATCTGCACTGGGGCGTGCACGCCTGGTCGATCTACGTGGTGATCGGCATCGCGCTCGCCTACGCGATCCACCGCCGCCGTCGTCCCATCTCGATCCGCTGGACCCTCGAGCCTCTGCTCGGCAAGAAGGTCGAGGGCGCGTGGGGCCACGCGATCGACGTGATCGCTCTGGTCGGCACGCTGTTCGGCGTTGCGACCTCGCTCGGCCTCGGCGTGCTGCAGATGAGCTCGGGGCTGCACACGGCGGGCATCGCCGACCCCGACGAGACGACCCAGGTCGTGCTGATCCTGATCATCTCGGTCTTCGTGCTCATGTCGGTGCTCTCGGGCGTGACCAAGGGTATGAAGTGGCTCTCGAACGCGAACCTCGTGCTCGCGGGGCTGCTGGTCGTCTACCTTCTCGCGGTCGGGCCGACCGAGTTCCTCCTGCGCGATTTCGTGCAGTCGATCGGCTACTACATCCAGAATTTCGTCGGCCTGTCGTTCAACGTCAGCGCCTTCCAGGGCACCGAGGGCGAGCAGTGGCAGTCGTCGTGGACCTCGTTCTACTGGGGCTGGTGGATCTCGTGGGCGCCCTTCGTCGGCATCTTCATCGCCAGGGTCTCGAAGGGCCGCACCGTGCGCGAGTTCGTCGTCGGGGTCATCCTCGTGCCGACGCTGCTCGGCATCCTGTGGTTCGCCGTGCTCGGCGGATCGGCCCTCGCGCTCGAGCTCGCAGAGCCGGGCACCCTGACCGGCCCCGAGGGCGCGGTCGACCTGCAGGGGGCCCTGTTCACGCTGCTGCAGAACGTGCCGGGTTCGTTGATCGTCAGCGTCGGCGCGATCCTGCTGCTCGCGATCTTCTTCATCACCTCGGCCGACTCGGGCGCGCTGGTGATGGGGATGATCGCCACCGGCGGCAAGCCGGAGCCACAGCGCTGGATCCGCACCTTCTTCGTGGCGGTCACGGCACTGCTGGCCATCGCGCTGCTGCTGTCCGGTGGGCTCACCGCCCTGCAGACCGCGGCCATCACGATCGCCCTGCCGTTCAGCGTCGTGATGCTGCTGATGTGCTGGTCGACGGTGGTCGCGTTCAGCCGCGAGCGTCGCGCCTACGAGAAGGCCGAGCGCGCGCAGTTCATCGACAAGATCGGCGACTACTACGGGCTCGAGGTCGAGGCCCACGATGCCAGCGGAGTCTTCGGCGCGCAGCCGCGGTGGATGCGCCGGCTGCAGCGCACCTTCGGGCTGCCGGTCGCGCCGGCCGATCCGGTGCGGGTGACGCCAGGTGCGCTGTCGGCCGAGAGCCACGTCGATTCGACGCCGTCGACCCTCGACGTCGATGAGCTCATCGCCGAGGACGAGCTCTCGGGCCTCGACGATCCGGATGTGCGGCCCCAGGACTCCGGCCCGTTCCTGAAGGACTGACGCCCCCACTCCGCGAGACTTCTGTTCCAGCACGACACCGGGCGCTGTGCCTCCCGTCTCATGCCGGAACAGAAGTCTCGGGATCAGGGGGAGGCGGGGCGGGGCGGGTTCGGCGCGCGTAGCTTTGACACATGCAGGCTGCACTCCGACGACGAACGATGGCGGCCCTCGCGGGCATCGCCGCAGCGACGATCGGCGCGGGCTCCGGCGAGCTGCTGGCCGCGCTCTTCGCCCCCTCGGCGAGTCCGTTCGCGGTGGTCGGCGGCGCTCTCATCGATGCCGCCCCCGCCTGGGCGAAGGACACCGCGATCGCCTGGTTCGGCACCGCCGACAAGGTCGCCCTTCTCGTCGGCATCGCGATCGTGCTGCTCGCGCTCGCGTCGGGCGCGGGTATGGCCGAGGCGCGGTGGGCTCGTTCGGGGGTCATCGCGCTGATCGTCGTCGGCGTCGCGGTCGGTATCGTCGCCCTCACCAGGGCGGACGCGGGGCTGCTGGCGTGGATTCCCTCGATGCTCGCCGGTGCGGTCGCCGCGACCGCCCTGCGGATGCTGGCCAGCAGCGCGCCGTTCGACGATGCGACCCTCGACGATGCGACGCACGACGTGCCGGTCGAGTCGACGGCATCCGGAACGGCCGCCGGGCCGACCAGACGCCGCTTCCTCGCGTGGGCGGGCGGCACAGCGCTCGTCGGCGTCGCCCTGGGCGTCGCGGGCGCGCTGACGAAGGCCGGTTCGGCGGCGGTCTCGAGCGTGCGCGACGCGATCCGCCTGCCGCGACCCGCGACCCCCGCACCCTCCGCGCCGGCGGGCGCGTCGCTCGACGTGCCAGGGCTGTCGCCGCTGATCACCCGGAACCGCGACTTCTACCGCATCGACACCGCCCTCATCGTGCCGACCGTCGACCCCCGCGAATGGCGACTGCGCATCCACGGCATGGTCGCCGACGAGGTCACCCTGACGTGGGACGAGCTGCTCGCCCTGCCGCTCACCGAGCGAGCGGTGACGCTCTCCTGCGTGTCGAATCCGGTCGGCGGCGACCTGGTCGGCAACGCGGTCTGGCTGGGATACCCGATCCGGGAGCTGCTCGCCCGCGCGGCGCCCGATGCCGACGCCGACATGGTGCTGTCGACCTCGGCCGACGGCTTCACCGCCGGCACGCCGCTGGAGGCTCTGACCGATGACCGGGATGCCCTGCTCGCGATCGGCATGAACGGCGAGCCGCTGCCGCTCGCGCACGGATTCCCCGTGCGGATGGTCGTGCCGGGGCTGTACGGCTACGTCTCGGCGACGAAGTGGGTGACCGACCTCGAGGTGACCCGCTTCGACCGCGCCCGCGCCTACTGGACCGATCGCGGATGGTCGGAGCGCGGGCCGATCAAGCTGCAGTCCCGCATCGACGTGCCCCGCGCGGGGCGCACGATCGAGCCCGGCGAGTCGGTGATCGCGGGCGTTGCCTGGCAGCCCGGGACCGGTGTGTCCGCGGTCGAGGTGCAGATCGACGACGGTCCGTGGGAGCGGGCGGAGATGGCATCCGCTCTCTCCGACGACACCTGGGTGCAGTGGCGTCTCCCCTGGCGCGCCGAGCCCGGTGACCACCGCATCCGCTGCCGCGCGATCGCGGCCGACTCGACCGTGCAGACCGACGCGATCGCCCCGCCCGCGCCCGACGGCGCGAGCGGCTGGCACACGATCACGATGACCGTCGCCTGACGCCGAGAAACCACTCTCAGCGTGAGAAACACGCGCGAGCGCGGTTCGTCATGCTGAAAGTGGTTTCTCAGCGCGGCGCGGGGTCAGCCCTCGAGCACGAGGCGCAGCTGCTCGACTGCCCAGTCGAGCTCGGTCGCCCGGATCACCAGCGGCGGGGCGATGCGGATCGTCTGGCCGTGCGTGTCCTTGACGAGCACGCCGCGCTCGCGCAGCTTCTCGGCGATCTCACGGCCGGTGCCGTACGCCGGGTCGATGTCGACGCCTGCCCACAGACCGGCGATGCGCATCCCGCTGATGCCGTGGCCGATCAGCGGTTCGAGAGCGGATGCCAGGTGCGCCCCGAGCTGACGGGCGCGCTCCTGGAACTCGCCAGTGCTGAGCATCTCGACGACCTTGCGTCCGACGGCAGCGGCGAGCGGGTTGCCGCCGAAGGTCGAGCCGTGCTCGCCGGGACGGATCACGCCGAGCACGTCGCGGTCGCCCACGACGGCCGAGACGGGAAGGATGCCGCCGCCGAGGGCCTTGCCCAGCAGGTACAGGTCGGGCACGACGCCCTCGCGGTCGCAGGCGAACGTCTCGCCCACCCGACCGAGACCGGACTGGATCTCGTCGGCGATGAACAGCACGTTCTTCTCGTCGCAGATCTCGCGCACGCGGCGCAGGTACCCCTCGGGCGGGATGATCACGCCGCCTTCACCCTGGATGGGCTCGATGAGCACCGCGGCGGTCTCGTCGGTGATCGCGGCGGCGATGGCGTCGGCGTCGCCGTACGGCACGGTGTCGAATCCGGGCGTGTAGGGCCCGAAGCCGTCGCGCGCCTGCTCGTCGTCGCTGAAGCTGATGATCGTGGTGGTGCGGCCGTGGAAGTTGCCGGCCGCGACGATGATGCGCGCCTGACCCGATGGGATGCCCTTGACCCGGTAGCCCCAGGCGCGGGCGACCTTGATGCCGGTCTCCACGGCCTCGGCGCCCGTGTTCATCGGCAGCACGAGGTCCTTGCCGCACAGCGTCGCGAGAGCGGCGGCGAAGGGCTCGAGCTGGTCGTTCATGAACGCGCGGCTGGTGAGCGTGACGCGACCCAGCTGCGCGATGAGCGCCTCGACGATCGCCGGATGCCGGTGGCCGAAGTTGACGGCCGAGTACGCGGCCAGCAGGTCGAGGTAGCGCTTGCCGTCGGCATCGCTAACCCACACGCCCTCGCCCTCGGCGACGACGACGGGCAGCGGGTGGTAGTTCTCGGCGACGTGGGGCTCGGGGCTCGCTCCCTCGCGGAGCACGGTCTCAGTCTCGATCGTCGACATCATGCACCGCGCAGTTCGAGGGTGCAGCACTTGATGCCGCCGCCGCCGAGCAGCAGCTCGGAGAGGTCGACGGTGATGGGGTTGTAGCCGCGCTCGCGCAGCTGCTTCTCGAAGCCCGTGGCCCGCGGCGAGATGATCACGTTGTACCCGTCGCTGGCCGAGTTCAGGCCGAACACGGCGCCGTCCTCGTCGGAGACGAGGATCGCATCCGGAAAGCGCTCCTCGAGGATCGCGCGGCTGGCGTCGTCGAAGGCGCCGGGCAGGTAGGCGATGTTGGCGCGCTCCGGCCCGCCGTTCTCGACGCCCTGCACCGGGTCGAGCACGGCGATGGCCGTGTCGAGGTGGTAGAAGCGCGGGTCGATGAGGTTCAGCGAGACGACCTCGCGTCCGAACACCTCGCCCACCTCGCGGTGGCTGTCGCCGGTGGAGCGGAAGCCGGTTCCGGCCAGGATGACGTCGCCGACGAGCAGGAAGTCGCCCTCCCCCTCGTTGACCTCGGCGGGCATGACGGTGTCGAAGCCGTTGGCGCGGAACCAGTCGGCGAAGGCGGGGGCCTCGCCCTGCCGCTCGACGAACCGGAACTCGGGCACGTAGGCGCGGCCGCCGATGACGAAGCCGCCGTTGGCCGTGTAGACCATGTCGGGGTAGCCGGCGAGCGGCTCGATGAGCTCGACGTCGTGGCCCAGCTCGACGTACAGGTCGTACAGCTTCTGCCACTGCGCGACGGCCCTGGCGGTGTCGGTGGGCCGGGTGGGCTCCATCCACGGGTTGATGGAGTAGTTGACCGTGAAGTGCTCGGGACGGCACATCAGGTAGCGGCGGTGGTGAGCGGTGCGGGTCGCGGTGTCGGTCACCGACGCGGTTTCAGGCGTGGACATGAGTGCTCCTCAGGAAGGTGCGGCGGACGCTGTCCAGGGGCCTGGCGGAAGTTCGACCCACCGCTCCGATTCGGAACGCGGGGAAGATGCGACACAGGCACGCCGCATCCATTTTTGCATCCGGATGCCCTCAGCCGCCACCCGCGCGCATCACTCCGCGACGCGCACGACGACCTTGCCCACCGTGTGCCCCGCCTCGACGTGCGCGAGCGCGTCACCGGCATCCGCGAACGCGTACTGCCGCTCGATCAGCGGATGCAGTCGCCCGGCGGCGACGAGATCCAGCAGCGCGGTGAGGATCTCGGGGCGGGTCTTGGCCGTCAGGGAGCGGATGCGGCGGCTCGAGCCGATGGAGAGCAGCGCGCCCCTCAGCATCCGCGGCACCGGTCCGAGCACCCGCCCGCCGTCGCCCCCGACGAGCACGACCGAGCCGCCGTCGCGCACGAGGCGACGCAGCCGGCGCAGCGGGGCCCCGCTCGCGATCTCGATCACGGCGTCATAGCCACCGGCCGGCAGCGAGGTCAGGGGAGCCTCCCGATCGACGACCGAGGCGCCGAGCGCTTCCAGTGACACGCGGTTGCGTGCGCTGCACGTTGCGTGCACGTCGGCTCCGCGCAGTCCCGCCAGCTGCACCGCGAACGTGCCGACGCCGCCCGAGGCGCCGAGCACGAGCACCCGCTGCCCGCCACCGACCTCGGCCGCGTCCAGTGCCTGCCACGCTGTTCCCGCGGCGATCGGCAGGGTCGCGGCATCCAACGTCGACACGGATGGCGGGCGCGCGGCCAGCCGCGCGGCGGGCGCGACCGCGTACTCGGCGAGCCCTCCCCCGCCCGGCAGCTCGACGACCACGTCGTCGCCGACGCGCACGATGTCGACATCGGACCCCCGCGCCACCACCGTGCCCGCCACGTCCATGCCGCGGACGGGGTTGCGCGGGCGGCGCAGGCCGAACACCGGCCGCACGAGCAGCGGGTCACCGCGCATGATCCGCACGTCACCCGAGTTCAGCGCGGTGGCGTGCACGCGCAGCAGCACCTCGCCCTGGCCGGGCTCGGGAACAGCCCGCTCGGCGAGACGCACACCCGAGGCCGGGCCGTATCCGTCCTGCACCCAGGCGCTCATGGTCGCGGTCACCTCAGTCCTCCGGGTACTGGAAGAGCGATTCGAGCGGCATGCCGAATGCTCGGGCTATCTGGAATGCGATCTCGAGGGTGGGCGAGTACTTCCCCTGCTCGATCGCGATGAGGGTCTGCCTGGTGACGCCGATCCGGGCTGCGAGGTCGGCCTGTGTCATCCCGGCCTCCTCGCGCCGCGCCCGGATCGTGTTCGTGACGAGGGTCGACTTGACCATCAGACCAGCCCGCGACGGTAGGCGATCACCCGTGCGACGCCGCCGACGAGTGCCGAGACGGCGAATCCGAGGAACATGGTGTTGGCGATCCAGAACAGCTCGGCGCCGGCGGCGCACAGGGCGATCACGCCGAGTCCGGCGATCACGAGGAAGGAGTGCTCTACGCGGCCGCCGAGACGGCTGATGTCGCGGTCGCGGATGTCGGACGCTGTCGCCGACTGCGGATCGCGAAGGCCGGCGGCGATGCCCCACAGGATGCTGATGACGATGCTCAGGGCGATGCCCGCGCCGATCGTCCACAGCATCGGAGGCAGCCAGTCGACCGTGCTGACGTCGCCGCCTCGCGACTGCATGAGCAGCACAGCGATGTAGCCCGTGAGCGTGATGACCGAGGCGATGAGCTGCGCCCACGCCACGCGTTCGTGGTACACCATGACCATACCTCCGTGTCAAAGATTCTTTACATGAAGAGTAGAGCGGCCGGCGCCGCGATGTCAAGAATCTTTTACATTGCTCGGATCGGGTCAGATCACGTCGGCACTCCAGTCGTCGGGGGTTCCGAAGCGGTGCGCGGTGATGGAGATCGCCTGCTCGTGCACGAACGGCAGCAGTTCGAGGCGTCCGGCAGAGGTCACCTCGCCGTCGTAGACCGCCAGATCGGGATCACCTGCGACCGCCCCGGCGAGAGCACGGTGCAGAGACGCCACCGAAGCTCGTCCGCCGACCAGGCGCACACGGTCAGGCACGGCGATCGCTGACAAGCCGCCCTCGGCGCCGCGGCGCAGCATCCGCTCGATCCACTCGGCATCGCTCTCGACCGCCACGAGAATGCCGAGGTCGCCCAGCTCGCCACGGATGCCGGCCGGCAGCCCCGAGGGCACCGAGAGCATGAAGTCGGCGCCGGACCGGATGCCGGCGATCACGACCCGCAGCACCTCGTGCAGGGCCGCGTCGGTGGCGCGCACCGCGACCGGCACCGGCCGGTAGCGGAACAGATTGCGCTCGACGCCGAGCTGCGACACGTCGCGCACCTGCCCGAACTCGCGGTCCCACGCCACGGCGTCGGCGAGCGCGGCCTGGCGCAGCCATTCGAATCCCTCGAAGTCGAGGGAGGGCTGCGCGGCCTCGATGAGCGCCGCGATGCGCACGTCGAGCCCGCGCAGGTGAAGGGTGCTCGACGCCCTGCCGCGCGGGCGCGAGCGCCAGGCGCCCAGGCCGATGAGATAGTTCGGGCCGCCGGCCTTCGCGCCGGGGCCCACCGCGGAGCGCTTCCAGCCGCCGAAGGGCTGGCGCTGCACGATCGCCCCGGTGATCCCGCGGTTCACGTACAGGTTGCCGGCCTGCACGTTCTCGAGCCACAGGGCGAGGTCGGCGGGATCGCGCGTGTGCAGTCCCGCGGTGAGCCCGTACGGCACGGCGTTCTGCAGCTCGATCGCGGCGCTCAGCGTCGGCGCGTGCATGATGCCGAGCATCGGACCGAAGAACTCCTCCAGGTGGGTGCGCGAGCCCGGCTGCACCCCGACGCGCACGCCAGGGCTGAACAGCCGTCCGCTGTCGTCGAGCGGGCGCGGCTCGATCAGCCACTTCTCGTCGCCCTCGAGCCGGGTGAGCGCCCACTCCAGCTTTCCCTGCGGCCGTTCGATCATCGGCCCGACCTCGGCGGTCGGATCCGACGGCCAGGCCACGCGCAGCGAGCGCACCGCGTCGACCAGCTGACGCACGAATCGCTTCGAATGGCCCACCGGACCGACGAGGATCGCCAGCGACGCCGCCGAGCACTTCTGACCGGCGTGACCGAACGCGCTCTTCACGAGATCGGCGACGGCCAGGTCGATGTCGGCGGTGGGGGTGATGATGATCGCGTTCTTGCCGCTCGTCTCGGCGAGCAGCGGCAGGTCCGGGCGCCATGAGCGGAACAGCGCCGCAGTGTCCCACGACCCGGTGAGGATCACCCGGTCGACCGCCGGATGCGTGATGAGCCGGCGTCCCAGCTCCTGCTCGCCGAGCTCGGTGAGCGCGAGCACGTCGCGCGGCACGCCCGCCTCCCACAGCGCCTCGGCGATCACGGCCGCGCAGCGGCGCGCCTGGTGGGCGGGCTTGAAGATCACGCCCGATCCCGCCGCGAGCGCGGCGAGCACTCCACCGGCCGGGATCGCCAGCGGGAAGTTCCACGGCGGGGTGACGACGGTCACCCTGGCGGGCTCGAAGACGGCCCCGCTGACGCTGTCGAGCTCACGGCAGGTCGCGGCGTAGTAGTTGGCCAGGTCGACGGCCTCGCTGACCTCGACGTCGGCCTCGGCGAGCACCTTTCCGGTCTCGACGGCCGCGACCTCGATCAGCTCTGCGCGCCGCGCGGCGAGCGCGACGGCGGCCCGCTGCAGGATCTGCGCGCGCTCAGCGGCGGGGCGCGAGCCCCATCCGGATGCCGCGGTGCGGACGCGTTCGATCGCGGCATCCAGCCGATCCTCATCATCGATCCGCGATGCGCGCAGAGTCTGGATGCCGAGGCCGCGGTCACGAGCGATATGGGCGAGGATCCCGCGAGCCCAGGCCCTGTTGGCCGGCAGCGCGGGGTCGCTGTCGGCGGTGTTCTCGAACCCGGGTGCGCCGTCGGCGGCGGTGATCTCCTGCCGGGCGTAGACCGCGGTCTGCAGGAACGGATCGTCGGCCCCCTCGTCGATGCCCGACGAGCCGCGCGCGATGTCGAGCACCACTCCGGTGAGGTCTTCGTCGGTGCTGCGGCGCTGCGTGAGCGGCCGCACCGACTCGTGTGCGGGCGACGTCCGGTTCTGCGTGCGTCGGGGCCCGGTAAGCAGGCTGCGATCCCGCGAGCGGGCGACGGAGTCGACGAAGCGCAGGCGCTCGCGCTCGAAGAGCGATTCGTCGTCGGCGAGATGGAAGGCGGCGGAGAGGAAGTTCGACGACGACGCGTTCTCGTCGAGCCGGCGCACGAGGTAGCTGATCGCCACGTCGAACTCCTTCGGATCGACGACGGGCACGTAGAGCAGCACCGGGCCGACCTCGCGCGAGACGGCCTGCACCTGCCCCTGCGCCATGCCGAGCAGCATCTCGAACTCGATGTCGTCGCGCACTCCCCGCTCTCCCGCGAGCAGCCAGGCGTAGGCGATGTCGAAGAGGTTGTGACCGGCCACCCCGATCCGCACGGCGGCGGTGCTGACCGGGTCGAATGCGGCGTCGAGGCAGCGCAGGTAGTTCGCGTCGGTGTCGAGCTTGGTGCTGTACGGGGCCTGCGGCCAGCCGTGCACCGCCGCGTCGACCTTCTCCATCGCCAGGTTCGCGCCCTTGACCAGTCGCACCTTGATCGGCGCTCCGCCGTGCTCGACCCGGTCTCGGGCCCACGCGGTGAGCTCGCGCAGCGCCGGCAGCGCGTCGGGCAGGTAGGTCTGCAGCACGATGCCGGCCTCGAGCCGCGTGAGCTGCGGATCCTCGAGCAGACAAGTGAAGACCGCGATCGTGAGATCGAGATCGCGGTACTCCTCCATGTCGAGATTGATGAACGTCCCGTTGCCCGCCGCGGTGCGGTACAGCGGGAGCAGCCGGCGGACGACCTCGTCGACCGTCTCCTCGAACGCCCACAGCGAGATGTGGCTGATGATCGCCGAGACCTTGACCGACACGTAGTCGACGTCGTCCCGGCGGACGAGATCGTGGATGCCCTCGAGCCGCCTTCTCGCCTCGGCGTCTCCCAGCACCGCCTCGCCGAGCAGGTTGAGGTTGAGCCGGGCTCCCGACTCGGAACCCGTGCGGATCTTCTCGAGCGCCGGTCCGAGCTTCTCCGATCGCGCGTCCACGATGAGGTGTCCGACCATCTCCCGCAGCACCCGCCGCGCGATCGGCACCGTCGGCACGGGCAGCACGGGCGCGACGCCGCCGCCGAGGCGCACCACGCCGCGCAGATACCAGGGCAGGAAGTCGGGGGCGAGCGGCGCGACCCGGTGCAGCATCGACGCCGCGGCCGCCGTGCTCTCCGGGCGCATCACGCCGTCGACGAATCCGAGGGTGAAGGGCAGCCCCTTCGGGTCGTGCAGCACGCCGGCGAGACGCTGGGCGGCCGGATCGAGACGGGCCTGGGCGGCTTCGTCCACCCACCGCCGGGCGAGCGCTGTGGCGGCATCGGCCAGGTGACGATCCGTGGGCGACGATGACTGCTCTGCCATGCATCCAGACTAGGCACGATCCGCCGCAGGGCGCGGAACCGGGGCGTTCTATGCTGTGTGCGTGGGGGAGAACGAGGCGGATGCCGCGAACCGCGCCGCGTCCGAGGCGCGCGCAGCGGCGTGGGCGCGGACGATGGCCGACCGCATCCCCACGGGGTGGATCATCACGGGTGCCGGAGCCGTGCTGCTGGGCGCGACCGCCGCGTTCGGAGGACTCGAGCCGGCTCCGCAGCCGGTTCCCGAAGAGCTCGCAGTCGGCGAGCACTACGTCGGATCCGACCTCGAGATCGCCGTGCTCGGTGCCGAGGTCGGGGGAGAGGTGCAGGGCGCCGGGGTCGTGCCCGACGAAGGCGAAGAGACCCTGATAGTCACGCTCGAGGTGACGAATCTGTTCACTGAGCCGCGCATCGCTCTCGCCCCTCACTCGCTCAGCGGCGTGCACATCGACGGTGTCGAGATCGTGCGCTCCGATGCCCGGCGCGTCGAAGACGACAGCGTGCTGTCGTACCTGCAGCCTGACGTCCCCACGCGGGTGCGTCTGGCCTGGACGATCGATGCGGATGCCATCGCGCCGGGCGACGAGGTCCGCCTCGTGCTGCCGGATTCCACGCGCTCCGAGGGCGCCTTCGTCACCCGGGGCACGTACTGGTCCGATGTGCGCACCGGCGCCTACGTCACCGTGCCTGTGGCGGCGGTTCCCGCCGACCGGGAGGTGGTCGAGCCGTGACCGTCCCGACTTCCGGATCCGACGCACGTCGGCGGCTCGTGAAGGCCGCCGCCCCTTGGGCGCTCTCGATCGCGCTGGTGGTGGGGGCCTGGGGTCTGACCCAGCTGCAGAAGGATGAGGACGCGCGCTACGACCCCTTCGTCACACATGCGGAGGTCGGTGAGCACGCGGAGGCCCGCAACATCGCCGTCACGGTGACCGACGTCCACGCCGCCCGCGCCGTCTCGGACGGGAGCTGGCGAGCCGAGGGCACCTGGCTCGTCGTCGACCTCGACGCGGCCTCGACGCGGGACCAGTCCGGCGCCGCCCTGCGGGTGACCGACCTGCGCATCGGGGATCGGACCTATTCGGCGACCGAGCGCGGAACCTCGATGGTGCAGCTTCCACTGGTCACCGGCGTGCCGCAGCACGGGAGCATCGCCTTCGAGCTTCCCGAGGACGCGCTGAACGGCTCCGCCACGCTCGTGTTCGCGGAGAACGACGACTACGCGGCTGACGGGATCGTCGAGGTCTCCCTCGATCTCGACGACATGGCTGTGGAGCGTGAAGTCCGCCTCGACGAGATCGGATGGGCCGAGTGATGACCGAGCGACGCGGGTGGTGGCGCGGCAACGCGGTGGCGCTGTGCGCCGTGGCCGTTCTGCTGCCGGCGGCGATCGGAGGGGCGGGCTGGTGGGAGTGGAAGTACGCCTATCCCGATTCCGGCAAGCCGCTGTGGGCCGTCGAACCCGGAGAGTCCGGAACCGTGGTGCTCGAAGGAGCAAAGTGGGGACCGGTGCGCGCGAAGGCCATCACCGACACCTCGGGCTTGACGGTGCCCGACGACATCACCCTGATCGGCGTCACCGTGCAGATCACCCCTCTGGGCGAGAAGGGCCCGACATGCTGGGCACCCCGGCTGATCGAGCAGGGCACAGGACGGGTGTGGGAATCGGTGCGCGGGCAGATCGGTCTGCCGTGGGACCGGGAGGAGCCCGAGGTCTGCGTGCCGACCCTCGACGGCGAGACGGCGGAGCCGTATCAGCTCCTGCTGCCCTACGTCGTTCCCGAAGACGCGGAAGGACCGTACCGGCTCGAGATCGAGCCGCACGACGCCGAGTCGCGATTCCTGCGGCTCAGCATCGATCCCTGACCGGCTCCACCCGGATCAGAGCGCGGGCACCGCGGTCGCGCCGGTCGGCTCGGATCCTCGAGGCGACGCCGTGGGCAGCACGCCGGCGGCTGCGGTGATCGCCGCGGCGTCCGCTTCCTCGACCGTGGTCGGTGCCGCGGCATCCGTTCTCTCGTCCTGCGCGCGACGCAGCATGCCGAACGTCGTGTCGTACGCGCCGGCGATCACCGCCATCCGGATCGGCTCGATGATCAGAGAGGGGATCAGGAAGATGACCGGCCAGTACACCGTCCAGAACTCGTACAGATCGTGGGGGCCGAGAGCGCGGCCCATCCCGTAGTCCAGCCACGATCCGCCGACGACGACCGCCGTGTACAGCAGCGCATACGACGCGATGCTCACCGGGCCCGCGCGCCACATCAGAAGGACGGCTCGCCAGATCGGGAGGACACGCGACGCGAGCTCCGTTCCCAGATCGCGCAGACGGCGCATCAGCGGGTTCGGCACCCGGGCGATGCGCTCGCGCACCTCCGCGACCAGCCTGTGCTGGATCTGCAGCTTCTCGGCGACGATCGCCTGCCCGTAGACGACTCCGGCGACGGTGAGCCACGAGATCGGCTCCAGCAGCACCGGACCCGCCTGACCCAGCAGCCATCCGACGCCGTCACCGACCGACACGAAGGGCGCCAGCCAGCCCGTCACCGCCTCGCGGGCGTCCGCCACCCACACCATGGCGACGCGGGTGTCGACCCACGATGTCACGCTGTCCACCGCGTCTTTGAGCAGGAGCAGCGAGAAGAAGACCCACACGACCTCGCAGTACACGGCTGCGAGGCTGAGCACCTTCGGCAGCTTCGCCGACCAGCGACCCCATGCCCATCGGGCGGCGAACGCCAGCACGATGATCGCGATCGTCCAGGCGTTGAAGGACAGCTCGGTGATGTTGTCGCCGGGATCGAACGTGCGGTCGGTGCCGAGCGTCGCGCCGATCTCTTCGCTGTTCTTCTCCAGCGCGCGCAGCGTGTACGCCTGCACGTCACTGCCGAGCAGCCCCTGCGCCGTGTAGATGGCGAAGAACGGCAGGATGCTCGCGAGCAGTGCGGTCAGGAAGGTCCGGCGGCGGTCGGCCGCCGAATCGGGAAGCGGCGCCACGGCCTGCAGGGAGCGCAGCCCATCCCGCAGCACGAGAAGCATGCCCACCAGGCTGATCAGGCGGCACAGCACGGCGAGCGGGAGGATCATCAATCCACCGACGGAGGTGTAGGCCCCGACGAACCCGGCCAGGACGATCAGCCAGTAGCGCGCCACCACACCGGCGAGGTACCACGCCAGCAGCGACGGCCAGTGTCGCCACAGCACGCGCCCGGTGGCCTTGAGCATCTCCCCCACGCGCTCAGAGTATCGCGCGCGGGCCGTCGTCAGTCAGCGCCAGAGGCTCGGCGCCGGGCTCTTCGTCGAGGGCAGCGCCGAGGCCGACGCCCAGTCGTGGATCCACGGCTCGACCTCGGGCAGCCCCTGCGGCTTTCCGACGGCGGCGAACAGCTCCTCGTTGCTGACCGTGCCGCCGCTGCGGCGCAGCATCCGCGATCTCACGATCACCCGCGCGTACACCTCGCCGTCGACCACGGCACGGTGCTCGAGGAAGACGGCCCTGTCGTCGTGGCCGACGAAGCGCGACTCGATGTCGAAACGCTGCCAGAGCTGCAGCGACTTGCGGAAGGTGACCGTCTCGCTCGAGACGACCGCGTACCAGCCGCGATCCTTCATTGCGTCGAACAGGCCGGTGCGGATCAGCAGATCCCAGCGGCCCAGGTCGAACAGCGAGAGGTAGCGGCCGTTGTTCATGTGCCGCAGGATGTCGAGGTCCGTCGGCAGTGTGGTGACGCGGATGCGGCTGACCGCAGCGGGGTCGAGAGCACTGCCGCGGCGCGTGCGCAGCCGGGCCTGCAGGATGACGAGAAGGGTGCGCCAGATCACATTCACAAGGGGCGATAGTAGTGATCCACGAGGAAACCCCCAACTTCGTTGGCTGATACCCACATGAGCGCATGTGTGTCATCCGCCGATTTCCGGTCCGCGACAGCGGCGCGTAGAGTCACGACCATGAGCACGGAAGCCCATACCGAGATCATCGTCCGACCCGTCCGCGATGTCGATGCGGAGGCCCTCGGCCGCGTGCACGCGCAGTGCTGGCACGAGACCTACGACCACCTGATCAGCAAGGCCGCGCTCGAGAGGATCTCCCCGCGGCGCATGGCGGAGCTGTGGACGAATTGGGCTCGGCAGGGCGACGACTTCCGCATGAGCGCGGCTCTCGTCGATGGCGAGATCGTCGGCTTCGTCGGATCGGGTCCCGCACGCGACAAGGATGCACCGGCGCTGCGCGAGCTCTACTTCATCTACCTGCTCGACGCCTATCACGGCACCGGCATCGGCCAGAAGCTCTTCGACGCGGCCGTGTACGAGGGCGAGCCGAGCTACCTGTGGGTCGCCGACGACAACCCGCGCGCGCACCGCTTCTATCAGCGCAACGGCTTCACCCTCGACGGCGAGAGCCACACCGAGCCGTTCCTGGGTGAGACGCTCACCGAGGTGCGGTTCGTCCGCGCCTGACCCGCGGCGAAGGGGCATCCGGATGCCGGATCACAGGGCGCGGATGATGTCCTCCACCCGCTCCTTCGCGTCGCCGAAGAGCATCTGCGCGTTGTCGCGGAAGAACAGCGGGTTCTGCACCCCCGCATAGCCGGCGGCCATCGAGCGCTTGAACACGATGATCTGCTCGGCCTCCCAGACGCGCAGCACGGGCATCCCGGCGATCGGGCTGCCCGGATCCTCGGCGGCCGCGGGGTTGACGGTGTCGTTCGCTCCGATCACCAGCACGACGGAGGTCGACGCGAAGTCGTCGTTGATCTCGTCCATTCCGAGCACGATGTCGTACGGCACCTTCGCCTCGGCGAGCAGCACGTTCATGTGCCCGGGCAGGCGGCCCGCGACGGGGTGGATGCCGAAGCGCACCTGCACGCCGCGCTCGCGCAGCCGGGTGACGAGGTCGGCGACGGGGTACTGCGCCTGCGCGACGGCCATGCCGTAGCCCGGGGTGATGATCACGCTGGTCGCCGCCGTGAGCATGGCCGCGGCGGCCTCGGCGGTGATCTCGCGGTGCTCGCCGTGCTCGTCGTCGGATGAGGCGGATGCCGCGATGCCGAAGCCTCCGGCGATCACCGACAGGAACGACCGGTTCATCGCCTTGCACATGATGTACGACAGGTACGCACCGGACGAGCCGACGAGCGCACCGGTGACGATGAGCAGGTCGTTGTTCAGCAGGAAGCCTGCGGCGGCAGCGGCCCAGCCGGAATAGCTGTTGAGCATCGAGACGACGACGGGCATGTCGCCGCCGCCGATGGATGCCACCAGATGCCACCCGAGCGCGAACGCGAGCACGGTGACGGCGACGAGCAGCCACAGCTGCTGGTCGATCACGAACCAGACGGTCAGCGCGACGAAGGCGACGAGTGCGCCGACGTTCAGAGCGTTCTTGCCGGGCAGCATGAGGGGGCGCGACGACATGCGCGCCGACAGCTTGAGGTAGGCGACGATGGAGCCGGTGAAGGTGACGCCGCCGATGAAGACTCCGATGAAGACCTCGGCGTTGTGGATGCCGACCAGCTCAGCCGGGATGGGCGCGTGGGCAAGGTGCCCATTCCAGCCGACCAGCACGGCGGCGAGACCGACGAAGCTGTGCAGCAGGGCGATCAGCTCGGGCATCTGCGTCATCTGCACGACCCGTGCCCGCCAGAGTCCGATCGCGGCGCCGATCAGCACGCCGGCGCCGAGCAGGACGAGCCCGAGCGTCGAACCGGGCGTTCCCCAGGCATCCGCGATCGTCAGTGCGAGGGTGGCGCCGAGCGCGATCGCCATCCCGGCGATGCCGTAGATCACGCCCGCGCGGGCGGACTCGTGGCGGCTGAGACCGGCGAGGCTGAGGATGAACAGCAGGGCCGCGACGATGTATGCGGCGGCCGCGAGGGCGTCGACGCTCACTTGTCGGCTCCCTTGGTCGGGCCGAGGGTGAACATGCCGAGCATCCGTCGGGTCACCGCGAAGCCGCCGAAGATGTTGATGCTGGCCACGAGCACGGCGACGGCGGCGATCACCTGCACCACGGGGTTCGCGTCGGTGATCTGCAGCATCGCGCCGACGATGATCACACCCGAGATGGCGTTCGTCACCGACATCAGGGGCGTGTGCAGCGCGTGGTGCACCTTGCCGATCACGTAGAAGCCGATCACGACCGAGAGCATCAGCACGGTGAAGTGCTGCGGCAGCGGCGCGGGCGCGAACGCGTTCACGAGGAACAGCGCGGCGATGCCCGCGACGATCAGACCGGCCCTCTTGCCAGCCGACATCGGCTTCTTCTCGGGCATCCGCGCGGGTTCCGTCTTCGGAACGGATGCCGCGGGCGCCGCGGCGACCTGCACGGGCGGTGGCGGCCACGTGATCTCACCATCGCGGACGACGGTCACCGAGCGCTGCACGACGTCGTCGAAGTCGATGCTCAGCAGGCCGTCCTTGTTCGGCGTGAGCAGCGCGACGAGGTTGGCGACGTTGGTGCCGTAGAGCTGGGATGCCTGGGTCGACAGGCGCGAGGCGAGATCGGTGTACCCGAGGATGATCACGCCGTTCGCCGTGACCGTCCGCTCACCGGCGACCGAGCCCTCGACGTTGCCGCCCTGCGCTGCGGCCATGTCGACGATGACGCTACCCGGCTTCATGCTCGCCACATCGGCGGCGGTGATGAGCCTCGGCGCGGGCCGCCCCGGGATCAGCGCGGTGGTGATGATGATGTCGACGTCGGCTGCCTGTTCGGTGTAGATCTCGGCAGCGCGGCGGTTGTAGTCCTCGCTCGTCGCCTTAGCGTAGCCGTCTGTCGACTTCTCGACCTGCACGTCGACGGCGAGATACGTCCCGCCGATCGATGAGACCTGGTCGGCCACCTCGGGGCGCGGGTCGGTGGCGCGAACGATCGCGCCGAGACTCGACGCCGCACCGATCGCCGCGAGCCCGGCGACACCGGCTCCGGCGACGAGCACCTTCGCCGGGGGCACCTGGCCTGCAGCCGTCACCTGCCCGGTGAAGAAGCGCCCGAACTCGTGCGCCGCCTCGACGACCGCCCGGTACCCGGCGATGTTCGCCATCGAGCTGAGCACGTCCATCGACTGCGCGCGGGAGATGCGTGGCACGGCGTCGAGCGCGATCGCCGTGATCCCCCGCTGCGCGAGCGACTCGACCAGGTCCGGCCGCAGAGCCGGGGCGAGCAGCCCGATGAGGGTGGCGCCGTCAGAGAGGCGGGCGATCTCGGCATCCGTCGGCGGGTTCACCTTGAGCACGACCGGGCTCGCCCACGCCTCCGCCTGGGAGACCAGGCGGGCGCCGGAAGCCGCGTACGCGGCATCCGGGTACGCCGAGCGCTCCCCCGCCCCGATCTCGACGGCCACCTCGTAGCCGAGTTTCCGCAGCGTCTGCACGGTGGCCGGGGTCGCCGCGACCCGCGCCTCGTCCGGCTGCTCCTGCACGATTCCGATCTGCGTCATCGCGATCCTCTCCCACCGGCGTCCTCACCGGTCCGCTCAGATTACTGAGCGCGCCGAAGGAATCGCACGCAGACCGGCCAGATGACGCCTCAAGAATCCGGCTTCTTGCCTGTTCGCGAAATCGGCGCCCTGTCTGAACGACCGCGCCCCCTCTGGATCGCGTGCATCAGAGGGGGCGCGGACGACGAAACAGTGCAGGGTCAGCGACCGGAGACCTGCCCGAACAGCTTCGCGATCGGTGCGAGCACGAGGGGACGAGCGGCGAACCAGCCCCCGGCGATCACGGCCATCGCGAGCACGAAGACCCAGAAGCCCGTCCAGTTCGCGGCGTACGCGGCGCCGTCGATCGACCCCTGAGCGGCGAACATGTGGTTGAGGTTGCGCAGCGCCCCGGTGAGGAACACGAGCGCGACGTGCACGATGATGAACGCCACGAAATACAGCATCACCGGGAAGTGCAGCGCCCGCGCCCACTCGACCGGGTACGCCTTCGAGAGCTTCTCAGCCTTCTTCGGCCACAGCCCCGACATCCGGAACCCGGTGACGATCGCGAGCGGCGCGGCGATGAACACCGTGACGAAGTAGGCCAGCTGCTGCAGGCTGTTGTAATTCACCCAGCCGTTGTCGGTCGGCCAGTCGAACGAGAGGTACTGCAGCCCCGCCGACAGCGCGTTCGGGAACACCTCCCAGCTCGTCGGCACGATGCGCGCCCAGTGGCCGGTGGTGACCAGCAGCACGACGAAGACGACGCCGTTGATGATCCACAGCAGGTCGAGTGCCTGGTGGAACCAGAGCGTGAGGCTGATCTTGCCCTTGGCGTTGCGTCGCGGCGTCCAGAACACCGTCGGCCGCTTCTCGCTGCGCACGCGCAGGCCGGAGCGGATGATCAGCACCATGAGGAACATGTTGAAGAAGTGCGCCCAGTTCGCCCACGGGGCGAAGCCCGGCTCGACGTCGACGGCCGGATGGTACTCGCCCGGGTAGGTGGCGAGGAAGTCCTGCATCAGCGGGAAACTGAGGAAGGTGCGGATGAGGAACACCGCGGCGACGGCGAGCAGGCCGAGGGATGCCAGGCCCAGAAGTCCCCCGATGGCCTGTGGCCAAGTCGGGCGGAGACGCGAGGGCTCGGACAGCGGCTCGGCCGCGTGCCGCGGAGCGCGCCCCTGCCAGACGGTGCGCGGGTATGGCAGAGGGGTGGAGACATCGGGCCGGGACGTCGAGGCGATGACCTCCCTGGCTGCCGGAGTGCCGGTGGTCGCGGCGACGTCCGTCGCCGGAACGGACTCGCTCGCGACGGGCGCAGTGGTCGCCGCCTCCTGGGTCGCCGCCGCTGCGCCGACGTGTGCGGTCACGGGCATGGTGCCGGCCGGAGGCCACGGCTCCCCTCCTGCGACGCGCGGAAGCCCGCGTCGCACCGCGACACCGGCATCCGCCCCCGCCTCAGCGTGCGCAATCTCCGCGCCCGCCTCCGCGTCGGTCTCTGCGTCGACAGCACGGGATGTCGCCGACTGCACGGCCTGTTCACGCGAAGGAGCCGTGCGCTCGCCGAGGTCCCGTTCACTCGACGCACCGGCAGCGGGCTCGGGGACGGCAGCGGCGACGGATGCCACGGCCGTGGCGTCCGCGGGGGGCCAGGGCTCCCCGCCCGGCACGCGCGGAAGCCCGCGCCGCAGGCTCACGCCGGCCGGCGCAGAGGCATCCGGAACCCCCTCGTCGAGAGCACGGGACGTCGGCGACTGCACGGGTCGTTCACGCGAAGGAGCCGTGCTCTCGGCGAGGTCCCGTGCTGTCGACGTCGGGGTGGGGAGCTCGGCGGGCTGGGCGGATTCGACAGCGTCGGCGGCCTCGACCTCGGTCGCAGGAGGCCACGGCTCGCCGCCCTTCACCCGCGGGAGGCCGCGGCGGATGGATCCGGCCATGGTCACTTCTTCCGGGCTTCGAGCGCCTCGATCAGCTGCGGCACGACGGTGAACACGTCGCCGACGATGCCGAAGTCGGCGACGTCGAAGATCGGCGCGTCACCGTCCTTGTTGATCGCGACGATCGTCTTCGCGGTCTGCATGCCGGCACGGTGCTGGATCGCGCCCGAGATCCCAAGCGCGACGTACAGCTGCGGCGAGACCGAGACGCCGGTCTGACCGACCTGGTGCGCGTACGGGATGTACCCGGCATCCACCGCCGCGCGCGACGCGCCGACGGCGGCACCGAGCGCGTCGGCGAGCTGCTCGACGAGAACGAACTTCTCCTTCGAGCCGAGCCCGCGCCCGCCCGAGACGACTCGGGTGGCTCCGCGCAGCTCGGGTCGCGACGACGTCTTCTCCTCGGCGGCGATCTCGCCTGCGGTGGCGGCGACCGCGCCGGATGCCGTGACCGACAGTTCCTCGATCACGGGCGAGGCGACCGCCTCGGCGCGCGCGTCGACCGCACCCTGGCGGATGGTGATCACCGGGGTGCCGAAGGTGGGCGCCGAGTCGGTGAGGTACGAGCCGCCGTAAACCGAGTGCTGGGCCGTCACGCCCTCATCGTCACGGGAGACGCCGATCGCATCCACCGAGAGCGCCAGCTTCTCGCGCACGGCGAAACGCCCGGCGACATCCCGACCGGCGATCGAGTTCGAGATGAGCACGGCATCCGGCCGCACCTGTCGGTACGCCGTCTGCAGCGCGTCGACGGCGGGCACGGTGAGCGATGAGGCATCGCCGGCCGCCGTGAGCACGACCTGTGCGCCGGCTGCAGCCGCCGCGTCGGTCGCCGCCTGGCCGCCGCCGACGATCAGCGCCACCGGCGCTCCGATCGTCGAGGCGGCGCCGATCAGCGCCGCCGTGCTGCTGGCGGCGTCACCGGACGGGTCGACGTCGACGAGGACGAGGATCGACTTCTCGGGGTACGCCATGTCACACCAGCCTGTTCTGTGCGAGGAACTCGACGAGCTGCGCCGCGGCGTCGCCCTCGTCGGTGATCTTGACGCCGGCGGCTCGCGCCGGCTTCTCGGCGACGCTCGTCATGATCGTGCGGGGAGCGACGGCCGGGTCGGCCGAGACGCCGAGGTCCGCCAGTGAGAGCACCTCGAGGGGCTTCTTCTTCGCGGCCATGATGCCCTTGAAGTTGGGGAAGCGGGCATCCGGAAGCGCCTCGGTGATCGAGATGACCGCCGGGAGCGGCACCGTCACGTCCTGCGTGCCTGCGTCGCCGGTGCGGATGCCGGTGAGCTGACCGTCGCCGATCTCGACCGCACTCAGCGCGGTCGCCTGCGCCCAGCCGAGGTGCTCGGCGAGCATCGCTGGGATGACACCTCCGACTCCGTCGGTCGACAGGTTGCCGGTGATGACCAGGTCGGGCTCGCCGCGGCGGATCGCGGCCGCGAGCACCTCTGCGGTGAGGGTGAGGTCTGCACCGCGCAGCTCTTCGTCGACGACGTGGACGGCGGAGGCGGCGCCGATCGCGAGAGAGCGTCGCACGGACGCGGTGGCGGATTCGGGAGCCATCGACAGGCTCACGACCTCGGTTCCCGGGTTCTTGTCGGCGTAGGACAGAGCCACCTCGAGTGCGCGCTCGGTGATCTCATCGAGCACCACGTCACCCGCAGTCCGATCCGCCAGACCGGTCTCGAGGTCGAGCTTGCGGTCACCGTAGGTGTCGGGCACTTCCTTCACCAGGACGTAGATCTTCATCGAACCTCCCTCTCGCCGGTACCGATCCTACCCGCGCGAACTTCTGGAATCAGGTGTCACATCAAATGATACTCAGTCTCGCTCGGGTGAAGGGCGCCGGGCAGATACCGTGGAGTCATGGCCCGTCCCCGCCCCCTCCCCATCGATCCCCTCGCCGAGGCGAAACGGCAGTGGCTCGCGCACGGCTGGACGGACGCAGCCGAGGGCATGGCCGTGGTGACGTCGGTGATGCGGGCGCAGCAGCTGCTTCTGTCGCGGGTGGATGCCGCTCTCAAGCCGTTCCAGGTGACCTTCGCCCGCTACGAGGTGCTGCGTCTTCTCGCGTTCAGCCGCACCGGCACGCTGCCGCTGTCGAGCGTCGTCGCTCGCCTGCAGGTGCACGCGACGAGCGTGACGAGCACCGCCGAGCGTCTGGTGCGCGACGGTCTCGTTCGCCGCGACCGGCACCCGCACGATGGTCGCGCCGCGCTCCTCACCCTCACCGACTCCGGCCGCGACCTCGTCGAGCGGGCCACCGCCGCCTTGAACACCGAGGTGTTCTCCTCCCCCGGGCTGGATGCCGACGATGCGACGTCGCTGGTCGGCATCGTCGCGCGTCTGCGCAAGAACGCCGGCGACTTCACCGATCCGCGCCCGCTGCCCGACCCGCTCTGATGCCGTCCTTCACTCTCGAGCGCAGGATCCCCGCGCCGCCGGAGGACGTCTTCGACGTCTCGCTCGACGTCGGGCTGCATCTCACGTCGCAGCGCTCACACGGCGAGCGCGTGGCATCCGGCCGCACCTCGGGCCGACTCGCGGAGGGCGAGCAGATCACGTGGAGCGCCCGTCACTTCGGCCTGCGGTTCCGGATGACCTCGCTCGTCTTCGACGTCGAGCGCCCTCGACGCTTCCGCGACCGTCAGGTTCGCGGGCCCTTCGCGTCGTTTCTGCACACCCATGAGTTCGAGGGGCTCGACGGCGGCACGCTGATGCGCGACACGATCGATTTCCGCTCGCCCTTCGGGCCGATCGGCCGCATGGTCGACGTCTCGGTGATGCGTCGTCACCTGATCCGTGTGATCACCGAGCGCAACGACGCGATCAGCGAGCATTTCGCCTGACCGGCATCTTCTCTAGGATGACCGGCGTGAGCGAACTGCGACTGCACACTGTGCTCGAGCCGATGGGTCCGGCGGGAGCCATCGTGCTCGACGACGAGCAGGTCGCCGCGCTGAGCGACGCCAAGGCGTTCCCGGTCGTCGTCACCATCGGCGACCGTACAGCGCGGCTGCGCCTCTCCCGCATGGGCGGGAAGAACCTGATCGGCTTCAGCAAGGCGGCGCGCGCGGAGATGGGGGTCGAGCTCGGCGAGGAGTTCGACGCGATCATCGCGCCGGACGCCGGTGAGCGCACCGTCGACGCGCCGGACGTGCTGGCCGCCGCGCTGGATGCCGATCCCGTCGCGCGGGCCGCCTTCGAGGGCCTGTCGTACACGCGGCGGAAGGAGATCGCCCGCTCGATCGCCGAGGCGAAGCAGGACGCCACACGCCAGCGCCGCCTCGAGAAGGCTCTCGCCGACCTCCGCACCGCGCTCTGACGTCGCCCCCTCGACACGCACTTCCCGCGAGACTTCCACTGCAGCACGAGACAGTGCTCCAGAAGGTCCGTCTCGTGCTGAAACGCAAGTCTCGCGGGAATCGGCCGGCGAGCGATCGGCGGGCGGGTCAGTCCCCGTCGTAGACGTAGTGATCGAAGCGCTCGGGCACACGCATCCGCTGCCAGGCGAGCTCCTCGTCGCGACGCGAGCGATCGCCCGGAAACGCCTTCGCCGTGTACCGCGGCACCTGCCTGGCGTGCCCGGCCATGTGCGCGACAGCCGCCGCCTGACCGCAGACCCGAGCCGCCGCGATGGCGTTCGGATCCGTCGACTCGCGGGCCGCAGCGTGGCAGGCGAACGCCCGCTCGCGCACCTCGTCGATGCTGAGCTCGCCGCGCAGGAACGCATGGGCGGCGTCCAGCGCCTCCTGCGGGCGGAGGTCGTGCGGGCGTTCGGCGAGGAAGAACGGCAGCATCCGCTCCGCGCACGCCACCGTCCACTGCACGAGCTCGCGGCGATCGTCCTCGGAGAGGGTCAGGTCGGCGTCATCGGGCAGCGTATCCATGGCAGCGCTCACCGGTGCTGGAAATGAGGGGGGCGCTTCTCGCGGAACGCGGCCATCCCCTCCTTCTGGTCTGCGGTGTCGAACAGCGCGGCGAACTGCTGCTTCTCGACGGCGAGGCCGGCTTCGAGGGTGGTCTCCATCGCGGCATCCAGCGTCGCCTTGGCCGCATACAGCGAAGGCAGCGACTTCGACGCGATCGTCTCGGCGAGCGAAGTCGCCTCGTCGAGCAGGTCGGCCGCGGGAACCACGCGCGAGACGAGTCCGATTCGCTCGGCCTCATCGGCCTTGATCAGCCGGCCCGACAGGATGAGCTCGGCGGCCTTGTAGTAGCCGACCGCGCGGATGAGCCGCTGCGTGCCACCCATCCCGGGCACCACGCCGAGGTTGATCTCGGGCTGTCCGAAGGTGGCGGTGTCGGCGGCGAGAATGATGTCGCACATCATCGCCAGCTCGCAGCCGCCGCCGAGCGCGTAACCCGACACGGCGGCGATGACCGGGGTCCGCACGGCGGCGAAGCGGGTCCACGCGCCGAAGTGGTCGGTGTCGAGCATCTCGGCACCGGTCTTCGACTCCATCTCCTTGATGTCGGCGCCCGCGGCGAACGCCCGCTCGGAGCCGGTCACGACGATGGCGCCGACGCCGTCGTCCGCATCGAAGACGGATGCCGCAGCCGCGACCTCCTCTGAGACCCGGCCGTTCAGGGCGTTCAGCGCCTCCGGCCGGTTGAGGGTGATCCAGCCCATCCGTCCTCGCTGTTCGACAAGAATCGTCTCGTACTCGGACATGTCGCTCCCCTCCCGCCGCCACGTCGCGGCGCCTCCAGTATCTCAGGTCGGCCCGACGTCGCCGCCGTCCCCCACCTGAGGCTGTGTCAGACCGTGCCCTCCCGGATGTCGGTGATGATCCCCGAGAAGTCCCGCGCCGCACCGTCCCCCTCGGCGAACGCGGCGTACAGCTGCTGCGCGAGACGGCCCATCCTGGCATCCGTTCCGGTCTGGTCTATCGCCTGCAGCGCGAGGCCGAGATCCTTCGCCATCAGTGCGCCGGCGAACCCCGGCTGGTAGTCGCGGTTGGCCGGGCTCGTCGGCACGGGACCCGGCACGGGGCAGTTGGTCGTGATCGACCAGCACTGGCCGGATGCCTGTGAGACGACGTCGAACAGCGCCTGATGCTCGAGGCCGAGCCGCTCGCCGAGCACGAAGGCCTCGGCGACGGCGATCTGCGACACCGCGAGGATCATGTTGTTGCACACCTTCGCCGCCTGACCCAGACCCGGTCCGCCGCAGTGCACGATGCGCTTTCCCATCGCCTCGAGCAGCGGCAGGGCCGCCGCGAAGTCGTCGTCGGACCCGCCGACCATGAAGGCGAGGGTGCCGTTCTCGGCGCCGACCACTCCGCCCGAGACGGGCGCATCGACGTTGCGATGACCGGCGGCGACGGCCATCTCGTGCGCCGTGCGCGCCTCGTCGACGGCGATCGTCGACGATTCGATGAACAGCGTGCCCGGCGCGGCTGCGGCGAGCAGCTCGTCGCGGTACGCGGTGATCACGTGCTTCCCCGCCGGGAACATGGTGATGACGACCTCGGCATCCGCGACAGCATCCGCACCGCTGGAGGCGACCGGGATGCCCGCCGCGCGCGCCGCGTCGATCGCGGCGGGCACGAGGTCGAACCCGTGCACATCGTGCCCCGCCCTCACCAGATTCACGGCCATGGGCAGCCCCATGTGCCCGAGCCCGAGGAAGGCGATGCGGGTCATGATGCGCTCCGCATCGAGACCGAGCCCGCGGGGCGCAGCATCTCGCGTCCGACGATGAGTCGCATGATCTCGTTCGTCCCTTCCAGGATCTGATGCACGCGCAGGTCGCGCACGACCCTCTCGACTCCGTAGTCCTGAAGGTAGCCGTAGCCGCCGTGCAGCTGAAGGGCCCTGTTGGCCACCTCGAAGCCGGCGTCGGTGGCGAACCGCTTGGCCATGGCGCAGCGCATGGTCGCGTCCGGGGCCTTCTCGTCGACCGCCTGCGCGCCGTCGCGCACCATCAGGCGCGCGGCCTGCAGCTCCGTGCGCATGTCGGCAATAGCGAACAGGATCGACTGCTTCTCGGCGAGCGGCTCGCCGAAGGCGATCCGCTCGTGCACGTACTGCACGGCCTTCTCGATCGCCCACTGCGCACCCCCGAGCGAGCAGGCGGCGATGTTCAGGCGGCCCCCGTTGAGCGCCGACATGGCGATCGCGAAGCCGCGCCCCTCCTCCCCGAGCATGGCGGATGCCGGAACCCGCACCCCGTCGAAGATCACCTGACGGGTGGGCTGGGCGTGCCAGCCCATCTTCTTCTCGTTGACGCCGAAGCTGAGGTTCTCGGCGTCACCGGGAACGAGGAAGGCCGAGATGCCCTTCGCTCCCGAGCCCGGATCGCCGGTGCGGGCCATGACGACGTAGACCCCTGCCTCGCCCGCACCGGAGATGAACTGCTTCACCCCGGTGAGCAGGTAGTCATCCCCGTCGCGGATCGCGGTCGTGGCCAGGTTCGCGGCGTCGGAGCCGACGCCCGGCTCGGTGAGGCAGTATCCGCCGAACTGCTCCATGGCGGTGAGCGCGGGCAGCCAACGGCCGCGCTGGGTCTCGTCGCCGTAGGTGTCGATCATCCAGGCGACCATGTTGTGGATGGAGATGTACGCGGCGACCGCCGGGTCGCCCTTGGCGAGCTCTTCGAAGATGGCGACGGTGTCGACCCTTCCAAGGGCCGTGCCGCCGAACTCCTCGCCGACGTAGATGCCGCCGAGGCCGAGCTCGCCTGCGCGGTGCAGCGATTCGCGCGGGAAGATGTGCTTCTCGTCGCGCTCGGCGGCGTGCGGGGCGAGCTCGCTCTCGGCGAATTCGCGTACGGCGCTGAGGATGGCCTCGCGCTCCTCGGCCGTGACGGTGGTGGGTTCGATCATGGTCATGGCTCCGGCTCCTAGGACATCGTGGGGATGACGAAGCTGGCGCCGTCGCGCACGCCGTGCGAGGGCCACCGGCTCGTCACCGTCTTGGTCTTCGTGTAGAAGCGGAAGGCGTCGGTGCCGTGCTGGTTGAGGTCGCCGAATCCGCTGCGCTTCCAGCCCCCGAAGGTGAAGTACGCGATGGGCACCGGGATGGGCACGTTCACGCCGACCATGCCGACGTTCACACGGGCGGTGAAGTCGCGCGCGGCGTCGCCGTCGCGGGTGAAGATCGACACGCCGTTGCCGTATTCGTGGTCGGATGCCATCGCCAGCGCCTCTTCGTAATCGGCGGCGCGCGCGATGACGAGCACCGGGCCGAAGATCTCCTCGCGGTAGATCGCCATGTCGGTGGTGACGTGATCGAACAGCGTTGGGCCGAGGTAGAAGCCCTCCTCGTGACCCTCGACCGAGAAGCCACGACCGTCGGCGAGCAGCGTGGCGCCCTCGTCGAGGCCCTGCTGGATGTACCCGGTGACGCGGTTCACGGCATCCCTCGTGACGAGCGGGCCGTAGTCCATCCCCTCCTCGAGCGAGGGTCCGACCTTCAGCTCGGCGACGCGCTCGGTGAGCTTGGCTGCCAGGGCATCCGCCGTCTCCTCCCCCACCGGCACGGCGACCGAGATCGCCATGCAGCGCTCCCCCGCAGAACCGAAGCCGGCGCCCATCAGGGCGTCGGCGACCTGATCGAGGTCGGCGTCGGGCATGACGATGAGGTGATTCTTCGCTCCGCCGAAGCACTGCGCGCGCTTGCCGTTCGCGATGGCGGTCGTGTAGATGTACTCGGCGATCGGGGTGGACCCGACGAAGCCGACCGCCTGGATGCGCGGGTCGGTGATCAGCGCGTCCACCGCCTCCTTGTCGCCGTGCACGACGTTGAAGACGCCGGCGGGCAGACCCGCCTCCAGGAACAGCTCGGCGAGCTTCACCGGCACGGAGGGGTCGCGCTCGCTCGGCTTGAGGATGTAGGTGTTGCCGGAGGCGATGGCAGGACCCGCCTTCCACAGCGGGATCATGGCGGGGAAGTTGAACGGCGTGATGCCTGCGACCACGCCCAGCGGCTGCCGCATCGAGTAGACGTCGATGCCGGTTCCGACCCCCGTCGAGTACTCACCCTTGAGCAGGTGCGGAGCCCCGATGCAGAACTCGATGACCTCCAGCCCGCGCTGCACGTCACCCTTGGCGTCTTCGAACGTCTTGCCGTGTTCGCTGGAGAGCAGACGGGCGATCTCGTCCATGTCGCGGTTCACGAGGTCGACGAAGCGCATGAGCACGCGGGCGCGCTTCTGCGCGTTGGTCGCGGCCCACTCGGGCTGCGCCGCCTCGGCGACGTCGATCGCGGCGCGGACCTCGTCGGTCGTGGCGAGGGGAACACGTGCCTGCACGGCTCCCGTGCTCGGTTCGAAGACGTCGGCCATGCGACCGCCGGTCGGTTCGACGTGCTTTCCGCCTACGAAATGGGGGATCATACGAGTCATTGTGTGACGCTCCTCTGCACCGTCTTTGGCACAGTGACCACGATACGCGGGACACAGAGCAATTGCTAGGGCTCCCTAGTACCCGAGTGACGGACACCTTCTTCCGCGCACCAGTCGAGGTTTTCTCGCGTTTCCTCTTCCCTCTCAGCGTTTCTGCAGGTAAACCCGTATAGGTCCGCCCCGATCGGGGTGGTTCATTTCGCACCGTCGCGGGACCCCTTCGACGACGGTGTCCGAAGGGAGAAGCAATGTCACATCGGACTGCCCCAGCGCGACGACGCGCCGTGGCCGCGACGTCCGCCTTCGTGATCGCAGCCGCCGGCCTCACGGCCTTCGGCGGGGCGACCGCGACCGCGGCTGCGTCGCCCGACACCGAGGCGCCACAGGCGGCGCCCCAGATCGGCTCTGACGAGTACTACATGAATTACGTCGCGCCGCGAGTCGACAACATGGTCGAGGTCCCGGCGGATGCCCCGATCGCGAACACCACCGGACAGATGAAGCGGTCGGTGAGCGGCAAGGCCCTCGAGAAGGCCGCCGAGCACGACCACAAGTTCGCCCAGGGCAACCCCAAGGCGGCGAAGCAGCTGGCCAAGACCGAGGCGAAGGCGCTGAAGACCGGCAAGAGCCCGAAGCAGCTGAAGAAGTCGAAGACGACGCAGCAGGCGAAGCTCCTCACCATCCTCGTCGAGTTCGACGGCACCGACGACTTCAGCGACCTGTACGTGCCGACCGAGTTCGGCGCCACGGACTGCAAGCCGGGCAGTGTGCAGGGCCCGACCCTGCACAACAACATCCCCGACCCGGCCGACACCGAGCACCTCGACAACAACTCGATGTGGGTGCCCGACTTCTCGAGCGAGCACTTCAACAAGATGCTCTTCACCGACGAGGGCATCACCGAGCGGGTGCGCACCGACCTCACCGGCCCCGACGGCAAGCCCGGCTTCGACATCTCGGGCTACACCATGAAGAACATGTACGAGGAGATGTCGCGGGGGGCGTACTCGCTGAGCGGCTCTGCCACCGAATGGGTCAGCGTGCCGCACTCGGAGGGCTACTACGGCGCGACCGTCTGCCACAAGAACGAGGCGGGCGAGTGGGAGGCCGGTCCCATGCAGGACATGCAGGGCCACCCCGACAACCCGCTCGGACCGGGACAGCTGCCGATCGACGCGGTCGCGGCCGTGGCCGCGCAGAACCCGGACTTCCCCTGGGCCGACTACGACATCGAAGACCAGGGCGACCGCGACGGCGACGGCAACGTGAACGAGCCCGACGGCGTGATCGACCACGTCGTGCTCGTGCACGCCGGCGCCGACAAGTCCGGCGGTGGTGGCGAAGAGGGCACCTACGCCATCTGGGCGCACTCCTCCGCTGTCGCCGGCGGCGCGACGATCCCCGGCACCGACCTGAAGATCTCGAACTACATCGTGCAGCCCGAGGACTCGGGTGTCGGCGTGTTCGCGCACGAGTACGGCCACGACCTGGGTCTTCCAGACCTCTACGACACGTCGAACGCCGGGAATTCCGACATCGACTTCTGGGATCTGATGAGCTCGGGATCGCATTCCGGCCCCATCTTCCAGTCGATGCCGACCCACATGGGCCTCTGGGACAAGTGGGTGCTCGGCTGGGCCGACCCCGAGGTCGTGAACCCGGGCGAGAGGTCCCGCACGATCAAGGTCGGCCAGACCTCGCGCCCGAAGAAGGGCACCGAGGACGGCATCAAGGTGAACCTGCCCGACAAGAAGATCGTGCTCACCACCCCGCACAGCGGCGACGACATGTGGTACTCCGGCGCCGACCAGAGTTGGGCCGACGTCACGCTGAGCCGCTCGATCGACAGCGTTCCCGCGAACGCGAAGTTCTGGATGTGGAACGACTACGTGATCGAGGAGGACTGGGACTTCGGCTTCGTCGAGGTGTCGACCGACGGCGGCAAGACATGGGGCGAGCAGAAGGTCTACGACGAGGCAGGCACGCTGGTCTCGACCGACGACGGCTACTCCGACCCGAACGGCCGCTTGAAGGACTTCGGCGGGAAGAAGTACGGTCTGACCGGATCCAGCGACGGATGGCGTCACGACTACATCGACGTGTCGTCGTTCGCCGGCAAGAGCATCCAGGTGCGCCTGCGTCAGGCGACCGACGCGGCCTTCGAGGAGCGCGGCTGGTTCGCCGACGACTTCGCCCTGACCAGCGGTGACACCGCGGTGTGGACGGACGACGTCGAGAACGGCGACAACGGATGGACCGCCACCGTCGGCACGTGGACCGACACCACCGGCGCGGGATGGCACCACGACAGCGGCACGCAGATCAAGGCGCAGTACTACCTGGTCGAGTGGCGCAACCTCGACGGCTTCGACGAGGGCCTGAAGTACGGGTACACCACGGTGTACAGCGACGAGGCCTGGAAGGTCGAGAAGGTGCCGTACAACGCGCCGGGCGCGCTGGTCTGGTACCGCGACACCACCTACGGCGACACCAACCACGTCGCCTCCAACCACACGGCCCTGCCGAGCTGGGGCGCGAAGGGCGGGCTGCTGCTCGTCGACAGCCACTTCGACCCGCTGCGCCGCACCGGCGCGCAGGCCGCGATGGATCCGTCGCCGCTGAAGAACATCTCCAGCCGAGCGCAGTCGTCGAACGCCGCGTTCGGCCTCCAGCCGACGTACTCGTTCAAGGACTGCTCCGTCGACGAGAACTACAAGGAGGCGTGCACCACGATCGCCCCGCAGTCGCCGGTGAGCACCTTCACCGATGACAAGGGCTGGGTGCCCGGCATCGAGGTCCGTGGTGACGACCTGTACTACCGCCTGCGCGACGCCTCCGTCGTCGTGCCGTCGGTCGGAGATGCGCCGTACACGACTCGCGTGGTGAACGCGGACGGCTCCCCGGCCACCGACCTCTACGGTCTCGACCTGGGCAACACGATCCTCGGATCGGGCAACCCGGCGGATGCGGGCGTCGGCTACGGCACCGTGATCACCGTGAAGAAGGCGATGCAGAGCAACACCGCAGCGCTCATCTCGGTCACCCCTCCGTCGGCGGAGTGATCTCGGCGATCTGATCGCACAACCGGAAGCGCCGGTCACCTCGGGTGACCGGCGCTTTCGTGTGCGGGGCGGTGGGCTCAGTCGGCGAGGGCACCGTCGCCCCGGCGCCGACGCCACACCACAAGCCCTGCGCCGAGGGCGAGCAGCAGCAGCGCGGCTATGAGCAGGCCCCAGGGTGCGGAGGCGCCGGTGACGGCGAGCTCGCCCTGGCCGACGACGGTCAGCGTCGCGCGCAGGGGCGCCCGTGTGTCGGAGGTGACCACGAGCGTGTGCGCGCCGACGGCGAAGTCGTCGGGGATAGCGACGTCGAAGCGCACGGTGCCGTCTGCGTCGGCCGCGGGGATGCCGCGAACGACCATGGGCTCGCTGTGCACGGCCGCGGCGATCTTCTCGCCGGGGGCGAGACCGGTCACCGTCGCGCTCACGGCGCCGCCTTGCTCGACGGTGTGCGCTGAGAGCTCGAGCGCGACGTCCTCCGCTGCCTCTTCGGGCTCCGTCGGCTGACCCGGCTCCGTAGGCTCGCCGGGCTCGGAGCCGCCGTCCTGGGCGTCGACGAGCACCGCGACCGAACGCGCGGGGACGGTGACGGTGCCGGTCGCGGCATCCCACTTCGTCGTCTTCACGACCGCGTCCGAGCCCTTGGCCTGTGCGGGCGTGAGGGCGAACGAGCGGCCGGCGAGGCCGTCGACCGTCTGCGACACGGGCTCCGGCGAGGCGTTGAACACGACCAGTGCGCCGTCGAGCTCGGTGTCGACGTCCGGGCCGGCGGTGTCGTCGATCTGCATCACGATGACGCCGGGGGCAGCATCCGCTCCCCCGTTGGGGAAGGTGACCTTCTGCTGGATCAGCTCCGCCGAGCCGAGGCGCAGCAGGTCCACCTCGCCGCGCACGCGCAGCAGGTCGAGCGCCGCGGCCTCGGCCGCCGCCATGTCGGCGGCCTGCGGCTTGAGGGAGGCGTTCTCGAGCAGCGGGCGCATGAGGCCCCACTTCTCCTCGTTGTCGGCGGCCATCGGCAGCCCCGAGCCGAACGTCGACTCCTGCCCGGTCCAGTCGACGCGGTTGAACCAGTCACCCGAGTCGTAGCTGTTGCGGTCGAGCGACTTCGAGCGCAGCAGCTCGGTGCCGGCGTGCCAGAACGAGGGTGCCTGCGACAGCGTGACCGTGGCGAGCGAGAGCGTGTTCATGCGCACCCGGTCGGCCATCGACGTGTCGACCGGCAGCTTGAGCACCGACAGGTCGTACAGCGTCTCGTTGTCGTGAGCGTCGACGTAGTTGATCACCTCGTCGGGCTGATCGGCGTACCCGGCGCGAGCACCGCGGTAGTCGATGTCATCGCCGGCAGTGGTCTTGCCGTCGCTGGTGACGAACGAGTAGTCGCGCAGGTTGCCGGCCAGGCCCAGCTTGACCAGATCGGTCTCGTGGCCGAGATCGGCGAGCGCCTGCTCGGTGCTGCCGTTGATGGCGTCGCCGTTCGGGTCGGTGCCGAGACCGGTGCCGAAGCCCTGACGGAAGGTCGAGGAGCCGTCGACCGGGCTGCCGCCGTGCACGGCGTCGCGCAGCCGGTCGTTGAACGTGCCGATCCCCGTGCCGCCGAGCTGGCCCTGCGTGGCCTGCTCGAACAGCGCGTTGTCAGCGACCTCGCCGAAGTTCCAGCCTTCGCCGTACAGGTAGACGGCCTTGCCGTCGACGCCGTCGTCTTCGAGGGTGAGGGCGTCGAGAGCCGCACGGACCGCGAGCATGTTGGCCTTGGAGTGGTGGCCCATCAGGTCGAAGCGGAAGCCGTCGACCTTGTAGTGCCGCGCCCAGGTGACGACAGAGTCGACCATGAGCTTCTGCGCCACCTCGTTCTCGGTCGCCACATTCTGGCAGCAGGTCGAGGTCTCGACCGCACCCGCGGCGTTGAGGCGGTGGTAGTAGCCGGGAACCACGCGATCGAGCACCGAGCGGTCGGACTGGCCGGATGCCGCGGTGTGATTGAACACCTGGTCGAGCACGACCTGCAGGCCCATGCCGTGCAGCGCGCCGACCATCGAGCGGAACTCGGCGACGCGCTCACCGCCGTCGGGGTTCACCGCGTACGAGCCCTCGGGGGTCGTGTAATGGTACGGGTCGTAGCCCCAGTTGAAGCCGTCGTTCGCGGCGATCTCCGAGATGCACGTCTGCTGCGCGGTGTCGGCCGGGCCGTACGAGGCGAGGTCGCACGCGGGCAGGGCCTGGGCGCCGCGGTTCTCCTCGATGGTGGCGATGTCGAACGACGGGAGCAGGTGCACGGTGTTGATTCCGGCATCCGCCAGCTGACGCAGCTGCTTCGCGCCGGCGCCGTCACGGGTGAACGCCAGGTAGGTGCCGCGCTCGCCCTCGGGCACGGTCGTGTCGCCGATGGAGAAGTCGCGGATGTGCAGCTCGTAGATCGAGCGATCGACGGGCTTGTCGATCACCGGTGCCTTCGTCCGGCTCCACGCCTTCGGCGCGAACGCCTTATCGGTGAGGTCGACGGCGACCGAGCGCTCGGAGTTCTCGGTCAGAGCGACCGAGTACGGGTCGGTGACCCTGTTGGTCTCGATCTTTCCGGTGGTCGGCGCGTACACGACGACCTCCCACAGGTACTCGTCGTTCTTCAGGGCCTTCTTGCCCTTGACCGTCCAGACACCGGAGCCCTTGTCGTAAGCCGCCTTGTGACGCGTGGGCTCGGCGTCGGAGCCGGCGTCCCAGGTCAGCAGGCTGACGCTCTGCGCGGTCGGCGCCCACAGGCGGAAGGTCGGGTTCACGCCGTTGAACGTGATGCCGAGCTTCTGCTTCTGCACCTCGTCGGCGTAGAGGTCGTCGAGCACGCCGGCGATCTGCACACCGGTGAATGCGGTCAGAGCACCAGAGGTGTCGCGCTGTGCGACAGCCAGCTGGCCCTTCAGCAGGGTGGCTGCATCATCATCCGGAACCTGCAGCGCGAGATAGCCGGCCAGCGCGGGGAAGCGCTTCTTCTGCGCGTCGGTGAGTCCGCCGTCGATCACGCTCAGCGCGATCGGCTCGGCGCCGGTCACGTCGCCGTCGGCGACCTTCACCGAAGCGTCAGCCGACGCGTACAGCTGGTACGCGGCGCGGTCGGGCGAGCCGAGCTTCGCCGGCCAGGCGATGGTGCGCTCGTCGATCCACTGCGCGCGCTGCTCGCCGGTGCCGGGCAGCGGCGGGTCGTCGCTGGTCACCTCGAGCACGTGCGTGCCGAGGGTGTAGCGGAACGATGTGACCTTGCCCTCGGTGGCGCTGAACGAGATGTTCGCACCGCCCGCAGCGCCGTCGGCACCGTAGTTCTCGTCCCAGCTGAGACCGTGCGCGACCTTCAGCTCGTAGGCGCCGGTGGGCAGCTCGGAGGTCGAGAACTCGTACACGCCGTCGCGGTCGCCGTCGGCCATGAGGGTGGCCAGGCAGTCGGGCATCCAGTCACCCGAGCAGCCGAGCTCATCCTGCAGCGAGCCGGGCAGGGTCACGATCGGGCCCTCGGCGCTGGACTGCACGATGTTCGTGCGCGGGTCGAAGTAGAACGAGATCTTGCCGCCCTTGTGCGAGAGGGTGACGTTGGGGCCGTCGAGCACGCCGTTCGCGCCGTAGTTGACCGCCCAGCTGCCGTCGATCGCGGCTTTGTACTCGTAGTCACCGGCAGGCAGGTCGAACGTGCCGGCCCAGATGCCGTCGGAGCGCAGCGTCAGCTTCGCCTTCTCGCACGCCGGGTCCCAGTCGCCGGCGCAGCCCATCTCGGAGTTCAGGCTGCCGGGCACCGTGACCATCTCGATCGGCGACTCGGGCTTCTCCTCCACCGCGAGCGACACCTGGTTGCCGACCGAGGCGTAGGTGGATGCTGCGGAGTGGTTGCCTGCGGCATCCGTCGTGACGGCGCGGTACTCGACCAGCGTGCCCTTCTTCAGGCCGCGGATGTCGTGGTAGACGCGCGGCTCGGTGTCTTCGGCCGTGCCGAGTGCGTGCCACTCGTCGGATCCGGCGACGCGCCACGAGAAGCTCGTCTGCGCCCACTGGTCGGCGATGTCGGCCTGCACGGGCGACTGGTCCTTCAGCGCGGCGCCCGCGGCGGGCGCGGCGACGGTGATCGCGGCGGCCTCGGCCGGAGCCGTCACCTTGGCGTCGGCCTTCCACACGACCGCCGACAGGGCCGGCACCGTGATCGAGGTCGCAGCTCCCGCGTCGGTGGAAATCGCCTTCGCGGCACCGTGCAGCACCGTGTACGAGGCGTCGGCGGTGAGGGTCGTGAGGTCGACCGTCTGCGCGGAGGTGGCGTTGTTCACTGCGACCAGGTACTCGACCTTGTCGCTCGCGTCGACGCGGGAGAACGCGTAGACGCCGGCGCCCGAGGCCGCGTGTCGCTCGATCTGCGCACCGTTGCTGAGAGCCGGGTGCGCCTCACGGAGCTTCGACAGCTCGGCGATCTGCGTGTAGAGCGGAGCCGACGTGCTGTATCGGTCGACGGATCCTGCCTGCTCGCCGGTCACGAGCTTCTGGTCGGCGTACTCGGCCACCTTGGTCGCGAACAGCGTCTGACGTGCGTCCTTGTCGCCGCCCGTGCCGGCGAAGCCCTGCTCGTCGCCGTAGTAGATCACCGGCTGTCCGCGGGTGAGGAACATCAGCTCGTTGGCGAGCTCGACGCGCTTCTGCGGGGCGTCGGTGTTGCGCAGGAACGATCCGACACGGCCCATGTCGTGGTTGCCGAGGAACGTCGGCAGCGCACTCGCGCTGGTGTCGGGGGTCGTGTAGCGGTCGTCGCCGGCGAACAGCGTCTGCAGGCCCTTGGCGGAGTTGCCCGAGGCGTAGCTGACAGCCGACGACTGGAACGTGAAGTCGAGCACCGAGTTCATGTCGGTGTCGCGCACGTAGGGAGCGAGCTTGACCGGGTCGGCGTCGTAGACCTCGCCGAACATGAAGAAGTCGTCCTTGCCCTTGCCGTGCGCGTAGTCGAGCACGGCCTTCGTCCACTTCTGCCAGAACTCGAAGTTGACGTGCTTGACGGTGTCGATGCGGAAGCCGTCGATGCCGAGGTCGATCCAGTCCTGGTACACCTTCACGAATCCGTTCACCACGGTCGGGTGCTCGGTCATCAGGTCGTCGAGGCCGTCGAAGTCACCGTAGGTGACCGATTCGCCCGACCAGGTCGAGTTTCCGCGGTTGTGGTACAGAGTCGGGTCGTTGAGCCAGGAGGGCGTCTTGGCGTCCTTCTCGGCATCGGCGACGACCGGCGTGTACGGGAAGCTCGTCTTGGCGTCGAGGGTCGGGAAGCCGTCGGTGCCCGCGTACTCGGCGGGGTCGAACGCCGTGCCGTCTGCCGTCTTGTAGGGCTTGGTCGCCTGATCGATGTACGAGTACTGCTTCTCGCTGTAGTCGATGACGTCGGACGTGTGGTTGGTGATGATGTCGAAGTACACCTTGATGCCGCGGTCGTGCGCCTCGGCGATGAGCGACTCGAGCTCGGCGTTCGTGCCCAGGTGCGGGTCGATGCGCGTGAAGTCGGTGATCCAGTAGCCGTGGTAACCGGCGCTGGCGTCGGCCCCCGTGCCCTGCACCGGCTTGTTGGCGAAGCTGGGGGTGAGCCAGATGGCGGTGGTGCCGAGGCCGTCGATGTAGTCGAGATTCTCGCGAAGGCCTGCGATGTCGCCGCCCTGATAGAAGCCCTTGTTGGTCGGGTCGAAGCCGGTGGCGAGACGATCGCCCTCGATCGATCCGGTGTCGTTCGACGTGTCGCCGTTCGCGAAGCGGTCGGTCATGACGAAGTAGAACTGCTCGTCGGCGCCTGCCTGGCGCACCGGCTTCGAGATCAGGGCGTCATCGTCTGCCGTGTAGCCCTTCTTCAGACTCTCGACCTCGACGCCGACCCGCTTGATGTTGTCGTCGAACGTGAAGCGCAGCGTCGAGGGGCCGCCCACGGTGAGCGGGATGTTGTCGCCGGTGCCGTCGAGCCCGTACGCCTCGTCCCACGCGTCGTTGAGCGCGACCTTGTACTCGTAACTGCCGGCGGGCACCTCGAACGACGCCGAGTAGATGCCCTCGGCGCCCGTCGGGGTGAGCTCGGTGTCGGCGCAGTCGGGCGCCCAGTCGGCGGTGCAGCCGAGCTCGGACTGCAGATCGCCGACGAGGGCGACGGTGCGGTCGGCGGCGGCGGCCGGCGCCGCGAGGGCGCCGAACGATGACAGGCCGGATGCCACGAGCGCGGCGGTCGCGAGCAGGGCGGTACGGCGTAGAGAGGTCTTCTTCGACACAGGGACTCCGTCTGGAAGGGCGCGGCGGCGCGCCGGTGGCTGTGCAGTGAAGGTAACAGCCGGTTGCATCATTCTGCAAGCGCTTACAGCATCCGGATCCGGGAATCTCGGCCTCTCTGGACCGGCCTCTCGCCCCTCACACGCAAGCACTTTCAGAGCCTGCACCAAGGGTTGGGCCGCTGTTCACCTCGCTGTCACCTGCGCCGCGTAGAACTGAGTGTGCGCGGCGACAGAGCTTGACCGGATCGGGTGCCTGCCACCGCCGCGCCGTGGTGAGCGAGCCGCTCCCACCGCGGTCTGAGACCGCGAGACCCCCGCCGAATCGGGTCGGCGGGGGTCTCTTCGTGCATTGCCGTACGCGCCGCGCAGCGTGGCCGCGCGGCGTGATGCGATCGTCAGCGGCGGATGTGGGCCTGCACCTTCACCTTGCCCTTGGCGATGCTCACCAGCGTCCCCGGCCCACCGGCGAAGTCGAGCGTGGACGCCCAGACCGTGCCGTTGCCGGATGCCGCGACTCCGACTGCGCCGGGCAGGGCGGCGAACGGGGCGACCGTGCCGCGATCGACCACCGAGATCTGCCCGCCGAACAGCTCCGCGATGTACACCCGGTTCGCGGCGATGGACAGGCTGGTGGGGCCCGAGAAGCCCGAGGCGACCTGCGTCATCGCACCGGTGCGGCTGTCGATCCGCCACAGCGCTCCGAGCGACGCGGACTCACCGGGGAACCCGGGAAGCGTGGTGACGTAGATCGCACCGCCGGGGCCGACCGCGACGCCCGTCGGGACCGGCTCGGCGTAGTACACGTCGCCTACGGCGCACTCGCCGAGGCCCAGCATCCCGGCCGTCTCGGCGGTCAGGGTGACGGGCACAGGCGGCAGCACCGCGACGGTGCGGATCGCTCCCTTCGCCGTCACCTCGTACACCGCGTTGGATGCGGCATCCGCCACCAGCCATCCGCTGTGCCACGCGGTCACCCCGTAGACGTGCGAATCCAGCAGCCCGGTGTAGGCGGTGCCTGCCGCGCAGCTGGCGGGATCGGTCACCCCGTAGCGGTTGTCGGCGTCGGGATTGTTCGCGACCTCATAAGCGTGCAGATCGATGTACGTGGTCTGACCGCCCGGGCTGCGCACGTTCAATCCGCTCTCGGTGATCACCGGCGGTTCTGACGAACCGTCCTCCACGGATGATCCATACGCGAGCCACGCCCCGCGCACGGCGAGACCTGCCAGCCCCGGGACGCCTTCGACGATCGGCGCGATGTCGCCATCGGGCTGCAGCTGCCCGACCGTTCCGGTGCCGCCGTCCGCGACGAGCACCCGGTGCCCCTCCACCGCCAGGCTGAACGGTGCCGCGAGCTGCGCGGACCATTCCTCCAGCACCGGCGTCCGATCGGCCGCCGACGCCGCTGTCGGCACCACGAGGATGAGCGCTGCCGCGGCCCCGACCGCGGCGAGCGCGCGAGAAGTGCGCATATCTGCCTCCGATTCCCGATCCGCGAGCGGATCGTCGTGTCGAGCGCGGCGAACCGCCCCCGGCGCCACCCCAGCGGCGGCTGAACCCGATTGTGGAGATGCCCGCACGCCTTCTCAAGAGCCGGGGCCGAAGACGGGGGGAAGGTCGGGGGCCGTCCCCGATCAGAGGCGCTCGAGGATGAGAGCGTTCGCCATGCCGCCGCCCTCGCACATGGTCTGCAGCCCGAGGCGTCCCCCGGTGGCCTCCAGGTGGTCGAGCAGCGTGCCGAGCAGGCGGGTGCCCGAGGAGCCGAGCGCGTGCCCGAGGGCGATCGCACCGCCGCGCGGGTTGAGCTTGGCCGGGTCGGCACCCAGTTCGGCGGCCCAGGCGAGCGGCACCGAGGCGAAGGCCTCGTTGACCTCGTAGGCGTCGAGGTCGTCGATCGTCAGCCCGGCCCGCTCGAGAACCCGACGCGTGGCGGGAATGGGCCCGGTGAGCATGAGCATCGGGTCGTCGCCGATCACGTCGAAGGCCCGGAAACGGGCACGCGGGGTGAGACCGAGCTGCTCGGCACGATCGGCGCTCATCATCAGCGCCGCCGAGGCGCCGTCGGTGAGCGGGGAAGAGTTGCCGGGGGTGATGCGCCAGTCCAGCTCCGGGAAGCGCTCGGCGAGAGCATCCGTCCGGAAGGATGCCGGCAGCCCTGCGAGCCTTTCGACCGTGGTGCCCTCGCGCACGGTCTCATCGAACCGGGCATCTGGGGCCTCCGGCACGGCGACCACGGTGCGGTCGAAGAATCCGTCGCGCCAGGCCTCAGCCGCGCGCGCGTGCGACTCGGCCGCGAACGCGTCGAGCCGATCGCGGTCGAGGCTCCATCGCTCGGCGATCAGCTCGGCGCTGACGCCTTGATTCACGAGCCCCTCGGGGTAGCGTGCGCGCAGTCGCGGCGACATGGGCGAGCCGCCGGCCCCGGATGCACCCAGCGGCACGCGGCTCATCGACTCCACTCCGCCGACGATCACGATGTCGCTCTCGCCCGCAGCGATTCCGGCGGCGGCGAAGTGCACGGCCTGCTGGCTCGAGCCGCACTGCCGGTCGATGGTGGTCGCCGGCACCGTCTCGTCGAAGCCTGCGGCGAGCACAGCCTGCCGGGCGATGTTCATGGCCTGATCACCGACCTGGCTCACGCAGCCGAGCAGCACGTCGTCGATCTGCCCGGATTCGAGGCCGTTGCGGTCGAGGATGCTCTGCAGCACACCCGCGGCGAGATCGACGGGATGCACGCCCGATAGCATCCCGCCCGGTTTGCCGCGCCCCACCGGGGTGCGGACGACGTCGACGATCACGGCTTCGCTGCTCATGCGTCCCAGTCTGCCCGTTCAAACGACCTGAGGCATCGGGACGGCCCGGCTGCGCGCCCGACCGGATGCGCGCCGTGCCAGGATATCGGCATGCCCGCAACTCTCCCGCTCAACGACGGAACCCGCCTGCCGTCGCTCGGATTCGGCCTCTACAAGGTGCCGATCGAGCAGACCGCCCAGGTCGTGACCGCCGGGATCGATGCGGGGTACCGGCTCGTGGACGGCGCGCAGTTCTACGGCAACGAGCGCGAGCTGGGCGAGGCGATCCGCTCGTCGGGCCGTCGCGACGAGCTGCTCGTCGCCTCGAAGTTCTGGGGCGACCCGGTGCAGAGCGCCGAGCAGGCTCTCGCCGACTTCGCGCGGTCCGAGCACGACCTCGGCATCGGCCCGCTCGATCTGTACCTGATCCACTGGCCGCGCTCGACACGGGGCGCGTTCGTCGACGTCTGGCGGGCGCTCATCGACCTCCAGCACGATGGGCGCGTGCGCACGATCGGCGTGGCGAACTTCGAGATCGACGATCTCCGCCGCCTCATCGACGAGACCGGCGTCACACCCGCCCTCAACCAGATCGAGTCCCATCCGTGGCTGCCGCAGCACGAGCTGCGCGCGTTCCACGCCGAGCACGGCATCGTCACGCAGGCGTGGAGTCCGCTCGGTCGCGGCCGCCTGCTCGACGACCCGACTCTCGCCGGCATCGCGGCGAAGCACGCGGTGGCGGTCGCCCAGGTCATCCTCCGCTGGCACCTGCAGCTCGGCAGCGCCGCGGTGGTCAAGTCCGTGCATCCGGAGCGCCTGCGCCAGAATCTCGATCTCGACGGCTTCGTGCTCGACGCCGCCGATCTGTCGGCGATCGCCGCCCTCGAGACCGGAGAGCGCACCGGCACCCACCCGCGCGATCGCCAGTAGCCCCACGCTCGCCCCGCGAGACTTCCCCTCCAGCATGAGAAGGCGCTCAGGAACTGCCGCCTCGTGCCCGAAGGGAAGTCTCGCGACGAGGGTCCTGGGGCAGGCGAGGGCGGATGCCGTCAGCCGGCGGCCTCCTCCGGGCGCTCCTGCACCTCGATGGCGGCGGTGTCGGGCTGGTACGCCTCGATGTGCCGCTCGTCGACGCCGTTGTACGCCGACAGCGGGCGGATCAGCGCGTTCGAGGCCTGCTGCTCGAGGATGTGCGCCGTCCAGCCCACGATCCGTGCGGCGATGAACAGCGGCGTGAACGTCAGCGTGTCGTAGCCGATGAGGTTGTACGCGGGGCCCGAGGGGTAGTCGAGGTTCGGGTAGATGCCCTTGCGCTCGACGAACTCGCTCTCGAGCTTCTCGTACAGCTCGGCGACATCGGGCCGGTCGTAGTGCTCGACGAGGGTGTCGAGCGCTGCCTTCATGGTCGGAACGCGCGAGTCGCCGCGCTTGTACACCCGGTGCCCGAAGCCCATGATCTTGCGCTTCTCGGCGAGCGCCGCGTCGAGCCACTCCTCGACTCGGTCGGCTGAGCCGATCTCGTCGAAGATGTGCATGACCGCCTCGTTGGCTCCGCCGTGCAGGGGCCCCTTGAGCGCGCCGATCGCGCCGACGACGGCCGAGTACAGGTCGCTCAGGGTCGAGGTGATCACGCGGGCGGTGAACGTCGACGCGTTGAACGAGTGCTCGGCGTACAGGATCATCGAGCGGTTGAACGCGTCGACGACCGCCTCGTGCGGCTCATCGCCGAAGGTCATCCACAGGAAGTTCGCCGCGTAGTCGAGGTCGTCGCGCGGCTCGATGAGATCCTGACCGCGCCGCCGGCGCTGCCCGTACGACACGATCGCCGGCAGCACCGCGAACAGCTGCAGGCTGCGCTGCAGGTTCTGCTCGGGCGTGCCCACCGCGTCGAGCACGTTGCCGGTGCCGGCGGTCTCGAACGCCCCGATCACGCTGACCGCCGTGCGCACCTCGTCCATCGGGTGCGAGTCCAGCGGCAGGGCGTCGATCGCGGCTCTGACCTCGCCGGTCAGGGCACGGTGCTCGCGCTCGGTGGCGCGCAGCTGCGCGAGCTGCTCGCCGGTCGGCAGCTCGCCGTGCCAGAGCAGGTGCGCCACCGCCTCGAACGGCTGCGTCGCCGCGAGCTCCTGCACGGGATACCCGCGGTACAGCAGGCTGTTGGTCTCGGGGTTGACCTTGCTGATCGCCGTCACATCGGCGACGACACCCGCGAGGCCCTTCCTGATCTCGGACTCGCTCATTCGGTCGCTCCTCGCTGGATGTGGAAGTTGAAGACTGCGGAGTCGAAGTGGTTGTACGACTCGTAGTCGATCAGATCATAGAGATCGGCCCGGTGCTGCATCTCGCCGAGCTTGGAGGTCAGATGACCCTCCTCTTTCAGCGTATCGAGCGCCCGGCCCGCCGCTCCCATCGCGATGCGCAGCAGCGAGACCGGCCAGATCACGATGTTCACGCCCACGTCGCGCAGCTGATCCACCGAGAACAGGTCGGACTTTCCGAACTCGGTCATGTTCGCGAGGATCGGCACGTCCACGGCATCCCGGATCGCGGCGAACTCCTCGAGCGACCGCATCGCCTCGGGGAAGATCGCGTCGGCCCCGGCGTCGACCAGCGCCTTCGCGCGGTCCTTCGCCGCGGCGAGCCCGTCGACGGCGGCGATGTCGGTGCGCGCCATGATGAGGAAGTTCTCGTCGCGACGCGCGTCGACGGCAGCCCGAATGCGCTTCAGCGCCGTCGCCTCGTCGACGACCGACTTGCCGTCGAGGTGGCCGCAGCGCTTCGGGTTGATCTGGTCCTCGATGTGGGCTCCGGCGACGCCGGCATCCTCGAGGGTCTGGATGGTCCTGGCGACGTTCATCGGCTCGCCGAACCCGGTGTCGGCGTCGATGATCGCCGGCAGCTCGGTCATCCGCGCGATCTGCGCTCCGCGCGCTGCGACCTCGGTCAGCGTCGTGAGACCGATGTCCGGCAGACCCAGGTCGGCCGACAGCACGGCGCCCGAGATGTAGACGCCCTCGAAGCCCTTCTGCTCGATGAGCCGGGCGCTGAGCGGGTTGAACGCGCCGGGGAAGCGCAACAGCTCCCCCGAGGCGAGCCGCGCGCGGAACGCCCGGCGCTTCTCGTGCGCCGGTGTGGTGGCGTACAGCATCAGAACAGCCCCTGAGGTGCGTCGGCGGATGCCAGGACGCCCTTCTTCGCGACGATCGAGAGCTCCTGCACCTCGTCGGCGGTGAGCTCGGGCAGGCGCTGGACGAGCTCGAGGAAGCGGTCGATCTCTGCGGCATCGAGCACGGGCTGGGCCAGGACGCGGAACTTGCGGATGTAGTTCTCGCGCGCGAACGGGCGGGCGCCGAGCGGGTGCGCGTCGGCGACGGCGATCTCGTCGACGATCTTCGTGTCGTCGGTGAGGGTGATCTCCACGCGGCCGCCGAACGCCTTCTCGGCGATGTCGGTGGAGTGGTAGCGGCGGGTCCACTCGGGGTCTTCGACCGTGGTGATCTTGTGCCACAGCTCGACGGTGTCGGGGCGCTGCGCACGCTCGGGCGTGTATGAGTCGACGTGGTGCCAGGTGCCGTCCTGCAGTGCGACGGCGAAGATGTACGGCACCGAGTGGTCGAGCGTCTCGCGGGAGGCGGTCGGGTCGTACTTCTGCGGATCGTTCGCGCCCGAGCCGATCACGTTGTGCGTGTGATGGCTGGTGTGCAGCACGATCGACTCGATGTTGGCGGGGTCGCGCAGCGCGGTGTTGTCCGTGCCGAGGCGACGGGCCAGGTCGATGATCGCCTGCGCCTGATACTCGGCGGAGTGCTCCTTGGTGTACGTGTCGAGGATCGCCCGCTTGGGCTCGCCCGGGGCGGGCAGCGGCACGTCATAGGAGGCGTCCTTGCCGTCGAGCATCCAGGCGATCACGCCGTCTTCGCCTTCGTAGATCGGCGACGGCGAGGTCTGCCCGCGCATCGCGCGGTCGACCGCCTCGACGGCCATCTTCCCGGCGAACGCCGGGGCGTGCGCCTTCCAGGTCGAGATCTCGCCCTTGCGGCTCTGGCGGGTCGCGGTGGTGGTGTGCAGCGCCTGCCCGATGGCCTGGTAGATCGTCTCGGCGTCGAGCCCGAGCAGCGTGCCGATGCCGGCGGCGGCCGACGGGCCGAGGTGCGCGACGTGATCGATCTTGTGCTTGTGCAGCGAGATCGCCTTGACGAGGTCGACCTGGATCTCGTAGCCGGTGGCGATGGCGCGCACCAGGGCGTGCCCGTCGGATCCGACATGCTGCGCCACGGCGACGATCGGCGGGATGTTGTCGCCGGGATGCGAGTACTCGGCGGCCAGGAACGTGTCGTGGTAGTCGAGCTCGCGCACGGCGACGCCGTTCGCCCACGCCGCCCACTCGGGGCTGGTGCGCTGGTCGAGGGGGCATCCGAACACGGTGGCGCCCCGGCCGCCGGTCGAAACGGGGTGGCTGAACGCCTGTGCGCGGGCGGCGTTGATGGGTGCGCGGGTGAGCGATGCCGCGGCGACCGCCGCGTTGTCGATGACGCGGTTGATGATCATGTCGACGACCTCGGGCTCGACCTCGACGGGGTCGACGGCGACCTGGGCGATCTTCCAGGCGAGCTGCTCTTCGCGGGGCAGCTCCTCCTCCGAGCGGTAGACGCGGACGTGGTGGGTGACGGTCATCGTGTTCCTTCCGTGAGGGACTGCAGGATGCTCTCGAGGGCGTTGTGCAGGTGGACGTGGGTGGCGTGCGCCGCGAGATCCGCGTCGCCGGATGCCAGCGCGCGGGCGATCAGCAGATGCTCGGACGCCGAGGCGGCGAGCCGTTCGGGCTTGTCTCGTGCCATGCGCCGCACGCGCACCAGGTGGGTGCGGACGGTGCGGAGGGCTGACGAGAGGTAGTCGTTGCCCACGGCGGCGTCGAGCTGGGCGTCGAGGCGGGCGATGAGCCGGTAGTAGGCGTCGCGGCCCTCGCCGCCGTCGAGGTCGACGTGGGAGAACTCGTCGGCCAGGGCAGCGAAGGCCCGGGCATCCCCCCGCTGAGCGGCGAGGCGGGCCGAGGTCTCCTCGAGAGCGCGGCGGATCTCGAAAAGGGCGCGGATGTCGTCGGCATCCAGCCCCGCGACGACAGTCACGCGCGGGGACTGCTGCACGGCGAGGCCGTCGGCGGCGAGGCGACGCAGCGCCTCGCGCATGGGAGTGCGGCTGACCCCGAGCCGCGCGGCCTGCTCGACCTCGCCGAGCACGGTGCCTGCGGGGAGGGCCCCCGATTGGATCTCTTCGAGCAGCGTCTCGTAGGCGCGATCGCTCGCTCTGACGCGGTCGACGACGGTGCTCACACCCTCAGCGTATACACAAAGACGATCGGATGCGAGAATCTCTGCGCCTGCGCGGATCTACGTATACATAAACGGACATCGATCGCTCCTTGCGCTGCAGCTACTCAGTGTTACTATGTACCGGTAGTCAACATCATTGAGTACTGGAACGGAGGGTCGATGTGGGCAAGCAGATGACCGAGATGCTCAAGGGCACCCTCGAGGGAATCGTCCTCGCCCTGCTCGCGGGGCACCCCGCATACGGGTACGAGATCACCACCCAGCTGCGCGACCGCGGCTTCGTCGAGATCGCCGAGGGCACGGTGTACGCACTGCTCGTGCGCATCGAGCAGAAGGGCCTCGTCGACGTCGAGAAGGTGCCGAGCGAGAAGGGCCCGCCCCGCAAGGTCTTCACGCTGAACGAAAAGGGAGGCCAGGAGCTCGCCGAGTTCTGGAGCACCTGGACATTCCTCGCCGAGCGGATCGACCACCTCCGCTCCCCCGAGACAGACCGAACCGACTCCGAAGGAGAGAACTGACATGGCCGCCAAGTGGATCGAAGCGCTCACCGGATCGCTCGAGCAGAAGAAGCAGTACAAGAACGCCAAGGGCCGCATCGACGCACTGCCCGAACCGCACCGCACCGCCGCCGCGGCGATGCACCGCTACCTGCTGTACTACGGCGGCGTGACCGACGGAGACACCCTCACCCAGATGTTCGTCGACCTCGCCGACCTCTGGGAGCGTGCCGCGATCGACGGCATCCCGGTCGGCGAAATCACGGGGAACGACCCCGTCGACTTCACCGAGACCTTCGCGCAGTCGTACGCCGGCACCCGCTGGATCGACAAGGAGCGCACCCGCCTCGCCGAGGCGATCGATACCGCACGACGAGAAGAAGGGGAACGATCATGATGAACGACACAGGCACCGGTGCGATCCGCGTCCGCGGCATCCGCAAGTCCTACGGCGATCTCGCCGTGCTGCGCGGAGTCGACCTCGACGTCGCACAGGGCAGCATCTTCGCCCTGCTCGGATCCAACGGCGCCGGCAAGACCACCCTCGTCAGGATCCTGTCGACGCTGCTGCCGGCGGATGCCGGCACGGCATCCGTCCTCGGCTCCGACGTGGCAGACGACGCTCGGCGCGTGCGGGAGACGATCAGCCTCACCGGCCAGTTCGCCGCGGTCGATGAGGTGCTCACCGGGCGCGAGAATCTCGTCCTCGTGGCGAAGCTGCGGCACCTGCCCGACCCTGGCGGCGTGGCGGATGCCCTGCTCGCACGCTTCCGGCTGACGGATGCCGGCGGCAGGCGCGCCGGCACCTATTCCGGCGGCATGCGCCGCCGACTCGACATCGCGATGAGCCTGGTCGGCGACCCCGAGGTGATCTTCCTCGACGAGCCGACCACGGGCCTCGACCCCGAGGCACGCATCGAGGTGTGGGACATCGTGAAAGAGCTCGCGGGCTCCGGACGCACCGTGCTGCTCACCACGCAGTACCTCGACGAGGCGGAGCATCTCGCCGACCGCATCGCGATCCTGCATGAGGGCGGCATCATCGCGGATGGCACGCTCGCCGAGCTGAAGGGCCTGCTGCCCACCGCGAGGGTCGAGTACGTCGAGAAGCAGCCCACTCTCGAGGAGATCTTCCTCGCCGTCACAAGGAGGGACGCAGCATGACCACCCACGCACTGGCGGACACCGCCACTCTCACCGGCCGGTCATTGCGGCACATCTTCCGCAGCCCCGACACGATCATCACGACCGCCGTCACCCCGATCGCGCTGATGCTGCTGTTCACGTTCGTGTTCGGCGGCGCGCTGCGCCAGAGCATCGGAGACGCGAGCTACGTCGACTACCTGCTTCCGGGCATCCTGCTGATCGCGATCGCGTCCGGCATCGCGTACACGGCGTTCCGGCTGTTCACCGACCTGCAGGGCGGCATCTTCGAGCGGTTCCACTCCATGCCGATCGCACGGTCGAGCGTGCTGTGGGCGCACGTGCTCACGTCGCTCGTCGCCAACGGGGTGACCGTGGCGATCATCTTCGGGGTGGGTTTCGCGATGGGCTTCCGCACCTCGGCCGGCGTGCTCGAGTGGCTGGCGGTGCTGGGCATCCTGGCGCTGTTCACCCTCGCCCTAACCTGGCTCGCGGTGATCGCGGGCCTGACGGCCAAGACGGTCGACGGGGCGAGCGCGTTCTCATACCCGCTGATCTTCCTGCCGTTCATCAGCTCGGCGTTCGTGCCGACCGAGACGATGCCGGGGCCGGTGCGCTGGTTCGCGGAAAACCAGCCCGTCACCTCGATCGTGAACTCGATCCAGGCCCTGTTCGCCGGACGCCCTGCGGGCTCGGAGATCTGGACCGCGCTCGCCTGGTGCGTCGGCATCCTGGTCGTCGCGTACCTTCTCGCGATGCGCGCGTACCGCCGCCGTCTGAGCTGATCAGCCGCGCTGGCGGGTGCCCGGCGCGGGCGAGCGCTTCGGGCTACCGCGCGACGGGCTGGGGCTCGACGAGCTCTGTCGCCGCGGCCGGTTCGCCGAGCTTGACCACGACCACGCCGACGAGCACGAGCGCGCCGCCGAGCAGCTGCACCGGCCCGGGAAGCTGGCCCAGCAGCATCCAGCCGAACAGCATCGCCGCGGTCACCTCGGCGAGCGCGACGAACGACGCCAGACGCGAGCCGAGCATGCGGGTCGAGGCGATGCCCAGCACGTACGCCAGCGCCGTCGCGAGGATGCCGATGGCGAGCACCGGCACGAACCAGGGCACCGTGCCGAACCGGTAGGCGACGTCGTCGAACGTCCAGGTCATCGGCAGCACGCCGAGCACGCCGGCGAGAGTCAGCCCGAGTGCGCCGAGCAGCAGCCCGGCACCGGCGAGCACGAGGGGCGGCAGGCCCGTGTCGTCGCGTGCGGAGAGCACGAAGTACGTCGCCGCGCCCACCATCGCGGCGAGCGCCCAGACGATGCCGCCGGGGTCTATGCGAGCGCCGGTGAGCACGTCGAGCATGAGCACGAGGCCGGCGAACGCGACGACGGCGCCGATGATGCTGCGTCGGGTCGGTCGCTCGCCGCGGCGCAGCCAGAGCCAGAGCACGACGGCCGCGGGTGCGGTGTACTCGATGAGCAGCGCGATGCCGACGTCCATGACGGCGACCGCCTGGAAATAGCAGAGCTGCGTCGCGGTGACGGCGAGCAGACCGTAGGCCACGATCATGCCGGCGTTGCGGCGCAGCAGGCTCCAGCGTCCGCGCAGCGCGATCAGCGTCGGCACGAGCAGCACGATCGCGGCCACCCAGACGCGCGCGGTCACCGCGGCGCCGGGAGTCCACCCCGCGTCGATCAGACCGCGCGCCCACGCGCCCGACATGCCGAAGGCGAGCGCCGCGGCGAAGGCGACGAGCAGTCCGGCTCCGACGCGCGGGCGCGCGCGCCTGTCATGCCTCACCTGCCTCATGGTCGATGACACTATTCGGATCCGATGTAAGGTGTCAACATGATCTTCACCAGTGACACGGAAGAGGCGCTGCGCGCCGCCGTCGCGCTGGTCAACTCTGCGCAGGCGCCGGACGCCCTGGCTTCCCTCGACGATCTGGCCGGCTTCCTCGTCGAGTTCCCCTACACCGGGCGTATCGACCGCGACGACGCCGAGCTCGCGGAGCTGCGCGCGCTGCGCCCGCGCCTGCGAGCCATGCTGCTCGCACCCCGCGACGACATGGCCTCCCACATCAACACCGCCCTCGCCGACGTAGACCTCGCCCCGAGGCTGACCAGGCACGACGGCGCTGACTGGCATCTGCACGCCGTCGCCGACGAGCATCCACTCCCCGAACGCATCCTCATCGAGACGACGATGGCGCTCATCGACGTCATCCGCGCCCACGAGGGCAGCCGCATCTCCGTCTGCGACGACGCCGACTGCGAGGCCGTCGCCCTCGATCTGTCGCGCAACCGCTCTAAGCGCTACTGCTCGACCACGTGCGCGAACCGCAATGCAGTCGCCGCGTACCGCGCCCGGCGCGCTCGCGACTGATCACGCCCCGCCCTTCCCGAGTGAGCGGGGAGCGCGAGGCGCTCTCAGCCGACGGTGCCCTCGAACAGGCCGATGCTGTTGCCGTCGAGGTCTGCGATCACCGCCCACGCGCTGGTCTCGGTGATCGGCTGCTTCTCCATCAGCACGGTCGCACCGGCATCCTTCGCCAGGGCGATCGTCTCGTCGATCGAGTCGACCTCGACGTACGAGCGCGGCTGCGTGAAGCCCTCGCCGCGAGGCGCCAGGCCCCCGCCCGAGATGCCGTTCGGCGCCTGCCACATCGGGTAGCCCTCGAAGCCGGGAAGCTCGGCGATGTTCCAGCCGAAGAGCCTGCTGTAGAAGGCGGTCGCCGCCGCCATGTCGCTCACCGGGATGTCGATGTGCGTGATGTCACCGTGTGCCATCGTCTCGTCCTCTCTTCGCCCGACGCGGTCATTGTGCGCCTGCTCGGCCGAGCACGCAAGGGCAAGGCGGGTCAGTAGGGCACGGCGAAGATCCGCTCCTGCGTGCCCTCCGGAGCATTCGCCGGCAGCGGGATCAGCTTGAGGAACTCGTGGTCGTCGGTGTCGAGGCACCACTGCAGCAGACAGGCGCGCATCTGCTCCCGCACCGCGTCGAAGGCGGACTCGACGGCCAGGTTGCGGCGTTCGCCGGGGTCGGCGATCACGTCATGCAGCTGCTCGCGATACCTGCCCCAGCTGTAGACGACGTACTTGTACCGGCCGCGGTACACGGCCCGGCCGCGGGTGAGGGGCGGGTCGGCCCGCTCGAAGCGGGTCTCGACCCCGACGACGCGATCGGATGCCTCATCCGCGTCGTCCGCGAAGGGCAGCGGGCGGCCGCGCAGCGCGGCGGGGGCGGGCACCCCGGCGGCCTCAAGCAGCGTGGGCAGCACGTCGAGTCCGGCCGACACCGGATCGGCCCGCGGCCCCGGCACCACCCCGGGGCCCGACACGATCAGCGGCACCCGCACGCACTCCTCGAACAGCGCCGTCTTCTGATTCCACCGATGTGCGCCGTCGCCGTCGCCGTGGTCGCTGGTGAGCACGATCACCGTGGAATCCGTGAGCCCGGACTCGTCGAGCGCATCGAGAATGCGCCCGAGCGCGGCATCCGTGCGCTCGATGAGCCGCCGGTACGCGGCGCGGTACCGACGCCACTCCTCGGGTGTGTACTCCGCCGTGCCGTAGGTCTGCTGCGCGGCGTGCTTCTCGAAGCGCACCGCCTCGGGCTCGAACGGCGCCGGCTCGAAGTTCGCCGGCAGGGGCGGGGCATCGCGCACCGGGCCGGGATCGACGTCGCCGTAAGGCATCGGCTGTCGTCGCGCGTACTCGCAGACGCTGTGCGGATCGTCGAATGAGGCGAACAGCAGGAAGGGGCGCGAGGCATCCGCCCTGCTCCGCAGCCACTCCACGGCGGCGTCGGCGAGTCCGCGGTCGCCGAACGGGTGCAGCACCTCGAACCCGGCATCCGGCGGCGCGCTGGGTGAGATCGCATGCCACTTGCCCGCATACGCGCACTCGTACCCGGCGGCCGTGAGCAGATGCCCCATGCTGTCGGGGCGCGCCCCCGGTTCGGACGCCGCCACACCGTGCCGGTTGCCGCCGACGCCGAGCTCGTGCGGCATCCGTCCGGTCAGCAGCGACGCACGCGAGGGCACGCACAGCGGGAAGGTCACGGCGGCGCGGGTGAACTCCGCCCCCGACCGGCGCAGCCGATCGAGGTGCGGAGTCTCGACCCAGCCCTCATCGCGATCGATGACGTGCGCGCCGAGCTGATCTGCCATCACCACGAGGAGGTTCGGCCGCGCCGCCGCCGTCGACGTCATTTGCCCATGCCGAGGGTGAGCCCCTCGGTGAGCCGGCGGCCGAGCCACAGGTAGATCGCGAGCATCGGCAGCACGACGATGCACAGTCCGGCAAACAGCCCGCCCCAGTCGGCGCCGGAGTAGGTCTGCTGCTGGATGAACGAAATCAGCGCCACGGGCAGCGTGTACTTCTCAGTGGACTGCAGCAGCGTCAGGGCGAGGAGCGTCTCGTTCCAGTGCGAGATGACCTGCAGCACGAAGGCGGTGAGGATGCCGCCCTTGGCCAGCGGCAGCGTGATGCGCCAGAAGGTGCCGAAGGCGGTCGTGCCGTCCAGAGCCGCGGCCTCCTCCATCTCCAGCGGCAGGGATCGGAAGAACGCCGTCAGCAGGAAGACCGTGAACGGCATCGAGACGCCGATGTACACGAGGTTGAGCCCGATGAGACTGTCGGTGAGATAGACCTCGTTCAGCATGACGAACAGCGGGATGACGATCACCTGGGCGGGGATGCCGAGCCCGAGCACGAAGTACATCGTCAGCGAGTTGGTGAGACGGTTCTCGACGCGGCTCAGGTAGTACGCCGCCGGAGCTGCGAGCGCGACGGTGAGGAACGACGACACGAGGGTGGTCACGACACTGTTCATCGTCGCCGTGGCGAAGTCGCCGACCGTCCAGGCGGTGACGAAGTTCACCGGGTCGAGCGATGTGGGCAGTCCCCAGGGGTCGGCGAGGATCGAGCGGGTGTCGCGGAAGGCCTGGATGACCATCCACACCATCCACGCGACGTTGAGCACGACGAAGGCCCACAGCAGCACGATCCCGATCGCCCGGATCACGCTGCGGTCGTTGCCGATGGCGGCGCGGGTCCGGCGACGCGGCCGCCGATGCTCGGGGGGCACCACGATGGTGCGGGTGGTGTCTTCGGTGAGGGTCGCAGTCACGATGTCTCCTAGAACTCGATCGCTTCGCGCTTCATCACGCGACGCAGCAGCAGCACCAGCACCGACACGAGGGCCAGCGAGAGCACGGCCGAGGCGGATGCCGCGCCGTAGGCGGGCACGGACTCGCCGGAGAAGGCGGTGACGTAGGTGTACACCGCGGTGGTCCACGTCTGGGTGGGGGGCATGCCCGCGCCGGTCGAGCCGCCGAAGATCCAGATGATCTCGAAGATCTTGACCGACGAGATCGTCCACAGCACGGCGCACGTGCCGAAGACGTCCCAGGTGAGCGGCAGGATGACGTGGCGCAGCCGCTGCCACGCGTTCGCGCCGGCGAGGGCGCAGTCCTCGTAGTAGTACGGCGGGATGCGGTCGACGCCGGCCATGAGGATCGTGGTGAAGTAGCCCGTGGTGATCCACGTCATCATCACCATGATCAGCGGGAACAGGTTGTCCTGCGAGAGCCAGGCGGGCGGATCGGTGACGCCGAAGGCGCCGAGCAGCGTGTTGACCAGTCCGCCGGGGTTGAAGATGAATCCGGCGAGCACGCCGAAGATCATGGCGTTCACCAGATGCGGGAAGAAGATCACCGAGCGGGCGATCTTCTTGCCTGCCATGTCGCGCAGCACCAGCGTGAGCGCGAAGGCGATCACGAAGATCGCCAGCCCGACCACGAACAGCAGCAGCAGCGTGTTGCCGAACGAGCGCAGGAAGAGCTTGTCGTCGAACAGCCGCACGTAGTTGCCGAAGCCGACGAACTCCATGGGCCCGGCACCGGCCCACTTGTTGAAGCTGATCCAGATCGCGTACACCGAGGGGACGACGAAGAGGATCGTGTACAGCACGAAGGCGGGCCCGACGAAGGGCACGAACAGGCGGCGGCGGGCCTGATCGATCGTGCTGCCCCCTCCCCGCCGCCCGCGACGGGCGGCGGGGAGAGGTGCGGCAGGCGCCAGAGCGACGTCGGTCACGAGTTCTGCTTCCAGTAGTCGACCTGTCCGGTCTTCATCGTCTCGACGAACGTCTTCGCGTCGGTCTTGCCGAGCACGAGGTCGCTCAGCGCGGGCCAGAGCAGCTTCTCGGTGTAGCCGGGGAAGCTGATGCCGTCGTTCTGCATGTAGTACGAGTCCGCGGCGTCCAGCGCCTCCTTGACGGTCGACATCTCCTCGCTGACGGTGGCGTCGGTGCGGATCGGGATGATCTTGGCGTCGCTGCCGAGGGCGTCCTGGTACTTCTTGTTCAGGAAGAACGCGGCGAACTTCTGTGCGTTCTCGGCGTTCTTCGCCCGGGCCGGCACCGCGAATCCGACGAAGTCGGCACGGGCGGTGTCGCCCAGCGACGGGAACGGGAACGAGGAGTACTCGAAGCCGTCGGCGGCGTACGGGCCGGTCTCGGTGGGGATCCACGTGCCGTTGAAGAGCATCACGGCCTTGTCGTCAGCCCAGACCTGCTGCTGCGCCGGCCACTTGCTGGCGTTGTAGCCGTCGATGAAGTAGTCGCCCTCGACGAGCTCCTCGATCATCTGCGCGGCCTCGAGCGCCTTCGGGTCATCCCACGCCTTGCCGGTCTTGTCTGCGGCCATCTCGCGCAGCGAGCCGGGGCCGGCGAGACCGACCATGGCGGAGGTGTACCAGTAGGCGTTGTAGCCGGCGACGTCGCCGTCGATGGCGATCGGCGTCTCGCCCGCGGCCTTCATCTCGTCCATCGTCGAGAGGAAGTCGTCCCAGTTCTCCGGTGCGTTCTCTACGAGCTCGGGGTGCGCGGCCTTGTTGAACCAGATCGCGTCGCTGGTGAGCGAGTAGGGCAGCATCCAGGGGGCGTCCTCGCCCTCGACCGTGAGCACGTCGTCTTCGAGGTACGCCTCGGGGATCAGCGCCGACACCTTCTCGCCGTCGACGTCCGCGGCGTACGCCTCGGTGAGCGGCTTGGCCTGTCCGGTCTCGGCGAGCACGGGCGCGGTCTTCGCGAACGAGCCGTCGACGAGGTCGGGCACCTTGTTCGTATTGAGCGTCGGAACCGTCTTCTTGAGGTTGTCGCGCCCCTGCCACTGGACGTTCACCTCGATGCCGGTCTCCTTCTCGAAGTCGGCGATGGCCTGGGCGACGACCTTCTGCTGCGCCTCGCCCTCTTTCCACATCGCCCAGTAGGTGAACTCTCCGGAGTCGCTGGATCCGCCCGATGCGGACGAGCATCCGGCGGCGGTGAGCGCGACCGCGCCGATGAGGGCAACTGCTGAGACCTTTCGGATCTTCGCCATCGGATTTCCTTTCGTCTGTGCGCGGCGTCTTCGCCTGCGTCGTCGACTTTCACCTCTGGATACAGGAGTATTCAAGGAGTATTTCGACATCCGTGACCGATCCGTTGCGAGGAGCGCCTCGACTGATCGGTCGATGTGCGGCGATCGGACGAGAGGAATCAAGGAATACGTCTTTATTCCTCTCCTCAACGACCGAAGAATCAAAGGAAGAACGACGGAGGGGATCGGCATGGCCGGAAAACGCGCAGCGGTGCGCGATGCGGAGTCGCGTGGGCTGAAGTTCGAGATGCTCGCCGACCAGCTGCGCCGTGGCATCCTCGCCGGCACGTGGACCGCGGGGCAGAAGCTGCCCACCGAGCAGGAGCTCGCCAAGGAGACCGGTCTGTCTCTGACCACCGTGCGTCGGGCGTTCGACGAGCTGGTGGCCGAACGCATCGTCGTGCGGCGTCAGGGCGCCGGCAGCTTCGTGGCGCACACACGCCCGCGCGAGCAGAGCACCCGCCGGCGCATCGGCGTGCTGCTGCCCGACACGCAGCTGTACTACCCCCGCGTGCTGCAGGGCATCGATGAGTCGCTGCAGGCCGCGGGCGCGTCACTGCAGCTGGCGACGTACCGGTACCAGCCCGAACGCGAAGACGACGCGATCGCATCGCTGCTGGATGCCGACGTCGACGGTCTGATCCTCGCGCCGACCCTCACCGGGCTCGACGACCCCCTCGGCCGTGCTCAGCAGCTCATGTCGCTGCCCGCCCCGGTCGTGCTGGTGGAGCGCAGCCTGGCCGACGGCGGTCCCGCCGATACGACCGAGCACGTCTGCTCCGACCATGCCGGCGGCGCCTACGATGCGATCACCCATCTGGCGCGTCTGGGCCACTCGCGCATCGCCCTTCTCACGCGCTCGGCCACCGTCACCGAGTTCGGTATCGTGCGCGGCTACCGCCGCGCCATCGCGGATCTGGGACTGCCCTCCGGGCTCGAATTCGCGCAGACGAAGCAGGAGTGGGAGTCGGATTCCGGCTCTTCGGCGTTCACCGCGCTGCACGAGTTCGGGGCCACGGCCGCCCTCGTCTTCGGCGACCGGGAAGCGGCGCTGCTGCAGGGCGCCGCGCGCAGAGCCGGGGTGCGCATCCCCGACGACGTCGCCCTCGTCTCCTACGACGACGAGGTGGCCGACCTCGCCGAGGTGCCGCTCACGGCCGTCGCCCCGCCCAAGTACCGCATCGGCCGCATGGCCGCTGAGGTCATGCTGCGCCGACTGGTGGAAGGCGACGAGTGCCCGCTGCACCAGATCCGGCTGCGCCCGCGCATCGTCATCCGTCGCTCGTGCGGCGCGAGCGCACTTCACCAGGATTGATCGAGGAGAGACACGTGCGGATCGGATTGATCGGAGCCGGGGCCGTCGCCCCCTACCACTGCGCCGCAGCGGCGGCGCTGGACGGCGTGCAGCTCGCCGCCGTCTGCGACATCGACGCGGCCGCCGCGCGACGTGCGGCTTCCGGATGCCCCGATGCCGCCGTCTTCACCGATCATCGGGCGATGCTCCAGTCGGGGGTGGTGGATGCCGTCATCGTCAACACCCCGCACTCGACCCACCTCCCCATCGGCGCGGATGCCGCCGCCGCGGGCGTTCACGTCATGGTGGAGAAGCCGATGGCCACGACGCTCGAGGACTGCGACCGCCTGGTCGCCGCGTGCGAGAACGGGGGCGTGGCCCTCACGGTCGGGCACATCCAGCACTACCTGCCCGAGAAGGTCGCCGCCCAGCGCGTGCTCGAGACCGGCGAGCTCGGGGCGGTGCGCATGGTGCGCGACAATCGCAGCACCGACTACCGCCCCGGCACCCGCTCGCCGTGGTTCTTCTCCCCAGACATCGCCGGCGGCGGGGCCCTGATGAACATCGGCGGGCACTGCCTGGACCGCTCGCTGTGGTTCGGCGGAGGTCGCGCCGTGGAGATGCTCGCCACCACGGTGAATCGCTTCGGCTCAGCGGTCGAGACCGACGGGGCGATGATGCTGCGCCTCGACAACGGCGTCGCGGCGAGCATCGTCGTGGTCAGCGACCCGGCCACACGCAGCGATCTGCTGACCGTGGTCTGCGACGGCGGCGTCATCGAGATCGATCCGCGGCACGGCACCACGGTGCACGTCGACGGTCGCTCGCAGCTGGTGCACCGAACGCACCCCGACGACATCCAGACGGCATTCACCGCGCAGCTCGCCGACTTCCAGCGCGTGGTGGACGGCGCTGCGCCGACCGTGCCGCTGGCGCACGCGCGGCATGTGGTCGAGCTGGTGCTGGCGGCGTACCGTTCGGCAGCCGACGGCGCCGCCGTGCTGTTCGACGGTGCACTGATATGACCCGTCCGAACCTCATCCTCATCGTCAGCGACGACCAGGGCCCGTGGGCGCTGGGGGCCGCGGGCAATCCTGAGATCCGCACTCCCGTGCTCGACGAGCTGGCCGCGCGCGGCATCCGGCTCGACCGCTTCTTCTGCGCCTCCCCCGTGTGCTCGCCGGCGCGCGCGAGTCTGCTCACCGGGCGCATCCCGTCGGCGCACGGCGTGCACGACTACCTCGACGGAGCCCACTCCGGCGCCGACAGCCGCGATCATCTGGCGGGCATGCCCACTCTCACCGACGCCCTCGCCGACGCCGGCTACCGGCTCGGACTCTCGGGAAAGTGGCACCTGGGTGCCAGCGACGTGCCCCGTCGCGGGTTCGTGCACTGGTACGCCCTCGACGGCGGCGGCAGCCCCTACCGCGACGCGGTGATGCACCGTGCAGACGGCACCACCGACCATGTCACCGACTACCTGACCGATGCCATCGCCGACGACGCCATCGCCTTCCTCGACGCCGAGAGCCGGCAGTCGGCCCCGTTCTTCCTCGCGCTGAACTTCACTGCGCCGCACAAGCCCTTCGCCGGGCAGCATCCCGAGCGGTTCACCGAGCTGTACCGCGACTGCGCCTTCGAGACGTGCCCGCAGGAGCAGCCGCACCCCTGGCTGCAGACGCTCGACGGCGCACCGATCGGCGGCGAGGCCGACACCCGGGAGGCCCTGATCGGCTACTTCGCCGCCGTCACCGCGATGGACGAGGCGATCGGCCGCGTGCTCGAGCGGCTGCGCGCGCACGGGATGGAAGACGACACCGTCGTGGTGTTCCTCAGCGACAACGGGTTCAGCTGCGGTCAGCACGGCTTCTGGGGCAAGGGCAACGGCACCTTCCCGATGAACATGTACGACGAGTCGGTGATGGTCCCCTTCATCGTCGCGGGGCCGGGCGTGCGCTCGCAGGGCGCGGTGCGCGACGAGCTGCTCAGCGCCTACGACCTGCCCGCGACGCTGCTCGACCTGCTCGGCCTCGATCCCGCGCCGTTCGAGGAGGGCCCCGGGCGCAGCTTCGCGCCGGCGCTGCGTGGCGAGAGCACCGCAATGCCCGAGCGCCCCGTGGTCGTGCACAGCGAATACGGCCCCGTCCGCATGATCCGCACCGCAGAGCGCAAGTACGTGCACCGCCATCCGTACGGACCGCACGAGCTGTACGACCTGGTCGCGGATCCCCGCGAGCGGGTGAACCTGGCCGATGACCCGGCCCAGGCAGACGAACTCGCCGGGATGCGCCGGATGCTGCACGCATGGTTCACTGAGCACGCGGACCCGCGCGCGGACGGCCGCGGACTGCCGGTCTTCGGCGCCGGACAGACGCGCACCCTCGACGATGACCCCTTCGGCGCCTTCTCGCCGCCCGGATGGGATGGAGCCCCATGACGACCCGCCCGAACATCCTGCTGATCGTCTCAGACGACCACGGCTACGCCGACCGCTCCGCTGCGGGCACCCCCGGAGTGCAAACCCCGGTTCTCGACCGCCTGGCCGCGGAGGGCGCGACCTGCACCGATGCCTACGTCACCGCCCCGATCTGCTCACCCTCGCGCGCCGGCCTCATCACCGGGCAGTACCAGCAGCGCTGGGGTGGCCTGTGGTTCGACTCCGCGCACATCGGCACCGAGCAGACGCTGGCCGAACGTCTGCGCGACGCCAGCTACACCACCGGCTACTTCGGCAAGGTGCACTACGGCTACGAGACTGTGGCCGACCGTGGCGCTCCCCCGCACCACGGCTTCGACGAGTCGTTCTACGGACTGGCCGGGCAGTCGATGGGCAGGCTGCACTACCTGCATCACACCGCCGATGCGGTGACCGAGTACGGTGATGCGGCCGAGGCGATGGGCGTGCAGCCGTTCTGGTCGGGTGAGGAGCCGGCGGAGTTCGACGGCTTTACGACCGACCAGATCGCCGATAGGGCGGCGGACTTCATCCGCCGCAACGCCGGCGAGCAGCCGTTCCTCGCCATGGTGGCGTTCAACGCCGTGCACAACTTCTGCTGGCAGCTGCCTGAGGACGAGCTGGCCGCTCGCGGCCTCGAAGGGCACGCCGACTGGCATCCGGGCGCCGCCGAGTACCTCGACTGGTACGACGGGGCGATCAGCCCGAACCTGCCCGATGGTCGCGCCTTCTACCTCGCCCAGCTCGATCTGATGGACCGGGCGATCGGTCGTCTGCTCGACACCCTCGACGCCACCGGCACGGCATCCGACACCATCGTCGTCTACCTGACCGACAACGGCGGATCGCAGTGTAACTACGGCGACAACGGCGAGCTGCGCGGCACCAAGTACACCCTGTGGGAGGGCGGGATCCGAGTGCCGTTCCTGGTCCGCTGGCCAGGGATCGCCGCCCCCGGCAGCACCGTGACCGATCCGGTGAGCGCACTCGATCTCGCCGCGACCTTCGCGGCCGCGGCGGGAGCGGACGACACCGGATGCGACGGGCAGGACCTGCGACCGATTCTCGAGGCGGACGCGCCGTCGGATGCCGTGCGCGAGCTGCACTGGGACTGCGGCTGGCAGTGGGCGGTGCGCCGCGGCGACTGGAAGCTGCTGTCGGTGCGCGGCGACGATCCGACAGCGGGCTATGTGCAAGACGTGGAGCACACGTTCACCGGCGACGGGCTGATCCTCACCGACCTCAGCGGCGACCCCGGCGAGCGCGACAACCTCGCAGAGCGCCGCCCGCGTCTGGTCGAGCAGCTGACGCGCGCCCACGCGCGCTGGCGCGCAGAGGTGGGGCTGCCGGCCGACGTGGATCCTGCCGTTCAGCCGACAGTCGACGCGGCGGGGTAAGCGGCGGCGAGCGCATCGCGGCCGTCCCACCTGTCACCGGCGCGGTCGAGCTCCTCTTCGAGTCGGCGGGCGAACCGGGCGGCCGCGGGGTCGGCCGACCCATCGTGCAGCTCGTAGGGATCGGCTGCCAGGTCGAAGAAGCGCACCTCGAGCCCGGAAGCCGGATGCCAGGTCGCAACGATCTTCGCCGTGCTCGTGCGCAGGCCCCGGGCGCTGCTCGGGTCGGAGCGCGAGGCGTACCGCCAGTAGAGGCCGGCGTCATCGACATCGACCGTCTCCGCGCCTCGGAGGGCGGCCGACCGGTCACGGCCGGCGACGCGCTCGTCTGCCGCGGACACCCCGGCCAGCCCGAGGATGGTGGGGGCGAAGTCCAGCGAGTCGATGATCGAGTTGGTCTCGCCCGCAGGCACGAGGCCGGGCGCGCGCACGATCAGCGGCAGTCGCATCGACTCCTCGTACGCCACGTTCTTGTACAGCAGGTCGTGGCTGCCCAGCTGCATGCCGTGATCGGAGGTGAACAGGATCACGGTGCGCCGGTCGCCGCCCCGCTCGTCCACCGCCGCGACCAGACGGCCGATCTGCTCGTCGACGCCGGTGACCGCGGCGAAGTAGTCACGCGCGATCCCCGCGGCCTCGCGTGCGGCCTCGGTGCCGTGGCGCACGTTCGGACGATTCAGCAGCGTGGCCTCGTCGAGCGACCTGTAGGCGTCGCGGTAGCGGTCGGGCACCTGATCGAACGGCTGATGGGGAGGGTTCAGCGAGACCATCAGCGCGAAGGGCTCCTCACCGGCATCCCGGATGAAGCGGATCGCGACGTCGGTCTCGTGCTCGGCAGACCACTGATCGACGTCGACGCGCTGGTCTCGAGGCGCATCCGTGGTCCAGTAGTGCGGCGCGAGGTGCCGGTCGGCCGCACCGTAGGAGTACCAGAAGTCGAAGCCGAACCGGCGGGTGGGCGGCGACCAGGCATCCCACACCTTGCCGTCGTCGCGCCGGCCTTCGCCGAACGTCTCGTCGTCGGGCACCGGCGGCTCGAGGTGCCACTTTCCGATGTAGCCGGTGCGCCAGCCGTGCTTGCGCAGCGTGCTCGCCCAGGTCGGCAGGCCGTCGCGCAGTCCGACGCCCTGCGCTGCGGTCTCGGAGTTGACGTTGTGGGTCACCCCGTTCGTCTCCGGACGCATGCCGGTGAGGAACATCGCCCGGTGCGGGCTGCACACCGGGTATGCGCTGACCGCCTGCAGGGCGAGACATCCCTGCTGCGCCAGACGGTCCAGGTGCGGCGTGTGCACCGGGTCTTCGCCGAGGATCCCGAGGGATGCCGCGCGGAACTGGTCGGCCATGACGACGAGGATGTTCGGGCGGTGACCCATCACGCCTCCTGTGATCGGGGACACCGCCAGTCAACGCGGTCGGGAGAGGAGGATTCAACATCCTTTCCCCGCGCAAGCCGCGTGATCAGCCGGCGGCGTAGCCGGTGTGGTCGGGATTCGGCACGAGCTTCCAGCCCTCACCGTCGGCGACGACGAGGTTCTTCATGCCACCGGCATCCGAGATCACCTGGTAGTCCTGCCCCGCGTCAGCCGCGTAGCAGAACAGCGTCACGAACGGCTCGTCGCCGACGTTCACGCTGCGGTGGATCCAGTGACCGGGCACGTTCACGGCCCTGCCCGGGGTCAGCTCGATCGCCGTGGACCGGCCGTCGAGCGTCTCGAGCAGCATGACCCCGCGGCCGCTCAGGCAGTGGTACAGCTCGGCCCGATCGGCGACGGCGTGCAGGTGCCCGCGGGTCACGGCGAACTCGTCGCCGTAGCGGCCCGGAAGCAGGGTGCTGGTGCCGACGATGAGCGCACCCGGACCCTCCTGGTAGCGCTGGTCGTCGACCCAGTAGATGAGCTCGTCGGCGCCGCGCTCGGCGACGGCGGCGCGCCAGGCGGCCTCGTCACGGTAGACGCCGGCCATGTCGCCGAGATGCTTCTCGTAGCGTCGGCTGCGTCCCTCGATGCCGCCCTCGGGCGAGATCTCCAGCAGCACCGGCGTGTCGACAGCGGATGGGGTGCTCACGATCGGGCCTCCTCGTTACTTGTAATTACAGGTATACTCCGAAACACCTCGAAACCCGAAACCGGACAGGGACGAACTGTGATCATCGCGCACGACCTCGGCACCACCGGCAACAAGGCATCCCTCCACCACGACGACGGTCGACTGGTGGCCTCGGTGACCGTGCCGTACCCGGCGCACTTCGCCGCCGGCGGGATCGCCGAGCAGAACCCCCTCGACTGGTGGAACGCCGTCGTCTCTGCCACTCGCGATCTGCTCGTGCGCACCTCCACCGCGCCCGCCGATGTCGCCGGCGTGGTCGTCAGCGGCCAGATGATGGGCGCCGTGCTGCTCGATGCCGACGGGGAGCCGGCTCGCCCGGCGATCATCTGGGCCGACACCCGCGCCGGCGCCCAGGTGCGCGAGCTGGAGGCGGCGCTCGGCGCCGAGCACGCCTACCGGCTGCTCGGTCATCGCCTGAACCCCACCTACTCGCTGGCGAAGATCATGTGGGTGCGCGACAGCGAACCGGATGTATGGGCACGCGTCCGCCGAGTGTGCGTAGCCAAGGACTTCATCGTCCTCCGCCTCACCGGCCGCCTCGCGACCGATCGCTCCGACGCGTCGGGCACGAACGCCTACGACCAGCAGGCGGGCAGCTGGTCGCAGGAGGTGCTCGCCGCGGCGCGACTCGACCCGGCGCTGTTCCCGGAGATCCTGGACTCGACCGCCATCGCCGGCACGCTCACCGCAGACGCCGCCGCTGCCCTCGGACTCCCGACCAGCGTGCGCGTCGTGATGGGCGGCGGCGACGGCCCCATGGCCGCCGTCGGGTCGGGTGTCGTCGCCCCCGAAGATGGCGCGTACGTCTGCCTGGGCACCAGCTCGTGGATCTCCTTCGCGGCGAGCGCTCCGCTGCCCGATCCGAGCATGCGCACCTTCACATTCGACAACGTCGTACCCGGCTCGTTCGTCCCGACGGCGACGATGCAGGCGGGGGGCGCCTCGGTGCAGTGGATCGCCGAGGCGCTCTCGCGCGACCCGGCACAGCCCGAGACGGCCCGCCTGATCGCGGAGGCGGCGGACGGCATCGACACCGAGGACCTCTACTTCCTCCCCTACCTGCTCGGCGAGCGCGCACCACTGTGGGATCCGCACGCTCGGGGCGCCTTCGTCGGCCTCGGCCGCCACCACACCCGCGCCCACCTCGTGCGAGCCGTGCTGGAGGGGACGGCGTTCAACCTGCTCACCTGCATCCAGGCGTTCCGGGAGTCCGGAGCGGCGATCGATCGCATCGACGCCGTGGGCGGCGGCGCGCAGAGCGACGCGTATCTGTCTGTGCTCGCCGATGTCTGGGGTGTGCCGGTGCGCCGGCGAAGTGTCGTCGAGGAGGCGAACAGCCTGGGCGCCGCCGTGACCGCCGCCGTCGGGCTGGACCTCGCCGACTTCGCCGCGGCCCGCGCCCTCAGCGACGTGACCGCGGTGTTCACCCCCGACGCCGCACGGCACGCCGTCTACGCCGAGCGGCACGAGCGCTTCAGCGCCGCGTACACCGCGCTGAAACCGTGGTTCGCCGCGGCGCCGGGTGCTGCGGCAACGGCTGCCGCCGCCCCGGTCCCCGCCGCATCGGCTGCGGAGGACGCTCGCTGATGGCCACGATCCTCGTCACCAGCCGGTCCTTCTCCGACGGCGCGCTCGACCTGGTCGCGCGGGCGCGCGCCGCCGGCCACGAGATCGTCCGCGGCCCGTCACACCACGACCTCGACGAGCTGCGTCCGCTGCTCGCGGTGGCGGACGCGTGGATCGCCGGCACCGGGCCGGTGACTGCCGCGCATCTCGACGCCGCTGCACACCTGCGGATCGTCGCCCGCTACGGCGTCGGCTACGAGGGTGTCGATCGAGCAGCAGCGGCCGCCCGGGGCATCCCGGTCACCAACACCCCCGGTGCGAACAGCGACGCCGTGGCCGACCATGCCGTCGCGCTGATGCTCGCCGCGCTGCGGACCGTCGTCGACGGCGACCGCCGCGTGCGCGGAGGCGACTGGAGCGTGCGCCGTGGACGCGAGCTGGGAGCGGCCACGATCGGCATCGTCGGCTTCGGCCGCATCGGCCAGGGCGTCGCGAAGCGTCTCTCCGGATTCGGATGCCGCATCCTCGCGTCCGACCCGTACCTTCCCGACGAGAGCATCGAGGGCGCCGGGGCGGAGCCCGCCGCCCTCGACGAGCTCTTCCGCTCGGCAGACGTCATCACCCTGCACGCCCCGGGCGGGCAGCGCCTGGTCGATGACGCCCGCCTCGCGGGCATCCGTCCTGGCACGGTGCTCGTGAACACCGCCCGGCCAGATCTCGTCGACGAGACCGCGGTGGCCGAGGCGCTGCGCAGCGGCGCGCTGGACGCGTACGCGGCCGACACCCTCGACGGCGACACCGCCGCCGGTGCAAGCCCTCTGCTCGATCCCGCACTCGCCGATCGGGTGATCGTCACCCCGCACCTGGCCGCGCAGACCACCCAGGCCGTCGACAACATGGGCCGCATGTCGCTCGACGACGTCATCGCCGTTCTGCGGGGCGCCGCACCCGCGCATCCCGTCACCCCACCGTCAGCCGAGGAGCCCGCATGACCATCGCCCCCGCGACCGCACCCGCCGCCGACCACATGGGATTCGTGGGCGTCACGACCGGCTCGTCGTCGATCATGAAGGTGTTCCCCCTGTGGGCCGACATCCTCGGGCTGCCCACGCGCACGCTGGTGGGCCACGATCTGCCGATGGACGCCGACCCCGCGGTCTACCGCGCGATGGTCGAGCAGATCCGCGACGACGAGCATCATCGGGGCGCGCTCGTCACGACGCACAAGATGAACGTGTTCGCGGCCGCATCCGACCTGTTCGACGAACTCGACCCGTTCGCGGTGTCGTGCAGCGAGATCTCGAGCATCTCCAAGCGGGGCGACCGGCTGATCGGTCAGGCGAAGGACCCGATCACGGTCGACCTCGCCCTGAACGACTTCCTCCCCGCCGATCATTTCGCCCGCACCGGAGCCGAGGTGATCATCCTCGGCGCCGGGGGGTCGGGAACGGCGCTGAGCTGGGCCCTCGCCGAGCGCGCCGACGCCCCGGCCCTGGTCACGGTGACGGCGCGCTCTCAGGACAAGCTCGACCACCTGCGCGATGTGCACCGCCAGCACGGCACACGGGAGGACCTGATCCGCTACGTGGTGACACCGTCGGCATCCGATGCCGATGCCCTGGTCGCCGCCGCGCCGGCAGGATCGCTGATCGCCAACGCCACCGGGCTGGGCAAGGATCGCCCCGGTTCACCGCTGACCGACGCGGCGGTCTTCCCCGAGGGTGCGTGGGCGTGGGAGTTCAACTACCGCGGCTCGCTGGAGTTCATGCATCAGGCGCTCGCGCAGCAGCAGCAGCGCGGTCTGCAGGTGGTCGACGGATGGCGCTACTTCATCCACGGCTGGTCGCAGGTCGTCGCCGACGTCTTCGAGGTCACCCTCACTCCCGACCTCGTCGAGGAGCTCGCCCGCGCCGCGGAGTCGGTGCGCTGATGGCCGGGCTGGTCAGGACGGTCCTCGGGGACGTCGATCCGGGCTCGCTCGGACGCGTCGATTACCACGAGCATCTGTTCCAGATCAGCCCTCTGCTGCCCGGCGACGAGCTGGACGACGAGCAGGCCTCCGGCGCGGAAGCCGCGTCGCTCAGGGCCAGCGGCTTCGAGACGATGATCGACGCGACCCCTGTCGGTCTCGGTCGCGACCCGGCGGCTGTCGCGCGCATCAGCGCGTCGACCGGCCTCGGCGTCGTGGCGACCACAGGGCGGCACCGTGAGGCGCACTACGGTGACGCGCACCCGATGCAGGCGTGGGACGCCGAGCGGCTGGCCGCACTGTTGACCGCCGACGTGCAGACCGGCATGGCTGTCGACGATGCCCCGACCCTCCCCTCCGACGCGCCGGAGCTCGCCCGCACCCCCGACGGCCACCCCGTACGCGCCGGGATGCTGAAGGGCGGCATCGGCTACTGGTCGATCACCCCCTTCGAACGGGTGACCATCGATGCGCTCGCGGCGGCGCACCGCGCCACCGGCGCGCCGGTGATGGTGCATCTGGAGTTCTGCACGGCGGCGCATGAGGTGCTCGACCTTCTGGCCGCCGGGGGTGTGGCATCCCACCGCGTCGTGCTCGCGCACGCCGACCGCGACCCGGATGCCGGACTGCACGCCTCACTGGCCGAGCGCGGTGCATATCTGGGCTACGACGGCTTCGCCCGCGCCCGGACGCGCTCCGACGCCGAGCTGCTGCAGCTGACGGCGTCGGTCGTCGCGGACGGCTGGGGCGAGCACATCCTGCTGGGCGGCGACGTGGCCCGCCGCTCGCGCTACCTCGCCTACGGCGGCATGCCTGGTCTGGCCTACCTCGGCGGTCGCTATCTGCCTCGCCTGCGCGCTCTGGTCGGCGACGAAGCCGTCGACGTGATGCTCGTCGACAATCCCGCGCGCCTCCTCCCCCTCGCGCGCTGACCCCGGCATCCCCTCGCCGAACCGCCCTGAGGGCGTGTGACCGGAATGCGAACGGGCCCCTCACCGTATGGTGAGGGGCCCGTGCCGATCAGGAGATCAGCGGGTCACTCGTAGAGCACCGCGGCGATCTTCGGGTCGTCGATGTTCTCGGCGTCGTACCAGTACGAGCCGGTGTCGTAGAACTCCTCGAGCTTCTCGCCCTTGGCTGCCGCGACGGCCGACTCGACCGTGCGCGAGCCGATGCCGATCGGGTCCTGCGTGATGGCACCGGCCATGGTGCCGTCCTTGATCGCGTTGATCTGCGCGGCGCCCGAGTCGAAGCCGATGATCGTCAGCTTGCCCTTCTCGATGCCCAGCTCGTTGACCGCGTTCACGACGCCGATGGCGGAGCCCTCGTTGGTGCCGTAGATGCCCTTGAGGTCGGGGTGGGCGGCGATCATGCTCTTCGCGATGTCGGCCGACTTGAGGTGGTCGCCGTCGCCGTACTGGATGTCGACGATCTCGATCTCGGGGAAGTCCGCCTTGATCTTCTCGACGAAGCCGTCACGACGCTCGACACCGGTCGAGTTGATCTGCGAGTGGCCAACGATCGCGACCTCGCCCGAACCGCCGATGAGCTCAGCCATGTGCTCGGCCGCCAGAGCGCCGGCGGCCTTGCTGTCGGTGGCGGCCAGGCTCAGTCCGACGTCTCCGTTGCACGGGGCGTCGAAGTAGACGACGGGGATGTCCTTCGCCTTGGCCTGCTCGAGCGGTGCGACACACGCCTCGGGGTCGAGCGCTGCGTAGCCGATAGCGTCGGGGTTGGCGTTGATCGCGGTGGTCAGCATGTCGAGCTGCTGCGCGATCTCGGTCTCTGCGGCCGGGCCCTCGAAGGTGACCTTGACGCCGAGCTCCTTCGCCTTCTCCTCGGCGCCCGTCTTCACGGCCTGCCAGAACTGGTGCTGGAAGCCCTTCGAGACCAGCGCGACGTACATCTCGCCGTCGTTCTTGGCGCCGGCGTCGCCGCCCGGGTTCTCGCTGACGACGTCACCGCCGCCGCAGCCGGCGAGGGCGATCGCGGAGGCCGCGAGGAGAGCTGCGAACGCAGTCTTCTTCTTGCTGAATCGCATGGAAACTCCATTGTTCTCTGTGTGAGCCGATCGGGCGATCGGCGGGTGGTGGTGGGAAGGGACGATCAGGTGCGCTGGCGGTTGCGCAGCGAGTCGAAGAACACGGCGAGCAGCACGACCACGCCGACGACGATGTTGCGCCACTCGGTCTGAATCGACAGGATGCTCAGGCCGTTGACGAGCACGCTCATGATCAGCGCGCCGATCACGGTGCCGATGATCGAGCCGCGTCCGCCGAGCAGCGAGGTGCCGCCGATGATCACGGCCGCGATGGCCTGCAGCTCGTACCCCATGCCGATCTGCGGCTGGGCGGAGTCCAGGCGCGACGCGATGACCACGCCCGCGACGCCGACGAATGCCCCCGCGAACATGTAGACGAAGATCGTCCAGCGCCGGGTGTTCACACCCGACAGACGCGTGGCTTCCTCGTTCGAGCCGATCGCGAAGGTGTACCGGCCGAGCAGGGTCTTCGACAGAACGAGCGCGGCGACGATCGCGAGCACGATGGTGATGAGAACGGCGTTGGGGATGCCGGGGATCAGCACGCCGAGGGCGATGCGCTTGAAGTCCGGCGCGGAGGTCGAGAAGTAGATCGGCCGCACGTTCGAGATCACCAGTGCGAGGCCGCCGGCGATCATCATCATCGCGAGGGTCGCGATGAAGGGAGGCAGGCGGAGGAAGGTGATGTTGACTCCGTTGACCAGGCCCATCAGGACGCCGGTGGCTATGCCGCCGAGCACGCCCACCCAGATGGGCAGGCCCCAGTTGGTGATGATCACGCCGGTCATGACCGCGCACAGCGCCATTCCGGTGCCCAGCGACAGGTCGATGCCGCCGGTGATGATGACGAAGGTGGTTCCCAGTGCCAGGATCGCGATGACCGCGGTCGACAGCAGCACTGTGGTGAGGTTGCTCACCGTGAAGAAGGCGGGGCTGGCGATCGCGAAGAAGATCACCAGGACGACCAGTGTTCCGAACGCGAGCGACTGCTGCAGCTGACGCTTCAGCATTCCGCTCACGTCGCGTCTGTCGGTGTTCTCGGCGACCGCCTGCTGGATGACGGTCGTCGTCGATCCGGACTGCTGAGGTGTGCTCATTCTTCTTCCTCCCCGTGGGCGGCGAGCTGCATGATCTTCTCCTGGCTTGCTTCCTCGTTGCGGAGCGTGCCGGTGATCCTTCCGTTCGCGAACACGGCGATGCGGTTCGCGACACGCAGGATCTCGGGCAGCTCCGACGAGATGACGATGATGGACTTGCCGGATGCCGCGAGCTGCTGCATCAGGCGGTAGATCTCCTCCTTGGCTCCGACGTCGATACCCCGGGTGGGCTCGTCGAAGATGAGGATGTCGCAGTCGCGCATCAGCCAGCGGGCGATGACGACCTTCTGCTGGTTGCCGCCCGAGAGCAGCTTCACGATCTGGTTGACGGACGGGGTCTTCACCCGCAGCTGCTGGACGTAGTCCTTCGTCTGGTTCTTCGCCTTGCGGTCGCCCATCCAGCCGATCGCGTTGGCGTACGAGTCGAGCGAGGCGAGCACGGTGTTGAACGTCACATCCTGCTCGAGCATGAGGCCGAGCAGCTTTCGGTCCTCGGAGAGGTATCCGATGCCGCGCTTGACGGCGTCCTCCGGCTGGCGGATGTGCACCGGCTTGCCGGCCACGGTGATCGTGCCGCCGTCCTTGCGGTCGGCGCCGATGATCGCGCGCGCCGTCTCGGTGCGCCCTGCTCCCATCAGCCCGGCGAACCCGAGGATCTCGCCGCGGTGCAGCTGGAACGACACGTCCTTGAGCAGCGTCTTGGTCGACAGGCCCTGGACGTCGAGCACGATCGGGTCGCCGCTGTGCTCACGGGCATCCGGGCGCGTGCCCTCGTCGATCGCGCGACCCACCATCATCTCGATGATGCGCGGCACGTTGATCTCGGACTTGTCCAGTGATCCGATGTACGCGCCGTCGCGGAGCACGCTGACGCGGTCGGCGAGCCGGCGCAGCTCGTCCATGCGGTGCGAGATGTACACGATGCCCGTGCCGCGCTGCTTGAGCTGCTCGATGAGCACGAAGAGGGTCTCGACCTCGGTGTCGGTGAGCGCCGAGGTCGGCTCGTCCATGATGAGCACCTTGGCGTTGAACGAGAGCGCCTTCGCGATCTCGACCATCTGCTGCTCTGCCACGGTCAGCTCACCCACCCGCCTGCGCGGGTCGAGCTTGATGTCGAGGCGCTGCAGCAGCTCTTCCGCGCGACGGTTCAGCGCGCGCTCCGACAGGAACGGCCCGGTGCGCGGCTCGCGACCGATGTAGATGTTCTGCGCGACCGTCAGGTCGGGCATCATGTTCAGCTCCTGGTGGATGATCGTGATGCCGAGCTGCTGCGCCTGCAGCGGACTGGTGAGCTCGACCGGCTCGCCCTCGAAGATGATCGTGCCCTCGTCGCGGGTGTAGATGCCCGAAAGGATCTTCATGAGGGTGGACTTGCCGGCGCCGTTCTCGCCGACGAGCACGAGCACCTCGCCGGAGCGCACCTCGAGGTGCACGTCTTTGAGCGCCTGAACGCCGGGGAAACCCTTGCTGATTCCCTCCACCCGAAGGATGGGATCACTCATCGGCACCTGCTTCCTCGAAGGTCTGGCGGATTCCAGAAGTTGGAATCCATTTCAAACGTCGGATCAATTCTGCTCCGGACTCGCATCCGACGCAAGTGCAATCGACGGTATGCGACGACCGCGCCATTGGGAAGACCTGTAATGACATCGGTCCCTACTTGTAATAACATCTTCATCACGGCGGCGCGGGAGGCGCGCACGGCGGGAGGGAGACACATGCTCATCGGTGCGCACGCTCTGGTCTTCAGCGGCACTTTCGACGACGAGGGACTGCGTCGGGCGATCGAGGGGACGAAGCACGCGGGCTTCGACCTGATCGAGATCCCGCTGATGGACGCCGACGCCTTCGACTCGGCATCGGCGGAGCGGATGCTGCGCGACAACGACCTCGCCGTGACGGCATCCCTGGGCCTGACCGCGTCCACCGATCTGACCAGCGACGACCCCGCGGTCGTCTCCGCGGGCGAGCAGCTGCTGCAGCGCTGCCTGGATCACGTGGCGACCATGGGCGGAGACGTGCTGTGCGGGGTCATCTACTCCGCCATGCAGAAGTACAGTGCTCCAACCTCCGCGCGCGGCATCGAGAACAGCCGTGCCGCGCTCGCGCGGCTCGCCGAGTACGCCTCGCAGCGGGGCATCCGGCTCTCGCTCGAGGTCGTGAACCGGTACGAGTCCAACGTCTTCAACACCGGACGCGGTGCCCTCGCCTTCCTCGACGGCATCGAGCGAGATGACATCTCCGTGCATCTCGACACGTACCACATGAACATCGAGGAGTCCGATCTCTTCCAGCCGGTGCACGACGTGGCCGCGGCCGGCCGGCTCGGCTACGTGCACATCGGCGAGAGCCACCGCGGATACCTGGGTACGGGCTCGGTCGACTTCGGCACGTTCTTCCGCGCCCTGCACGACGTGCACTACGACGGTCCGGTGGTGTTCGAGTCGTTCTCGTCGGCGGTGGTCAGCGCCGCGCTGAGCAACACCCTGGGCATCTGGCGCAACCTGTGGCAGGCCTCCGACGATCTCGCCGCGCACGCCAACCGCTTCATCCGCGACGGCCTGCACGCCGTGCGCACGATCGACCTGCACTGACCGAGCACCACTTCTCGGGTGGGCGGGGTCAGGCCGACGGATGGCCGACGACTCCCTTGCGCAGAAGAGCGTTGCCGTACTTCCGCGTCTCCCCGGTGCGCACCATCAGATACGCGCCCTCGGCGACGTCGTAGTACGCGAACCGCTCCACGAAGCGCGTGGTCTCGAGCTCGGTGCCCGCAGCGGCCATCAGCTCACGCTGCACGCCCAGCACCTCGGCATCCGCCGACTGCATCAGATCCATGCCGGGGGCGTCGTCGAGCGGCAGCACCGAGCGGATCGCGGCGACGACCTCGGGGGTCGTCGTGCCGGGCAGGTCGACGACCCGCTCCCCCAGCGCCCATGCCGGGAAATGCGCGTCGGCGACGACGACGGCATCCGAGTGACCCATCCGGTCGAGATGCAGCAGCAGCTCACCGGTCAGCAGCGAGTTGATTCCTTCGAGCATCCGTGTCTCCTTCTGCCCCTCAGGCGGGGATGAGCCCCTCGTCGGCGAGATCCGCCCACAGCTGCGCGGGGATCTCGAGCGCCGCGTACTCGGCATTCTGCCGCAGCTGGGCAGGCCTGCTGCCGCCGACGACCACCGAGCGCACGACATCCGATCGCAGCGGGAACTGAATCGCCGCCGCAGGCAGCGGCACGTCGTGCGCAGCGCAGACCGCGGCGATGCGCACGAGCCGCTGCCAGAGATCCTCGGGCAGCTGGCCGTACTCGTATCGGCCGTCGCGCCGCGGCTCGCTCTGCGCGAGCAGACCCGAGTTGAAGACGGATGCCGCGACGATGCCCGTCCCCCGCTCCGCGCACGCGGGCAGCACGTCGACGGCCGCCGGCTGCTCGAGCAGTGTGTAGCGCCCGGCCACCATGATCAGGTCCAGATCTGCTTCAAGCACCGACCGCGCGAGAGCATCGGAGAGCATCGAGCCCACACCGATCGTCGTGACGACGCCCTCGGCGCGGATCGCCTCGAGGGCCGGGAACGCCTCCTCGAGAGCCAGCTCGAGATCGTGGCGCTCGGGATCGTGCAGGTAGAGCAGGTCGATGCGCTCGATGCCGAGTCGCTCCTGCGATTCGGCGATGCTCGCGCGGATCCCGGCCTCGGTGAAGTCCCACACCCGGTGCAGGTCGTCGGGCACGTGGAAGTCGTTGGCGGTGTCGAGCCCGCCGGGCTGGTGCGCGGGGTTCGGCCGCAGCAGACGGCCGGCCTTGGTCGACAGCACGAACTCGTCGCGCGGCTTCGTCTGCAGGAAGGCGCCGAGGCGCCGTTCACTCAAGCCCAGCCCGTAATGCGGTGCGGTGTCGAAGTACCGGATGCCCGCATCCCAGGCGGCCTCGAGCACCGCCCACGCCTCATCGTCGCTGAGCTCTCGGAACAGGTTGCCGACGTTCGCCGCACCATAGCCGAGAGCCGGGATCTCGAGGTCAGTCGATGACATGCTGTCCCGTCCAGGTGTACTTCTCGATGCTGTCGGCCTTCATCTCCATGCTCGTGCCCGGCGCGGTGGGTGCCGTGTACGAGCCGCCCTGGATGTCGGTCGGCACGACGAAGTGCTCGTGCAGGTGGTCGACGAACTCGATCAGGCGCCCTTCGCGGGTGGCGCTGACCGCGACGAAGTCGAACATCGACAGGTGCTGCACGGCCTCGCACAGACCGACACCGCCGGCGTGCGGGCAGACCGGCACGCCGAACTTCGCGGCGAGCAGCAGGTTGGCGATGTTCTCGTTGACGCCGGCGACCCGCACGGCGTCGATCTGCATGACCTTGATGGCATCCGCCTGCAGCAGCTGCTTGAAGATCATCCGGTTCTGCGCGTGCTCGCCCGTCGCGACCCGGATCGGGGCCACTCCTCGCGCGATCTCGGCGTGACCGAGGATGTCGTCGGGGCTGGTGGGCTCCTCGATCCAGGCCGGATCGAACTGGGCCAGGGCGTTGACCCACTCGATCGCCTCTGACACCTCCCAGCGCTGGTTGGCGTCGATCGCGATCGGGAAGTCCGGCCCCAGCACCTCGCGCGCCTTGCGGAAACGACGGATGTCATCATCGAGGTCGGCGCCGACCTTGAGCTTGATCTGCGTGAATCCGTCCGCCATCGCCTCGCGAGCGAGGCGCTCGAGCTTCTCGTCGGAGTAGCCGAGCCAGCCGGGACTCGTGGTGTAGCCGGGGTATCCCGTCGCCAGCAGCTCGGCCTCGCGCTCCGCACGGCCGGGGACGGCGGCACGCAGGATCTCCAGCGCCTCGTCGCGGGTGAGGGCATTGGTCAGGTAGCGGAAGTCGACGAGGTCGACGATCTGCTCGGGTGTCATGCGGGCCAGCAGCTGCCACAGCGGCAGACCGGCGCGCTTGGCCTTGATGTCCCACAGCGCGTTGATCACGGCGCCGATCGCCATGTGCATGACGCCCTTCTCGGGGCCCAGCCAGCGCAGCTGCGAGTCGCCGATGATCTCGCGGAAGGTGCCGCCCATGTCGTCCAGCAGCGGTTCGATCTCCCGGCCGACGAGGTGGCCGGCGAGCGCGTCGATCGCGGCGACCTGCACATCGTTGCCGCGGCCGATCGTGAACACGAACGAGTGCCCCGAGATGTCGTCGTCGGCATCCGTGCGGATCACGACGTACGCTGCCGAGTAGTCGGGGTCGGGGTTCATCGCGTCGGAGCCGTCGAGGCTCAGCGACGTGGGGAAGCGGATGTCGCTGGTGTCCAGCGCGACGATACGGCTCACGGTGCTCCTTCAGATGCGCGGAGAGTGCTCCGCAGACCTTTGGAGTGTAAACATCGGATGTCTATACTGTCAACGTGCGGGTGCCGCCGCGGCATCCGCTCGGCAGAGACGAAGGAGAATCATGAAGTTCGCACGACTCGGCGAATCCGGAAGCGAGATCCCGGTCGTCATCGACGGTGATCGGACCTTCGATCTGCGCCCCGTGACATCCGATGTGAACGGCGAGTTCCTCGCCGACGACCCCGTGGGTCGCACCCGTGCGGCCCTCGAGGCCGGCACGCTCAGCGAGGTGGCGGATGCCGGATCGCTGCGCATCGGCTCGCCCATCGCCCGCCCCAGCGCCGTCATCTGCGTCGGGCAGAACTACGCGGCGCACGCCCGCGAGTCGGGCTCCGAGCCGCCGACCGTGCCCATCATCTTCCTGAAGACCCCGAACACCGTCGTCGGCCCGAACGACACCGTGACCATCCCGCGCGGCAGCGAGAAGACCGACTGGGAGGTCGAGCTCGGCATCGTCATCGGTGCGCGAGCGGCGTATCTCGACTCGGTCGATGAGGCCGAGGCGCACATCGCCGGGTACGTCGTCGCGAACGACGTCTCCGAGCGCGCCTTCCAGATGGAGGTGTCGGGCGGACAGTGGTCGAAGGGCAAGATCGCCTTCGGCTTCAACCCCACCGGTCCCTGGCTGGTCACCCCTGACGAGGTCGACGTCGACAACCTGAACCTGACGAGCTTCGTGAACGGCGAGGCCCGCCAGAACTCGAACACCAACGACATGATCTTCGACGTGCGCGCGATCGTGCACCACCTTTCGCAGTACGTCACCCTCGAGCCCGGCGACCTGATCCTCACCGGCACGCCGCAGGGCGTGGCGTTCGGCGGCAAGTTCCCCTACCTGCGGGCGGGGGACGTGGTCGACATCGAGATCGAGGGCCTGGGCCGTCAGCGTCAGGAGTTCGTGGCATGGGAGGCGCAGCGATGAGCGGTCAGGTGGAAGGACTCGTCGCGATCGTCACCGGCGGCGCCTCCGGCATCGGCGCCGCCATCGCCGGGGTGCTTCACGACCAGGGTGCGCAGGTGGCTGTGCTCGATCGCGACACATCCGGTGCGGACGAGCGCTTCGCCGCGTTCACCGCAGACGTGTCGGATCGTGCGTCCGTGGACGCCGCAGTCGCGGCAGTCGCCGAGCGGTTCGGGCGCATCGACATCGTCATCAACAACGCCGGGATCGGCGCGCAGGGCGATGTCACCGCGAACGACGACGAGGAGTGGGCGCGGGTGCTCTCGATCAACGTCACGGGCATCGCGCGCGTGACGGCGGCGGCCCTGCCGTGGCTGCGACAGTCGCCGTCGGCGGCGGTGTGCAACACGGCATCCATCGCCTCCACCACCGGCCTGCCGCAGCGCGCGCTGTACTCCGCGTCGAAGGGTGCGGTCTCGGCGCTCACGCGCGCGATGGCCGCTGATCACCTGCGCGAGGGCATCCGGGTCAACGCGGTCAACCCCGGGACGGCCGACACCCCATGGGTCGGTCGCCTGCTCGACTCCGCAGACGACCCCGCCGCCGAGCGCGCAGCTCTGAACGCCCGTCAGCCGCACGGCCGCCTCGTCGCGGCCGACGAGGTCGGCGGAGCCGTGCTGTACCTGGTCAGCCCGGCATCCGGTTCGACCACCGGCACCTTCATCGAGGTGGACGGCGGCATGGCCCAGCTCCGCCTGCGTTCCGAATAACCCGCTTCTCACTGCACCGCTCCGCGCCTGCGCGCCGCGGCTGCGCTTTCGCGGCGCTCGCCCCCGCGCTCAGGTCGCGATTCGTCCCGCTATCCCACGCGAATGGCGGGACCGATCGCGACCTGAGCATCGTTCGTGCCTTCAGAACGGACCGAATCGCAACCTGAGTGGGCTGCGGAGGTCTGTGAGTAACTTCCGCGCGAAACGAGGTCGGATGCCAGGGTGGGGCGATGCGCCCCGCACGTGCCCTCCCCGAGTCGCTCGGCAACCGCTTCTCGACCCGAGATGCCCGAGAGGCGGGTGTCAGCAGAGGACGGCTGTACCGATCCGACCTCACGAAGCCCTTCCGCGGGACTCGCTCGGTCCCCTCACCCGGCGCCGTCGCCGTCGCCGGGCAGGATCCCTTCGCACGCCAAGCCAGCGAACGCCGCGAGCGCGCACGCGACTACGCTCCGCTGCTGAGACCGGGGCAGTTCTTCAGCCATGAGACGGCGGTGGCCCTGTGGGGCGGTCCTCTGCGTCTGGTGACCACGACGACTGGGCGCCGTCACGCCGCGCCGGAGCCCGTGGAGGGCCGGACGCTGCCGGTTCATGTGAGCACCTTCGGTGGCGGTCCGCTCGTGCGCGCGGCCGGCGTGCGGGGACATCGTGCAGATCCGACCAAGGCGCGCGCCATGCTCTCGGACGGCGTGATGGTCTCGACTCCGGCGACGATGTTCGCCCAGCTCGGCGCCTGGTCGCTCAGCGATCTGGTGGCTCTCGGCGACTTTCTGTGCAGGGTCTGGCGCCCAGGTTTCGGCCGCCCCGACGTGGGGCGCAGTCCGCTCTCATCGATCGACGAGCTGCGCACGACCGTTGCGAGCACGCGCTGGATGAATGTGCGGCGACTGCGCGCCGCGCTCGATCTCGTCCGTGAGGATTCCTGGTCGCCGCGCGAATCGCGGCTGCGAGTGCAGCTCGTGCTCGCCGGACTGCCGGAGCCGCTGCTCAATCAGGACGTGTATGACGACCACGGTCGCTTCCTCGCCTGCGTGGACCTCGCGTACCCGCACCTGAAGATCGCGATCGAATACCAGAGCATGCTGCATCACTCCCGGTATGCGGCCGATGTCGAGCGGATCGCGGCGCTGCGCGCCGCCGGTTGGACGGTCATCGAGGTCACCAGCGACCTGCTCTCCCGACCGGATGCCCTGATCGCCCGGGTCAGCGCCGCGCTGCACCGCTGATTTCGGCCCCCAGGTCGCTATCGGTCGCGGCATCCGCCACCGCTCACCCGCTTGGGTCGCAATCGGTCCCGCTGAACACCGCGAATAGCGAGACGAGTCGCGACCTGAACGTGGAACACCGCCCAATTGCGGGACGAATCGCGACCCCAACCGGGCGCGGGTCAGCGGATGCCGTAGAAGGCGAGCGCGTTCTCCCAGAAAAGTCGGTCCGCGTCCACTCCGCGCGTCTCGGCCCAGGCGCGCACGGTGTCCAGCCAGCGCTGCCTGTTGCCCTGCACGAACTCGTGGGTGACGGCCGAGACCGGCCAGTCGCTTCCCCACATAAGCCGCTCCGGACCGAAGACCTCGAGCGCGGCGTCGAAGAACGGCGCCACCTGGGCATCCGTCCACTCCCCCTGCGTCTCAGCGGGCAGGCCCGACAGCTTGCAGTACGCCTGGGGATGCCGAGCCAGGTCGGCGAGATCACGCAGCCACTCCGCACCCGGCCGCAGCGGAGTCTGCACCGTGCCGATCGCGGGTTTGCCGAGGTGGTCGAGCACTATCGGCAGGTCGGGCACCGCCGCGGCGAGTGCGGTGACGTCCGACAGCTGCGACGATCTCACGCACGCGTCGAAGGTCCACCCTCGGGATGCCACTGCCCGGGCGCCGTCGATGAACGCGGCGCCTCGGGCGAAGCCGTCGGCCTCCGCCTGAAGCAGGTGACGCACGCCCACCACCCGCTCGTGCGCTGAGAGCGCGTCGAGGTGCTGCTCGGTCTCGGCGCCCCGATCGAGGCGGGCACCGGCGACAGCGGCGACGACTCCCGACTGCAGGGCGATCGAGTCGACCCACCGCATCTCGGCGAGGGACTGCCCCTCGACCGGATCGGCCTGCACGAAGATCGACACCTCTTCGTCGACGTCGTCGAGGGCGTCGTCGACGATCTCGATGTCGGAGAAGGTGTGAGCCAGCGGCCCCTCCAACCACGCGTAGTCGAGGGCAGCGGGGTCCCAGAGGTGCAGGTGTGAGTCGACGACGCGCATGCCCCCATCCTCACACGCCCCCGAACAGACATCCGATCAATGACTAGGATGTCGCCATGGCAGTCACCGACGAAGCGATCCAGAAGATCAAGGCGATGATCGTGTCGGGCGAGCTCGCGCCCGGGGATCGTCTTCCGCCCGAGAAAGAGCTCTCCGAGCGGCTGGGGCTGTCGCGCAATTCGATGCGCGAGGCGGTCAAGGCGCTCGAGGTGATCCGGGTGCTCGATGTGCGCCGCGGTGACGGCACCTACGTCACCAGCCTCGAACCCCACCTGCTGCTCGAGGCGATCAGCTTCGTCGTCGACATGCACGACGACGACTCGCTGCTCGAGCTGTTCGCCGTCAGGCGGATGCTCGAATCGCAGGCGACCGGTCTCGCCGCCGGCAATGCCACGGCGGACGAGGCGCAGGGGCTGCTGGATGAGATCTCCGCGGTCGATCCGGACAGCGTGTCGATCGACGACCTCGTCGCCCACGACATCCGCTTCCACCGCGAAGTGGTGCGGTTGACCCGCAACGACTATCTCGCCAGCCTCATCGAGAGCCTGAGCAGTCAGACCATCCGCGCCCGCGTGTGGCGCGGTGTCACCGAGCAGGGTGCGGTCGAGCGCACCCTGTCGGAGCATCGCGCGATCGCGGAGGCGATCGCCGCGCATGACTCCGCGCTGGCCACGTCACTCGCGACCGCGCACGTCGCGGGCGTCGAGCGCTGGCTGCGTCAGGCCGCCACCGCCTGAGCCCGCCCGGAAGGTCCGGGGAGCCCGGCGGGAGCCCCGGCGGAAGCGGGATCAGGCGCCCAGGCGCACCATCGCGGCGTCGAATTCAGCCGCCGACGAGTCGCTCACGTCATGGAAGAGCATCTCGTCCAGAACGTCCGGCGCGGCCGTGAAGTACGGCACGCCGGCCTCGCGCAGCGCGACGATGTCGTCGGCGCTGCGCAGGCTCGCGGCGAGAACGTCCGTGCCGCTGCCCTCGCACATCGCCTGCATGCGCGCGATGATGCCGGCCCCGTCGAGACCTGCATCTCGCATCCGGCCGAGATACGGCGCGACGTAGCGGACGCCGATGCTCGCGCAGGCGAGCGCCTGAGCGACGGAGTAGACCGCGGTGACCAGCACCGTCGCGCCGTCGCGCACAAGGGCGGATGCCGCGGCGAAGCCGGCCGCCGTGGCGGGCACCTTCACGGCGACCCGGTCGCCGAGACCGCGGATGCCCTCCGCGTTGCGCAGGAAGGATGCCGCGTCCCCGCCCCAGGTCTGGAAGAAGACCTCGGATGCCCCCTCGCCGACCCACCGCTCATACAGCGACGGGATCTCGGCGGCGGTGCGGCCGCCTCGTTCGAGGATGGTGGGGTTCGTCGTGACGCCGCGCACCACTCCGGCTGCGAGCAGGGCACCCACCCGGTCGACATCGGCACTGTCCACGTACAGCCGCGGAGCGGTCATCCGTTCTCCTCCCGTCGACCTGTCGTTACAGGTTCGCTTGCGGCTAATGTTATGACAGCATCCGCCCGCGTCCAAAGACGGCGGGACGCCGAGACGACGACGATCGGAACACCATGACCACTGCCCCGAGCTCCCGCACCGGCGTCGTCATCGTCGGCAGCGTGACCGCCGACGTGACGACCTTCTCGCAGCGCCTCCCGGCGCGAGGGGAGACCATCCTCGGCGATCAGTTCACGCTGCTGCTGGGCGGCAAGGGCGCGAATCAGGCGGTCGCCGCAGGCCTCGCCGGTGCGCGCACCAGCTTCGTCGGCTGCGTCGGCGACGACCTCTTCCACGATCTCATCGTCGACGGCCTCAGCGGCGCCGGGGTGGACCTCACGCACCTGCGCACCGTGCCCGGCCCCACCGGGATCGCGCACATCCGGGTCGACGCATCGGCCCAGAACGACATCGTCATGGTGCCGCTCGCCAATGCGCAGCTCTCCGAGGCGCAGATCGACGCCGCTCTCGCGGCCCTGGCCCCGACCACCGCGGTGCTGCTCACCCAGCTCGAGACACCCGCATCGCTGACGCTGCACATCACCTCGCGGGCCCGCGAGCACGGCATGACCGTCGTGCTCGACCCGGCGCCGGCCGCGTCGCTGGCACCCGAGGTGTGGCGCAACATCGACATCGTCACCCCCAACGAGACCGAGGCGACGCTCATCAGCGGCGTCGAGGTGACCGACGCGGAATCGGCCGAGCGCGCCGGCAGGTGGTTCCTCGAGCAGGGCGTCGGCGCGGCCGTGATCACCATGGCCGAGAAGGGATCGTGCGTCGTCACGGCGGAGGGCGCGACCTTCATCGCCCCGATCCCGATGGAACCCGTCGACACCACCGCCGCCGGCGACGCGTACGCCGGCTACCTGGGCGCCGCCCTGGCCGAGGGCTGGAGCCTGGCCGATGCCACCCGACTGGCCAGCGCGGCCGGCGCCATCACGGTGACCCGCCAGGGCGCCTCGCCGAGTCTGCCCCGGCGCGACGAGGTCGACGCTCTGCTCGCCGCGCACACCGCGGCCACACCGGAGCCGGTCGCGGCACCCCACTGACGAGAACCTCGGAGGAACGACGATGCGCAAGACGCACACGACCATCAACCCTGCTCTCTCGCGGGTCATCAGCGAGACCGGGCACACGGATCTGATCGTGGTGACGGATGCCGGGCTGCCGATCCCCCCGGGAGCCGAGCGCATCGATCTCGCGTACCGCCCGGGGGCGCCGGAGTTCTTCGACGTGCTCGACACCGTGCTGGCCGAGATGGTCGTCGAAGGCGCCACAGTGTCGGCGGAGGTGGCCGAGGTGAGCCCTCACGTGCTGGAGAAGCTGCGTGATCGGCTGCCCGGGATCGAGATCGAGCTCGTGCCGCATGTCGAGTTCAAGAGTCGCACGCAGCAGGCGCGCGCCTTCGTGCGCTCCGGCGAGTTCACCCCCTACGCCAACGTGATCCTGCACGCCGGCGTCGCGTACTGACCCGGCGATAACCACGATGCCCACGACCGAGGCCTCCGAGGCGGCGAGCGCCATCGATCGCCGCTCCACCGCGCCGATGTACGACCAGCTGCGACAGCTCATCCTCGATGGGATCAGCCGCGACGGCCTGCAGCCCGGCGATCCGCTTCCCGGTGAGCACCGCCTGTGCGAGCAGTACGGCATCTCGCGCACCGTCGTGCGTCAGGCGCTCGCCCAGCTCGAGCACGAGGGCGTCGTCGAGCGCATCAAGGGCAAGGGCACCTTCGTCGCCCCGCCGCGCACGAGCGAGTCGCTGGTGCACACCCTGGTGGGGCTGTTCGACGAGGTGCAGCGCCGCGGCGGCCACGTGCGCAGCGACGTGCTGCGCCACGAGGTCATCGACGCGGACGCCGAGGTCGCCGCCGCATTGGAGCTCGAGCCCGAATCCCCGGTCGTCATCCTCACCCGGCTGCGCCACGTCGACGGGCAGGCGTGGTCGCTGTCGACCACGTGGATGCCCCTGGATGTCGGAGCGCCGACCCTCGATGCCGACCTGCGCGACTCGTCGCTCTACGCGCTGCTCGCCGACAGCGGAGTGGTCGCCACGCACGGCGTGCGCTCGGCCGAAGCCACCGTCGCCACCCGCGAGCAGGCCGCACTGCTCGGCGTGAGCGCAGGATCCGCGCTGCTGCGCCTGCGCAGCGTCAGCCGTGACGAGTCCGGGCGTCCGATCGAGTTCTTCGTCGCCTACCATCGCGGTGATCGTTCCCGCTTCGAGTTCCGACTCGGCACCGACAACTCGCAGGGCGCCCTGGTCCACGTGCCCGCGCCGCGGGAGGCATCCGCGTGAGCCGCCCCCGCTACGCTCGGTGATCATGAGCGAATGGGTCAGTTCCGCCATCCAGGTGCTCGAGGCGGACGGCAACCGGTCGGCCGACACGCATCTGCACCTGTTCCCGCTGCCGGCGGACTGGGGCATCGACCTGTATCTGAAGGACGAGTCGGTGCACCCGACCGGCTCGCTCAAGCACCGTCTGGCGCGCTCGCTGATCCTGTACGGCCTGGTCAACGGCCTGATCGATGAGGACACCACGCTGGTCGAGTCCTCCAGCGGGTCGACCGCCGTGTCGGAGGCGTACTTCGCCCGGATGCTCGGCCTGAAGTTCATCACCGTCGTGCCGCGCTCGACCAGCCGGGAGAAGATCGAGCTCATCGAGTTCTACGGCGGCAGGTGCCACTTCGTCGACCACGCCGACGAGATCTCCCCCGAAGCACGCCGCCTCGCCGCCGGATGCCACGGCCACTACCTCGACCAGTTCACCTTCGCCGAGCGCGCGACGGACTGGCGCGGCAACAACAACATCGCCGAGAGCGTCTTCAGCCAGCTGTCGCAGGAGCGGCATCCGATCCCGCGCTGGATCGTCGTCGGCGCCGGCACCGGCGGCACCAGCGCGACCTTCGGCCGCTACGTGCGCTATCGCCGTCACGCGACCGAGGTCGCGGTCGTCGACCCCGAGGGCTCCGCCTTCTACGCCGGCTGGAAGGGTGATCCGGATGCCACCGGCACCCCCTCCCGCATCGAGGGCATCGGCCGGCCCCGCGTCGAGCCGTCGTTCGTGCCGAGCGTGATCGACGAGATGATCCCGGTGCCCGACGCCGCATCGGTGGCGGCGATCCGGCTGCTGCGCGAGCGCACCCTGCACTGGACGGGTGGCTCCACGGGCACCAACCTGTACGGCGCGTTCGAGCTGATCGGCCGCATGCGCGACGCCGGCGAGACGGGCAGCGTCGTCACGCTGATCTGCGACAGCGGCGTGCGCTACGCGCAGACGTACTACGACGACGAGTGGGTCGCGGCCCAGGGCTGGGATCTCGCGCCGCATCGGCAGCGCATGGAGCGCTTCCTCGACGGCGGTGCGTGGTGACCGCGCTACGCTGAGCGCATGACCACGCTCATCCTCACCGTCGCGGGAGCGGATCGCCCCGGACTCGTCTCGGCCGTCGCCGATGTCGTCGCCGCCCACGGCGGCAACTGGGAGAACAGCCGGCTCGCCGAACTCGCCGGAACCTTCGCCGGGGTGATCGAGATCTCGGTCGCCGCCGATCGGGTGGATGCCCTGCGCGACGATCTCGATGGGCTCGACGGGATGCTCGCGATCACGGTGCACGAGGGTGCCGACACCTCGGCATCCGACGCCGATCAGCGCATCTCGATCACCGTACTCGGCAACGACCGCGCGGGCATCGTGCGCGAGATCTCGGGCGTGCTCAGCACGCACGCGCTGAGCATCGAGGACATGACCACGCACACCCGTGACGCGGCGATGGCCGGCGGGCGGCTCTTCGAGAGCTCGGTCACGGCGACGCTGCCCGCATCCGCCGACCTCGAGGCGCTGCGCGCCGACATCGAGCGGCTCACGCACGACCTGCAGGTCGACATCACCTCGCTCTAAGCGATCGGAACCGCATGACCCTCCCCGCACACGACGACGTCGTCTCCGCCCTCATCGACGCGCTCGGCGCCGACGCCGTCGTGAGCAGCCCCGAGTCGCTGCAGGCCTACCGCCACGACCGCGCCGAGGATCCGAACGCCGGCACCCCCCTCGCCGTGGTGCGGGCGGGCTCGACCGAGGACGTGCAGGCGGCGGTCCGGATCGCCGCAGCCGCGGGCGTCGGCGTCGTGCCGCGCGGAGCCGGGTCCGGCCTTTCGGGCGGATCGACCGCGGTCGACGGCGCGATCGTCGTCTCCCTGGAGCGGATGCGCGGGATCACCGTCGACCCGACCGTGCAGATGGCGGTCGTGCAACCCGGGGCGTTCAACGCCGAGGTGAAGGCCGCGGCAGCCGTGCACGGCCTCTGGTATCCGCCCGACCCGTCGTCGTGGGAGTTCTGCTCGATCGGCGGGAACATCGCGACGAACGCCGGCGGCCTGTGCTGCGTCAAGTACGGCGTGACCACCGACTACGTCCTCGGGCTCACGGTCGTCCTCGCCGACGGCCGCGCGGTGAAGCTGGGCGGCCCACGACTCAAGGACGTCGCCGGCCTCTCCCTCACCAAGCTCTTCGTCGGCAGCGAGGGCACCCTCGGCATCGTCACCGAGGCGGTGCTGCGGCTCGTTCCCGCACAGCGCCCGCCCACCACGCTCGTGGCGATGTTCCCCACCGTCGCCGGGGCGATCCGGGCCGTGGTCGACATCAAGGCGGCGATGCGGCCCTCGATGCTCGAGTTCATGGACCAGGTCACGATCAACGCGGTCGAGGACGTCACGCGCATGGAGCTCGACCGCACCGCCGCGGCGATGCTGATCGTGCAGTCGGACGAGCCCGCCGAGGTGGCGACCGCGCAGATCGAGCAGATCGAGCAGCTCTGCGAGGCCAATGGCGCCTCCGAGGTGTACGCGACCAGCGACCCCGATGAGAGCGAGGCGCTGATCGAGGCGCGTCGCATCGCCATCCCCTGCGTCGAGAAGCGCGGTGCCCTGCTGCTCGAGGATGTCGGCGCCCCGCTGCCGCGGCTCGGCGACCTGCTCGAGGGTGTGCGCACGATCGCCGAGAATCGCGGCGTCGAGATCGCGGTGGTCGCGCACGCGGGCGACGGCAACACGCATCCGCTCATCGTGTTCGACCCGGCGGATGCCGACCAGAAGGCGCGCGCTGAGGTGGCCTTCGGCGAGGTAATGGACCTCGCGATCGCGCTCGGCGGCACGATCACCGGCGAGCACGGGGTGGGCCGGCTCAAGCAGCCGTGGCTGGCCGACTACCTCGGCGACGACGTCCTCGAGCTGAACCTGCGCATCAAGAGGGCGCTCGATCCGGACGGCATCCTGAACCCCGGGGCGATGTTCGCCCGACTCTGACCGCAGGTCTCAGTCGACCAGCCCCGTCGCGTCGGGCTTCAGCTTACGCAGCCAGTACTCCGTCTGCGCGACGTGCCCCGCGGCCGCCGCGGACGCTGCGACCGGGTCGCGTGAGGAGAGTCCCCGCAGGATCGCCCGATGCCCGGCATCCGACATCGTCTTGATCTCAGCTGCGCTGTCGGTGCTGAAGATGCGATACGCGCGTGAGCGGGCGCGGAACACTGCGAGCAGGCTGGCGAGGGCCGAGTTTCCCGCCACCTGCGCGATGCGCATGTGGAAGGTGTGGTCGAGGCTCGACTGCTCGTCGTCGTCATCGGTGCCCTCGAGACGGGTGAGCAGCGCGTCGAGCTCAGCGAGCGTGGCGTCGTCCATCCGCGCCGCCGCCAGTGAGGCGGCGTGCGCCTCCAGGGCGCGGCGCAGCTCGTACAGCTCGAGGATCGCGTCGAGCGGAAGCAGCCCGACCGTCAGCGACAGACTGCCGATCAGATCGCCGGCGTTGAGATCGCCGACGTAGCTTCCCGACCCGTGCCGCGTCTCGAGGACGCCGAGCGCGGCCAGCATCCGGATGCCCTCGCGCAGCGACCCGCGTGACACGCCGAGCCGCTCGCACAGCTCGCCCTCGCTCGGCAGGCGGTCGCCCGGCCGGAGCGAGCCGTCGGCGATCAGCGCACGCAGCCCGTGCAGCGCGGTGTCCAGTGCGCTCATCGATCCTCCCTGATGCGACTCTCTGCTGCGAGTCTGTCGGATGCCGACACCCGAGCCAATTCGTATAACAACTTTGCCATTATCGCCCCGTAGAGTCGCGATCAAACATCCGATGTGGCAAAGTTGTGCGACAAGTCGTCCGACTTCACCGCCAACACCTTGTGAGGATGCATGACCACGGCCACGCCGATCCGGCTGAAGTCCTACCAGCGCGCCCGTGACGCCTGGCCGCTCGACCCCGAGGTCGTCCATCTCAACCACGGCTCCTTCGGCGCCGTGCCCACGGTGGTCGTGGAGCACCAGGACGCCCTGCGCCGTCAGGCCGACCTGACGCCGGTCGGCTGGTTCCCGCGCATCGCCGAGCAGGTCCGCGCGGCCGTCGAGCGCACGGCGCCGTTCGTCGGAGCGCACCCCGACGACAGCGCCTTCGTGCCGAACGCCTCGGCGGCAGCCACGGTCGTCTACAACTCCCTCCGTCTCGAGGCCGGTGACGAGATCCTGGTCACCGATCACGGCTACGGCGCGGTGACCATGGGCGCACAGCGCCTGGCCCGCCGCTTCGGCGCGGCCGTGCGCACCGTGGAGCTGCCGCTGCTGGCACCCGATGACGAGGTGGTGCAGCGATTCTCCGACGCGCTAACGCCGCGCACGCGACTCATCGTGATCGACCAGATCACCTCCCCCACCGCCCGGATGCTGCCCACCCGTCGAATCGCCGGCATCGCGGCCGAGCGCGGCGTGCGCACGCTCGTCGACGGCGCGCACGCCCCCGGCCTGATCGCCTCCGCCGCCGCGCAGGCGGGCGGCGACTGGTGGTTCGGCAACATGCACAAGTGGCCGTGCGCCCCGCGCGGGTCGGCACTGCTGGTGACCGCGGCCGCCGACCGCCAGGACCTCTGGCCGCTGATCGACTCGTGGGGCGCGCCCGAGCCGTACCCGCATCGCTTCGACACGCAGGGCACCATCGACGCGACGACGTACATCGCGACGCCGACGGCGATCGACTTCGTCGAGGGCGAGTTCGGCTGGGACGCCGCGCGCACCGCACTGTCCGCTCTCGCCGACTCCGGCGCCGAGATCATCGCCGACGCGCTGCGCCCCTTCAGCGCCCATGACCCGCTCACCCCGCTGCCGTCCCCCGTCCCCTCGATGCGCCTGGTGCGGCTGCCCGACGGACTCGGCGCGACCCGCGAGGAGGCCGATGCGCTGCGCATGGATCTCTTCGACGAGGAGGGCGTCGAGACCGCCTTCACCAGCTTCCGCGGCATCGGCTACTTCCGCCTCTCGGCCCACCTTTATACCGAGGCGTCCGACTTCGAGGCATTCGCCGAACGCTGCGTGCCGCAGATCCTGCGGCGCGCGGGCATCCGCATCCCCCTCGCGACCACCATCGCCTGAGCACCCCCGCCCCCAGAAGATCCACCAACCACCAAGAGAGGCACATCGTGAAGCACAAGATCTTGACGACCGTCGCAGGATTCGGCACCGTCGCCGTTCTCGCCCTCACCGGATGCTCGCCGTCGGCCGGACCCGCCGACGGCAAGGTCACGCTGCAGATGGTCGAGAGCCTGACCAACCCAGCCCGCACCGAGCTGATCCGCGGGCTGCTCGACGACTTCGAGAAGGAGAACCCCGACATCAAGGTGACCCTGGTCTCGCCGCCCACCGAACAGGCCGACCAGAAGATCCAGCAGATGCTGCAGTCGGGCAAGGGCGTCGACGTGCTGGAGGTGCGCGACATCACCGTCGGGCCGTTCTCGAACAACGGCTGGCTGCGCGATCTGAGCGCCGACGTGAAGAAGTGGGACGGGTGGGACGCGCTCACCGAGAACGCGCAGTCCGCCTCGGTCGCCGAGGACGGCAAGAGCTACTTCCTGCCCTACGGCTTCTACGGCCTGTCGCTGTTCTACCGCAAGGACCTCGTGCAGCAGGCCGGCTTCGACGGGCCGCCGAGCAGCTGGAAGGACCTGCTCGAGCAGGCGTCGAAGATCCAGGACCCCAGCAAGAACATCTACGGCTACGCCTTCCGCGGCGGGCAGAACGCGAACAGCAATGTCGTCGCGGCGATCGAGGCGTACACGATCGACGACCTCGACGTCGACGACGCGTTCCTGCTGAAGAACGGCGACACCATGTTCTCGGCTCCCGAGGCGCAGGATGCCGTCGACGACTACTTCGAGCTCTTCGAGAAGGCATCGCCGCCGTCGGCGGTGTCGTGGGGCTACCCCGAGATGGTGGCCGGGTTCACCAACGGCTCGACCGCGTTCCTGCTGCAGGATCCCGAGGTCATCGCGACCGTGCAGGACTCGTCGCTGAAGCCCGAGCAGTGGGACACCGCTCCGCTGCTCACCGGCCCGACCGGCAAGGCCGCGCAGCCGCTCGCGGTCGCGGGCTGGGGCGTCGCCGAGAAGAGCGACCACAGCGACGCAGCGGTGAAGCTCGTCGAGTTCCTCGCGTCCGAGGAGCCGGCGACCGAGTTCGCGCAGGCGAACAGCCTCGTGCCGATCGTCAGCTCGGCTGCCGACGACGAGTTCTACAAGACCGGCCCGTGGACCAGCTACGTCACGATGACCGAGAACCCCGACACCTACATCAACGTACGCCAGCCGCGCGGCGTGAGCTGGTGGACGGAGTGGATCCAGAAGTCCGATCAGGACGTGCAGAAGGTGCTGCTCGGCAACATGACCACCGAGGAGCTGCTGACGTCCTGGGATGAGTTCTGGACGGAGAAGTACGCCGCGGAGAAGGGCTGATCGTCTTGTCCGCTCCGACCATCCGCGGAACCCGCGCGACCCGCGGGATCCGCGAGAGGGGCTCCGCCGGCACCACCGGCGGGGCCTCCCCCTCGCGTCGTCCGTTCCGCGCACGCCACGCGCTGACCCTGCTCGCCTTCATGGCGCCGGCGATCGTGTTCGTGTGCTGGTTCACCTACGCGCCGATGCTGCAGGGCGCCCGCATGGCGTTCCACGACTGGAACCTGTGGGATCTCACGTCGACCCCGTTCGTCGGGTTGGACAACTTCGTCACCGTCTTCCAGGACCCGGCGTTCCCGACCGTGGCGTGGAACTCCGTGCTCTGGGTGGTCGGCTCGCTCGTGCCGCAGCTGGTGATCGGCTTCCTGATCGCGCTCGCGCTGCGCAGGAGGTTCCGCTTCCGTGGCCTGTACCAGGCCCTCGTGTTCTTCCCGTGGGCGGTGTCGGGCTTCCTGATCGGGATGCTGTTCCGGTGGATGTTCAACGCCGAGTTCGGCGTCGTCAACGACCTGCTCATGAAGGCCGGGCTGATCGACGCGCCGCTGCCCTGGCTGGCCGACCCGAAGCTGGCGATGTTCGCGGTGATCGTCGCGAACATCTGGTACGGGGTGACGTTCTTCGCGATCATGATCCTCGCAGCGCTCCAGTCGGTGCCGGATGACGTGCTCGAGGCCGCCAGCCTGGACGGCGCCGGGAAGGCCCGCCAGCTGTTCTCGATCATCATCCCGTACATCTCGGTGACGCTGTTCCTGACCGTGCTGCTGCGCGTGATCTGGATCTTCAACTTCCCCGACATCATCTGGGCGATGACGAGCGGCGGACCGGCCAACCAGACGCACATCATCACGACGTGGATGATCAACTACACGCAGCAGGGCAACTACGGCATCGCCAGCGCGATCGGCCTCATCGTCGTCGCGTTCCTGTTCATGTTCTGCGCGTTCTATCTCATGGCGATGCGGAGGGCGCAGCGATGACCACCCTGACCGGCTCCACCTCGGCCCGCACCTCGATCACCGACACGCGCCGCGTGACCGTCCCCGACCCCGCAGCCGCGCCCCGCGGTCCGCGCCGGGTGACCGTCGGCGGCGTGATCCGGGTGGTCGGGCTCGCGCTCTGGCTGATCATCACGCTGTTCCCGCTGTACTGGATCGCCCTGACGTCGTTCAAATCGCCCGGGACCATCAACTCCTACCCGATCGAGTACTGGCCCCGCGAGCCCTCGCTCGAGAACTACGTCAGCCTGTTCGAGAAGAGCTCGTTCGGCGTGTTCCTCGGCAATTCCGCGCTCGTGGCGGTCACCGCCGGTGCGGTCGCGACCCTGATCGCACTGCTCAGCGCTTACGTTCTCGCCCGTTTCGAGTTCCGGGGCAAGGGACCGGTGCTGATCGCGTTCCTGCTGACGCAGATGATTCCCGCGTTCATCGCGCTCGGGCCGCTGTACTCGATGATGAGCGACCTGGGTCTGGTCGACACGAAGCCCGGCCTCATCCTGGTCTACATCGCGATCTGCATCCCGTTCTCGACGGTCATGCTGCGCGGGTTCTTCGAGAACGTCCCCGACGCGCTCGAAGAGGCGGCGCAGATCGACGGATGCTCGCGTCTGGGCGCCCTGTTCCGCGTACTCGTGCCCGTGATGACCCCCGGGATCATCGCCGCGTTCATCTTCAACTTCGTCAACTGCTGGAACGAGCTGTTCCTCTCTGTCGTGCTGATGAACACCGATGCGAACCGCACGGTGCCCTCGGCGCTGAACGGGTTCATCTCGACGTTCAACATCGACTGGGGATCCATGTCGGCCGCCGCCGTGCTGACGATCCTGCCGACGATGCTCATGTTCGCGCTCGCCAGCCGCTGGATCGTGCAGGGGCTGACCTCCGGCGCAGTCAAGGAGTAGGCGCTCATGCGAAGAGCCCCGGCTCCAGCACGCGATCGCGTGCCGGAGCCGGGGCTCTCGTGGTGATGGTGCGGCTCAGACCAGTCGGGTCTTCGGCGACACGTCGTAGGTGTCCTGCGGGTCGGTGTTCGCCACGTCGCCGAGGGCTTCGTCGATCGCCGACATCACATCGGACCCGAGACGCACGCCCGACGCCTTCACCGTCTCGGCGAGCTGCTCGGGGCGCGATGCGCCCACCAGGGCCGCCGCGACATTCGGATTCTGCAGCACCCAGGCGATCGCCAGCTGCGGCATCGTCAGCCCCGCCTCGGCGGCGATCGGCTTGAGCTTCTGCACCGCTTCGAGGATGTCGTCGCGCAGCAGATCCTTGATGAAGTCGGAGCCCGAGTGCGGGTCCGTCGCGCGCGAGCCGTCGGGCACGGGCTGGCCGGGCAGGTACTTGCCGCTCAGCACGCCCTGCGCCATCGGCGACCAGACGATCTGCGAGATCCCGAGGCTCTCGGAGGTGGGCACGACCTTGCCCTCGATCACGCGGTGCAGCATCGAGTATTGCGGCTGGTTCGAGACGAGCTGGAAGCCGAGCTGACGCGACAGCGCGTGCCCTTCTCGAAGCTGCTCGGCGGTCCACTCCGAGACGCCGATGTAGAGCGCCTTGCCCTGGCGGACGACATCGGCGAACGCCTGCATCGTCTCCTCGAGCGGCGTCTCGTAGTCGTAGCGGTGCGCCTGGTACAGGTCGACGTAGTCGGTGCCGAGGCGCTGCAGCGAGCCGTCGATCGACTCGAAGATGTGCTTGCGGCTCAGGCCGGTGTCGTTCGGGCCCTTCGGGCCGGTCGGGAAGTAGACCTTGGTGAAGATCTCGAGTCCCGCACGGCGCTGTCCGGCGAGTGCCTTGCCCAGGATGACCTCGGCGGCCGTGTTGGCGTAGGTGTCAGCGGTATCGAAGGTGGTGATCCCGGCATCCAGCGCGGCGTGAACGGTGGCGACCGCAGCGTCGTCTTCGACCTGCGAGGCGTGCGTCACCCAGTTGCCGTAGGTGATCTCCGAGACCTTGAGTCCGCTGTTTCCGAGGTAGCGATAGTTGACCATGTTCCCACGCTACTGGTCATCGCGCGCGTCGCGGTCGGAGCCGCTCGCCCCTTGCCATCGGGCTCTGTCACACTGAGCAGATGTCCACTCCCCGCGGCTCCTCACCGGCGGCGGGCTCGCTGCCCCGGCTGCTGTACGTGGAGGACGAGTCCGAGACCGCAGCGATGGTGACCGAGGTGCTCTCGGACGAGTACCTCGTCGATCACGCCGCCAGCGCCGAGGACGGACTGCGGCTGGCTCTCACCCAGCGCTACGACGTGATGGTGGTGGATCGGCGCCTGCCCGGGATGAGCGGTGCCGAGCTGCTCTCGGCGGTGCGCACTGCGCACCTGAACACGCCGGCGATCATGCTCACCGCCCTCGGCACCGTCGCAGACCGGGTGAGCGGTCTGGATGCGGGGGCCGACGATTATCTGCTGAAGCCGTTCGATTTCGATGAGCTGCGTGCGCGCCTTCGGGCACTGCGCCGCGGGCGCGGCCCGGTGTCGGGGCGCGAGATCGGCGACTGGCTGTTCTCGCCGTCCGGTCTCGCACTGTATGCACCCGACGGGTCGCGCATCCCGCTGACCAGGGCTGAGGGAGATCTGCTCGAGCTGCTGACCTCGAGTCCCGAGCACGTCTTCAGCCGGGAGGAGATCGTGGCGAGCGTCTTCCCCGGCGGCTCGCCCGGGACGGTCGACGCGTACGTCCACTACATCCGGCGCAAGTCGACGCCCGAGATCATCGACACCGTCCGCGCCCGCGGGTACCGCACGGGGACGCCGCGATGAGCCACGCGACCGACCGCGCGACGGCCGCCGACCTCGCGCGCGTGCAGCGTTCGGCACTGCGAGGCGGACTGTGGGTCGGGCTGGCCTCCGCCGCGATCGTCACCGCCGTCACGGCGACCATCGTCACGGCGCTCGTGTCGGCCAGCAGGCCCGACCGTCGAGGGCCGCTGGGCGGGCCGCGCGAGGGCCCCGGCGACCGCATCCTGGATCTCGACGATGTGCTGCCGCTGGTGATCGCGCTCGGCGCGATCGGCGTGGTGATCCTCGGATGCATCGCCTGGTACGCCTCGCGCAGGGCGGCGCAGCCGCTCGCGGATGCGCTGAGCGTGCAGCGCGCCTTCGTGGCGGATGCGAGCCACGAGCTGCGCACGCCGCTGACCACGCTGAGCAGCCGCATCCAGCTCGCCGAGCACCGGCTGCGCAACGGCGACGACGTGAGTCGCGTGCTGCAGGACATGCGTCACGATGCGCGGGTGATGGATGCCGTGCTCACCGACCTTCTTCTCGCCGCCGAGACGGCGGGGGTGCGCACCGATGACGTGAGTGCCGAGGCATCGGTCGCGGCGGCCTTCTCCGACGCCGTGCGCACGATCGAGCCGCGCGCAGCCGAGCGCGGCATCCGCATCCGCGCCGAGGCTGCACCCGAGCTGCGGGTCGGTGCGGATGCGACCGCTCTGACGCGTGCCCTGATCGCCCTCCTCGACAACGCGGTGCGCTACAGCCCGGACGGAGCCGAGGTGGCGCTGAATGCCCGAGTCGAGGGCCGAAGCGTGCAGATCAGGGTCACCGACACCGGTCCCGGGCTGCGGGGGATCGATCCCGAGCGCGTCTTCGAGCGCTTCGCCCGTTCGAACACGGCGAAGCAGGGTGAGGGCTTCGGCCTCGGCCTCGCGCTCGTGCGCGACGTGGCGGCGCGCTTCGGCGGCTCTGTCGAGGTGGAGAGCACCTCGGCGAACGGCACGACGTTCCGGCTCGCGCTGCCCCGACGGCGAACGGGTGAGAGCCGGCACGTGAACTGACAGTTCCCCATCCTCCGGCTATGAGTACTCCGTGAGGGGTGCATTCTTGGTGCTGTCTTGGCGGGCGGGCGCGACAGTTGCGTCATGACCGAGAACACCCCGAACACCCCGAACACCCCGAACACCGAGAACGCCGAGAGCTCCTCGCCCGAGCCCGCTCCGGCTCCGGCTCCTTCCCTGCCGCCCGAGCCCGCGCCTGCAGAGCCGGCGCACGCCGCGCCGGCGCAGACGGCGCCGTCGTTCTGGCACCGCACCGGCACCCGCGTCGCCGCGGGCGTCGTGGCGGCTGTCGTGCTGCTGTTCGTCGCCTTCGGCGGAGGCTGGCTCGCCCGCGGCGAGCTGCAGCGGCCGTTCGGCGTGACCGCACCCGGGCAGGGCTGGGGTCACGGCGAGCGTGGCATGCCCGGCGGCGGGATGCCCGGAATGCGCGACCACGACGGCGACGGCTTCGGCGGACAGCGCCAGGACGACGTCGACGGCGATGACGACGACTCGACGCCCGGCGAGCAGTCCACGCCCGTCCAGCCGGCACCGGACAGCACGACCGACAGCACGCCGAACAGCTGACCGGGACCAGAACCCAGGACCCAGGACCCAGGACCCATCATGACCGCGATCCTCACGCCGCCGGCGACCGCCGTGGACGCCGCTTCCCGTGCCCGACGCCGCGACGCGTGGAATCTCGGCGCGGTGGTCGTCGTCTGGTCGACCAGCCTGTTCGTCGCGGCGCTGTGGGTCAGCGGCGGCGGTGTAGACGCCCTTCTGGGCGGTGGGGCCGACGCGCTGAACGGTGTGGGCCGGCTCACCGGCCTGGTGTCGTCGAACCTGCTGCTTCTGCAGGTGCTGCTGATGGCCCGCGTGCCGCTGTTCGAGCGAGGCTTCGGCCGTGACGGCATGACGCGGATGCACCGACTCACCGGATTCTGGTCGCTCGCGCTGCTGCTCGCGCACATCGCGCTGCAGACGCTCGGCTACGCCGCAGCCGCCGGTGCGAATCCGGTCGCGCAGCTCGTCGAGTTCGTCGTCGACTATCCCGGCATGCTGCTGGCCGCAGCAGCCACGGCGCTGCTCGTGCTCGTCGCCGTCACCTCGATGCGGCGCGCACGTCGTCGGCTGCGCTACGAGTCCTGGCACCTGCTGCACCTCTACGGCTACCTCGGGGCGGGGCTCGCCCTGCCGCACCAGCTGTGGGTCGGCGCGGACTTCACGGCATCCGCCCTCGCGACCGGGTACTGGTGGGGCCTGTGGATCCTCACCGCGCTCGCCGTGATCGTGTATCGGGTGGCCGTGCCGCTTCTGCGCTCTCGGCGGCACGGCCTGCGCGTCGCCGACGTCGCGCCCGACGGCGTCGACGGCGTGACCGTGCGGATGCGCGGGCACGGCCTCGACCGCCTCGACGCGCGACCGGGCCAGTTCTTCGTCTGGCGCTTCCTCGACGGACCGGGCTGGACGCGCGGCCACCCGCTGTCGCTGTCGTCCGCGCCGACGGACACCGAGCTGCGCGTCTCCGCGCGCTTCGCCGGTGATGGCACCGCTCGTCTCGCCGCGCTGCAGCCGGGCACGCCGGTGCTGATCGAAGGGCCCTACGGCCGGATGACCGGCGACGGGCGCCGGGGTCGACGGCTGCTGATGATCGGCGCGGGCGCGGGTGTCGCCCCGCTCGTGTCGCTGCTCGAGGGCGAGCAGTACCTGCCGGGTGACGCCACGATCATCACCCGCGACACGACGCCGGAGGTCGCCCTGCGGTCGGATGCCCTGGCCGCGCTCGTACGCGATCGCGGCGTGCAGCACATCGCGCTGCCGGGCCCGCGCGCCCGCTCCGGCGCCCCGTGGCTGCCGGAGTCGCACGCGCAGTGGGATGGCGCGCAGGCGCTGCGCCACCTCGCCCCCGATGTGCAGGACCACGACGTGTACGTCTGCGGGCCGCCGGTGTGGATGGATGCCGTTCTGCGCGATCTGCGCAGGGCGGGGTTCCCCGCATCGCGTATCCACCGGGAATCGTTCGCCGTCTGAAGAAGAGAGATCGACATGGACCGTCCACTCCAGCGCATCGTGTACGCCACCCTGGCGACCGTCAGCGGGCTCGTGCTGCTGTTCGGCTATCGCACTTCTCATGGTGAGGAGATGACGGCCACTGCACCCGCTGCAGGCGGCTCCGTCGGCGCGCCGTCGGATGTCACCGGATCGACGTCCGGCGGCGCCGGCAGCACCGGATCGACCGGCTCCACAGCATCCTCCGGGCTGCAGAACGGAACCTATACCGGCGACTCGGCCGGCACCAGGTACGGCCCCGTGCAGGTGCAGATCACGGTGAGCGGTGGCAGCATCTCGGCGGTCGACGTGCTCGACTACCCCAGCGACAATCCTCGCGATCGGCAGATCAATCAGCGTGCACTGCCCATGCTCATCAGCGAGACGACCTCGGCGCAGTCCGCCCGGATCGACATGATCTCGGGTGCGACGTACACCAGTGAGGGCTACCTGCGGTCCCTGCAGAGCGCGATCGATCAGGCGCAGTCATGACCGCCAGGCACGTCGAGACGTTCGCCGTGATGGGCACGGTCGCCAGCGCGCATGTGATCGGCGAGGTGGACGCCGCGCGGCTCGCCCGCGCGCTCGACGGGTGCGCAACGATGCTGCGCCGTGCCGACCGGGTGTTCTCGACGTACGTCGAGGGCTCGGACATCCGCCGGATGGCGCGGGGCGAGCTGCGGATGTCGGACGCCAATCCCTGGGTCGCCGAGGTCGCAGCCGGATGCCGCCGGTTCGAGGCCGAGACCGGCGGTCTGTTCGACGCGCATCTGCCCGGGTTCTTCGACCCGACGGGTTTCGTGAAGGGCTGGGCGACTGAGCGTGCCGTGCACGAGCACCTGGCTGATCTGCTGCTTCTTCCCGGCGTCCAGGCCGTCGGGCTCGACGTCGGCGGCGACCTCCAGGTGCGCACGGCCGCAGACGCCGATTGGGTCTGGAACATCGGCATCGTCGACCCCGCCGACCGCCGGCGCGTGCTCGCGACCGTGCCGCTCCGCGACGGCGCCGTCGCCACCTCGGGCACTGCGGAGCGCGGCCGCCATGTCATCGCCCCGCACCGGGGCGCACCCGCCACCGCCGTCCGCTCCGCGACGGTGATCGCCGACTCCCTCACTCACGCCGACGTCTGGTCGACCGCGATCGTCGCGGCCGGGGACGACCTGTCGTGGCTGCCGCGGGCGACCGCGACCACCGGCCTGATCGTCGACGCCACCGGGGCCGTCCGCCGCTGGATCGACGGTGTCACGGTCGAGGTGCAGCCCGCCGCGTGACGGGCATCCGAGACGGCTCAGACCGAGGCGGTCTCGCGGATGTCGGCGCGCATCAGCGGCTCGGTCGGGGCAGGATCGGCGCTGCCTGATCTCGCGGACTGGCGCGACGCGGCATCCGCCGAGGTGACGATCGCCGCGCGGTCACGGAACCCCTCGGCCGTCACCCGATCGAGATCGACCTGCTTGCGGATGTCACGGGCCCGCTCGTAGAGCGACGGCTCGCCCCAGCTCGTGAGCACCTTCACGAGCACGGGCAGCAGCTCGATCATGAAGAACAGCGCGGCGATCAGCCAGTGCGCCCAGAAGATCGTCGGCTCCTTCTCGCCGAGCCGGTTCAGCCCGGTGATCTGGCTGAGCAGGCCGACCGCCCCGGCGTTGCCCTGCGCTACCGAGTCGGCACGGGCGTTGTACGCGGCGAGCGCCTGCTCGTAGGTCTGCTTCGCCGCGGGCAGCTGATCCTTCGCCTGCTCGCGGTTGGCCGACTCGGATGCCGCGGTGTTCGCCTTCGCGTCGCTCTCCGCAGCCGACAGGTCGTCGTTGGCAGCGCGCAGCTGGGCCGAAAGCGCGTCGTAGGTCTGCTGCGCCTGGGCGAGCTGCGCCTTCGCTGCGTCCGAGCTCGATCCCTCGCCGTTCACGCCGGTGCAGCCGGGCACGGTTCCCGCGCCCTCGCCGGTCAGCTCGCACTGGTACAGGGCGCGCGCCGAGTCGATGACCTTCTGCTGCTCGGCCATCTTGCCGGTCAGCTCCTCGACCGTGGACTGCGCGGCGGAGGTGCTGGCCGAGCCGGAGTCGGTGCCGGCGACGACGCCGGTCGCGGCCTGGTTCTCGAGCACGGCGACCCGCTCGCTCGCGGCGTCCAGTGCCTTCTTCTCGGGGCCCTTCTCGAGGGCGTCCTGGTCGGACTGCGACTGGGTGATGTTGGTCGACGCCACCTCGCGGGCGATGTCGTTGTGGAACACCTGCAGCACGAGGGGCTCGGCCACGAGGAATCCGATGAGCGCGGCCATCGCCACACGCGGCAGCGCGAGGGCGAGCATCTTGCCCACGCTCCGGGTCGACGTCATCGTCGAGGTGAGGAAGCGGTCGAGGTTAAAGATGATGGCCGCCCAGACGAGGGCGAGCGGAATCGCCACCCAGATCGCGACCTGCACGCCCGTCGTCAGGGCGAACATCATCGAGATCGCCGAGACGAGCGCGGTGCCGAGCAGCACGAAGAACATCTGCACGAAGCGCGGGGTCTCGCCGGGAACGCGGTCGAGGATCTCACCCTCCGCGCCGCCGAGGATGGCGAGCGTGCGCAGGCGCGAGCCCGGGGTGCGGGGGCGGCGGTCGCGCTTCTGACGCGGTGCCCGCTTCGGGCGGCGCGGTGCCTCGTCACGGTCGTTGGATGCTGCGGACTCGGCGTCGTCGATGATCGAGGTCGGGTGCGTCTCGGGAGCGTCGTCTGCGGGCCGTGCGGTCTCGGAGCCGGACGGCTCGTACTGGCGCAGGAAATCGAGGTCGTCGTCGGTGACCGAGCCGTCGGGAGCGTCGGTCTCGAACGAGATCCGCCCCTGGGAATCCATCCGGCCAGGGCGATGTGCGGAATAGGACATCCCTACAGAGTAGGAAATCCCGGCTGTGCGACTCCCGGATGATCCCTGCGAGCGGTTCACAGAAAGGCGTGCGGCGAGTGGCCGCAGGTGCCAGGCTGGACGCCATGAAGACGCTGCTGCTCGCCCGCCACGCGAAGTCCGACTGGGGCGATCCGTCGGTGCGCGACCACGACCGCCCGCTCAACGCCCGCGGTCTGCGTGATGCGCCGGCCATGGCGTCCCGCCTGCGCGACGAGGGTGTGCGGCTGCGGCACATCGTCTCGAGCACGGCGCTGCGCGCCCGCACCACCGCCGATGAGTACGCGGCCGTCTTCCATCTCGAGGTGGCCGATGAGCCGGCGCTGTACGCCGCGTCGCCGCGCACGATCCTCGCGGTCGCGGCCGAGCTGCCCGACGAGGCCGAGGTGGCGATGCTCGTCGGTCACAACCCCGGGATGACGGATGCCGTGGCCGAGCTCACCGGTGACCACGTCGAACTGCCCACGTGCGCGGTCGCCGAGTGCGCGATCGACATCGACGCGTGGGCCGAGTTGATCGAGGGATCGGGGCGCCTGATCGCCCTGCGCACCCCTCGCATGTAGTCGGGAGTCAGACCAGTGCGGCGGCCTCGGCCTCGTCCTCGCTGGTGGCGACGAGCTGGCCGCAGGCCCCGTCGATCTCCTTGCCGCGGGTATCGCGCAGGGTGGTCGGGATGCCGGCGTCGTTGAGTCGGCGCACGAACTCGTTCTGCACGTCGACCTCGGATGCCGTCCAGATCGACCCCGGTGTCGGGTTCAGCGGGATGGGGTTCACGTGCACCCAGCCGCGACCGCGGGAGTTGAGCTTCGAGGCGAGCAGATCCGCACGCCACGGGTGGTCGTTCATGTCCTTGATCAGGGCGTACTCGATCGACACGCGACGGCCGGTCTTGTCGAAGTACTCGCGGGCGGCATCCAGCGCCTCGCCCACCTTCCAGCGGGAGTTGACCGGGATCAGCTCGTCGCGCAGCTCGTCGTCGGGGGCGTGCAGCGACAGCGCGAAGGTGACCGGGATGTCCTCGTCCGCGAGCTTCCTGATGGCCGGCACGAGGCCGACGGTGGAGACCGTGATGCCGCGGGCGCTCATGCCCAGGCCGTCTGGCTGCGGTGCGACCATGATGCGCACCGCGTCCATCACGCGCTTGTAGTTGGCCAGCGGCTCGCCCATGCCCATGAAGACGATGTTCGACACCCGCTCCATCGAGTGATCGTTCGCCTTCTTGCCGCCGAGCTCGCCGTCGGCGATGGCCCGGTTGGCCCGCACGATCTGCTCGATGATCTCGGCGGTCGACATGTTGCGCGTGAGTCCCGCCTGTCCGGTGGCGCAGAACGGGCAGTTCATGCCGCAGCCGGCCTGCGATGAGACGCAGAGGGTGATGCGGCCGGGGTAGCGCATGAGCACCGACTCGACGAGCGCCCCGTCGTGCAGGCGCCAGAGGAACTTGATCGTGTCGCCCTTGTCGGTCTCGAGGCGCTTCACCTCGGTCATCAGGGGCGGCAGCATGCCGGCGACGAGCTCGTCGCGCTGCGCGGCCGGGAGATCGGTCATGTGCGCCGGGTCGGAGGTGTAGTGCGTGAAGTAGTGGGTCGACAGCTGCTTGGCGCGGAAGCCGGGCAGGCCCAGCTCCTTCACCTTCTCGACGCGCTCGGCGGGCGTCAGGTCGGCGAGGTGCACCGGTGGCTTGCCGCGCTTGGGGCTGGCGAACTGCAGGAGCGGGCGCCCCTCGGCATCCTTCTGCTGCGTCCATCCCTCGGTCGCGGGGCGCACCTGGGTGCCGCGGGCGGGCCCGGTCTTGCGCACGGGCGTGCTGCGGGAGGGCGGCGTCTTGTCGGATGCGGGCATGAGTCCAGGGTACGGCGTGCCGGCTGGGAGACTGGAGGGCATGGAGATCTGGGCGTGGGTGCTGCTGGCCTTCGCCGCACTCATCGCCGGACTCGGCAAGACGGCGCTGCCGGGCAGCTCGACCCTGGCGGTGGTGATCCTGGCATCCGTGCTGCCCGCCCGCACGTCGACCGCGGCGATGCTGCTGCTGTTCATCGTCGGCGACGTCTTCGCGCTCATCGCATACCGGCGGCACGCCGACTGGCGCACGCTGCTGCGGCTCGCACCTGCGGTCGTGGTCGGCCTGCTCGTCGGCGCCGCGTTCCTCGCCTTCAGCACCGACGGCGTCGTGCGCCGCACGATCGGCGTGATCCTGCTGGTGATGGTGGCGATCACCCTGTGGCGCAGACGGCGAGCGAGCGCCCCGGCATCCGGTCGGCTGGCCGCCGGCGGCTACGGGACGCTCGCCGGGTTCACGACCATGGTGGCGAACTCCGGCGGTCCGGTGATGTCGATGTACTTCCTCGCGACCCGCACCCCGGTGAAGGTGTTCCTGGGCACCTCGGCGTGGTTCTTCGCGATCGTCAACCTCACCAAGGTGCCGTTCCTCGCCGGCATCGGACTGCTCACACCCGAGGTGCTGCTGCTCGATCTCACCCTCGCGCCGATGGTCGTGATCGGGGCGCTGCTCGGCATCCGGATCGCCAGGCGGATGCCGCAGCGGCTGTTCGACCGCCTCGTGATCGCGCTGACGATCGCCGGGTCGGTCTACCTGCTGTTCTGACTCCGCCGGCGCTGGTCGCGACCCACCCCCTGAACACCCTCACCCATGGTTCAGGTCGCGATTCGTCCCGGAAAGCCGGCGGGAAAGCGGGACGAATCGCGACCTGAGCGGCGTAAAGCACGCCCTCAGTCGAGGAAGATGTCGGGGAACAGGCGGTCGTCGGGGGTGCCGGCGACGGCGGCGTACTTCGAGAAGTCGGTGACGCCGTCGGCCTCGAGCACATCCTCGACGATCAGGGTCTGGCCGGAGTACTCGCGCGCGGGCTTGGTGATCACCGAGTACGCCGCGTCGGCGTAGATGTCGGCGGTGCGGCTGGCCGCCATCACCCTATCGCCGCCCAGCAGGTTCTGCACGGCGGCGGTCGCGATCGTGGTGCGCGGCCACAGCGTGTTGGCCGCGATGCCGTCATCCGCGAACTCGGCCGCGATGCCCAGCGTCGCCATCGTCATCCCGTACTTCGCGAGCGTGTACCCGGTGTGCGCGCCGAGCCACTTCGGCGAGAGGTTCAGCGGCGGCGACAGCGACAGGATGTGCGGGTTCGCAGACTCGCGCAGCACCGGCACGGCCGCGCGGGAGAGCATGAACGTGCCGCGCACGTTGACGTCCTGCATGAGGTCGTACTTCTTCGCGGAGAGGTCGAGCGAGCGCGACAGGTCGATGACGCTGGCGTTGTTGATGACGATGTCGATGCCGCCGAACTCGCCCTGCGTCTTCAGCACCGCCTCGGTGACCTGGGCGTCGTCGCGCACGTCGCCGACGATCGGCAGCGCCTGCCCACCCGCGGCACCGATCGCGTCGGCCGCCGAGTGCACGGTGCCCTCGAGCTTGGGATGCGGGGTGTCGGTCTTGGCCAGCATGGCGATGTTCGCGCCGTCGGCCGCGGCACGCAGCGCGATCGCGAGGCCGATGCCGCGGCTGCCGCCCGACATGAGGATGGTCTTGCCTGCGAGGGACATGTTCTCTCCTTACTTCGGCGCCATGCGGATGGCGCCGTCGAGACGGATGGTCTCGCCGTTGAGGTAGCCGTTGGCCACGATGTGCTCGACGAGCGCGGCGTACTCGTCGGGTCGGCCGAGCCGCGACGGGTACGGCACCTGCTGGCCGAGCGAGTCCTGTGCGGCCTGAGGCAGGCCGGCGAGCATCGGGGTCTCCATGATGCCGGGGGCGATGGTGCAGACCCGGATGCCGTGGCGCGCGAGCTCGCGTGCGATCGGCAGGCTCATGGCGTGCACCCCGCCCTTCGACGCCGAGTAGGCGGGCTGGCCGATCTGACCGTCGAACGCCGCCACGCTCGCGGTGTTGACGATGACGCCCCGGTCGCCGCCCTCGGTCGGCTCGGTCTGCGCGATCACGGCCGCCGCCTGGGAGATCACGTTGAACGTGCCGACGAGGTTGATGCGGATGACGCGCTCGAACGCGTCGAGGTCGGCGGGGTTGCCGTCGCGGTCGAGCACCTTGGCGGGCGGGGCGATGCCCGCGCAGTTGACGACGACGCGAAGCGGTGCGACGGCGTGGGCGGATGCCACGGCCGCCGCCACCTGCTCGGAGCTGGTCACATCGGCCGGCAGGAACAGCCCGCCGAGCTCGGCGGCGATCTCCTCGCCGGCGGAGGTCGGCAGGTCGATGATCGCGACCCGCGCTCCCGCGCCGGACAGCCGGCGTGCCGTGGCGAGGCCGAGTCCGCTGGCGCCGCCCGTGATGAGCGCGCCCTGTCCCGTGATCTGCATCGTGTTCTCCTTCGAACGGCTCGGCGCCGGTCGGACGCCGAATGCGACTGAGTCTCAGCATACGTGGTTCTGAGTATCCACCTGGCGGGCGACCGCGAGCGGGTGGATGCTGAGGTCATGGACCTTCGTCGAAAACGAGCCTACGACAGCGCCTCCCCGGACGACGGGTACCGCGTTCTCGTCGATCGGCTGTGGCCGCGCGGGGTGTCGAAGGAGCGGGCGGCCATCGATCTGTGGGCGAAGGACATCGCCCCGTCGACCGCGCTCCGCCACGAGTGGCATGCACCCGGAGCCGACTTCGACATCAGCGCCGCCCATTACCGGGCGCAGCTCGAGGGTGAGTCGGCGGAGGCGCTCGCCCGCCTCGTGGACGAGCTGCGCGGGCATCCCGTCGTCACCCTCGTCTACGCCGTCAACGACACCGAGCACAACCACGCCGTCGTGCTCGAGAGCGTGCTGCGGCGGATGATCGACTGAGCCCTGGTCGGCTGCAGACGAGCCGGTCGACTCCGACGAGCCGGTCAGCTCCAGACGAAGCGGAAGACGCCTGCCGCGACGGCTGCGGCGATGGCGAGCGCCATGATCGCGACGCCGCCGAGCAGGGCGGCACCGTCTCGCAGGTGCAGGCGCGACGGCCGCGACCAGGTGCGCTCGATGCCCGACCCGAAGCCGCGCGCCTCCATCGCCATCGCGAGCTTCGTGCCGCGGCGCACGGCGAAGACCAGCAGCACGAACGCCATCGAGAAGAATCGGCGCAGCACGCCGTGGTCGCCCACACCGCGAGCGCGGCGCGCCAGCGCCATCGTGCGCCAGTCATCGAGGAAGAGCCCCAGCATCCGCGTCCCGGCGAGCGCGCCGAGCACGAACCGGCTGGGCAGGTGCGCGACCTGCGCGAGCGCATCGCCCAGCTCGGTGGGGTCGGTGCGCCCGAACAGCAGGATCGTCGGCAGCCCGAGCGCGATCACGCGCAGCGTCACCGCGACGGCGAGTGCGATCGACCCCTCGCTGATGGCGGCGAAGCCGAAGCTGAAGAACACCTCCCCCTCCGGTTCGGCGTACAGCAGCATGCTGAGCCCGGCGATCGGCGAGAACAGCGCGATCGGTGCCAGGCGCAGCAGCACGGTGCGCACCGGCAGCCCGGTCAACGGCAGGCACAGCAGCTGCAGAGCGATCGCGACGAGCGCGCTCACCGGGTCGATCGACGCGAACAGCGGCACCGACAGCAGCAGCGCCAGGACGATCTTCGTGACCGGGTTCACGCCGTCGAGCCACGCCGGGCGGGGGCCGGGGAGCAGCGGGGACGTCGGAGCAGATCGGTGCATGGTGTTCGTCATCGCCGCTCCCTCTCGATGCCGGCGAGCGGCGCCCGGTCGCCGTCTGCGGAAACCGTCCCGAGAGCGATGCGGTGCCCGCCCAGATGGTGCACCACGGCGTCGTCGTGACTGACGGCGATCACCGTGCGCCCCGCCGCGACCTCGGCCTGCAGCAGCTCGACGAGGCCGATCCACCCCCGCCGGTCCTGACCGAAGGTGGGCTCGTCGAGCACGAGCACCTCGGGGGCGGCGGCGAGCACCGTCGCCACCGAGAGGCGTCTCTTCTGCCCGCCGCTGAGGGTGAACGGGTTCGCGAGCGCGAGCGGTGCGAGCTGCAGGCGCTCGAGGAGGTCGTCGACGATGGCGCCGACCTGCGCATCCGAGAGTCCGAGAGCACGCGGACCGACGGCCAGCTCGTCGCGCAGGGTGCGGGCGAGGAACTGGTGCTCCGGCTCCTGGAACACCGTGCCGATGCGGGTGAGCAGCTCGCGGGACTTCCAGCGTGAAGGCCGACGGCCGGAGCGGCCGGCGAGATCGGATGCCGCGAGCACCGACCCCTCGAGCTCGGGGAGAAGACCCGCGAGGGTGAGCGCGAGCGTCGACTTGCCCGCCCCGTTGGGACCGGTGACGACCGTCGCCGAGCCGCGCGGGATCCGGATGCCGAGCCCGCTCTGCACGGCGAGGCGGCCGTCGCGCGACACCGCGAGGTCGACCGTCTCGAGGACTGAAGGCGCAGCGGGGTCGGCGGGTGGGAGCACGGGAACGTCGATCTCGTGATGCGGCACCCACACGCCCGCCGCGGCGAGCGCGTCGCCGTGCTGCGCGAACACCGTCGACGGTGGGCCGTCGGCGAGCAGCCCGCCGTCTGCGGCGACCACGATCACGCGTGTCAGCAGGTCGAGCCACACCTCGGTGCGGTGCTCGACGACGATGAAGGTGGCGCCGGTGGCATCCAGCACCCGTCCGACACTGTCACGCACCTCGCGCACACCCGCCGGATCGAGGTTCGCCGTCGGCTCATCCAGAAGCAGCAGTCCCGGCTGCATGGCGAGAACACCGGCGAGCGCGAGGCGCTGCTTCTGGCCACCCGAGAGGGCCTTGGTGGGGCGATCGAGCGGCACATCGAGTCCGACTGCGTCGAGCGCGGCATCCACCCGCGCGGCGATCTCGCCTGCCGGGACGCCGAGGTTCTCGCAGCCGAAGGCGACATCGTCGCCGACCTTCGACAGCACGACCCCGGCATCCGGATCCTGCAGCACGAGGCCGACGGCGCCGCGGCGCGACTCCGGGGCGGCCCCGTCGATGAGGAGGGTGCCGGTGCGCTCCCCCTCGTCGGCGTCGCCGAGGACACCGGCGAGGCCGGCGAGCAGCGTCGACTTGCCCGCGCCCGAAGCTCCGAGCAGCAGCACCCGCTCGCCGGGCTCGATGGTGAACGACACATCGCGCACGGCCGGCAGTCGTCGGCCGGCGTAGCGCCAGCCCCACCCGTTCGCGGTGACGCGAGCCGGAGACGACACGCTCAGACCTCCTGGCGGGCTTCCCGGCCGGCGGCGAAGCGGCTGAGCGCGCCGGTCGAGGCGAGCGCGCGCACGAGCAGCCATCCGACCACGCCGGCGAGCAGCGCACCCGAGATGACGAGTGCGCCGAGGTAGATGGCGTTGAACTCGATGCTCTTCAGGATGTTCGGCGACGAGCCGTAGAACATCTCGAAGATCCACGCGGCCACAGCCGCGCCGATGCCCGAGAGCGCGGCGACGACGACGCCGAAGCGGCGGTACAGGAACAGCGCGAAGATCAGCTCGGCGCCGAGTCCCTGCACGAGTCCCGACAGGACGGTCGAGACGCCCCACACGTTGCCGATGAGCATCGAGATGATCGCGGCGATCACCTCGACGACGAGGGCGGCGCCGGGCTTGCGGATGACCAGCCCGCCGATGACGCCGCCGATCAGCCAGATGCCGACGGCGATGCCCCCGAAGCCGGGGGTCAGCGCGTCGGCGGCTCCGAACCAGGCGCCGCCGATGATGTTCCAGCCCCAGAAGACGAGGCCGATCGCGACGCCGAGCACGGCGGCGACGACGATGTCGACGACCCGCCAGCGCAGGGTGCGAGGGGCGGGTGCGGGGGTGGTCTCCGCGACGGATGCGGACATGGACGTACTCATCTGAACTCCTCCCTGCGCCGGCATGATCCGGATCAGGTTCGACGGTCGAAGCGCGTGTCGCTTCCTCTCAGCCCGGCTTCCCGGACTCCCGTGGTGATGGCTCGATCATAGCTCCGCCGGCTGAGCCCGTGGCGGCTATTTCGTCCCGTGAAACACCGGCCTGTAGCGTGGTCGGGTGACACCTCCCCCCGAGTCGACGCGCCCTCTGACGCGCCGCGCAGTGCGCGAGCGCGGCCGGGTGCGCGGTGACCGTTCACCCGGTGCCGCCGCAGCGCTGCCGAAGTTCGGCGACAGCCTCGGCCCGGAACTGGCCGCGACCAGGGATACTGACGCTGTGGATGCCAGGGGACCCGCTCAGCGAGACGCGCACGTCGGCGCTGCTGAAGAGGCTCCGCCGGCACCCGCCGAAGGCGGCCCCGCGCAGGCCGAGGAGGCGACGACGGCGTGGGCGGATGCCAGCCGTCCGCCGACGGCGCTGACCTGGCTGGAGGCATCCGCCGTGCTCGACGAGCACGCTCTCGAGACGCCGCCCCGGCCGCTGTTCGACGGCGCGCGGCTGACCCCCGAGTGGCGGCGCCCGCGCGTGCTGCTCCCTCTCGGCATCGTCGCCGCCCTGTGCGGTGCGTACATCTCCACCACGCTGCTGTGGCCACTGCACGAGGTGGCTCCGACGGCGCAGGCGACCACCGTCACGATCGCCCCCGCTCCCCCGGCATCCGTCGCATGGCCCGCGAAGGGAAGCGCGGCGGTCGGCATCCAGGGGCTGACCCCCGTGGCGTCCACCACCGCGGCCGACGAGATCGCGAGCATCTCGAAGGTCGTCAGCGTGATGATGGTGCTCGACGAGCTGCCGCTGGAGATCGGCGAGCAGGGGCCGAGCTTCTCCTTCACCTACGCCGATTCACGCGAGTACTGGCGCTACCGAAGCTCGAACCAGTCATCGCTCGACGTGCCGGTGGGCGGCAGCCTGACCGAGTACCAGATGCTGCAGGGCATCATGCTGGGCTCGGCGAACAACTACATCGACCGACTGTCCGACGAGCTGTGGGGCTCCGACCGCGCCTTCGCCGAAGCCGCAGCGCAATGGCTCAGCGACCGCGGCATCGAGGGCGTCAGCCTCGTCTCTCCGTCGGGCTTCAGCCGAGAGAACGTGGCATCTCCCGCTGCGCTGATCCAGATCGCCGAGCTCGCCATGGCGAATCCGGTGTTCGCCGAGATCGTGGGCACCCGCACCGCCGAGATTCCGGGGGTCGGCACGGTCACCAACACCAATCAGATGCTTGAGGATCGCGGTGTGGTCGGTGTGAAGACCGGCACCCTCTCGCACTGGAACCTGCTCACCGCGAAGGACGTCCCCGTCGGCGACTCGACCGTGCGCCTGTTCGCCGCGGTGCTCGGACAGGATGACAACAAGCAGCGCTTGGCGGTCACCCGCCAGCTGCTCGCCGGGGTCGAGAAGGACCTCGTCGAGCAGCCCCCCTCGGTTGCGGCGGGCACCGTGGTCGGGCACGTGAGCACCGAGTGGGGTGAGCGCATCGACATCGTGACGGATGCCGAGACCCGCGTGCTGCTGTGGAACGGCGCCGAGGCGACGTCGTCGACCTCGTTCTCGCTCGGTGACCGGACCGAGGCGGGCGCGAAGGTGGGCACGCTCACCGCTGAGGGGCCGCTCGGCACCGCGGCGACATCCGTGTCGCTCGCCGAGGAGATCACCCCGCCCAGCCCGTGGTGGCGTCTGACGCACCCGCTCGAGCTCTTCGGCCTCGACAACGACTGAGCCTCCTCGTCGCCGAGGCGCTCCCCCGCTCCCCCCGCCCCGCCCCGCCCCGCCCCGCCCCGCCCCGAGACTTCCGTTCCAGCACGAGACACGGTGCACGGGCGCAGGTCTCGTGCTGGAGCAGAAGTCTCGCGGCCGGTGGTTCGCATGCAGAAGCGCCCGCCCCGCTTCCGGGACGGGCGCTTCTGCGTGTGCGGGGTTCAGTCGCGTCGAGGGTCGGATGCCGTGGACTCGGCCTCCTTCACGGCTTCGCCGAGCTGCTGGGCGTCAGCCGCGGCGACGACCTGGTGCTCGGCGACCGCCTCGTGCGCGTTCTCGGCGTCACCGGTGACGATCACCGGCACGGAACCGGTCAGCGCCTCCTCCGCGTCGATGTCGGTGGCGGCCTGCTCGAACTGCGACTGATACAGCCGCCAGTACGCTCCCTGCGCGGCGATCAGCTCGTCGTGGTCGCCCTGCTCGACGATGTCGCCGTGCTCCATCACGAGGATGAGGTCGGCGTCGCGGATCGTCGACAGGCGGTGGGCGATCACGAACGACGTGCGCCCCTCGCGGAGGGCCGCCATCGCCTGCTGCAGCAGCAGCTCGGTGCGGGTGTCGACCGCACTGGTCGCCTCGTCGAGGATGAGGATCGACGGCTGAGACACGAAGGCGCGCGCGATCGTGATCAGCTGGCGCTCACCCGCCGACACGTTCGACGCGTCCTCGTCGAGAACGGTCTCGTACCCGTCCGGCAGGGAGTGCACGAACCGGTCGACGTAGGTCGCCTCGGCCGCCGCGGTGATCTGCTCGTCGGTGGCCGCGTCGTTGCCGTAGCGGATGTTCTCACGGATGCTGCCGGCGAACAGCCACGGGTCCTGCAGCACCATGCCGGTGCGGCTGCGCAGGTCGTCGCGGCGCATCTCGGAGATGTCCTGCCCGTCGAGCAGGATCCGCCCCGAGTTCAGCTCGTAGAACCGCATGATGAGGTTCACGAGCGTGGTCTTGCCGGCGCCCGTCGGGCCGACGATCGCAACCGTCTGCCCCGGCTCCACCCGGAACGACAGGTCCCGGATCAGCGGCCGATCGTCGCTGTACGAGAAGGCGACGTGCTCGAACTCGATGACGCCCTTGCCCTCCGGCGCCGACGGCGCGTCATCGGCATCCGGATCCTGCTCCTCCGCGTCGAGCAGGTCGAAGACCCGCTCGGCCGAGGCGGTGCCCGACTGCACGACGGCGGCCATGCCGCCGAGTTCGCTGAGCGGCTGGCTGAACTGCTGCGAGTACTGGATGAACGCCTGCACGTCGCCGAGACGCAGGTCGCCGCCAGCGACGAGCAGACCGCCGAGCACCGCGATGCCCACGTACTGCAGGTTTCCGACGAACATCATCGCGGGCATGATGATGCCCGAGAGGAACTGCGCCTTGAACGCCGCCTGGAACAGCTCCTCGTTCTCGACCTGGAAGCTCTCGAGGGCGTCCTTCTCGCGACCGAACACCTTCACCAGCGCGTGGCCCGAGAAGGCCTCCTCGACGCGGGCGTTCAGCCGGCCGACCTTGCGCCACTGCGTGCCGAAGGCCTTCTGCGAACGCGGCCCGATGATGCCGAAGATCACGCCCATCAGGGGCAGCGAGATGAGCGCGACCAGCGCCAGCTGCCACGAGATCGAGAACATCATGACCAGCACGCCGACCACCGTGAGCACGCTGGTGAGAGCACCCGACAGCGACTGCTGCATGGTCTGGGTGATGTTGTCGATGTCGTTCGTGACGCGCGAGATCAGCTCGCCGCGCTGCACCTTGTCGAAGTACGACAGCGGCAGGCGGTTGATCTTCGCCTCGACGTCTTCACGCAGACGCCACATGGTGCGCACCATGATGACGTTGATCACGTAGCCCTGCAGCCAGCTCAAGATGGCGGAGACCACGTAGATCGCGAGCACGGCGATGATGATCCAGCGCAGGCGCTCGAAGTCGACGCCGTCGCCGACCGCGAAGTCGTCCATCGCCGAGATCATGTTGGCGAACTCGTCCTGGCCCGCCCCGCGCAGCGCCTCGACGACCTGGTCGCGGCTGGTGCCCTGCGGGAACCCCGGTGCTCCGCCGAAGCCCTGGCCGAGCACGCTCGAGATGAACCCCTCGTAGACGACGTTGGTCGCCTCGCCGAGCACCTTGGGCGCTGCCACGGCGAGCACGACACCGACGGCGCCGAAGAACGACACCAGCGCGAACCACCACGCCGACGGCTTGAGCAGCCCGATCATGCGGAAGAAACTGGGGCCGAAGTTGTCGGCCTTGCCGGGCGCGGGGCCGTCCCACATGCTGCCGCCCTCGAGGCGCGCCTTCTCGGCGAGCTCGGCCTCCTCCTTCTCGGCGGCGGTCATCTCGGGCTCTGCGACGGCGGTGGCGGATGCCCGTGCGGCGAGCGCGCGCTCGCGACGCGACATCCGGTTCTGCTCCTGCTCGCTCATGCGTCCACCCCCAGCTGCGACTCGACGATCTCCCGGTACGTCGGGCTGGTGACGAGCAGCTCGTCGTGCGTGCCCACGCCGACCACAGCGCCGTCGTCGAGGACGACGATCCGGTCGGCGTCGGTGATCGTCGAGACGCGCTGCGCGACGACGATCTTGGTGACGTCGGGCAGCTCCCGCCACAGGGCCTGGCGCAATCGGGCATCCGTCGTCAGATCGAGGGCCGAGAACGAGTCATCGAACACGAGGATGCGCGGCCGGTGCACGATGGCCCTGGCGATCGCCAGGCGCTGACGCTGACCGCCCGAGACGTTCGTGCCGCCCTGCGCGATGCGCGAGTCGAGCCCATCGGGCATCGCCTCGACGAAGTCGCGCCCCTGGGCGATCTCGAGAGCCGCCCACAGCTCCTCGTCGGTGGCATCCTTCCGCCCGTAGCGGAGGTTGGACGCCACCGTGCCGGAGAACAGGAAGGGGCGCTGCGGCACGAGTCCGATGCCCTGCCACAGCGTGTCGAGGTCGGCCTCGCGCACGTCGACGCCGCCGACCTGCACCACACCGCCGGTCGCATCGAACAGGCGCGGGATCAGCGAGACCAGCGTGGTCTTGCCCGAACCGGTCGATCCGATGATCGCCACCGTCTCGCCCGGCCGGGCCTCGAACGTGATGTCGCTGAGAACCGGCACCTCGGCGCCCGGATAGGTGAACTCGACGTTGCGGAACGCGACCGCACCCGGCGCGGGGAAGTCGGTGACGCCGTTCTCGGGGCGGGTCATGGACGACTCCGCGTCGAGCACCTCGGTGACGCGCTCGGCCGAGACCGCAGCGCGCGGGATCATCATCGCCATGAAGCTCGACATGATGACGCCCATCATGATCTGGCCGATGTACTGCATGAACGCGAAGATCGTGCCGATCTCGGCGTTGCCGGCGTTGATCTCGACGCCGCCGAACCACACCACGGCGACGATGGTGACGTTGAGCACGAGCATGAACAGCGGGAACATCAGCACGAACAGCGATCCGATGTTGCGGCCGAGCACCATCAGGTCGGTGTTGACCGTTCGGAATCGGCGCTCTTCGATTCGCTCGCGCACGAAGGCGCGCACGACGCGCACGCCGGTGAGCTGCTCGCGCATGATGCGGTTGACATCGTCGAGCTTGGCCTGATTGCGCCGGAACAGCGGCACCATCCGCCCGATGATCACGACGGCGATGACCAGCAGCAGCGGCACCGACACGGCGATCAGCCAGCTGAGGCCGACGTCGGTCTGGATGGCCTTGATGATTCCGCCGATCGCCAGCAGCGGAGCGGTGACGAACATCGTCGCGCCCATCATCGCGAGCATCTGCACCTGCTGGACGTCGTTCGTGTTGCGGGTGATCAGCGAGCCGGCGCCGAACTGCGACACCTCCCGCTCGGAGAATCCGCTCACCCGCTCGAAGACGTCGGCGCGGATGTCGCGACCGGCGCTCATCGCCATGCGGGCGGCGAAAAGGGTGGCGAGGATCGAGGCGAGGATCTGCCCGAGCGACACGAGCAGCATGAAGCCGCCGCGGTTCCAGATGTAGCCGATGTCGGCCTTGGCGACGCCGTTGTTGATGATGTCGGCGTTGATCTCGGGCAGGTTCAGCGAGGCCATCACGCTGGCGAACTGCAGCACGACGATCGTGATGAGCAGCGGCCAGTATCTGGCCAGATAGCGCATGAGGAGTTTTCCGAGCACAGGTGGTCTTCCTTGTGAGAATTCGGAGGGCCGAAACGCGGCCATCACACATGGTGCCACCAACCGCCGACATCCGTATCCCCCTGAAGGCTGACCTTCGCTGTCAGCGGAAAGCCGCCGAGCGCACGAGCCCTGAATAGACTCGCTGTCATGCCCGCTGAGAACGCCGCCCACGTGCTGATGGTGTGCGACTACTCGCTGCGCTACCTCGGCGGTGCACAGACGGCTTTCATCCGTCAGGCGCAGGCTCTCGCCGGCGAAGGTGTGAAGGTCGTCGTCCTGGCGCCGGATGCCGATGCGCTGGCATCGGACGGCATCATCACCGTCTCCCCGCCCCGCCGCGGCACCATCCCGGTGCTCGACCTGCCGCTGCTCGGCCGCGCCCGCGACCTCGAGCCGCTGGTCGCGGCGACCATCCGCCGGCATCGGATCGGCGCGGTCGTCGTACATTCGGAGTTCGCCCTCGCGGCGGCGGCGATCGACGTGGCGCGGCAGCTGGGCCTCCCGTCTATGCACACGGTGCACACCTTCTTCTGGCGGGCGCCTGCTGCACTCGCCCCGTTCGCGCCGGTCGTGGCGCGCGTGCACTCCGCGCTAACGGGCATCCGGAGCGGCGGTCGCTTCACGGGCAGTCACCCGCTCAACAACGCACTGCGCACCATGACGCTGCGAATCGCCGAGCGGGCCGACATCGTGCTGTCCCCGTCGAAGCACCAGGCCACAGCTCTTCGCAACGCGGGTGCGGGGCGCGTCGAGGCCTTCTCGAACGTCGCGCAGCCGCTGCAAGTGGCCCCCGCTCCTGACGGCGGGCCCCTGCGACTGCTGTGGGTGGCGCGCTTCGCGCCCGAGAAGCGCGTCGAGGTCGCGCTCGACGCGATGCGTCTCGTGATCGATCGCCTGGGTGAGGGCCGGGTGCACCTCGACGTGGCCGGCGGCACGCACCGACCGGTGCCCGGCGTGACATTCCACGGGCCGGTTCCGGGTGGGCGGGTCGGCGAGCTGATGGATGCCGCGGATGCCGCGCTCATCACCTCACTGGGCTTCGACAACCAGCCGATGGTCGCGCTCGAGGCCTTCGCGCACGGGCGTCCGGTGATCGTCAGCGACCCCGTGCTGGCGACCGAGTTCGGCGACGCCGCGCTGGGTACCCCCAGTCCGGATGCTGAGGGCCTGGCCGACTTGATCGTCCGGCTCGAGGCCGACCGCTCGCTGCTCGCGGCTCCGCGTGAGGCCGCGGTCGCGTACGCGAGCGAGCGCGTGGCATCCGCCCATGTCGCCCGACTGCTCGAGCTCGCCGCCTCGATCTGATCGATCGCCTCCCGCGGACGACCGTGCTCGCACGGATGTCGGCAGATCGCACGCGTGCAGGTCGAATCGGCGGCTCCGCGCCGACATCCGTTCATTCCGCCGACATCCGTCCTGGTGCGGGATCGGCAGCCCTCATGACAGCGCCCGCCTCAGAACAGCGCCGGCTCCGGCACGTACGCGCGTGCCGGCGCACCGGCATCCGACGGCAGCTCGGCGACCGTAGCGGGGTACCACTTCGGGCTGCGGTCCTTGTCGACCAGCTGCGCCCGGATGCCCTCGACGAGGTCGGGGTGGTTGTGCCCGAACCACATGACCCGGCGGTACTCCCCCTCGAGCGCCTCCCGGACGCCGCTCATCGCCCGCGCCTCGCGGACCGCGTCGAGGGTGACGGCGAGCGCAGTGGGTGAGAGCTCTTCGAGAGTCGCGAGGGCAGTCGTTGCATCCGCGGCATCCGATTCCCGCAGCCGCTGCATGATCTCCCCCACGGTGTCGGCGGAGAAGGCCTCGTCGATCCACGCCCGCGCGGCGGGCAGTGCGGACGGCTCGGGCGTCTCGTCGAACAGCAGCGTCAGCTCGTTCGCGGTGCCGGGGTCGGCACGGGTCGCGAGCGCGTCGCGCAGGCCGTCGAGATTCTCCGACGGCACGTAGTGATCGGCGAAGCCCAGGTACAGGGCATCCGCCGCGTTCATGCTCTGCCCGGTGAGGCCGAAGTACTCCCCCAGCCGGCCCGGCGCCCGACCGAGCAGCCAGGTGCCGCCGACATCCGGGGTGAAGCCGATGCGCGTCTCGGGCATCGCGAGCCGCGAGCGCTCGGTCACGATGCGCACCGCGGCGTGCCCGGCGAGGCCGATGCCGCCGCCCATGGTGATGCCGTCGGCGAAGACGACGATCGGTTTCGGGTACTCGGCGATGAGCGCGTTCATCGCGTACTCGGCGCGGAAGAAGTCGGCGATGTGCTCGGGGTGGCCGGCCGTGATCGACTCGTACAGTGCGCGGACGTCGCCCCCGGCGCACAGGCCACGGTCGCCTGCGCCGTCGATCAGCACCGTCTGCACGTCGGTGTCGTCCACCCACGCGGTGAGAGCCCCGGTGATCTGCTGGATCATGCCGAGATCGAGGGCGTTGATCGCGCGGGGGCGGTTGAGCGTGATGCGCCCGAGCGAGCTCTCGGTGCGGACGCGGACGGTGTCGGCTTCGGTGTCGGTCACGCCTGTCAGGCTACTCCGCTTCGCGATCTGCCCTGATCTGGCCACCAGGATGGGCGCTTTCGGCAGGTGAAGCCGCGATTTCCGCGGATTTCCGAGAAGATGGAAGGAATTGTCCCGAAGAGGAGAGGTCGGCCATGCCCGAAGGACAGGTGCTCGAGTTCAGCCAGGTCACGAAGCGCTTCGGCGCGGTGACCGCCGTTTCCGACCTCTCCGTGCGCGTGGAGCCCGGAGCGGTCACCGGTTTCCTCGGACCGAACGGCGCCGGCAAGACGACCTCGCTGCGCATCCTGCTGGGTCAGATCCGCCCCACCTCCGGCAGCGCGACGATCGGCGGCGCCAACTACTCCGAACTGCGTCACCCGCTGCGCACCGTCGGCGCGGTTCTCGAGGAGTCGAGCTATCGTCCGCGCCGCACGGCGAGCCGTCAGCTGATGATCGCTGCGAAGGCGAACGGCATCCCGTCGGCTCGAGTGGATGAGGTGCTGCGACTGGTGGGCCTGCAGGATGACGCCGACACCAGGCTGGGCAGCTACTCGCTGGGCATGCGCCAGCGCCTCGCGGTCGCGTCGGCGCTGCTGGGCGACCCGGGCGTGCTCGTGCTCGACGAGCCGGCCAACGGGCTCGACCCCGAGGGCATCCGCTGGATGCGCCTGCTCATGCGTCGTCTTGCGGACGAGGGTCGCACGGTGCTGGTTTCGTCGCACGTGCTGAGCGAGATCGAGCAGGTCGCCGACGACGTCGTGGTGCTCTCGAAGGGCCACGCGGTTCACGCAGGCCCGATCTCCGAGCTGGCGGACTCCTCCGGCGGCGCCGTCGTGGTGGATGCCGAGAACCGCGCCCCCCTGATCACTGCGCTCTCGGCCGCCAAGCTCGACTTCGATGTGCTGCGCTCGGGCGTGACCGTGCGCGACTCCGACTCGGCGACGGTGGGTGCCGTCGCCGCGGCCGCGGGGGTGCCCCTGACGATGCTGCAGCAGCGCGGACCGAGCCTGGAGGAGGTCTTCCTCGACCTCGTCTACGGGCGCCGCGCCGACAGCCCCCGTCTCGACACGTCGGCCAACCCCGTCGCGCACGCGCCGCAGAGTTCGAGCGATGACCGCGGTGCGGCGGACGCTGCGCTGGTGGCGGGCGGCGTGCCGCTGGCCGGTGCCGCGGCGGTCGTCGCGGACGGCGGCATGGTCGTCGCCGCCGGCGCCGGGTACGGCACCGGACCGATCGAGACCGTCGCGGCGGACGACTCGGATGCGGCGGATGCGGATGCCGGGGTTGCGGCTGACGCGGAGACGGACGAGCCGGCCGAGCAGGTTTCGGCGAACGAGCAGGGCGAGCCGCAGCAGGAGTCGGACCAGGCCGACGAAGGCGACCAGACCGAGTCGGCTGAGGAGAGCGAGCAGGCCGAGCGCGACGAGTCCGGTGCGGACGCGTCCGACGATGCAGACGGGGACGAGTCCTCATCGTCCGACGAGGCGCGCGCTGCGGAGTCGAGCGATGACGACCTCGTCGACGGCCTGATCGAGGACGCGCCGATCGCGGACGGCGCTGCCGGCGACGACGAGAGCGGGGATGCCGCCGACACCCAGAACGACGCCGACGAGCCTGAGACCCCTGAGGCCGACGATCCGGCAGGCGACGACGCCGAGTCGGTTTCCGAGCATCCGGTCGCCGACACGGACACCGACACCGACGCAGACGCAGACACAGACGCAGATGAGGCGAGCACCGACGAGCCGTCCGACGAGACCCGCCGGCTGATCCTCCCGCTCGCGACCGAGGCGGTCACGCTTCCGGGTACGACGGTCGAGCCCACGTTCACCGAGCTGATCACTGGCCTGCCCGCATCGGTCACTGTCGAGGGCGCTGACAGCTCGGTCCCGGCCACCGAGGCCATCGCCATCGTGACGCCCGAGCTGTCGCACGACGAAGACGATGACACGATCGACGACGGTGACGACGACCCGCGTCTCGCCGCGATGCGCACCTCGCTGTCGGCCGCCGCCAGTCGCTTCTTCGACGGCCCCGCTCCGGACTACCCCTACAGCTCACGCGCCGCGCGACGCGAGGAGGGAGCCGGCGCGGCCGGCACCGACGCGTCCGCCGACGCCGCGGAACCCGACGCCACCGAGAAGCACGACGAAGAGCAGCAGCACGACGAACAGCACCACCGGCACGGCTGACGCTCTCGCGTGCCGGCCCGCGACGGGCCACCTGCTCAGGCCGTGCGCGGCCGGGGACGGATCACCGGGCGCTGACGCTGCTTCGGCACCGGCACCGATCCGGTCGCGATGTCGACGACGTCCTCAGGCTGGTCGCCGACCTCGAGGCGCAGGGCCTGGGTCAGGGCGAGTCCGTGACGCGTCGTGAGGATCAGCCGCTGGAACTGCGGGTCGCCCTCGAGGTCGATGACCACACCGGGCTTCCGGCGGCGGATCAGCACGAAGTCGGTCGTCTCCGCGGCCTTCCACGTGCCCGCGGCGAGGATGCCGGGGATGTGCGTGCCGGGGCCGGGAACCCCGCGAAGCCAGGTCCAGGCATCCTGAGTCAGCTGCACCTTGGTGATGTGATCGCGCTGAATCCGCACGTTCTCGCGGTGAAAGGTCGACGCTCGCTCGATCGGCGAGAGCACGACCTCGAGCCGTGTCTGATCCAGCAGCAGGGTGACCATGCGTCCAGTCTGCCAAAGAGCACCGACGACACGCACGCGACTTGCTGACAGGACGACAACGATCCCGTTGTGCTCATCCGGCAATCGCCGATGTCACGCCGTGACGACGGAAGGGCGGGTCAGGCGGATGCCGCTGCTGCCGCCGCCACGGGCAGCGCCGCCTCGATGGCGGCGAGCTCCTCTTCGCCGTGGGCTGCGGTGAGGAACCACGCCTCGAACACGCTCGGGGGCAGCGCGACACCCTGCTCGCGCATCGAGTGGAAGAACGGCGCGTACCGGAATGACTCCTGTGTCTGCGCGATCGCGTAGTCCCGCGGCGCTTCCGGAAGGAAGGCGACGCCGAACAGGTTGCCTGCTCGGGGCACGGAGTGCACGACCCCGGCGTCCGTCAGCGCGGCGTCCAGCGCCGCAGACAGCCGTTCAGCCGAGGCGTCGATCCGCTGGTACACCTCGGGCGTCGCCAGCCGCAACGTCGCGATGCCCGCGGCGACCGAGAGCGGATTCCCCGACAGGGTGCCCGCCTGGTAGACGGGGCCCACGGGAGCGAGCATGTCCATGACCTGCGCGCTGCCGCCGAGGGCTGCCAGGGGCATCCCGCCGCCGACGACCTTGCCGAAGGTGATGATGTCGGGAACGTAGTGCTCACCGCCCTGCTGCTGCAGACCCCAGAACCCGGCAGGGTGCACGCGGAAGCCGGTGAGCACCTCGTCGAGGATCATCAGGGCGCCGTGCGCGTGAGCCGTGTCGGCGATGAGCCTGTTGAACCCGGGCAGCGGGGCGACGACGCCCATGTTCGCCGAGGCGGCCTCGACGATCACCGCGGCGATCCGGTCGCCGTGCTCGGCGAAGACCGCGGCCAGGGCATCCGGGTCGTTGTAGTCGATGACGAGGGTCTGCGCGGCGATCGGCGCGGGCACACCCGCCGAGCCGGGAAGGGCGAGGGTCGCCACGCCGGAGCCCGCGGCGGCGAGCAGTCCGTCGGAGTGCCCGTGGTAGTGCCCGGCGAACTTCACCAGCAGGTCGCGGCCGGTCGCGCCGCGGGCGAGACGGATCGCGGTCATGGTCGCCTCGGTGCCCGTCGACACCAGTCGCACCCGCTCGACCGGTCGCACGTCGCCGTGGCGCACGCGCTCGGCGATCAGCTGCGCCAGCTCGACCTCCCCCTCGGTGGGGGCGCCGAACGAGAGGCCGCGGGTCGCGGCATCTTGAACCGCCTGCACGATCTCGGGATGCGCGTGCCCGAGCAGCGCCGGGCCCCACGATGCGACGAGGTCGATGTACTCGCGCCCGGCGGCGTCGGTCACCCGGGCGCCGGACGCGGATGCCAGGAACCGCGGCGTTCCGCCGACCGAGCCGTAGGCGCGCACCGGGGAGTTCACTCCGCCGGGGATCACAGAGCGGGCGGTGTCGAACAGGGAGTCGTTGCGGTCCATGCATCCAGCCTACGGATGCCGGCTATGAGCGGCTCCGGCGACGATCGCAGACGCGGATGCACAGTCATCCCCGAACAGCACACACCTGCAGCGAATCCGTGTGCAGAACGGGGAGAAGTGTGCGCGCGCGTCAGCGCAGCCAGCGTGCGGCTTCGACCGCCCAGTAGGTCAGCACGGCGTCGGCACCGGCCCGGCGGATCGACAGGAGCGACTCGAGCACAGCCGCGCGGCGGTCGATCCAGCCGTTGCCTGCGGCGGCCTCGATCATCGCGTACTCGCCCGAGACCTGGTAGGCCCACACGGGGACGTCGACGGCGTCTCGCACCTCGCGCAGCACGTCCAGGAAGCCCATCGCAGGCTTGACCATGACGATGTCGGCGCCCTCGTCCTGATCGAACAGGGCCTCGCGCACGCCCTCGCGTCGGTTGCCCGGATCCATCTGATAGGTGCGCCGGTCGCCCTGCAGCTGCGAGTCGACGGCCTCGCGGAACGGGCCGTAGAACGCACTGGCGTACTTCGCCGAGTACGCGAGGATCATGGTGTCGATGAAGCCCTCGTCGTCGAGCGCGTCCCGGATGACGGCGACCTGACCGTCCATCATGCCGCTCAGGCCCAGCAGCTGGGAGCCTGCGCGCGCCTGGGCGAGCGCCATCGACGCGTAGCGCTCGAGGGTGGCGTCGTTGTCGACCGCTCCGTCGTCGGCCAGCACGCCGCAGTGACCGTGGTCGGTGAACTCGTCGAGACAGAGATCGGTCTGCACGACCAGCGCGTCGCCGACCTCGGCAGCGAGCGCGGCGGTCGCGACGTTGAGGATGCCGTCGGGATCGTCGGCGCCCGAGCCGATCGCATCGCGTACAGCAGGCACACCGAACAGCATCACGCCGCCGACGCCGGCCTCGGCCGCCTCGACCGCCGCACGACGCAGAGAGTCGAGAGAGTGCTGCACCACACCGGGCATCGAGCCGATCGGCGCGGACTCGGTGAGCCCCTCGCGCACGAACATCGGCAGCACGAGCTGCCGCGGCTCGAGAGACGACTCGCGCATCAGATCGCGCACGGGTGCCGACTGCCGCAGGCGGCGCAGACGCGCCTCGGGGAACCGGCTCACGGCGCGAACTCGTCTGCCGCGTGCGGAAGCGTGAAGCGCGAGACCGTGTCGATTAGCGCGTCGACCGTCTGCTTGTCGGCGATGGCCGTGACCGGAAGGCCCACCTTCTCGGCATCCCGCGCTGTCCGCGGGCCGATCGCGGCGAGCATGGTCGTGTCCGGGATCTCGGGGAACTGCTCGCGCACCTGCTTGGCGACCGAGCCGCTGGTGATCAGGATCGCGTTGATGCGGCCGTTCTCGACGTCGCGTCGGATGCGGTCGGTGACCGGCACGCCCACCGTGCGGTAGGCGACGACGCTGTCGACGTCGTGACCCGCCTCGGTGAGCATGACCGACAGCACGGGCTTCGCGATCTCGCTGCGCAGGGTGAGGATGCGCTGCGCGTCGGGCTCGATCGAGATGATCTTCTCGGCCATCCCGGCCGCCGAGTTGTCGAGCTCGGGCATCAGGGCGACGTCGTATCCGACCGCTTGCAGCGCTGCAGCGGTGGTCTCGCCGACGGCGGCGACCTTCGTCTTCGACGGGATCTCGACGCGATGGGCGTACAGCACGTCGACGGTCGTGGCGCTGGTGATGGTCAGCCAGTCGTACTCTCCGGCCTGCAGGCGCTCGAGCGCCGCGTCGAGCGCGTCCTGGTCGGTGGTCGGGGCGAAGTTGATCAGGGGCGCCACCACGGGCACCGCGCCCATCGCGCGCAGGCTGGCGGCGACGCCGTCGCCCCACGGGCCGCCTCGGGGCACGAGAACTCGCCAGCCGTCGAGCGGCCTGGCGGTCTTGGTTTCGGAAGCAGTCATCTCGATCACTCTCAGGGGAGGAGGTCGGCCGCTCCCTGTTCGAGCAGCCGATGGGCCGCAGAGTCGCCGAGCTCACGAGCCGTGCGCATCGGGTCTGCACCATCGGCAGCATCCGCTCCGTTGCCGCTGCCGTTCCGTCGAATATACCCCCTGCTCAGGGACTCGGTGACGTCGAGTCCGATCCGGCGTCCGCCACCCGGCTCGTACACGACGGCGCGCACCCGGATCTCATCTCCGGTGACGACCGCGTGGGCGGCCATCGGCGCCTGGCATCCGGCCTCGAGCCCAGCGAGCACCGCCCGCTCCACCGTGACGGCGATGCGGGTGTCGCGGTCGTCGAGCAGGGCGAGAGCCTGCAGCAGCTCGGCGGGCGCGTCGGCCGTGGTCTCGACCGCGAGGGCGCCCTGACCCGGCGCCGTCGGCCACTCGGCGAGGCCCAGCTCTTCCCGGCGCAGGGTCGTCTCCGATCCGAGGCGGGTGAGACCGGCTGCTGCGAGGATGACGGCATCCAGCTCACCTGACGACACCCGCTCCAGACGCGAGTCGACGTTGCCGCGGATGTCGACCACCTCGGCGTGCGGCGCCCGACGCCGCACCTGGGCGATCCGGCGCGGAGAGCCGGTGCCCACCGTGCTGCCGCGGCGCAGCTCGTGCAGCGGTGTGCCACCGCGCGTGATGACGACGTCCCTGGCATCCGCGCGCGGCGGCGTGGCCGCGATGACCAGCTCGGCCGGAACGGCCGTGGGCAGATCCTTCAGCGAGTGCACGAGGATGTCGCACTCGCCCGCGATCAGCGCCTCGCGCAGACGGTTGGCGAAGATGCCGGTGCCGCCGATCTCGGAGAGGGATGCCCGGTTCGTGTCGCCCTCCGAGACGATCGGGACGAGCTCCACCGGCCGGCCGGAGACCGCGGCGAGCGCATCCGCGACGTGACCGGACTGCGCCTGCGCGAGTGCGCTGCGACGGGTGCCGAGGCGGATCGGGGCGGACGTGGTCACTGCGGCGCTGCTCACTGAAGCACTTCGGCGATCTCGTCCAGACGCAGGCGGCGCCCAGTGTAGAAGGGCACCTCCTCCTTCACGTAGCGACGGGCCTCGGTGTAGCGCAGGTCGCGCATCAGGTCGACGAGCTCGGTCGGCGAATCCGACTCGAGCGGCAGCAGCCACTCGTAGTCGCCCAGCGCGAACGCGGCGACCGTGTTGGCGATGACGCCGGTGAACGCGGCTCCCTTGCGACCGTGGTCGGCGAGCATCTTGCGGCGCTCGGACTCGTCGATCAGGTACCACTCGGGCGTGCGCACGAACGGGTAGAGGCACAGCCACTGCTTCGGCTCGACGCCGCGCAGGAAACCGGGCACGTGCGCCCGATTGAACTCGGCATCGCGGTGCACACCCATGACGTTCCACACGGGCAGAAGGTGACGCAGCAGGTCGGTGCGGCGCAGGCGGCGCAGGGCGCGCTGCAGGTCTTCGACCGTGTCGCCGTGCAGCCACACCATGAGATCAGCGTCGGCCTTGAGACCGCTGACGTCGTAGAAGCCGCGGACGGTCACACCGGAGTTCTCGATGTGGCCGATGAGCACCTCGAGCTCGCTCGTCTCGGCCTCGATCGCGGGAGCAGCGGGGTTTCGGCCCCAGACGGCCCACAGGGTGAATCCGGACGGGTTGTCATCGCGCATTTCCGACATGCTTCCAGTCTGCCCCTTCTCAGCGAGGGCGGCGAACCGAGAGCGTGATGCGGCGACGTCAGCGCGAGATCGCTCGGGCGATCACCCACACGAGTCCGCCGACCGTCGCCGCGGCGGCGACGACCGCGGCGCCGGCGCCCACCGGGTTGCGGTGCGCGAACGACCGAGCGCGCACGACACCCCGTGCGGTCGCCTTCTCGATGCGGCGCGGGAAGTTGCCCCGCACCTCGATCGCGGCGAGGGCTGCACGCAGCTCGGCACGGGCGGACTGGACCGGATCGGTGATCCCGTCCGGCACGACCGTGCGCGGCAGAGGGCTCTGCACGACGTCGGCATTGCGAGCGATCTCGGCGTTGCGTGCGCGCTCGTCGCGGCGTGCCACCTCGAGGTTCTCAGAGTCGGTCATGGTCAGGGCCCCCCTTGATGAGACGCACATCGGTGGCGACCGCCTGCCCGGGGTTCTCGCGCTTGACCACCTTGCGGAAGCGTGCGAGACCCATGAGCGCGAAGATCACGATGAAGACGAGCAGGAAGCCGAAGACGGCGAGCGCCGAGACCCATGCCGGCCACCAGGAGCTGAGTCCGATGATGCCGAACGCGAGCAGCACGGGAATCGACCAGAACAGCAGGAACAGGACGATGACGAACCACAGGCTGCCCATCCCGGCGTCCTTCGCCGTGCGCGACACCCATGCCTTGGCCGCGTCGATCTCAGCCGTGATGAGGTTGCGCACCAGCTCGGGCAGATCTCCGAGCAGGGTCAGCAGGCTGTCGTCGGCGCGGTCGCGGTATCCGCGGAGCATCCGTCAGGCCTTGTTCTTGGGCGTGGTGCCCTCAGAGCCGACCGGCTTGGCAGGAGGCATCGTGCCGCTCGCCGTCGTGCCGTTCGACTTCGCGTCGTGAGATTCCTTGGCGTCGGCGACCTTCTCGGCGGCGTCCTTCGTCGCGTCGATGGCGCCGTCGAGCTTCTCGCCCGGGGTGGTGCCGGACTTCGAGACGGCTTTGACCACCTTGACCGCACCGGTCCAGACGGCACCGGGAACCGCAGCCGCCTGGGACTTGGCGAAGTCCTGCACGCGCGACACCTGCTCCTGCACCGGGTCGAGGTTCCAGACCTTCAGCCACTGCGTCTTGATCTGCTCGTAGCGCTCGCGCCCTGCTCGACTGCCGAGGACGTAGCCTGCGCCGAGTCCGATGACGAGTCCGATCTTCCCCTTCATGAGGGCCTCCTGACGTTGGTTGCGGCCTCTTTCGCGTTCCAGGGTAACCGCATATTCCCGATTCGGCATCTGCCCTTGCGCCGGGCGGCAGTTCGATGTAACAGAGGGCTGTGCGGTCAGTCCCAGAGCAGACCGGCGCGCAGCCGATCGGCCTCGGCCAGGGCATCCGGAATCACCTGCGCCAGTCCGGTTCCGGCGACCCACGCACCCACGACCGCGAGACCCGGCACGGCGGCCACGGCGGCGCGTACGGCGGCGCGGCGCTCCGTCGCGCCGATCAGCGACGTCGGCTGCGCCTGCACGTAGCGCGCGCGGTGGGCGGCGATCAGCTGCGGTGCGCTGAGGGTCACCCCGAGCAGGGCGGATGCCTCGGACAGGGCGAGCGCGGCCGCCGCGTCGTCATCGAGGTCGGCGGTCGCTGCCGGTTCACCCTGGCTGCCGAACGACACCCGCACGAGGTGACGGCCCTCAGCCGCCTCGCGCACCCAGGCCCACTTGACGGTGGAGTGTGTGAGGGCCTTGGCCGTGTGGCTGCCCGGTACGGTCAGCACCCCGCTGCCGCGCGGTGCGGCGTCGAGCTCGGGGGCGTCGAGCAGCAGCGTGACGATCTCGATCTCGGGCGCCGCCCCGGCGTCGCCCAGGCCCGTCACATGCGGGTCGATGAGGTGGCGTGCAGAGGGCTCGGCGGTGGCGACGACGACGCCGCCGGCGGTCAGGAGGGTCTCGCCTTCGGCATCCGGGTCGTCGGCCGACGGCGCGATCTCGACCGTCCACGCCTCGCCGTCGCGATCGATGCGGGTGACCGCGGTGCCGGTGCGCACGTCGACCCCGTACGCGGCGAGGTCGGCGCGCAGCGCCTCTACCAGCCGCCCCATACCGCCGACGAGACCGAGCACCGCGGCCCCGGGAGCTGCGCCCTTGCGCTCGGCTGCGAGCAGGCCCACCGCTCCGGTCAGCGAGCCGATGCGGGTGAGCGCGGCGTTGAGTCCGGGCGCGGCGACGTCGGTGTCGACGTCGTCGGGGTCTGCAGAGTAGACCCCGGCCGTGACGGGAGCGACGAGGCGGTCGCGCACGCGGGCGCCCATCTGCGAGCCGACGAGCTTGCCCAGGCTGCGCTCGTGGCCGATCGTCAGCGGCGGGCGCAGGCGGTCGAGGTACGCGCGCCAGGCCCCGCGCCAGCCGATGATGCGGCGCACGTCGTCCTGGAAGGGGTTGGCCGGGATGCCGAGCAGGCTGCCCTTGGGCAGGGGCGCGTCGGGGGCATCCGGGATGCCGCTCAGCCACGCGCCACCGCCCTGCGGGGGAACCACCGCGTCAGCGAGGCCCAGCTCGTCGACCAGCGCGCGCACGTGGCCTCCGCGGGTGGCGAAGCTCTCGGCGCCCACGTCCACGGTGATGCCGTCGAGCTCGGCCGTGCGGATGCTGCCCCCCAGGGCCTCGGATGCCTCCAGCAGCGTCACCCGCATGCCGACCTTCGCGCATTCGCGGGCGGCGACCAGACCGCCGATCCCTCCGCCGACCACGACGACATGCTGCTGCGCCGCTCGCGCGGCGAGTTCGGGGGAATGCTCGGAGGTCATGCTGCGATTCTTCCATCGCGCCCTGTGCGGGTCAGATCTCGCCGTGGGCGAGCTGCACGATGCGGGTCAGCTGATCAGGGTCGGTCTCCGGCGGCACGCCGTGACCGAGGTTGAGGATGTGCCCCTTCGCACCGCGGCCGCGCGCGATCACGTCGCGCACGTGCGCCTCGAGCACCGGCCACGGGGCCTGCAGCATCGCGGGGTCGATGTTGCCCTGCACGACGGTGTCGGGTCCGACGATGCCGATCGCCTCGTCGAGCGGCATCCGCCAGTCGACGCCCACGGCGTCGGCCACACCGTCCAGCCGCATGTCGGCGAGGAAGGGTCCGGTGCCCACGCCGAAGTGGATGCTCGGCAGGCCGATGCCCTCGAGCGCCGCCTTCGAGTGCGGGGCGATGTGCGCGCGGTAGTCGGCTGTGCTGAGGGACCCTGCCCACGAGTCGAAGAGCTGCACGACCGAGGCACCCGCGTCGCGCTGGATCTCGAGGAAGCGACGTGAGATGCGCGACAGCCATCCGGCGAGCGCGTTCCACGCCTCGGGGTCGGCGTGCATCATGGCCCGGGCGCGCAGGTGCTCCTTCGACGGGCCGCCCTCGATCAGGTAGGCGGCGAGCGTGAACGGCGCTCCGGCGAAGCCGATCAGCGGGGTCTCGCCAAGCTCGGCGACGGTCAGGCGCACGGCCTCGGCGACCGCGGTGCCGTCGAGATCGGCGGGGTCGATCTGCGTGATCTTCGCGACATCATCGGCGGTGCGCACGGGCCTGGCGAAGACCGGACCGCGGCCGGGCTCGATCTCGACGTCGACGCCGGCCAGTCGCAGGGGGATGACGATGTCGCTGAAGAACACCGCCGCGTCGACCTTGTGACGGCGCACCGGCTGCAGGGTGATCTCGGATGCCAGGTCGGGGGTGAGGCAGGCATCCAGCATCCGGGTGCCGACGCGCAGCTCGCGGTACTCGGGCAGCGACCGCCCGGCCTGACGCATGAACCAGACGGGGGTGCGCTCGGGGGTCTCACCGGCGAGCGCGCGCAGCAGATCACTCATGCCGCCATCCTCGCATCGAGCGCCTATGCACCGGCCGGGATGCCGCGGTTAGGTGGCCCTTGGATGCCACCCACAGCAACGCGGCGTAGACTCGGTCTGTGCTGCTCTGCGTGACGGCGAGTCACAAGACCGCCTCTTTCGAACTGCTCGAACGCCTCAGCCGCCACCCCGAGACCGTCGCCCCCAGCCTGATGGCTGCCGGCGTGCAGGGAGCCGTCGTGCTCGCCACCTGCAACCGATTCGAAGCCTATGTCGAGGCCGATGAGGTGGACTCGGAGGCGGTGATCGAGACGGTCGCGCAGGCCACCGGCATCCCCTCCGCAGACCTCGACGGGTCGTACCAGGTCGTCGCCGACCCGCACGTCGCCGAGCACCTCTTCTCGGTCGCATCCGGCCTCGAGTCGGTCGTGTCGGGCGAGGGCGAGATCGCAGGTCAGGTGCGTCGAGCTCTGAGCGGAGCGCGCGAGCAGGGCACCACCTCGCCACAGCTCGAGCGCCTGTTCCAGCGCGCCAGCCAGGCGCAGCGCAAGGTGAAGAACGTCACGGCCCTGCATCGCGCCGGACGCTCGCTCGTGCGCCTCTCGCTCGATCTCGCCGACAGCCGCATCGCCGACTGGAGCACCGAGCGCGTGCTGCTCGTCGGCACCGGTTCGTACGCCGCGGTCACTCTCGCGTCGCTGCGCGAGCGCGGCGCCGTCGACATCTCGGTCTACTCGCCGTCGGGTCGCGCCGTGCCGTTCGCCAAGAAGCACGGCATCCGTCCGGTCGCATCCGAGGACTACGCGGCGATGGCACAGCGCTCATCGCTGCTGATCACCTGCACCTCCACCGAGATGGTGCTGGGTCCTGCTCAGTTCGATCGTGCGGCGGGAGCCCCCGCCGGATGCCCGGTCGGCACCCACTCGCAGCTCGTGATCGACCTCGGGATGCCGCGCAACGTCGATCCCGACGTGGCACACCTCGAAGGGGTGGCTCTGCTCGACCTCGAGACGATCCGCCTGCACGCGCCGCTGGAGGAGCTGCACGCCACCGACGCCGCTCGCGACGTGGTGCGCGAGGCGGCCGAGAGCTTCCACCTCGACGGCTCGCGGCAGAGCGTGACCCCCGCGGTCGTCGCGCTGCGCACCCACATCTTCGGTCTGCTCGAGGCCGAGATCGACCGCGCCCGGCGTCGCGGCGACGAGAACGGACTTGTCGAGCAGGCGATGCGCCACCTGGCCGGCGTGCTGCTGCACACTCCGACGACGCGCGCTCATGAGCTCGCGGCCGAGGGCCGTGCCGACGAGTTCCACGCCGCGCTGTCGACGCTCTACGGCCTGTCGGCCGGGGCCGACACCGCGCCCGACGCCGCCACCGCCTGATCACACGACGACCCGCCCCGTGCCGTTCGAGACGTGCGACGCTGGGAGCATGACGCAGCGCACACCCCTGCGAGCGCGACTGCTCACCGCGCTCAGCGGCGACCCGAACGGAACGCCGCGGTGGGTGCGTGAGCTCGCCGAAGGAGACGACGACGGCTGGTTCGCGGAGGATGGTGCCGCGTGGACGGTGCACGCCGGGATGGGCACGCTCGTCGCAGGCATCCGGGCGCTGCTGATCCAGGCCCTGCACCCCGGGGCCATGGCCGGCGTGCACGACTTCTCGCGCTACCGCGAAGACCCGATCTCGCGCCTGAACGGCACGGTGCGGTGGGTGCTGAGCGTCACCTACGGCTCGCGGGAGCAGGCCGAGCGCGAGACGGGGCGAGTGGCGCGCCTGCACCGCCGCGTCGCCGGCGACTACGTCGGCGGAGACGGCGTGGAACGTCAGTACAGCGCCTCCTCCGCCGACCTCGTCGAATGGGTGCATCTCGCGTTCGCCGACGCGTTCCTCACCGCACACGAGGTGTGGGGCGGCCCGATCCCCGGCGGGGCGGACGCGTACGTCGCGGAATGGGCGACCGCCGGACGCCTGATGCACGTGCCGGATCCGCCGACGAGCGCGGCGGAGCTGAGGGAACGACTGCACGGGTTCCTCGAGCGGGGTGAGCTGCGCGCCGATGAGCGCACCCGCGAGGTGGTGGCGTTCCTGCGCCGCCCGCCGTTCGCCGGAGCCATGGGCATCGCCTACCGGGTGCTGTTCGCCGCGGCAGTCGCCACGATCCCGCGCCGCTACCGCCGCATGCTGGGCGTCCGGCGCAGCATCCTCCCCGTCGTCACCGGCACCCGCCTCGTGCTCGCCGTTGCCGAGAGATCGCTCGGCTCGGGCCCGCGCGCGCAGGATTTCGCGCGACGCCGGCTGGCTCGCCTGTCGCTCTCGCGCCCTGCCGGCGAAGCCGCCTGAGCGCGGGTCGGAGCCCGCGCGGGCACTGCGCGCGCCTGCCACACTGGAGGCATGGCCCTTCACATCACCGGAGACACCGCCGCCGACGACCTGCTGACCAACAATCCGCTCGCGCTGCTGATCGGGATGCTGCTCGACCAGCAGGTGCCCATGGAGACCGCGTTCGCCGGCCCGCTCAAGATCGAGCGGCGCACCGGAGCCGCGGACGCCGCCGCGATCGCAGGGATGGATCCGGATGCCTTCCTCGAGGCGTTCCGGCAGACCCCGGCCGTGCATCGCTTCCCGGGTTCGATGGCCACCAGGGTGCAGACGCTCTGCCAGACGCTCGTCGACGAGTGGGGCGGAGACGCCTCGGCCCTCTGGACCGACGGCGACCCCGAAGGATCCGAGGTGCTGAGGCGCCTGAAGAAGCTGCCCGGATTCGGAGAGCAGAAGGCCAAGATCTTCCTCGCACTGCTCGGCAAGCAGTACGGCTTCACCGGTGCGGGGTGGCGGGAGGCATCCGCTCCCTACGGCGAGGCGGACGCCTACCGCAGCGTCGCCGACATCGTCTCCCCTGAGTCGCTGACCAAGGTGCGCGAGCACAAGAAGGCGATGAAGGCGGCGGCCAAGGCCGCGAAATGATTCCCACCGGTGATGATGTCGCGGGGCTGATCGCCCGCTCCGCTCCGGCGATCCGAAGACGGGATGCCGAGACGCTGACCGCCCTGATGCAGGAGGTCACAGGCCGCGCGCCCGCGACCTGGGGCACGATCATCGGATTCGGTCAGGTGCACTACCGTTACCCCACCGGCACCGAGGGCGACACCGGTCTGCTCGCCTTCGCACCGCGCAAGACGGCGACGACGATCTACCTGCTGGACGGTGTGGACGCTCATGCCGAAGCACTGGCGCATCTCGGCCCGCACACGTCGGGAGCCGGATGCCTATACATCAAAGACCTCGAGCAGATCGACCTCGACGTGCTGCGGGGCATCCTCACCCGCTCGCTCGCCTGGGCGGAGTCCGGGGGCGGCGACGGGATGCAGCTCACCGTCGTCAGCTGACGGCAAGCCCCCGCAAGCGCCCGGGGGCCCTCAGCTCTGCGAGGCGAAGACCACGGTCTCGCCGGGCGCCGGACGCAGCGCCAGCACCAGAGCGACCACGCCGAGGAAGGCGACGGCCGACGCGGAGATCAGGCTGATCACCGCGAAGAGCGCACCCAGCAGGGTCTGATCGCTGATCGACCCCGCAGCGGCGATCAGGTTCGGAATCAGCTGCGCGACCACGATCGCGCCCAGCGCCCACAGCGGCGCCCAGTTCCACGGCTTCGGCACGATCGCGATGCGGCCGATCTGCACGGCCGCGATGATCGCGAGCACGAGGCTGACCACCTGGTCAGCCGTGCCCACCATCGCGGCGGTGGACAGGTAGCCCGCGTCTGTCGGTGCCGCCGAGTTCACCAGCATCCACGCCACAGGGACCATGATCAGCGACCAGACCGCCAGTGCGATGATGGCACCGGTGCCGAGGGTGCGCCGGCCGGTCACGCTGCCACCGCGCCCGAGCCCGATCGCGAACACCACGGCACCGGCATGGAACAGCAGCTGCGAGATACTGAACGGCAGCCCAGGCACGGTGACCATGCCCAGACCGAGCAGCGCGGACGCCACGAACATCACGCCACCGGTCATCCACGTGCGCCGGCGCGAGCGCGTCGTGTCGGCGGCAGTCACGTCGATCATGCGGTCACCCTAGCGGGCGCGGCCGCCGGCAGCCTCACCCGCGAGCGAGTCTCTCGGCTTCCTTCGCGGCGACGATCTTGCGCAGGCCCGAGCTCGAGAAGCGGTGGTTGCGGCTGTTGAAGTACAGCTCGATGCCCGCCTCCTCGCAGTAGCTGCGGCCGGTGAAGTCACGCTCTTCGTACTCGTCGCCGACGATGCGCACGTCGAGCTTGAAGGAGCGCAGGATGTCTTCGAGGTCCTGCTCGGTCGAGTAGGGGACGATCTCGTCGACGTACTCGCAGCCGCGGAGCTGGATGTAGCGCTCGACGACCGTCTGCGTCGGCGCGTTCTTCTCGGGACGATCGAGCGTCGGGTCCATCTGCAGACCGCAGATCAGGTAGTCGCACTGCCGCTTCGCCTCGGCGAGCATCATGATGTGCCCGGCGTGCAGCAGGTCGAAGGTGGAGAAGGTGATCCCCACCCGGGGACCGGGGTTGTAGTCCTGGTGCTTCTTGACGGTCTCGCTCATGGCGTCCTTCCGTATGGCTTCAGAAGATTCTATTGGGGCGCAACCCGGGTAGACGACGCCGGGCACCCGCCGGTCGCAGCGATCGGGCCGACGGTCGTGGGATACGCTCGACCGAACCGGGGCGAGCCTCCGACAGGATGACCGCCTCTCCCCCGCCACGCCATGCCGCGAAGGAGCGACAGCGATGTCCGCCACCTCCCCTCTCCGCTTCGGGGCGAACTACACGCCGTCCACGAACTGGATGCACTCCTGGCTCTCGCTGAACCTCGATGACGTCCGCCGCGACTTCGCCGGTCTCGCAGAGCTGGGTCTCGACCACGTGCGCATCTTCCCGCTGTGGACCGTGCTGCAGCCGAACCGCTCGCTGATCCGTGCCGAGGCCGTGGCCGACGTGCGTGCTGTCGTCGACGTCGGCGCCGAATTCGGACTCGACGTCAGCGTCGACGTGATCCAGGGGCACCTGTCGAGCTTCGACTTCATCCCCTCATGGCTGTACACCTGGCACGACAAGAACATGTTCACGCACCGCGACGCACTCAGCGGGCAGGTGGCGCTCGTCGAGCGCCTCGCCGAGTCGCTCGGCGACGCGAAGAACTTCCTGGGGTTCACGACCGGCAACGAGACCAACCAGTTCTCGGCGTCGGTGCACCCCTCTCCGTGGCCGGTGACCACCACCGAGGCGGCGAACTGGATCAGCACGCTGCTCGACGCCGCCGAGTCGACTGCCCCTGATCAGGAGCATGTGCACAGCGAGTACGACGCCGCCTGGTACCTCGACGGGCACGGCTTCACGCCGGCTCTCGCCGCACGTCTGGGGGCGATGACCACCGTGCACTCATGGATCTTCAACGGCACGGCGCAGCGGTACGGCGGCCGCTCCGCAGCATCCGACCGCCACGCCGAGTACATGATCGAGGTGTCGCGCGCCTTCGCGACCGACCCGCGGCGGCGCACCTGGCTGCAGGAGGTCGGCGCCCCCTCGAACTGCCTCACCGACGACGAGATGCCGGGCTTCCTCGAGGCGACCGTGCGCAACGCCGCCCGCACCGACGACCTCTGGGGCGTGACCTGGTGGTGCTCGCACGACGTCAGCCGCTCGCTCGTCGACTTCCCCGAGCTGGAGTACTCCCTCGGCCTGATCGACCAGTCGGGCGCCGCCAAGCCGATCGGGCGGCGCTTCGCCGAGATCATCCCCGAGCTGCGCGAGCGCGGGCCGCGGGTGCCCCGCGAGCTGGGCATCGTCATCGAGGTCGATGGTGACGACACCCCGGTCAACCGTGGCGCCCTCGCGCCGGGCGGTCCGATCTTCGAGGCGTGGGTCCAGGCGTGCGAGAGCGGCCTAGACGCCGCCTTCGTGACATCGACCCAGGCGGCGGATGCAGCCGTGCTCGCCTCCCGCGGGATCACCGAGCTCGTGCATCCCGATCTCTCGAAGCCGGTCGCCGCCTACTCGTCCAACAACACCGTCGTCTGAACAACACCGTCGTCTAAGCGAGACGATCCCACCGCAAAGGACCCCGATGCACGAAGAGACCTCGCTCACCGTAGGACGCGTCAACCGGGTGCTCACCGAGCGCGTCCGCCCGGCCATCCACTCGGCCCGGGTGCCGCTCGAGATCGCCACGCACCAGCTGCCCGGCGAGCCGATCACGCCCGCCGAGGGACTCGCCCTCGACTTCCAGCCGTTCACCGCGGGCAGCGCGTGGGGGCCGGCCTGGGGCACGACCTGGTTCCGCGTGCGCGGCGAGGTGCCCGCCGAATGGGGCGGCAAGAAGGTCGAAGCGCTCATCGATCTGGGCTTCGACATCAACATGCCGGGATTCCAGTGCGAGGCACTCGTCTACCGTCCCGACGGCACGCCGGTGAAGAGCATCAATCCCCGCAACCAGTGGGTCCCGGTCGACGCGGTCGCCGGGCACCCCGTCGAGCTCTTCCTCGAGGGTGCGGCCAACCCCGTGCTGCTCGACTACCACCCCTTCCTGCCCACGCAGGAGGGAGACATCCGCACCTCCTCGCCCGAGCCGCTGTACCGCGTGCGCCACATGGACCTCGCGGTCTTCGAGCCCGAGGTGTTCGACCTCTCCCTCGACCTCGAGGTGCTGATCGAGCTGCAGGCAGAACTGCCCGAGACGAGCCCACGGCGTATGCGCATCCTGCAGGCCCTCGACAATGCGCTCGACGTGCTCGACCTGCAGCGCATCGTCGAGACGGCGGGTGACGCCCGCGCGCAGCTGGCAGAGGTGCTCGCCTCTCCCGCCGACGCGAGCGCGCACCGCATCGCCGCGATCGGTCACGCGCACATCGACTCGGCGTGGCTGTGGCCCGTGCGCGAGACAATCCGCAAGGTGGCCCGCACCACCTCGTCGATGACCGCACTCATCGACGAGCAGCCTGACTTCCTCTACGGCATGTCGAGCGCGCAGCAGTACGCGTGGATCAAAGAGCACCGCCCCGAGGTCTTCGAGCGCGTGCGCGCCGCGGTCGCCGACGGCCGCTTCCTGCCGCTCGGCGGCATGTGGGTCGAATCCGACACGGTGATGCCCACCGGCGAGTCGCTCGTGCGCCAGTTCTCGCACGGTCAGCGCTTCTTCGAGCGCGAGTTCGGCATCCGGTCGAAGGGCGTCTGGCTGCCCGACAGCTTCGGCTACTCCCCCGCCCTGCCGCAGCTGATGCGCCGGGCGGGCTTCGAGTGGTTCTTCACGCAGAAGATCTCGTGGAACCAGCGCAACGTCTTCCCGCACCACAGCTTCCTGTGGGAGGGCATCGACGGGTCGCGCATGTTCACCCACTTCCCGTCGATGGACACGTACAACTCGCAGCTCTCGGGCATGGAGGTCGCGAAGGCCTCGCGCCAGTTCAAGGAGAACCGCGTCGCGACCATGTCGATCGCCCCGGTCGGCTGGGGCGACGGCGGTGGCGGCACCACCCGCGAGATGACCGGCAAGGCCGCACGCCTGGCCGATCTCGAGGGCTCGGCGCAGGTCGAATGGAAGCATCCGGATGCCGTCTTCGACGACGCCAAGGCCGAGCTGACCGACCCGGCCGTCTGGGTCGGCGAGCTGTACCTCGAGCTGCACCGTGGCACGCTCACCAGCCAGCACGCCACCAAGGCGCTGCACCGCTGGGCCGAGCAGGCGCTCATCGAGGCCGAGCTGTGGGCGGCGACCGCCGCGGTGCGACTGGGCGCCGAGTACGACTTCGAGGAGTTCGACCGGCTGTGGCAGCTCGTGCTGCTGCACGAGTTCCACGACATCCTGCCCGGCACCTCGATCGCGTGGGTGCACCGCGAGGCCGTCGAGGTGCTCTCGCAGGTGCTGGCGGATGCCGAGGAGCTGTCGACCGCGGCACGGCAGGCGCTCGCGGGCGAAGGCGATCGCGCCCTCGTGTTCACTCCGACCTCGGTCGGCGGCGGACGTGCGCTGGGCTCGCGAGCCCTCGAGGCCGGCGCGCAGGCTGTCGAGGTCGCACTGCCGGAGGTCGCACTGTCGGAGGTCGACGGCGGATACCGTCTCGAGAACGACCTCGTGATCGTCACCATCTCTCCCGAAGGCCTGATCACCTCGGCGATCGACAAGGCAACCGGGCGCGAGGCGATCCCCGCCGGCAAGCCCGCCAACCTGTTCCAGCTGCACCAGGACTTCCCGAACATGTGGGACGCGTGGGACATCGACCGCTATTACAAGAACCGCGTCGACGACCTCACCGCCGTCTCGTCGTTCTCGGCATCCGTCGTCGACGGCGCCGCCGTCGTGAAGGTCGCCCGCGAGTTCTCGCAGTCGACCATCGCGCAGACGATCGTGCTGCCGGCGGGCTCGCGCACGGTCATGCTGCGCAACGACATCGACTGGCACGAGACCGAGAAGCTGCTCAAGCTCGCGTTCCCGCTCGACGTCTTCGCGCGCGAGACCCTCGCCGAGACGCAGTTCGGTTTCCAGCGCCGCGTCACGCACGTGAACACCAGCTGGGAGGCGGCCAAGTTCGAGACCTCGATGCACCGCTTCGTGCTGGCGCAGGAGGACGACGGATTCGGCGTCGCGCTGGTCAACGACTCGATCTACGGCTTCGACACCTCGCGTGACGTCGACGGAGACGACGTCACCACCACCGTTCGCCTGTCGCTGCTGCGCGCTCCGCGCTTCCCCGACCCGGACACCGACCACGGTCACCACGAGATCGAGGTGGGTCTTGTGATCGGAGCAGATGCCGAGATCGCGACCGCCGAGGGCATCAAGCTCAACGCGCCGGCGACGGTCGTCCGCGGCGCGAACGAGGTGGAGCCGCTGGTCTCGGTGACCGGCGCTGGCATCATCATCTCGTCGGTGAAGCTCGCCGACGACCGCTCCGGCGACGTGATCGTGCGCGTCTACGAGTCGCTCGGCCGCCGCACCACCGGCACGCTCTCGGTGGCGTTCGAGCACACGGGCATCCGCGAGGTGAGTCTGATCGAGGACGACCTCGACGACCCGCGCACCGGCGGTGAGCTGGCGCTCAAGCCGTTCGAGGTGCGCACCCTGCGCATCACCCGCGCCTGACACCCCACTTCTCGCTCCCGTATGAGTACGTGAGCGTGGTGGGCGGGCGACCTCTTATCGCTGCGGAAGGAACGGGGGATCTTTCGGGCGCGGACGGGTGCAAGAAACGGGCTCTCTCGGCGAGGCTGGATGCAAAGCCACCCACGCGCGAAGGAGCCGCACAATGGACCGCGAGAACGACCTCATCGACACCGACGCCCTGCTGCACATCGGCCGCCCGTACTGGTTCGACCGTCATCCGTCGCAGGCCGAGGGCGAAGACTTCTGATCAGGCGCTGATCTGTGAACGGGCCGCCTCCGGAGACCCCGGAGGCGGCCCGTTCACGCGTGTGCAGCGCGAAGGTCGACCCGCGTCAGCGTCTGCTGCGGGACGAACGGTCGGCGAGCGCACTCCCGATCAGGAACAGCAGAAGCACCGCCACGATGCCGCGCACGATCCACAGACCCGGCTCCCAGATCACCTCGTACTCTCCGGGCAGGCCCAGGATCGCCGCGACGAGCGGGACGGCCGCCGCCTTCCCGACCGCAGCGAAGTCGGTGGACAGCGCACCCACGATGCACAGCGCGGCCAGGAGCAGCAGCACGACCGGCCAGACGTACATCCCGGCCGTCCCCTCGCCACGCACGGTGGCGCGGACGGCTTTCACCAGCAGGGCGATCGGGAACACGATGAAGAACCACACCAGCGCCCCGAGGAGCATGGCGAGCGCGACGAACACCGGGATCCAGATCAGCATCCATGGGCCGTCGCTCAGGAAGTAGTCCGGCTCCCGCACCACGGCGACGCAGGACCCCGCGAGGATTCCCGCCGGCAGCACACCGGCGATCCACCACAGGAACGAGCGGCGCACACGAGGAGCACCCGGCATCTCCTCGAGCGTCCGCATCGGCCGCTCCAGGCGGACGGCTGTGACTGCCGACATCCACAGCTGAATCACGATCGCCGACGCGATCATGGGGATGCCGAACATCCCCATCATCGACGCCGCACCGTCTGCGTCGCGGAGATCCACCACGGTCAGCAGCAGCCAGGCGACGGCGAGCGCGAGCACCACGACCACCGCCGTCGGGCGGGTGATGGACACCGACTTCGCATCAGGGGTCCGTGCGGACTTCGCCCCACCGATGCTGGTTCGAGCCGACCTCGTCCTGCGGGCGCTCACCGGATCCCCCACCCGGCCGGTCAGGCGCCGCGCAGCCGCTCCACGAGGTAGGCCTCGAGGCTTTCGAGCGGCACTCGCTCCTGGCCCATGGTGTCGCGGTCGCGCACGGTGACGGCGCGATCGTCGAGCGAGTCGAAGTCCACGGTGACGCAGAACGGCGTGCCCACCTCGTCCTGACGGCGGTAGCGGCGGCCGATGGCGCCGGCGTCGTCGAAGTCGACCGTCCACGTGCCGCGCAGCGTGTCGGCCACCTCGCGCGCCAGCGGCGACAGCCGCTCGTTGCGCGACAGCGGCAGCACGGCGACCTTGATCGGGGCGAGGCGCGGGTCGAGCTTGAGCACGGTGCGGGTGTCGGTGCCGCCCTTGGCGTTCGGCACCTCCTCCTCCTCGTACGCGTCGACGAGGAAGGCCATCATCGCGCGGGTGAGCCCGAACGACGGCTCGATCACGTACGGCGTGTACCGCTCACCGGAGGCCTGGTCGAAGTACGTCAGCGACTGACCCGACGCCTCGCTGTGGCTGGACAGGTCGTAGTCGGTGCGGTTGGCGACGCCCATCAGCTCGCCCCACTCCGAACCCTGGAAACCGAAGCGGTACTCGAAGTCGATGGTGCCCGCCGAGTAGTGCGCACGCTCGTCTTCGGGCACGTCGAACTGACGCATGTTCTCGGGGTCGACGCCGAGGTCGATGAACCAGTTCCAGCAGGCCTCCACCCAGTGGTCGAACCACTGCTTCGCCTCCGCAGGCGGCACGAAGTACTCGATCTCCATCTGCTCGAACTCGCGGGTGCGGAAGATGAAGTTTCCGGGCGTGATCTCGTTGCGGAACGCCTTGCCGACCTGGCCGATGCCGAACGGCGGCTTCTTGCGCGATGCGGTGAGCACGTTCGAGAAGTTCACGAAGATGCCCTGCGCCGTCTCGGGACGCATATAGTGCAGGCCAGACTCGTCGTCGACGACGCCGAGGTAGGTCTTCACCAGACCCGAGAACGACTTCGGCTCGGTCCACCGGCCGCGGGTGCCGCAGTCGGGGCAGACGATGTCGGCGAGACCGTTCTCGGGCTGCCGGCCCTTCTTGGCGACGAACGCCTCGACGAGGTGGTCTTCGCGGTGGCGCTTGTGGCACTGCAGGCACTCGACGAGCGGGTCGGTGAAGGTGGCGACGTGACCGGATGCCTCCCACACGCGCTTGGGCAGGATGATCGACGAGTCCAGGCCGACCATGTCGCCGCGGCCGCGCACGAACGTCTGCCACCACTGGCGGCGGATGTTCTCCTTCAGCTCGGTGCCGAGGGGGCCGTAGTCCCAGGCCGAACGCGAACCGCCGTAGATCTCACCCGCTTGGAAGACGAACCCGCGGTGGCGGGCGAGGGCGATGACCTTGTCAAGACGGGACTGTTCGGCCACGGTGGCTCCAATGGTCGGATGCTGCGGGTGAGAGGCCCGTGAGCACGGGCATCCCAATCCTACCCGCGACGCTCTTCCGGCATGCCTGGCGCGGGTGGGATGCTGGGGCGATGGATCAGCGCGTGAGCTTCATCACCCTCGCCGTCGCCGACGTCGCCCGCACGCGGGCGTTCTACGTCGACGGGCTGGGCTGGCAGCCGATCTTCGAGGCCGACGAGGTCATCATGCTGCCGGTCGCGGACCGCGTCATCCTGTCGCTGTGGAGCGTTGCGGGATTCACCGCCGAGATCGGCGCGGCACCGGCATCCGGAATCGCTCCGATCACCCTGGCGCACAACCTCGCCACCGAGGCTGAGGTCGATGCCGTTCTCGCAGAGGCTGCGGCGCTCGGCGCGACAGTGACGCCGGCCACCCGGCGCGATTGGGGCGGCTACTCGGGGTACTTCGCCGACCCCGACGGATTCCGGTGGGAAATCGCCGTCAACCCCGGCGAGACCGGGGCGTTCGTGCTGCCGCCTACTCGGTGAAGAGGTAGCCGCGCTCGGTGTCGAACCCGGCGATGCGCAGGCCGCGGCCGAGCAGCTCCTCCATCTCGCCGCGCAGGCGCAGGCGCCACTCGTGCGCGGCCTCGGGGTCGCTCACGCGCATCGCCTCGACATCGGAGGGGATCTCGAGCGTCGCGACCACCGATTCGGATGCCGGGGGCTTGGCGATGTCGGCCAGTGCCCACTGCACGTCGAGGCGGTCGCTCTCGTCTCCGGCATCCCCGCCGCCGAAGATGCCGTAGCGGTTCACCGAGTACCCGCTCACCCGTGCACCGAGCACGGTGAGGAAGAAGTGCGCGTTGCGCGCGACGAGCGGATCGTACGTCCACGTGATGCGACCGACCTCGCGCGAGAACGCCCACTGGCGCTGGTGCTCCTTGAGCTCGCGCCCCCATCCGCGGCCGCGGTACTCGGGCAGCAGGGCGGTGATGTGCGAGTGCATCGTGCGCCGCGCCGGCTCGCCGAAGAAGGCGATCGACGCGCCGACCATGCGCTCCTCACCGTCGCTGTCGTCGAACAGGCCGACGACGTAGTTGCCCGAGTGCTGCAGGGCGCGCAGGGTGCCGGCGTCGATGACGCGGTTCTCACCGCGGATCGAGTCCAGCAGCTCCTGGGCGTCGATGATCAGTTCAACGGTGTCGAGATCTCGGATCGTGCGCACGATGTCAGTCTGTCCCTCTCGGAGCGATTGCGGAAACGCGGCCGGATGCCCGGGCGCCGCGTCAGCGGACGAAGCGGATGGTCATCGGATACTCGTACGGCCACCCGCCGTTGGCCTTGACCGCGGCGATGATGCTGAAGACGATGTTCAGCACCCAGGCGGCGAGCATGATCAGCAAGCCGACCAGCACGATCGAGAGCAGAGCGCCGACGAAGTACGCGATCAGCAGGGTGAGCTGGAAGTTCAGCGCGTTCGCGGTGTGCGCGCGCACGAACGGCCCGCGATCCTTCAGCACCAGGTAGCCGATCAGCGCCGGCAGGAACTGGAACAGGATGCCCCCGACGTGCACCAGCGTCGACCACATCTTCTCGTCCGACGGACTCATCGGCTGAGGTGCTGCCGCGTAGGGCCCGTACTGCGGCGGGGGAACATTGCTCATGCCGTCAGCGTACCGGGGCGCTCCCTCGGCCGGTAAGGTCGACGCCATGAACAGCACCGGACGCGACATCGCACGGCAGGCGACCATCATCGCCGCGGCGGTGTTCATGCTGATCGGGGCGGCCGTCGGCGGCGGGGCGTTCGGCGGCGAGGCGGTGGCCGAGCTGCAGAACGGTGCACTGTCGGCGCAGGGCTCGTACCTGGCTCCCGCCGGCCCGGCGTTCGCGATCTGGTCCGTCATCTACCTCGGCCTCGCCGCCTACACGATCTGGCAGGCGCTGCCCGCGCAGCGGGCCAACCCGCGACAGGTGCGCACCGGATGGTGGATCGCGCTGTCGATGGTGCTGAACGGCCTGTGGCTGGTCGCCGCCCGCTATCTCACCCTGCCCCTGACCGTCGTGGTCATCGCGCTGCTGCTCATCGTGCTGGCAGTGGTGATCGTGCGCCTCGGCCGGCGGGCCGCCGGTTGGCTAGAGCTCATCCTGCTCGACGGCACCATGGGCCTGCACTTCGGCTGGGTGACCATCGCCACCGTCGCGAACGCCGCGGCCTGGCTCACGCAGTCCCTGCCGGACGACCTCGCGGAGCAGGCGGACGTATGGGGTGTGGCGGTCCTCGTCGTCGTCACGATCATCGGCGCGCTCAGCGCGCTGGTCACCCGTCGGATCGCTCCCGCTCTCGCGACCGCGTGGGGGCTCGCGTGGCTCGCCGTCGGACGTCTCACCGGCGAGCCGCACAGCACGGCGATCGGCATCGCCGGAATCGCGGCCGCCGTGGTCATCGTGCTGGCCGGGATCGCCGGCCGCGCCCGCGTCCGCGAGCCCGCGGCGCGTACCCTGGAGGGATGACGACCGAGTCCTCCGCCGACCAGTCGGCGCACAACGACACCCGATTCTTCGGACAGCCGCGCGCCCTCGCTCATCTGTTTGGCGTCGAGATGTGGGAGCGCTTCAGCTTCTACGGCATGCAGGGCATCCTGCTGATCTATCTGTACTTCAGCGTCACCCGGGGCGGGCTGGGACTCGACGAGGCGGTCGCGGGCGGCATCGTCGGCGCGTACGGCGGATCGGTCTACCTCTCCACCATCCTCGGCGCGTGGCTCGCCGACCGGCTCTTCGGCTCGGAGCGGGTGCTGTTCGGCAGCGCCGTCGTCATCGTCGCCGGTCACCTCTCTCTCGCACTGCTCCCGGGGCTGCTCGGCGTGGCGGTGGGCCTGGTACTCATCGCCCTCGGTTCCGGAGGACTGAAGGCGAACGCGACCTCGGTCGTCGGCACGCTGTACTCTGCCGAGGATCCGCGCCGCGACGCGGGCTTCTCGCTGTTCTACCTGGGCATCAACCTCGGGGCCTTCTTCGGACCGATCCTCACCGGCCTGCTGCAGTCCACCGCCGGCTTCCACTGGGGCTTCGGACTCGCTGCCGTGGGCATGACCGCGGGACTCATCCAGTACTCCTTCGGCCGACGCGGTCTGCCCGACTCCGCCCGGGAGGTGCCCAACCCGCTGCCGCGCGGTCGCTACCCTCTCGTCGCCGTGATCGCTGTGGCCGCACTGGCACTGATCGCCGTGCTCGTGCTGACTGGCGTCGTGCGCGCCGACAACCTCGCCACGATCGTGATCATCGCCGCACTGGCGGCCACCGTGGCCTACTTCGCCGTCATCCTCTCCAGCAGCCGCATCACCGCCGTGGAGCGCTCGCGGGTGTGGGCGTTCCTGCCGCTTTTCGTGACGAGCGTCGCATTCTGGTCGCTGTACCAGCAGCAGTTCACGGTGCTGACCGTGTACTCCGACAAGCGGTTGGATCGCACTCTGTTCGGCTGGGAGATGCCGGTGTCGTGGGTGCAGTCCATCAACCCGGTCTTCATCATCGTGCTCTCCGGCGTGTTCGCGGCACTGTGGACGCGGATGGGCAAGCGTCAGCCGGCGACCCCGCTGAAGTTCGCGCTCAGTGCGATCGTCATGGGCGGTGCGTTCCTGCTGTTCCTGCCCTTCGCCGGCGGCGGCCCGAACTCCACTCCGCTGCTGGCGATCGTCGGCATCCTGTTCGTGTTCACGGTCGCCGAGCTGCTGCTGTCGCCGATCGGTCTGTCCGCCGCCACCAAGCTCGCTCCGGCCCGCTTCCAGACCCAGATGGTCGCGCTGTTCTTCTTGTCGGTCTCGCTGGGCACGGCGATCTCGGGATGGCTGGTGAGGTTCTACGATCCGACGAATGAAGTGCCCTACTTCACCATCCTCGGCCTCATCGCCGTCGCCGTCGGCGTGGGTCTGGGGATCTCGGCGAAGCCGGTGCTGAAGCTCATGAAGGGCGTCAGCTGACAGGCATCCGCATCCGGCGTCGCCGTGAGCCGGTAGCCTTCTTCGGTGGGCGGTGCGGATGACAGAGCGAGGAAGCGGCTCTCCCGCACACCGTCGCGAGGGGCGATCGTCGCGGTGCTGGCGTTCGTCGGCCTGTGCTCGGCGTTCATGTTCACCCTCGTCGTGCCGCTGCAGGCCGAGCTGCCGAAGCTGCTGAACGCCTCACGCGAGGACACCAGCTGGGTGGTCACGATCACCCTGCTCGTGGCCGCGGTGGCGACTCCGATCTCGGGCCGCCTCGGCGACATGTACGGCAAGCGACGCGTCGTGATCGCGCTGCTCGCCCTGCTGGCCGTCGGCTCGATCGTCGCCGCACTGTCGACGTCGATCATCGGCGTGATCATCGGCCGCGCACTGCAGGGCGCGACGACCGGGGTCGTTCCGCTGGGCATCGCGATCATGCGCGACGTGCTGCCGCCCGAGCGGCTCGGCACGGCGGTGGCGCTGATGAGCGCGACCATGGGGGTCGGCGGCGCGGTCGGGATGCCGGTGGCGGCGTTCGTCGCCGAGAACGCCGACTGGCACGGACTGTTCTGGCTCGCCGCCGCGCTCGGTGTGATCGGGCTCGCGCTGGTGCTGCTCGTGGTTCCGGATGACGTGCTGCTCGCGCCGGGACGACTCGACGTCATCGGGGCGCTGGGCCTGGCCGCCGGCCTCACCGGCCTGCTGCTGTACGTCTCGCGCGGAGCAGAGTGGGGATGGACCTCGCCGTTCGCGCTCGCCTGCCTGATCGGCGGACTCGTCGTGCTGGGCGTCTGGGCCTGGTATCAGCTGCGGGCGAAGGAGCCGCTGCTCGACCTGCGCGTCGCCGCGCGCCCGGCCGTGCTGTTCACGAACATCGCCGCGATCGGCATGGGCTTCGCACTCTTCTCGTCGAACGTGACCTTCCCGCAGATGCTCGAGCTGCCGCGCGAGACGGGATCGGGCCTCGGCCTCGACATGTTCGCCGCGGCCATGGTGGTCGCGATCTCGGGCGTGATGATGATGATCATCTCGCCGCTGTCGGGGTGGCTGGAGCGCACCGTCGGCCCTCGACCGCTGTTCACCGTCGGCACCGCCGCGATCGTGCTGGCCTATGCGTTCGTGCTGATCTGGTCGACCGAGATCTGGCACTTCGTCGTCGCGAACGTGCTGATCGGCATCGGCATCGGGTTCGCCTTCGCCGCCATGCCGATGATCATCATGCGCGCCGTGCCCGCACACGAGACCGGCGCGTCGAACGGGCTGAACGCCCTGTTCCGCTCGGTCGGCACCTCGACCGCGTCGGCGGTGATGGGCGGGGTGCTCGCCGCGATGAGCATCGAGGTCGGCGGGCGCGCGATCCCCACCCGTGAGGCGTTCGAGGTGTGCTTCTGGCTGTCGATCGTCGCCGGGGTGATCGGCTTCGCGCTGACGTTCCTGATCCCCAGGCATCCGGCGGCGGAGGCGCATCCGGCCCTTCCCCGTTGATTCGACGGACGGCGTCCGCCGGACACGCACCCGGCGTTCAGCCGACCTGACGAACTCGAGCGCGGTGATGGTCAGCGGGCGAGAGTCCGGCCGTCCGAGTCGCCGGCGACGGCCGGGCGAAGCCGCCGGGGCGCGGGCCAGGGCAGCGTGAGCTGGTCGGCGGGCGGCCGCTGCATGTCGCCGAAGTCGTCGACCTTCACGACGATCCGGCCTGGTTCGTCCGTCGGCGGCGTCACCTCGACGAAGCGCACCCGCAGCGGCTCCGCCGCCTCGCCTTCGAGCATCCAGACGTCGGCGAGCCAGGCGAGGCCGACGGCTTCGAGCGCGGCTTCGGCGTCGAGCCAGTCGACAGCCGCGGATGCGGGGCGGCCGAGCACATCGATCGCGACCCACGCGTCCGCCTCAGGGCGATGGGGATGTTCGGGTCGGATCCAGCCGAGCAGCTCGCCGTCATCGCGGCGATGCGGGATCCAGTCTTCGGGCAGCATCCCTCGACAGTAACGGCGTACGCACCGTCGCGCTTCAGTGGGTGTACTCCATCAGGTCGGTGCCGAGCACGCGGGACGCGTCGTGGGCGCGCAGCCGGTGGCTGATCGAGAGATCGTCGAAGCAGACCGTCAGCGCGTAGGCGACTCCGGCACGGGGCCCTGCCAGCACGCCGGCCTCGGCCCGCACGCCGCGGTCACGACCGGTCTTGTTGATGAAGAGCAGGCCGTGGGCGTCGTCGTCGTGCGCGAACGGGTCGAGCCCGGTGGCGGATGCGACGAGGCTGAGGTCCTGGTTCAGGCTGAGCCATTCCGCGACCTGCGCGCTGACCGCGGCGTCGACCACTCGCGAGTCGACGAGCGCTGCGAAGAGGCGGGCGAACTCGCGGGTCGTGCCGACGGCGACGTGCGGGGCGTCGTCGGGCCCGCGCTGATCGCGGAATCGATCGAGCACGGCGCTGCGAGGCATCCCGAGCGACACCATCCGGGCCTGCACGCGCTCGTGGCCGACCGCGTCGAGCAGGGCGTTCGCGGCGGTCGGGTCACCGGCGACCGCGGCGAGCACGGCCAGGTCGACGAGCGGCAGAGCCGGCGCGCGCAGGTGCCGCCACAGGCCGGATCTCGTGACGAGCTGCTCGTCGACCCGGTCGATGATGCGCAGCGGGTCGATCGCGTGCGATGCGAAGCCGGCCGCGACCTCGACGAGAACCGGCACCACGCCGAGACCGGCGATGGGCAGCGGCACGTGGTCGTCACCGGAGAGCACCACTCGGCCGGAGTCGAGCTCGGCGACGTGCACCGACACCTGCGCTCCGCTCTGCGCCAGCTCTTCGAGTCGGCGCAGCGTGGGCGCGAACGAGCGGCGGTCGACGGCCGCGCGCCGCGGGATGCCCCGGCCCCCGCGGGCGCCGCGTCGACGAGTACCGGGCACGCCGGATGCCGATTCGGGGCCGGATGCGGACGACGGGACCACGCGCGGTGTCCTAACAGCGAGAAGCGGAGGCGGCGGCTGCGAGGATCCACCCCTCCCGGGGATCCCCCTATGCCGCCGTCATCCTATCCGCGCGTCCTGAACGCCGGAACCGACCTCACCAGATGGTGACGCGCTGCTCCTCGGGCAGGTACAGAGCATCGCCCTCGTTCACCTCGAACGCCTCGTAGAAGGCGTCGATGTTGCTGAGGATCTGGTTGCAGCGGAACTCGTTCGGCGAATGCGGGTCGATCGTGAGCAGCCGGATCGTCTCGGCCTCCCGGCTCTTCTGCTGCCACACCTGCGCCCACGACAGCAGCAGACGCTGGATGCCCGTGTACCCGTCGATCACGGGCGGCTCCTCGCCGCCGAGCGAGAGCTCGTACGCCTTCAGTGCGATGCCCAGCCCGCCGAGATCGCCGATGTTCTCACCGATCGTCAGCGCGCCGTTCACGGTGTTCTCCTCGCTCAGGCCCAGCGGCACGAGCGCGTCGTACTGGGCGATGAGCGCCTTGGTGCGCTCTTCGAACGCCGCACGATCGGCATCCGTCCACCAGTCCTGCAGGCGACCGTCGCCGTCGTACCGGCTGCCCTGGTCGTCGAAACCGTGGCCGATCTCGTGACCGATCACCGCTCCGATGCCGCCGTAGTTCGCGGCCGCATCGCGCTTCGGGTCGAAGAACGGGTACTGCAGGATCGCGGCGGGGAAGACGATCTCGTTCATCAGCGGGTTGTAGTACGCGTTGACCATCTGCGGCGGCATGAACCACTCGTCGCGGTCGATGGGCTTGCCGACCTTCGAGACCTGGCGGTCGTGCTCGAACACCGTCGCGCGGCGGGCGTTGCCGACGAGGTCACCGGGGTCGATGTCGACGCCGTCGTAGTCGCGCCACACGTCGGGGTGACCGATCTTCGGACGGAAGGTGTCGAGCTTGGCGAGCGCCTTCTCGCGCGTCTCGGGGCTCATCCACTCCAGCTTCCGGATGCTCTGGCGGTACGCCTTGATGAGGTTCGCGACCAGCTCGTCCATGGCGGCCTTCGACTCTGCCGGGAAGTGCCGCTCGACGTAGATGCGGCCCACGGCGTCGCCCAGCGAGCCCTCGACGAGCGAGACGCCGCGCTTCCAGCGCTCGCGGATCGACGGGGTGCCGGTGAGCTCGGTGCCGTAGAACGAGAAGTTCTCGTCGATGAAGTCATCGGTGAGGTAGCCGGCCATGCCGTGCACGACCTTGGCGCGAAGCCAGGCCTTCCAGTCGTCGAGGCGCTCGGCGACGAGCAGCGCACCCAGGCCCTCGAAGAAGCTGGGCTGGTAGACCACGAGCTCGTCGAAGGCGCTCGGGTTCGCCGCCGCCACCGCATCCCGCCAGGGGGCGAGGTCGACCCCGACCAGCGACTGGAACTCGTCCCAGGTCTTGAGGTTGTAGGTCTTCACCGCGTCGCGGGAGGCCACGTTGTCCCAGTGATGACCGGCGATCTCGTGCTCGAGGCCGAAGGCGCGGTCGGCCTGGCCCGCCGGGTCATCGATCTCGGCGAGGGTGAGGATGCGCTCGAGGTGCGCGCGGTAGGCGGCGCGGGTGCCCTCGAAGCTGTCGAGGCGGTAGTAGCTCTCGTCGGGCAGCGACAGGCCCGCCTGCACGGCGAACGGCACGTAGCGCTCGGGGTTACCGGGATCGGGTTCGATGAAGACGCCGATCAGCGCGGCGATGCCGTCGCGGTCGAGCGTGCCCACGGTCTCGAGGAACGACGGGATGCTGTCGATCGCGTCGGCCTTCGCCAGCTCAGCCTGCAAGGGCGCGAGGCCGACCTGGGCGATGCGATCGGTGTCCATGAAGCTGCGGAACAGGTCGCCGACCTTGCGCTCGAGGGTGCCCTCGGCGGCGTCCTGCGACTCGACGATGATCTCGCGGACGTCCTTCTCGGCCTGCTCGGCGAGCATGTGGAACGACCCCCAGCGCGCCTTGTCGGCCGGGATCTCGGCGGCCTCGAGCCACGCGCCGTTGACGTGGCGGTAAAGGTCGTCCTGCGGGCGGATGTCGGAGCTGAACTCGGAGACGGCAAGGCCGGAGGGCAGTACGTCGGTCATGCCCTCCACCCTATGCGGCGGCGCCGACCTCGGGCCCGCGGCGACCTGGCCTCGCGCGGGTGGGCGCCGTGGTGCACGCCGCCGTGAGCGCGGTGAGGGATGGGAAACGCCGGTGACCGGGCATCCGCACCGGCGTTTCCCATCTCTGAACCGGCGAGGCGCGCGGATCCGCGGATCGATCGGCGCGGAACTCAGCCGCCGGACTTCCGCCGGTCCTTGATCCGCAGACCTCCGGCGGGCAGCGCTTCGACGAGGAAGAGATCCGTCGCGCGAACCAGCTCAGAGAGCTTCGCGTAGCCCCAGTTGCGAGAGTCGAAGTCCGGCTGCTGCTTGCGGAGCAGACCGCCGACCGCTGCGAGGTTCGCCCAGCCGTCTTCATCGGACGCAGCGGTGATGCTCGTGCGCAGCCCGGAGATCAGCTTGGTGTCGCCGCGCAGTCTTCCCTGAGGTACCGCCTCGATCACTTCGGAGGCGCGCTCGGCTGTCGGCTCGTCGAGCACCTCGAGGTAGGTGAACCGGTCGCAGGCGTTGCGGAATGCCTCGGGTGTCTTCTTCTCGCCGAAGCCGTAGACGGTGATGCCCTCTTCTCGGATACGAGCGGCGAGGCGCGTGAAGTCGCTGTCGGACGACACGATGCAGAAGCCCTGGAAGCGCGCCGTGTAGAGCAGGTCCATGGCATCGATGATCAGTGCACTGTCGGTCGCGTTCTTCCCCACGGTGTTCGCGAACTGCTGGATCGGCTGGATGACGTGCTCACTCGCCGCCGACTTCCACGTGCTGAGCTGCGGGCGGGTCCAGTCGCCGTAGATGCGTTTGACGGATGCCGTGCCGATGCTCGCGATCTCTGCGAGCACCGCGCCGATCTTCGTCGGCGACACGTTGTCGGCATCGATGAGCACGGCGAGAAGGTCACGGTTCTGTGGCATCCGATCGGTCACAGTACGAGTAATAGCAGACGCGTCGCATCAGCGCCGCCACCAGCGTCGAGCGCGCCGCGGCTCGGCATCCGGAGCTGTCTCGCCGCGGGCATCCGCCTGCCGCGCCGCCCGGCGTTCGCGCCAGGCCGCCACCTCCGCCTCGACGTCGCGCGGCTGCGTGACCACCGGTGGGCCGCCGAGCAGCTGCCGGCGCGCCTCGATCACGCGGCGATTGAAGTCGGCGAGCACACCGCGCACATCCTCTTCGCGGCCGAGCTGATCGAGCTCGCCGTCGAGCTCACGATCCTCGACGCGCAGCATGAGCGCGGGAGGACCGAGACCCGACAGATTCTCGGTCTCGATCTTGCGACGGATCCACCAGTCGGGGTCATGGTGGGTGCCGAGTCCCTCGAGCGGCTTGCCGGCGCCGGGCAGGTTGTCGAACTCGCCGCGACGGATCGCGAGCTGGATGGCCGTCTCGACGAACTCCGCCTTACTCTGCGAGTTCAGCACCGTCGGCGCTTCGTTCTCCGGCTCGGCCTCCATACCGTGGCCGGCGTCGCGGCGCGCGCGGTAGCGGGCGGCATTGCTCATCGCGTCAGACATGGCGGGCACCTCCGTGCGATCCAGCGTACGCGGGCGTCGGTGGCCGGGCGTAGATTTCCTTCTCATCGGAGGGGTGGATGCTTTCGCATATAGTTTCGACAGTCGTGGAGAAGTGGTACAGTTTTCTTCGTAGTTTTGCTTGACTTGCGGCTGGTCGGCGTTTAGGCTTTTCACATGTCAGCACCCGCTCTGGACCCGTTGCGAGAAGCCGTCACGGCCCTCGCCGGGGTGTGGGCGGATGCCGGCTCCGCGGCCGACCTGGACCGGTCGGACCTCGTGTCGATGACCCGCGCCATCGGCTCGGCGCGGCGGGCGCTGGATGCGCTTCAGGCCGACGTGGCCGCGGCCATCGCGCACGAATCCCGGCCAGAGCTGGGAGCGGACTCGCTGGCGAAGCAGCAGGGGTTCCGCAACACCGCGCAGCTGATCGCGACCACCACCGGCACCAGCGCCGGAGATGCGGCGCGGCTGGTCAAGGTCGGGGAAGCCATCGCGCCACGGCAGAACCTGCTCGGTGAACCCGCCCCGGCGAAGTACCCGGCCGTGCAGGGTGCCGTCACCTCCGGCCGGTTGGGCGGCGCCGGGGCGGCAGTGATTGTGGAGTTCCTCGACCGGGCCCGCATCGGGGCCGACAAAGGCCTTGTGGCGGATGTCGAGCAGCAACTCGTCGACCGGGCGGTCGGGCTGTCGCTGGATGACGTGCGCCGACTCGTCAAGCGCGCCGAAGCCGTGCTCGAAGCCGACCGGCTCGAAGCGCGGGAGGAAGAGCGCCGGGCGGCGCGGTCGCTGAGCATGTTCGAACGCGACGGGATGCTGCGCCTGAACCTGATCACTCCCGTCGAAGAAGGCGCCGCCATCAAGGCGGCGATCGACGGGTACGTGACCGCGCAGTTCCAGGCCCGCAAGAACATGGCCGACGTCGGCGTCGTCGATGCGGATGGGGTCGATGCCGATGCGGTGGATGCGGATGGGGTCGATGCCGATCGGCGCACCGTCACCATGATGCGCGCCGACGCCCTCGCCCTGTTCTGCGCCCACGTGCTCGACTGCGACAGCCGGATGCCCGTCAGCGGCGCCACCGTCATCGTGCGGATCAACGCCACGGACCTCGAAGCGGGCACGGGAGCGGGAAGCATCGACGCGCTCGATCAGCCGATCTCCGTCACCGCGATCCGGCGGATGGCTGCCTCCGGTGGGGTGATCCCCTGCGTGCTCGACAGCGCCGGAGAGATCCTCGACTGGGGACGCGAGAAACGCCTGTTCACCAGGGCTCAGAAACTCGCCCTCGTCGACAGAGACGGCGGATGCGCCATGTGCGGACTCCCACCGAACATGACCGAAGTGCACCACATCGACTGGTGGAACCGAGACACCGGACCCACCGACCTTAACAACGGCATCCTGCTGTGCTCGACCTGCCACCACCGCATCCACGACAACGCCTGGGAAATCCGCATCGAGAACACCGACACCCACTCCGGCACCAGAGGGCGAGTGTGGTTCATCCCGCCACCCCACATCGACCCCACCCGCACACCCCGCCCCGGCGGCAGAGCCCGCTACGACATCGCCGCCTGACCTCACCGGCGGGACCGCACCCGCGTGGCCTCACCCGCGGGACCGCACCCGCGTGACTTCACCCGCGGGACCGCGTCCGACCCACCCCATAGGCTCGTGAGGTGGCATCCACCGCATCCCCCGCGCCTTCCCCCGCATCCCCGTCCCCCGCGCTCAACCGCGAGATCCTCCGGCTCGCCGTGCCCGCGCTCGGCGCGCTGGTCGCCGAGCCCGCCTTCCTGATCCTCGACTCGGTGATGGTCGGCCACCTCGGCACGTCGCCCCTCGCCGGCCTCGGCATCGCCAGCGCCGTGCTGCAGACGATCGTCGGGCTGATGATCTTCCTCGCGTACTCCACCACGCCCGCCGTCGCCCGCCGGTTCGGCGCCGGCAATCCTGGCGACGCCGTCTCGGTAGGCATCGACGGCATGTGGCTCGCCCTCGGGCTCGGCGCCGTGCTCGCCGCCGCCGGAGCGCTCGCGAGCCCTGCGCTGATCGCCGCATTCGGGGCATCCGACGCCGTCTCCACCGAGGCGCAGACCTACCTCACCATCTCGATGTGGGGCCTGCCCGCGATGCTCATCGTCTTCGCCGCCACCGGACTGCTGCGCGGCATGCAGGACACCATGACCCCACTGTGGATCGCCGGGCTCGGCTTCGGCGCCAACGCCGTGCTCAACTGGATCTTCATCTACGGGCTCGGCTGGGGCATCGCCGGTTCCGCCTTCGGCACCGTCACCGCGCAGTGGGGCATGGTCGCCGCCTACGTCGTCGTCATCCGCCGCCTCGCCCTCCGGCACGGCGCTTCGGTGAAGGCGCAGCGCAGCGGCATCCGCGGCACCGCCCGCTCGGGCGGATGGCTGTTCCTGCGCACCGTCAGCCTCCGCATCGCGCTGCTCGCCACCGTCGCCGTCGCGACCGGCATCGGCACACGCGAGCTCGCCGGGTGGCAGATCGCCTTCACCATCTTCTCGACCGCCGCGTTCGCGCTCGACGCCCTCGCCATCGCCGCCCAGGCGATGATCGGCAAGAGCCTCGGCTCGGGCGACCTCGAACAGGTGCACCGGGTGCTGCGCCGCACGGTCGCGTGGGGCGCATGGTTCGGCGTCATCGTCGGCGCCGCCATCGCCGCCCTGTCGGGGGTGATCGGCGTCGTCTTCACCGGGGATGCCGAGATCGGCGCGCTCGTGCAGCCCGCGTTCCTCGTGCTCGCCGTCGCGCAGCCCGTCGCGGGGATCGTGTTCGTGCTCGACGGCGTGCTGATGGGCGCCGACGATGCCCGCTACCTCGCGGTCGCCGGCCTGCTGAACCTCGTGCCGTTCCTGCCCGCGCTGTGGGTCATCGCCGCCACGGGCGTCGACGGCACCCCGGGCCTCGTGTGGCTCGCCGTCGCCTTCTTCGGCATCTACCTGCTCGCACGCCTCGGCACCCTCGGCTGGCGCGTGCGCACCGACACATGGACGAAGGTGGGAGCATGAGCCTCTGGAACCGACACGACGACAAGAGCTGGGTTCCGGATGCCTGGCCCGGCGACTCCGCGACCGTCGAACGCCGCCTGCGTGACGAGCTCCTCACCGAGATCGCCGACAGCCCCGACATGCGCGTCTCCGGCATCGACGACATCCGCACCACCGTCGATCTCGACGGCACCGAGATCACCCACCTGCTCATCGACGCCACCGGCGTGAAGCTGAAGATGAAGCCCGCGCCCGGCGCGACGCCGCGACCGGAACCGGACGCCCGACCCGAGCCGGACGTCATCGCCCGCACCCCGGGGATGCTGCGCTTCGCCCGCATCACCGCCGATCCGGTGAACATCCAGGGATATGACGTCCGCATCGACGCGACTCTGCAGAACGTCGCCTTCGACTGGGCCCGCTACGCGACGCCCGTGCGCGCGGACCGACCGGCGACGGCGTTCGCAATCGCGGATGCCGACGACCCGGGCAACCCGAGCGGCGCCTTCTCCGTGCGCATGCGCGCCGACGACCTGGGCCCGATGATCGAGTCGGTCGCACGCCCGCTGCTGAAGGAGTCGGGCATGCGGCTGCGCAGGCTCGACACGACCGTCACCGCCGACGCCGAGCAGAACGTCGCGGTCGACGCCGTCGCGGGGGTGCGCTGGAAGATCTTCTTCGCGACCGTGCGCGCCCATGCCGAGGTGCACGTCGAATCCGACGCGATCCTCACCGTGAAGACCGTGCGCCTGAGCAGCCGCAACCCGCTGATCGCCCTGGCGCTGCGCCTCATGCGCGAAGAGCTGCGCGAGGCCGAGGGTCGGCGGATCGATCTCAACGCCGAGGCGGCCGCCGACGGCGCGAGCCGCACCATGTGCGTGCACGACCTGCGCGTCCGCGTCGCACAGCACATCGAGGTCTCCGGCCGCATCGGCTGAGTCCACGCGTTCGCCTGCCTCGGCGGTCAGACCACCTCGCCCGCCGCGACCGTCTCAGCGAGCATGTGCACGCGCGGCAGGTGGTGCGCACCGTAGAAGTCGGCCGAGACGAGGCGTGCGGCGTCCGCAGCATCCGGAGTCTGGTGCGCCAGCACAGCGGCGACCGCGAGGGCGTGCATCCATCCCCCGGCCAGCGTGCCGAGCAGCATCAGGTACGGCACGCTGACGCCGTAGGCGTCGCGGGTCACACCGAAGCCTACGACGGCTGCCGTCGCGCGACGGGCCGCGTCGACCGCGCGCTCCAGTCGGTCGGCGGTCCGCCGCGCGACCTCGTTCTCCCGGCCCCGAAGCGCCCCGACTGTCTCACCGATGAGACCGAAGAGCGCCTCGGCCGTCGCTCCGCCGTCGCGGATCACCTTGCGCCCGATCAGGTCGTTCGACTGGATGGCCGTGGTGCCCTCGTAGATCGGCATGATGCGAGCATCCCGGTAGTGCTGCGCGACGCCGGTCTCCTCGATGAAGCCCATGCCGCCGTGCACCTGGATGGCGTCACTGGTCAGCGCGACGGCGTCTTCGGTGGCCCAGCCCTTGAGAATCGGCACGAAGAACTCGGCGAGCGCTCCCGTGCCGTCTGCGTCGGCCCGATCGAACAGGTCGCCGACGTAGACGCCCAGCGCGCGCATCGCGAACAGGCGGCTCTGCATCGACAGCAGCAGACGGCGCACATCCGGGTGCTCGGCGATCGGCGTACCCGCGGGGCGGTCGAGCACCGGGCCCTGCAGACGACCCGCGGCATACTCGACGGCCTGCTGGTAGGCGCGGTCGGAGATGCCGGTCGCCTGGAAGCCCATGCCCGCTCGCGCGGAGTTCATCATCACGAACATGCCCGCGAGCCCGCCGCCGACCTCCCCGACGAGGTAGCCCGTCGCATCCTCATAGGCGAGCACGCAGGTGGGGCTGCCGTGGATGCCGAGCTTGTGCTCGAGCGCCACCGTCGTGACGGCGTTGCGCTCCCCAGGCTCGCCCGACGCGTCGGGCAGGAACTTCGGCACGACGAACAGCGACAGGCCCTTCGCGCCGGCCGGTGCATCCGGCGTGCGCGCGAGCACGAGGTGCACGATGTTCGACGCGACGTCGTGGTCACCCCAGGTGATGAAGATCTTCTGGCCGCTGACGCCCCACGTGCCGTCGCCGCGCGGGGTGGCGATCGTGCGGATCGCGCCCAGATCCGTGCCGGCATCCGGCTCGGTGAGGTTCATCGTGCCGGTCCACTCACCCGAGACGAGCTTGGTCAGGTAGGTCTCGCGCAGCTCGTCGGACGCCGCGGCGTCGAGCGCATGGATCTGTCCGGCGGTCAGCAGCCAGCACAGCGCGAAGGCAGCGTTCGACGCGTTCCAGATCTCGCCCAGCCCCGCGCGGATCGAGCCGGGCAGCCCGTCGCCGCCGGCCGACTCGGGCGCCTCGGCGCTCACCCAGCCCGCCTCGACGAACGCCTGGTACGCCTCGGCGAACCCGGCCGGCAGGCGCACCTGGCCGTCTTCGATGCGGGCGCCCTCGCGGTCGCCGCTGGTCTCGAGCGGCGCGAGGACGGATGCCGCGAACTCGCCGGCACCCGCGATGATCTCGGTCGCGTCCTCGGCCGTGAACGCACCGCCCGTCGCGCGGGCGGGCAGGTCGAGACCGAACGCCTCGCCGAAGAGGAACCGGTAGTCGTCGACCGGGGGGACGTAGTCGGATGCCATGGCGCACTCCATTCGCGTGAGACTGAGAGTCAGTTTACGCGAGACTGCGTATCAGCGAAACGGCGGCGAAGGCGCGAGTCCTGTCGTCAGGGATGCCTTGCGTCGGTTCACGCGGCCGCCGACCGACGCGAGGCATCTACGAGCGCGTGCGCACCGCGCCCGTCGCCCGCCGGCTCGCGCTCAGGCGTACCGGCGGCACCACTCGTACATCACCACGGCGGCCGCCGCGCTCGCGTTGATCGAGCGGGTCGAGCCGTACTGGGTGATCTCGATGTGACCGGATGCGGCGGCCAGCGCCTCATCCGAGAGGCCCGGCCCCTCCTGCCCGAACAGCAGCACGCAGCGCTCGGGCAGGTCTGCGCGGTCGACCGGCACCGCCTCGCCGACGTTGTCGACGGCGATGATCGGGATGCCCTCGCGCGCAGCCCATGCCGTGAACGTCGCCACATCGGGATGGTGCACCACGTGCTGGTACCGGTCGGTGACCATCGCGCCGCGCTTGTTCCAGCGGCGACGCCCGATGATGTGCACGGTGTCGGCGAGGAACGCATTGGCGCTGCGCACGATCGAGCCGATGTTCATGTCGTGCTGCCAGTTCTCGATCGCCACGTGGAACGGATGCCGCTGCGTGTCGAGGTCAGCGACGATGGCATCCATCCGCCAGTACCGGTACCGATCGATCACGTTGCGGGTGTCGCCGTGCGCGAGCAGCTCGGGGTCGTAGTGCTCGTCGGCGGGCCACTCGCCCGGCCACGGGCCGACGCCGTACCCAGGCTGCGCCTCTGAGCCCGTCTCTTCCATCACGTCTCAGCGTAGCCGTGCGCGCTGGAGGTGCTATTTTTAGGCATGCCGAAAAATCTGCTCGCCGCGCCGCGCGTGGGCCACCCGTGGTGGCGCAGCGCCTGGCTGCTCGGGCCCGCCCTCGTCGCGGGAGTCGCGTACCTCGACCCGGGAAACGTCGCCAGCAACATGACCGCCGGCGCGCGCTACGGCTACCTGCTGGTCTGGGTCGTCGTGGCGGGAAACGTGATGGCCTGGCTGATCCAGTACCTCTCGGCGAAGCTCGGCATCGTGACCGGGCAGAGCCTGCCCGAGGTTCTCGGCACGCGCATCCGCAACCGCTGGGCCCGACGCGCCTACTGGCTGCAGGCGGAACTCGTCGCGATGGCGACCGACATCGCCGAGGTGCTCGGCGGAGCCGTCGCGCTGAACCTGCTCTTCGGCATCCCGCTGCTGCTCGGCGGAGCGATCACCGGCGCGGTCTCGATCGTGCTGCTCGCCATGCAGACCCGCCGCGGGCCGCGGCACTTCGAGTTCGTCATCATCGGCCTGATGGCGATCATCGTGATCGGGTTCATCGCCGGTCTCTTCGTCGCCCCGCCCGATCCCGGCGGCGTGCTCGGCGGGATGCTGCCGCGCTTCGCCGACAGCGATTCGGTGCTGCTCGCGGCATCCATCCTGGGCGCGACGGTCATGCCGCACGCCATCTACGCGCACAGCGCGCTGACCCGCGACCGGTTCGGGTTTGAGGAGGAGTCGCGTCTTCCCAGCATCCGGATGCTTCTCTCCGTCACCCGCTGGGACGTGACGATCGCCATGGTCATCGCAGGCTCGGTGAATCTCGCGATCCTGCTGCTCGCCGCCGCGAACCTCGCCGGCGTCGAGGGCACCGACTCGCTCGAGGGAGCGCATGCCGCGATCACCGCGAGCCTCGGGCCGATCATCGGCACGCTGTTCGCGGTGGGGCTGTTGGCGTCGGGGCTCGCCTCCACCTCCGTCGGGGCGTACGCCGGAGCGGAGATCATGCACGGGCTGCTGACCATCCGCGTTCCCGTGCTCGCGCGGCGCCTCGTCACCCTGATCCCCGCGCTGATCCTCGTCGGCGTCGGGTTCGACCCGACCCTGGCCCTCGTGCTCAGCCAGGTGGTGCTGTCATTCGGCATCCCGTTCGCGCTCGTGCCGCTGGTCACCCTCACCGCTCAGCGTCGCACGCTCGGCGAGCACGCGAACCGGCGCCTGACGACCGCGCTCGGGGTCGTGTTCGCCGCTCTGCTGATCACCCTGAACGCCGTGCTGCTCTGGCTGGTCGCCACCGGCGCCTGACCTCTTCTCTGCGCGCCGCCCTTTTTCGTCGAGAGCACCACATCTCGACGAGTGCACCGCTCGTATACGTCGAGAAGCGGTGCGCTCGGCGAGGTCCCGTGCTCTCGACGTGAAATCGGCTCGCAGAGGGAGCGCATACCCACCCCCGGTAGGCTCGAGGGCATGCCCTCCTCCCCCGCCCGGAAGCACCGCGACGACTCCGAGGCGCGCCGCGCGATGCAGCTGAGCACCTGGTTCGCGCTGGGCGCCGCGGCGCTCGGAGTGCTGCTCATCGCCCTGCCGAACCTGCTGCCCGCGGGCGGCCCGTGGGTGCAGCTCGGCCTCGGCGCATTGACGCTGTTCCTCGCGTTCCGCGCCCGGTCGATCGGCATGCGCGGAGTGAACGACTACGACGGGCGACTGTCGCTGCTCGCCGCGATCGCCGGCTTCGCGATCCTCTTCTTCGCCGGCAACGCCGCGTTCACCGTGCTCGCTTCGATGAACGGCTGACCATGGCATCCCCCGCCTTCGACGACTACCTCAAGACGGTCTACGCCCACACCGAGTGGCAGGACGCGCCGATCACCCCGTCGCAGCTCGCCGCCGCGCTCGGCATCGCCCCGTCGAGCGTCACCGAGATGGTCAAGAAGCTCGCCGCCGCCGGTCTCGTCTCGCACGTGCCGTACGGCGCCGTGAGGCTGACGGATGCCGGACGCGAGCGCGCCCTGCAGATGCTGCGCCGCCACCGGCTGATCGAGACGTGGCTGGTGCGCGAGTTCGACTACGCCTGGCACGAGGTGCACGACGAGGCAGAGGTGCTCGAGCACACGATCAGCGACCGGCTGCTCGACGCCATCGACGAGCGACTGGGACGGCCGCGCTTCGACCCGCACGGTGATGCGATCCCCGACGCCGCCGGCGAGGTCGTGCGCGAGCCGTTCGTGCTGCTCGGCGACGCCCCGGCAGGGCACCGCGGGCGCGTGCTGCGGGTGAGCGACCGCGACCCCGAGCTGCTGCAGCGACTCGAAGACGCCGGCATCACCGTGGGCGTCGAGATCACCGCGCCCGCCGACCTGCCCGACGGCGCGGCCGACGCGCTCTGGCTGAGCCTAAGCTGATCGACAGGCGACACACTCGAGCGACGGAGGAGCACCGATGAACCAGAGCGACATGCTCTTCCTGGTGCTGATCGGCATCGCCCTCTCGTCGCTGACGATCATCACGATCCAGCTGCTCAAGCGCCCCAACCGCGACAACCGGGGCGCCTGGTACGAGGGCCCCTGGGACGACGACGACCGCCCCCGCGGACAGCGCTGATGGGCGCGCTCGACGACGGCGAGCGCATCTCGGCACCGGATGCCGCGACCTGGCGCGCCTGGCTGGAGGAGAACCACGCGGGCACCGGCGGCGTGTGGCTGCTGCACGTGCGCCGCACGGCGCAGGACGGCATCGGCTACGACGACGCCGTTCGCCAGGCGCTCTGCTTCGGCTGGATCGACGGCCCGGTGCGCACGTTCGATGACGGCACCGTCGGCCAGTGGTTCTCACCGCGCCGGCGTGGCAGCGGCTGGGCGGCGACCAACAAGGCGCGCCTGGCCGAGCTGGAGGCTGCCGGGATGCTGGCACCTGCGGGCATCCGGGTGATCGAGGCGGCGAAGGCCGACGGGTCGTGGACGATGCTCGACGGACCGGAGGCCGGCATCGAGCCCGATGACTTCGCCGCCGCGCTGGATGCCCTGCCCGCCGCCCGCGAGAACTGGGATGCCTTCCCGAGGTCGGCGAAGAAGCTCGGTCTCACGAGCATCGCCACGGCGAAGCGCGTCGAGACCAGGGCATCCCGCATCGCGAAGATCGTCGCCGACGCCGCGGCCGGAAAGCGCCCCTGAGCGCGGACTACTGCGGGTCGAGACCCAGGTCGTCGAGGTCGTACGCGGCGAGCCACTGCAGCCCCTCGGCCTCGATCGCAGCCTGCGCGCCGGTCTTGCGGTCGACGATCACAGCGACCGCGACGACCTCGGCGCCCTCGCGGCGCAGCACCTCGACGGCCTTCAGCGCGGACTGCCCGGTGGTCGAGGTGTCTTCCAGCACGATGACGCGCTTGCCGGCGATGTCGGCGCCCTCGACCTGGCGGCCGCGGCCGTGGTCCTTCGGCTCCTTACGCACGACGAACGCATCGAGCGGGCGATCGGATGCCACCGACGCGTGCATCACCGAGTTCGCGATCGGGTCGGCGCCGAGCGTCAGACCCCCGACCGCGGCGATGTCGAAGTCCTTGATCAGGTCGAGCATGATGCGCCCGATCGCCGGGGCCGCGCGGTGGTCGAGCGTGAGCTTGCGCATGTCGACGTAGTACGTCGCCTGCTTGCCGCTCGAGAGGGTGAAGTCGCCGTGGAACACGGCCTCGTCCTTGATGAGATCTAGCAGGGACTGGCGGTCTTCGTCGAGGGTGGTCACGGATTCATCCTATTCGGCCTACCGTGGAGCGCAGGAGGTCCACATGTTCTCGTACGATCCCTATGCCGAACTCGCCGAGCTGCGCCCGGTCGCCCCGCTCGAGCTGACCAGCCCCGACTTCACCGCAGGCGGGCCGCTGCCCGGCTTCGCCTGGTCGTCGGATCGAGCCGGTGAAGACCGGCACCCCACCCTCGAGTGGTCCGACCCGCCGGCCGGCACGCTCAGCTTCGCCGTCTCGTGCTTCGACCCCGATGCCCCGACCGGATCGGGGTTCTGGCACTGGGCCGCCTACAACCTCTCCCCCGACGTGCGACGCCTCGACAGCGGCGACGGCACCACCGCCGACCTGCCGAGCGGTGCCATCGTGCTGCCCAACGAAGCGCGCAAGGAGCGGTTCATCGGAGCGGCCCCGCCCGCCGGAACGGGTGTGCACCGGTACTACTTCGTCGTCGACGCGCTGGATGTCGATCACCTCGACCTCGAGCCCGGCTCGACACCCGCGGTGCTCGGCTTCAACCGGCACTTCCACACGCTCGCGCGGGGCGTGCTGATCGGCACGGGAGACCCGGCCGAGCGGTAGCCGACCGCCTAGTGCCGGACGGCTGCGAACGGCAGGCGCCGGACGGCGTCTGTCGGCCGTCGCGAATAGGCTTGATGCATGCGTCTGGCCACCTGGAACATCAACTCGATCCGCACCCGCGTCTCGCGCGCCGTCGACTTCGCCGTGCGCGAGGACGTCGACGTGCTCGCCTTCCAGGAGATCAAGTGCAAGCCCGAGCAGTTCCCCTACGAGCCGTTCGAAGAGGCGGGCTACCAGGTCGAGGTGCACGGCTTCAACCAGTGGAACGGCGTGGCCATCGCCAGCCGCCTGCCCATGACCGATGTGCGCACGTCGTTCGCCGGGCAGCCCGGCTTCGCGAAGGGGCACGAGGGTCCGGATGCGCCGCTCGAGGCGCGCGCGCTGGGCGTGATGGTCGACGGCGTTCGGGTGTGGAGCCTGTACGTGCCCAACGGCCGCTCCCTGAACGACGAGCACTACCACTACAAGCTGCACTGGCTCGAGGCGCTGCGCACCGCGACCGCCGACGAGCTCGCCGCCGACCCGAACCTGCCGCTCGCGCTGGTGGGCGACTTCAACATCATCCCGTTCGATCACGACAACGGCGATCCGGCGATCGTGCAGGGCTTCTCGACGCACGTGTCGCCTCCCGAGCGCGAGGCGTTCTTCGCTCTCGAGTCGGCCGGCGTGACCGACGTGGTCCGCCCGCTGATCCCCGAGGGCTTCACCTACTGGGACTACCAGCGTCTCAAGTTCCCGCGCAACGAGGGCATCCGGATCGACTTCGTGCTCGGCTCGAAACCCTTCGCCGACGCTGTCACCGGCGCGTCGATCCACCGCAACGAGCGCAAGGGCGAGCAGCCCAGCGATCACGTTCCCGTCGTCGTCGACCTCGACTTCGGCGGCGGTGACGACGACGGCGACCTGCCGATGATCTTCGCGTGAGCGCGCTCACGGGCATCCGCCTGATCGCGACCGATCTCGACGGCACCCTGCTCGATGAGTCGGGCGCGGTCTCACCGCGCACCCGCGCGGCCCTGCAGGCGGCTCGGGATGCCGGGATCGAGACGATCCCGGTGACCGCCCGCCAGCCGATCGGGCTGCGGCCGATCGCCGAGCAGGCCGGCTTCGACTCCTGGGCGCTGTGCGGAAACGGCGCCTACGGGCTGCACCTGACGACCGGCGAGCACCTGTTCGCGGAGGAGATCCCCGCCGACGTGCAGGGCGAGCTCGCGCGGGCGCTGCTCGAGAGCATCCCGGATCTGCTCTTCGCCAGCGTGCGCGACGCCGGCGAGGGCTTCGTCGCCCAGCACGGGTATGCCGAGATCGCGCAGCTGAGCGACCACAAGCGCGACCCGCAGACCATGGGTGGCGTCACGCTCGACGACGTGCTCGGCTCCCCCAGCCTCAAGCTCGTCATCCGGCATGCGTCGGTGCCGATCGACGAGATCTTCGCGACGCTGAACGCGCTCGGGCTCGAGGGTTTCGCGACGACCCTGTCGGGTGCGCCGTTCGTCGAGGTGATGGCGCAGGGCGTGACCAAGGCGACCGGGCTGGTGCAGGTGTGTCAGCGTCTCAGCATCGACGCGAGTGAGGTGCTCGCCTTCGGCGATGCGCTCAACGACCTGGAGATGCTGCAGTGGGCGGGGCACGGCGTCGCGATGGGCAACGCGATCGACGTGGTGCGGGATGCCGCCGACGAGGTCACCGCGGCGAACGCCGACGACGGCGTGGCCGCCGTGATCGAGCGGATGCTGGAGGGCTGAGCGGCCGGTCGCTACCCGCCCATCGTGCCGGTGCGCACCTCGCCCGGCTCGGGGGCGTAGCGCAACAGCAGTGCTCCGCCGTCGCCGGCCTGGGCGCTGAGCAGGCGCATGTTGTGCGGGGTCGCGCCGTCGGGGAACACCTTCTTGCCGCGGCCGAGCACGACCGGGTACACCCACAGCTGCAGCTCGTCGTAGAGCTGCTCGGCGAGCAGGGTCTGCACCAGGTCGACGCTGCCAATCACGTGCACGTCGCGGTGCCTCTCGCGCAGCATACCGATCTCTCCGCGCAGGTCGTCGCCGACGCGGGTGGAGCCCTGCCAGTCGAGCCTGAGGGCGGCGTCGCGGGACGCGACGTACTTCGGCACCCCGTCGAAGAGCCGGCCGATCCACCCCTCGGGCCCGTCGGTGTGCTGCGGCCAGTACCCCGCGAAGATGTCGTAGGTGCGGCGGCCGAGCAGCAGCGCGTCGAGGGTCTGCATCCCCTGCGTCACGCTCTCGCCGACAGCCCGACTCGGATATCCCGCCTGCCACCCGCCGAACGGGAAGTCGTCGCTGGGGTCCTCTTCGGGTCCACCCGGCGCCTGAGCGACACCGTCGAGGGTGGTGAACAGGTCGATGATGATGCGTCCGCTCATGACGTCATCATCCGCCGGCGCGACGCCCACCGGAACCCCGATCTGCGCTGCGCAGCCCGAGCGCGGCGAGCGCCCCCGCTCCGACGGTGAGCGCTGCGACGACGAGCAGTCCGGCGCCCGCGACGGATGCCGTGCCCACCGCCCCTGCGATCAGCGGACCGCCCGCGTCGCCCAGCTCTCGTCCGATTTCCGCCGAGCCCATCGTGCGCCCCATCCGATCGTGCGGGGTCGACGCCGCGAGGTGCGCGAACGCGACAGGCGTGGCCGCGCCGACGCCCGCGCCGACCAGCAGCGCAGTCGCGGTGAGTCCGATGAGCGCCGGGAGAACGGCATCCGGAGCGAAGGAGACCGCACCCGCGGCCCCGATGCCGCCGGCGATGAGCGCGAGCCCGCCGAGCGCGCCGAGCCGCACCGACACGCGCCCGCGGTCGTGTGCGGCGCCGATCAGCGGCTGCACGACCGCCGACACCACAGCGAGCACGGTCACCAGCGCCATGCTGCCGACCGTCCCGATGCCCGCCTCGCGCGCGAGCAGCGGCAGGAATCCGACCGCGACGGCGAGCGCCCCGGTCGTCGCGGCGAGCACGAGGGTCGGCACGACGAACCCGGGCGCCGCGATCTCACGGCCGAGGTCGATGAGGCTCACGCGCCTGCGCGGCAGCACGGGCACCTTCGGCACCGCGATCAGCACCCATCCGGCGGCGGCGAGCCCGATGACGGCGAGCGCCCAGAACAGCGCCGGCAGCCCACCCCACACGACGAGCACCGCGCCGATCAGCGGGCCGAGCGCGTAGCCGAGGCTCTTCCACGATCCGTACCGGCCGAAGTACCGGCCGCGCGACGCGCCGTCGGCGAGCCGAGCGACCGCCGCCGAGGACGCCGGCGAGAACGCCGATGCCGCCGCCCCCTGCCCGAAACGGGCGATGATCAGGCCGACCGTGCCCGGCAGGAGCGCGCCGAGCACCGAGAAGGCGGTGAACGCGAGCAGTCCGCCGACGATCACCGGGCGAACGCCGATGCGGTCGCTGAGCGCACCGAACAGCGGCTTGAGCAGCACCTCAGCGAGGTCGTAGAGCGCGAGGGTCAGGCCGAAGGCGAGCAGCGTCCAGCCGATGTCCTCGGTCTCGGCGCCGAGAGCGGCCGCGATGCCGTGCGCGCCGAACGCCGTGGTGAAGCCGGCGAGGTAGAGCGGCGCGAGAACCGGTCGCGGTGCGGTCACGCTCGATTCTCGCACGCACGCCCCCACGCGACGCCCATCGGCGACGCACGCACATCTCGCCACGCCCCGCCCGGTAGCCTGATGCCATGGCTGACCGCTCTGAGATCGAATGCTGGCTCACCGACATGGACGGCGTCCTCGTGCACGAGAACGACGCGATCCCCGGCGCATCCGAGCTGCTCGCCGGATGGGAGCAGGACGGCATCCCCTACCTCGTGCTCACCAACAACTCGATCTTCACCGCGCGCGACCTCTCCGCCCGGCTGCGCGCCAGCGGCCTGCACGTGCCCGAGGAGCGCATCTGGACCTCGGCCCTCGCCACGGCCGACTTCCTCGCCCAGCAGCTTCCCGGCGGCTCGGCGTTCGTGATCGGCGAGGCCGGCCTGCTCACCGCCCTGCACGAGGCGGGCTTCATCATGACCGAGACCCGCCCCGACTTCGTCGTGGTCGGCGAGACCCGCAACTACTCGTTCGAGGCGATCACCAAGGCGATCCGCCTGATCGGAGCCGGCGCGCGCTTCATCGTCACCAACCCCGACGCAACCGGCCCCAGTGCCGAGGGCCCGCTGCCGGCCACCGGAGCGATCGCGGCGCTGATCACCAAGGCCACGGGCCGTGAGCCGTACGTGGTCGGCAAGCCGAACCCGATGATGTTCCGCTCGGCGCTGAACAAGATCGGGGCGCACTCCGAGAAGACCGGCATGATCGGCGACCGCATGGACACCGACATCGTCGCCGGCATCGAGGCGGGCCTGCACACGGTGCTGGTCATGACCGGCATCAGCGACCGCACCGAGATCGAGCGGTACCCGTTCCGACCCGACGAGATCGTGCAGTCGGTCGCCGACCTGCTTCCCGGCGATCGCTGACGCAGCGACGCCTGCCCCATCCGCCGTGAGGGGGATGCCCGGGCATCCTCCTCCTTCGTAGGTTTGACAGATGCCCGAGACCATCCAGTTCATCCGCACGCCGACCGACCGCGACCTGCGGCAGGACGTCGTGCTCGCGGTCGTCATGCTCGTCGGCGGAGTGATCAGCGCGGCGCTGTCGACGATCGCCGGCGTCTACGGCGACGAACAGGCGCCGCTGTGGTGGGCGCTGCTCGCAGTGGTCGGCATCTCGGCGCCGCTCATCGTCCGCCGTCGCCACCCGGCGCAGGTGGCGATCGTCATCGCGCTCGTCATGTTCGTCAGCGTCACGCTGCGGGTGCCCGAGCTCTACGCCGTCAACATCGCGATGTTCGTGGCGCTGTACACGGTCGGGGCGTGGATGAACGACCGGCGGCGGGCGTTCTTCGTGCGGGCCGGGATCATCCTCGGCATGTTCATCTGGCTGATCGTCGTGATGTACCGCGACGCCATCGACGAGGCGGGCGAGGCGGATGTCGCCGCCGGGTTCTTCTCGCCGTACGTGGCGTTCATGATGATCCAGTTGCTGCTGAACGTGCTCTACTTCGGCGGCGCCTACTACTTCGGCGAACGCTCGTGGCACGCCGCCGCGCAGCGCTTCGCACTCGAGCAGCGCACCCGCGAGCTCGAGGCCGAGCGCGAGATCACCGCCGCGCAGGCCGTCGCGCTCGACCGGGTGCGCATCGCCCGCGAGCTGCACGACGTCGTCGCGCACCACGTGTCGGTGATGGGGGTGCAGGCGGGGGCGGCGCGGCTCGTGATCGACGGCGACCCCGAACAGGCGAAGCAGATGCTCGCCGGCATCGAACAGGCGTCACGCGAGGCGATCGGCGACTTCCGTCAGCTGCTCGAGACCCTGCGCGACCCCGGCGACGAGGGCTCCGATGAGCCGTCGTCGATCGGCCTGGCAGACATCGAGCGGCTCGCGCAGGCCTCGACGGATGCCGGGCTGCCGACCGACTACGCCGTGATCGGCGAGCCCGTCCCCGTGTCGTCGACCGTCGCCGTCAACCTGTACCGGATCGCGCAGGAGGCGCTCACCAACGCCCGCCGTCACGCTGGCGCGGGGGCGTCGGCGGATGTGCGGCTGCGCTGGATGCCGGATGCCGTCGAGCTCGAGATCGTGAACACCGGGCGCACGGTGGGCCTGCTGCGCCCCGGCCTCGGTCAGCTGGGCATGCGGGAGCGCGCCCTGGCATCCGGCGGCGAGATCGAGCTGCAGCCACGCCCGCAGGGCGGCTTCCGGGTGCGGGTGACCGTGCCCGTCCGGACGACCGCGCCGGCTCCGGGCGGTGTCGCCCGATGATCCGGGTGCTGCTGGTCGACGACCATGCGATGCTGCGTGCAGGGTTCCGCGCGATCCTCGGCTCGCAGCCCGATATCGAGGTCGTCGGCGAGGCCGCGACCGGCGCCGAGGGCGTCGAACTGGCCCGCCGGCTGCGCCCGGACGTCATCACCATGGACGTGCAGATGCCAGACATGGACGGCATCGAGGCCACCCGGCGCATCGTCGCCGACCCCGCCATCACGGCATCGATCGCGATCGTCACGACCTTCGATCGCGACGAGTACCTCTTCCAGGCGCTGGATGCCGGGGCCGGGGGCTTCCTGCTGAAGAACGCCGGCCCCGAAGAGCTGATCACCGCGGTGCGGGCTCTCGCCGCAGGCGACGGCATCCTGGCTCCGGAGGTGACCCGCCGGGTGCTCGCGCGGTTCTCGGCGTCCCCTGTGACGGCGCCGGCCGCGCAGGCGCGCCAGCCGCGGAGCGACGTGCTCGCCGAGCCGCTCACCGACCGCGAGACCGAGGTGCTCACGCTGATGGCCGACGCCCGCAGCAACGCCGAGATCGCGAGCGAGCTGTTCATCGGCGAGGCGACCGTGAAGACGCACGTCTCGCGCGTGCTGCAGAAGCTCGGCGCCCGCGACCGGGTGCAGGCGATCGTGCTGGCCCACCGCCACGGGCTCACCCGGTGAGCGCCGCCGCCCTTCACCTCGGCCGCGAGGGGGATGCCGCGGATCAGCCGCAGGGGGGATGCCGCACGGCCCCCGGCATCCCTACCGTGAAGGCATGAGCTTTCTCAGACTCGACGGCATCACCAAGAGCTACGGCTCGCGCAGGGTGCTCGACGGCATCCGGTTCGACGTCGCCCCCGGGCGACTGACCGGGTTCGTCGGCGGCAACGGCGCGGGCAAGACCACCACCATGCGGATCATCCTCGGCGTGCTCGCCGCCGATGAGGGCAGCGTGAGGCTCGACGGGCGGCCGGCGACGGCCGACGACCGGCAGCGCTTCGGGTACATGCCCGAGGAGCGCGGGCTGTACCCGAAGATGAAGGTGCTCGAGCAGGTCGTCTACCTCGCCCGTCTGCACGGCTTCAGCCGAGCGGATGCCACCGCCCGCGCCACGGCGCTGCTCGAGGAGCTCGGGCTGGGCGAACGGCTGGACGAGAAGATCGAGGCGCTGTCGCTCGGCAACCAGCAGCGCGCGCAGATCGCGGCGGCGCTCGTGCACGACCCGCAGGTGCTGATCCTCGACGAGCCGTTCTCCGGCCTCGACCCGCTCGCGGTCGACGTGGTCGCGGATGTGCTGCAGCGCCGCGCCGCGGCGGGAGCCGCCATCCTGTTCTCCTCGCACCAGCTCGACGTCGTCGAGCGGCTGTGCGATGACCTGATCATCATCGCCGGCGGCACGATCCGCGCCGCCGGGTCCCGCGACGAGCTGCGCTCCGCGCACTCCACGCTGCGGTACCAGCTGCACTCCAGCGGCGACGCGGGCTGGCTGCGCAGCGAGCCGGGCGTCGCGGTGCTCGACTTCGAGGGCGGCTCGGCGCTGTTCGACGTCGACGCACCCGACACCGCGCAGCGCGTGCTGCGTCAGGCCATCGACCGCGGGGCCGTGTCGAGCTTCGCGCCCCAGCATCCGTCCCTCGCCCAGATCTTCAAGGAGGTCATCGCATGAACAATGCCGTCTGGCTCGTCGCCGAGCGCGAGATCGCCGCGAAGCTGCGCAGCCGCGCGTTCGTCATCGCGACGGGCATCCTGCTGCTGATCGCCCTCGCGGGTGTGCTGATCGGCGGATTCGCGAGCAAGAGCCCCACCGCCGATGCCATCGCCGTCACCCCGGAGACCGCCGCGGTGCTCGACGGGATGCCCGGGGTAGAGGCGCGCGAGGTCGCCGACCGCGCCGCCGCCGAGGAGCTCGTGATCGGTGACGAGGTCGAGGCCGCGATCGTCACCGGCGACCCGACCGGGTTCGGGTACGTCGTGCTCGCGAAGGAGAACGCGCCGTCCCAGCTGATGATGCTGCTGTCGCAGTCGCCGACCGTCGAGGTGCTGCAGCCGGCCGGCACCGATCCGCTGCTGCGGTATCTTGTGGCCCTGGGATTCGGGCTCGTGTTCCTGCTGGCCGCGTCGACCTTCGGCGGCACGATCGCGCAGAGCGTGGTCGAGGAGAAGCAGACCCGCGTGGTCGAGCTGCTCATCTCGGCGATCCCGACCAGGGCGCTGCTGGCGGGCAAGGTGCTCGGCAACACCGTGCTGGCGATGGGCCAGATCATCGCGCTGGCCGTCATCGCGATCGTCGGGCTGATCGTGACCGGGCAGGAGGACGTGCTCAGCGGCATCGGCGCGCCCATCCTGTGGTTCGCGGTGTTCTTCCTGTTCGGGTTCGTGCTGCTCGCGGCCCTGTACGCCGCGGCGGCGTCGATGGTCTCCCGGCAGGAGGACATCGGATCGACCACCATGCCGCTGATGATGCTGGTGATGGCGCCGTACTTCCTCGTGATCTTCTTCAACGACAACCCGCTCGTGCTGACGATCATGTCGTACGTGCCGTTCTCGGCCCCGGTCGCGATGCCGGTGCGGATGTTCGTCGGCGAGGCGCAGTGGTGGGAGGGCGCCCTGTCGCTGGTGATCCTCGTGGCGTCGTGCGTCGCGGCGATCCTCATCGCGGCGAAGATCTACGAGAACTCGCTGCTGCGCATGGGCGCGCGGGTGAAGCTGGCCGAGGCGCTGCGCGGCTGAGCGCACGGCGGGGTGTCCGCGAGCTCAGGCCGCAGGCACCCCGGTGCGCACCTCGTCCAGACGCGGCGGGTCCGCGCCGGGGCGCGAGACCGTCACGGCGGCGGATGCGGCCCCGAACGCGAGCATCTCGCGCACGCGCTCGGCGGGCATGGAGGCGAGCTCGCCACGGGCAACCGCACTCGCATGGCCGTCGCGCAGCAGGGTGTGGATCAGCGCGCCCATGAACGTGTCGCCCGCACCGACCGTGTCGACGACGTCGACCCGGACTCCATCGACGGCGACCACGTCGTTCGCCGTGACCGCGAACGCTCCGTCACCACCCATTGTGACGACGACGATGCTCGGCCCGCACGACTGCAGTCGCCGCGCCGCTTCGAGCGGCTCGAGACCCGGGTACAGCCAGGACAGGTCCTCATCGCTGGCCTTGACGAGGTCGGCCATCGCGGCGAGCGATTCCACGTCGCGCACCGCCGCCGCCCGGTCGTCGATCAGCGCGGGCCGGATGTTCGGGTCGTAGGTGATCAGTGACGTAGGTCGCATCCGGGCGAGGAGCGCCTTGACCACCTCGGCGCCGGGGCGCAGAAGCGCGGCGATCGACCCGGTGTGCACGATGCCACGGCTCCCCACAGCCAGCGCGTCGAGATCGACGCCGTAGAGGGTCCACGACAGGTCGAACTCGTATCGCGCCGAGCCGTCGTCGTCGAGGTGCGCCGACGCGGTCGACGTGGCGACGGCCGGCGCCGCGAGCACCTCGACCTGCGAGGCTGCGAGCCAGGCCGCCACGCCGCGACCGTGCTCGTCGTCGCCCAGCTGGGTGAGCAGCAGCGGGTCGACGCCGAGCCGCGCCAGGGCGATCGCGACGTTGGCAGGGCTGCCCCCTGGTGTCTCGTCGATCCGTCCGCCGGCGCGGTGCACGATGTCGACGAGGGCCTCGCCGATCACCAGCACGCGGTCGCTCATGTGCGGCTGACCGCCGAGAGCATGCTCAGCACGCTCTGCGGCTCGACGATCAGCGGCTCCAGCTGTGCGTTGAAGTCACGTCCGGCTGCACCGCCGCGATGCGCATCGAAGGCATCCTGGTCGCGGTAGACCTCGAAGACGAAGAACCGGTCGCCGTCGTCCTCGCGTCGGTAGACGTCGAAGACCTGGTTGCCCGGCTCCCGCCGAACGACCTCGGCGTACTCGCTGATCAGCCGTCCGACGGTCTCGGCCTGGCCCGCACGCGCCGTGAACTCCGCGTACAGCACGATCTCATCGCTCACGACGTCGCGGCTCCGGTCATGATGGCGACGGCGTCGGTCATGGAATGCGACTCGGGTGTGATGGTCGCCGCCTTCTTGCCGAGTCGCTGGATGTGGATGCGGTCGGCGACCTGGAACACGTGCGGCATGTTGTGCGAGATCACGATGACCGGCACGCCCTCGTCGCGCAGTCGCTCGATGAGCTCGAGCACCTGGTTCGACTCGCGCACGCCGAGCGCGGCGGTCGGCTCGTCGAGGATGACGACCTTCGACCCGAAAGCCGCGGCTCGCGCCACCGCGACGGCCTGGCGCTGACCGCCCGAGAGGTTCTCGACCGGCACCGTGACGTCCTGCAGCGTCGAGATTCCCAGACGCTGCACCTCAGCCCGAGCATCCGATCGCATCCCCTTGGTGTCGAGAGCGCGGAACAGCGACCCCATGATGCCCGGCTTGCGGCGCTCGCGACCCAGGTACAGGTTCGAGGCCACGTCGAGTGCCGGTGAGACCGCGAGGTTCTGGTACACCGTCTCGATGCCGGCGCTGCGCGCGTCCTGCGGGCCGCGGAAGTGCACCTCCTGGCCGTCGAGCAGCAGCTGTCCCTCGTCGGGGATGTAGGCGCCGGTGAGGCACTTGATGAGCGTCGACTTGCCGGCGCCGTTGTCGCCGATGATGGCGAGCACCTCGCCGGCGTGCACCTTCAGGCTGACGCCGTCGAGGCCGACGACACGACCGAAGGTCTTCACGAGGCGCTTGGCCTCGAGCACCGGCACGCCCTCGCGGGTCGGGGCCTCGTGGGGCTGGGTCTCGGTGATGCTCATTTGCGTACCTTCCTGATCCACTGGTCGATGGCGACCGCGACGATGACGAGGATGCCGATCGCGAGGGTCTGGTACAGACCGTCGACGCCGGCGAGGAACAGCCCGTTGCGGAAGACGCCGACGATGATGGCGCCGAGCAGCGTGCCCCAGATGATGCCGCGACCCCCGAACAGCGACGTGCCACCGATGACCACGGCCGTGATCGAGTCGAGGTTGAGGTCGGCGCCCGCGTTCGGGCTCGCCGCTCCCGACCGACCGATCTGGATCCAGGCGGCGATCGCCAGCACGGCGCCCGCTGCCACGTAGACGCTCATCAGCACCCGCTTGGTCGAGATGCCCGCGAGGCGCGCAGCCTCGGCGTCGTCGCCGACGGCGTAGACGTGGCGACCCCAGGCGGTGCGGCCCAGGATGTACGCGACGGCCGCGTAGAGCGCGAGCATGATGATCACGCCGACGGTGAGGCGCACCCCCCCGAGCGGGATCGCGGTGGCGGTCCACGTCATCAGCTCCGGCATGTCGGACTTGCGGGTGGTCTGTCCGCCGCTGTACAGCAGCGTCAGCGCCACGAAGACGTTGAAGGTGCCGAGCGTGGCGATGAACGGAGGGAGCTTCACCTTCGTCACGAGCAGACCGTTGAGCGCACCGGCCGCGAGCGCGGCGATCAAGCCGGCGAGAAGTGCGATCGGAGCGGGCAGGCCGTTGTCGGCCGCGGTCTGCGCCATCACCATCGAGGTGCCGATCATGAGCGCACCCACCGACAGGTCGATGCCTGCGGTGAGGATGATGAGGGTCTGTGCGATCGCGACCGTTCCGACGACAGCGACCTGGTCGAGCACGAGCGAGAGGTTCGCTGCGGCGAAGAAGCGCGGATTGATGGCGCCGAAGACGATGACGGCGATCACCAGGACCACGGCGGGGCTGATGGCTGGATAGCGGTGGAGCAGGCCGCGGATGCGGTCGACCGGCGTCCGCCTGTCGAGGAACTCCGCGGCGAGATCCAGGTTCGAAGTTGCTTGGGTCTGAGTCACAGTGTCACTTCCGATCGGGAGATGGACGGATGCCGCGGCCGGATCGACCCACGGCCGCGGCATCCGAGTGGGTGTTACTCGCCGCCCCAGCAGATGTCGAGGGCTGCGGCGGTGTCGATCGACTTCACGCCGTCGACGGGGGTGTCCGTGACCAGTTCCACGCCGGTGTTGAAGAAGTCCAGACCGTCGGTGTTCTCGGGCTTGGTGCCGTCCTTGACGAGGTCGACGACCGCCTTGACGCCCTCCTCCGCCATCTTCACCGGGTACTGCTGGCTGGTGGCGTCGATGATCCCGTCCTTCACCTGACCGACGCCGGCGCAGCCGCCGTCGATCGAGACGATCAGCACGTCGTCGCCGGTCTTCCCTGCGGCTTCAAGCGCCTGGTAGGCGCCGTAGGCGGCGGGCTCGTTGATCGTGTAGACGACGTTGATGTCGGGATTCTTGGCGAGCAGGTTCTCCATCGCGGTTCGGCCGCCATCTTCGGCGCCCTGCGACGCCTCGTTTCCGACGATCTCGTAGGAGCCGCCCTTGCCGCCGGAGTACTCCCCCTCCGCCTCTTCGTCGCCGTTGACCTGGTCGTCGCCCAGGTCGATGCCGAGACCGTCGAGGAAGCCCTGGTCGCGGTTGTAGTCGACACTGACGGCCTTGTCGTCGAAGAGATCGATCAGGCCGATCACGGCGTCCTCGCCGTCGAGCGCGCCTGCGGTCCATTCGCCGATGTACTGGCCCGCGAGGAAGTTGTCGGTGGCGAAGGTGATGTCGACCGCGTCCGCGGGGTCGGGAACGGTGTCGAGGGCGATCACGAAGATGCCCGCCTGGCGCGCCTTGTCGATCGCGTCGAGTACCGCGGGGCCGTTCGGGGTGATCAGGATGCCCTTGTCACCCTTCGAGATCGCCGCCTCGATCGCCTGGATCTGGGTGTCCTCGTCGCCGTCCTCCTTGCCTGCCGCGAGCGTCAGCGCGACACCTTCCTGCTCGGCTGCGGCCTTGGCCCCCTCCTGCATCGCGATGAAGAACGGGTTCGAGTTGGTCTTGACGATCAGCGAGACGCCGATCTCGTCGTCGCCGCTGCCTTCGCCGCCGCTGCCGGTCGACGTTCCGGAGCATCCGGTGAGGGAGATCGCGAGCGCTGCTGATGCGCCGATCGCGGCTGTGACCACGCGGTGGCGACGGGTGAATGGCTTCGTCATTGAATGATCCTCTCGGGCGTCTCGTCGCCTGGTTGACAACGATGTCAGAGGTAGTTCTACTACCGTCGTCCAGTAGAGTCAAGCGCGAGATCAAGAATCGAGACCCCACCGTGACACCGATGTCAGCCCCCAGATCCGGCCGCGAAGCGCGGCCCAGAGCCACCATGAAGCAGGTGGCGGCGCTCGCCGGCGTGGGAATCAAAACGGTCTCACGCGTCATAAACGAAGAACCCAACGTGTCGGCGGCGACAGCGGCCAGGGTCTGGGATGCGATCAGCGCTCTCGACTATCAGCCCGACCTGCAGGCAGGCAGCCTCCGCCGCGCCGACGGGCGCACGCGCACCCTCGGACTGCTCGTCGGCAGCGTGGACAACCCGTTCGCGGGAGCGATCCACCGCGTCATCGAAGATCTCGCCGCCGAGCAGGGCGTGGCCGTGTTCGCCTCCAGCCTCGACGATGACCCCGCGCGTGAGAGCAGCGCCATTCGCGCCTTCCTGCAGCGCCGCGTCGACGGGCTGATCCTCACCACGGCGTCCCACCGCCCGGACTACCTGCCCCAGCTGCGGCAACGGGGCATCCCCGCGGTCTTCGTCGACCGCGAGCCGCAGGCTGACGGCGTCGACACGGTGGCGAGCGACAACCGCGCAGGATCCCAGGCGGGCGTCGCGCACCTCATCGCAGGCGGTCACCGCCGCATCGCGCTGCTCACCGACCGCCTCGACCTCATTACTGCCACAGACCGTCGCGACGGGTATCTCGACGCGCTGTCGGCCGCGGGCATCCCGCGTGACGACGCGCTGATGATCTCTGATCTGCACGACGTCGACGCGGCCCGAGCAGCCACCGCGCGGCTGCTGAGCGCCGATGAACCGCCCACTGCCATCTTCAGCGCGCAGAACCTCGTCACGATCGGCGCGCTGCACGCTCTGCGCGATGCGAACCGCTCCCGTTCCGTGGCTCTCGTCGGGTTCGACGATCTGCCGCTCGCGGATCTGCTCGAGCCCGGGGTGACGGTCGTGGCGCAGGATCCGCACGAGATCGGACGCCTCGCCGCTGAACGCCTTTTCGCGCTTCTCGCCGGGTCCGACGCACCCGCCTCGCGCATCGTGGTGCCGACCAGGCTCATTCCGCGCGGCTCAGGGGAGATCGCGCCGGCGATCTGAGTCGCCTGGCGGTATTGGGTCTTGCATTGTCTGGTGGACAATGCGTAACTTGGCGCTTCGATCGATTGACATCGATGTCAGTCGTCACCCTGACGCACGAAGGAGCGCGAATGATCCCCCCATTGAACCGTCCTCGCGAGATGCGGAAGAAGACCCACACGCCGCTTGGCATCGCCCTCGGCACGGCGCTCGTCATCGGCTGCGCGGCACTGCCCGCAACCGCGGCCGACCCCGCGACCGGAGACGAGCAGTACCGCCCTCTGATCCACTTCTCACCGGAAGAGAACTGGATGAACGACCCCAACGGCATGGTCTACGCAGACGGCGTCTACCACCTGTTCTTCCAGCACAACCCCGAGGGCACCACCTGGGGCAACATGAGCTGGGGACACGCCACCTCCCCCGACCTTCTGCACTGGACGCAGCAGCCGCTCGCCATCCCCCAGACGTTCAACGAATCGGGGCAGCCGATCGAGGACATCTTCTCCGGCTCGATCGTCGTCGACCACGACAACTCCGCTGGCTTCGGCCCCGAGGGGTCGAGCCCCATGGTGGCGATCTACACCTCGGCCTACACGCAGCAGCATCCGCAGTACGCCGGCATCCAGGCGCAGTCGCTCGCGTACAGCCTCGACAGCGGGCAGACCTGGACCAAGTACGACGGCAACCCGGTGCTCAACCGCGGTTCGGCCAACTTCCGCGACCCCAAGGTCTTCCGGTACGACGGCCCCGCCGGCTCGTACTGGGTGATGGTCGCGGTCGAGGCGCTCGAGCACAAGGTCGTGATCTACAAGAGCACCGACCTGAAGAGCTGGGAGCATCTGTCTGACTTCGGCCCGGCCAACGCCACCACAGGCATCTGGGAGTGCCCCGACCTGTTCCCCCTGCCCGTCGACGGCGATCCCGCCAAGACGAAGTGGGTGATGGTGGTCAACCTGAACCCTGGCGGGCCCAACGGCGGCAGCGCCGGGCAGTACTTCGTCGGCGACTTCGACGGCACCACGTTCACGAGCGAGACGACCGACCCGCCGATCCCCGCGCCTGACGGCACCGTCTTCGCCGGATTCGACGGCGAAGACTACGACGGATGGTCTGTGCAGAACGACCCATCGCACCCCAGCGGCGGGCCATGGGGCGATGCGCCCGCGACTGGCACGCTCCCCGGCCAGCAGACCGTGAGCGGGTGGATCGGCGACGGCCTCGTGAACGGATTCCTCGGCTTCGACGCGCCCAAGGGGACCCTGACCTCGCCCAGCTTCACGATCGACGATGACTACATCAACCTGCTGGTCGGCGGCGGAAACCACCCGCACGTCGACGGCGCCCAGCTGGGCAACGAGGCGCCCGCGGGCTCGACCACGCTGTTCGACTTCGAGCTTCCCGACGGGCAGAACCTCGCCGACTCCGGCTGGACCCTGACGGGAGACTTTGCCACAGATCCGAACCGCAGCCCGTCGACGCAGGGTGGCGAGGGGTACCTCGGCGCCAAGCGGATCAACACCTTCGAGGCCGGTCCGAACGGCGACTCCAACCGAGGCGACCTGACCTCGCCCGAGTTCACGATCGATGGCGACCACGTGTCGTTCCTGATCGGTGGGGGCAACCGCAACGACGGGTCGCTCGAGGCGCAGCTGCTGGTCGACGGCAAGGTCGTGCGTTCGCAGAGCGGACCCGAGTCCGGCATCCTCAACTGGGCCTCGTGGGACGTGTCCGACCTGAAGGGGTCGCACGCGCAGATCCGCATCCACGACGACGCCGAGGGCGGCTGGGGACACCTGACCTTCGACCACGCCGTGATCGGAGACGCGCCGGCCCAGGTGCGCTCTGACGAGACCTCGGTGAACCTCGTCGTCGACGGCCGCGTCGTACGCTCGGCCACCGGCGCGAACAGCGAGAGCCTCGAGTGGACGTCGTGGAACGTCGCCGACCTCCAGGGCGCGCAGGCGCAGATCGTCGCCATCGACAACAACTCCGGCGGCTGGGGCCACCTCCTGCTCGACCAGATCACCTTCTCGCCTGCCGGCGTTCCCGCCGCAGCCGACGGATACGACTGGCTGGACTGGGGCCGCGACTACTACGCAGGCGTGTCGTACTCCGGCACGCCCGACGCCGGCTCCCGGATCATGCAGGCGTGGATGAACAACTGGGACTACGCGGGCAGCATCCCGACCTCGACCTGGCGCAGCTCGATGGCGCTTCCCCGCGAGGTGCGGCTCATCAGCACCTCAGAGGGCCCGCGCCTGACGCAGAACGTCGTGCCGCAGCTGAACGGGCAGCTCGACCTCAGCCGGGCTCAGACCCGCACCGATGTCGCCGTCGACGGCGAGACGGGGCTCGACCTGTCGGGCGAGGTCGCGAAGATCGACGTCGTGCTCGACCCCGGCGCGTCGAGCACGGCCGGCATCACGGTGTTCGGCGATGACACCAGCGGCACCCGCATCGGATACGACAGCGATGAGGAGCGCCTCTTCATCGACCGCACCGAGTCGGGATCGGTCGACTTCAGCTCGGCGTTCGCGTCGGTCGACGACGCACCGCTGCCTGCCGCATCGCTCGAGGCCGACGGCACCGTGCACCTGGAGGTCTACCTCGACAGGGCGTCGGTCGAGGTCTTCGCCGCCGACGGACGCGTCACACTCACCGATCAGGTGTTCCCGAACGACGGAGCCGCGGCGATCTCGGCCTGGTCCGACGGCGGGGCCGCCAGCATCCGAAGCATCACCGTCACTCCGATCGTCCCGACGATGTGGAAGACGACGACACCGGATGACGCCACCGCGGCACCCGGCGTGGCCAAGCTGTCGACGAAGAAGCATCGCGCCGACAGCGTGACGGTGACGATGGATCTCAAGAAGAAGGATGAGAGCGCCACGGTGTTCCGTCTGTACCAGGACGGAGCTCTGATCGCGACCGTTCCGCTCGAGTACACCAACGGCAAGCAGTCGGCCAGCGTGCCGCTCACCGGCCTGGCTGCGGGAACTCACCGGTTCACCGGTGAGCTGGAGAACTCGCAGGGCGTGACAGCGACGACCAGCACGACGATCACTGTGAAGTGAACGACAGCTGACGTCGCAGAGGGCGGATGCCGTGGGCGCTGAGTCCACGGCATCCGTCATTCTGCGTCACGAAGGAGCACCCTCCGAAGTCATCGGGAATATGCGTGCGCATAGGTTCGTTGGTGCACTCAGGACGATGAGGTCCGCCCGTAATCAGCCGCACAACGAAAGGCCTCATCTGATGAGCACCCCTGTCCTCGACCGCACCGCCCAGACCGAGCACCCCGTCCTCGACGTCCTCGCCGACCGCTGGAGCCCCCGTGCGTACGACAGTGAGGCGACGATCGACGAGGCCAAGCTGTCGTCGGCACTCGAGGCCGCCCGGTGGTCGCCGTCGGCCTACAACTCGCAGCCGTGGCGCTTCATCGTCGCCCGCCGCGGCACCGAGCTGCACCGCGGCGTCGTGTCGACGCTGGTCGAGTTCAACCAGGCCTGGGCCGCGCACGCCGCGGTGCTCGTCGTCGCGATCGCCGAGACGGCGGCCGAGGACGGCACGCCCATCACGCACGCGATCTACGACCTGGGTCAGGCTGTCGCGCACCTCTCGGTGCAGGCGCACGCCGACGGCCTGCACGTGCACCAGATGAGCGGCTTCGACCCCGAGAAGGTGCGCGAGCTCGCCGGACTCGACGCGCGCTTCGCCCCGACCACCGTGATCGCCATCGGCGACCTCGGCAGCGCGGATGCCCTGCCCGAGGGCATCCAGAAGGGCGAGACGGCCCCGCGCGTGCGTCGTCCGATCGACGAGACGATCATCGCCAGCGCCTGATCGGATCATCTTCGACGCGAGCGCCGTCCCCTCGGGGGCGGCGCTCGCGTCGTCAGCGGGGCTTGCTCTCGGTGTCGGTCAGCGCGTCGGCCGCGCGCACCAGCGCGAGATGCGAGAACGCCTGCGGGGTGTTGCCCAGCTGCCGCCCGGCGATCGGGTCGTACTCCTCGGCGAGCATCCCGACGTCGTTGGTCAGCCCGCACAGCCGGTCCATCAGCTCGGCGGCCTCGTCGCGCCGGCCGGTGGTGGCGTACTGCTCGACGAGCCAGAACGAGCACGCGAGGAACGGGCTCTCCGCCCCCGCCAACCCGTCCACGCCGCTCGCGGTGCGGTACCGGTGCAGCAGCCCGTCGTGCATGAGCATCTTCTCGATGCGCTCGACGGTCGCCAGCATCCGCTCGTCGTCGGGTCGGCAGTAGCCGACCTGCGGCAGCAGCAGCAGCGACGCGTCGACCTCGTCGGTGTCGTAGTGCTGGGTGAAGTGGCCGTCGCGCACCCCACGGGAGTCGATCTCGTCGCGCATCCGGTCGCGCAGCTCCCGCCAGGTCTTGACCGCTCCGGGCAGCCCGTAGTTCTCCACCGCGCGCACGCCGCGGTCGAACGCGGCCCACATCATCACTCGGGAGTGCGTGAACATGCGCGCCGGCCCACGGATCTCCCACAGGCCCTGATCCGGGTGATCGATCTGATCGGCGGCGAAGCGCAGCAGGCTGCGCTCGAGCGGCCACGAGAACTCGCTGTCGGCGAGCCCCGCCTTGCGGGCGGCCGAGAGAGTGACGAGCACCTCGCCCACGACATCCGCCTGGTACTGCACCCACGCGCCGTTGCCGACCCGCACCGGACCGGAGTCGGCGTACCCCGGCAGCGCGGCGAGCACGCTCTCGGTGAGATCGCGCTCGCCCGCCAGCCCGTACATGATCTGCAGGTCGGCCGGGTCTCCGGCGACCGCGCGCAGCAGCCACTCGCGCCAGCTGTCGGCGAGTCCGAGGAAGCCGTGATCCAGCAGCGCCTCGAGCGTGAGCGCGGCGTCGCGCAGCCACACGTAGCGGTAGTCCCAGTTGCGCTCTCCGCCGATCTGCTCGGGCAGCGCCATGGTCGCCGCGGCGGCGATGCCCCCGGTCTCGTGATTGGTGAGCGCGCGCAGGATCAGCAGCGAGCGCACCACGTCCTCATGGTGCGGGCCGGCGTGCTCGATCGTGTCGGCCCAGCTCTGCCACCACGTCTTCGTCACCTCGAGCGCGTGGTCCACGTCTAGCGGGTCGGGTGCCGGGCGGTGCGACGGGAACCACGCCAGCTGCAGGTCGCGCACCTCCCCTGCGGAGACCCGCACCTCGCCGCGGTGCTCGTGATCGACGGCCTTCAGCCTGGCGCCGCGCACGGCGAGCGCGTCGGGTCCGGCCATCGCGACCAGCTGCGGCCGGTCGTCGGTGCCGGTCTGACGCACCCAGGGCATCGCCCGGGAGTAGTCGAAGCGGATGCGCAGGCTCTGCGTGAACGTCATCTCGCCGGCCACGCCGACGATGCGCCGCACGACGTCAGTGCGCCGGATGTCCACGCCGGGATCCGGGTCCACCGGCATGAAGTCGTGCACCTCGGCGACCGCGTCGCCGCTCTGCCAGCGGGTGATCAGCACGAAGGTGTCGCGGTCGTACTGCCGTGTCGCCGTGGCATCCGGATCGTCGGGTCGCAGCATCCACCGCCCGTGCGACTCGTCGCCCAGCAGCGCGGCGAAGGTGCTGGCCGAGTCGAGGCGGGGCAGACACAGCCAGTCGATGCTGCCCTCCCTCGACACGAGCGCCGCGGTGCGGCAGTTGCTGAGCAGGGCATAGTCCTCGATCGGCGTCACCACCCCCGCAGTCTCGCACTGTCGCGCGGTCGGCTCCACCCCCCTTGCGCTGGTCTCGCCGGCGACTACCCTCGGTGCCATGTCGACGACCAGAACACTCTTCATCCTCGGCGCCACAGGCGACCTCACCTCCCGCCTGCTGCTGCCCTCGCTCGCCTCGCTGCTCGGCAAAGAGCAGCAGCGCCGGGTCGTGCTGCGCGGATCCGGCACCGAGGACTGGGATGCCGAGACCTGGCGCGCGACGGTCGAGAAGTCGTTCGCCGATGCGCCGGATGCGATGCACCGGGTCGAAGTCGCCGACTACGTGCAGGCCGATGTGACGGATGCCTCGGCCGTGGCGTCCCTGGTCGAGACTCTGGAGCCCGAGACCGTGCTCTACTTCGCCCTGCCGCCCGCGGTCACCGCCGCGGCGATCGACGCGATGGCCGGGCTGACACTGCCCGAGGGCACGGTGCTCGCGATGGAGAAGCCCTTCGGCGAGGACGAGCAGAGCGCCCGGGCACTGAACGACAAGCTGCTGGCGCTGGTGCCCGAGCAGCAGATCTTCCGCGTCGACCACTTCCTCGGCCGGTCGACCCTGCTGAATCTGCTCGGCGTGCGCCTCGCGAACCGCATCTGGGAGCCGGTGTGGTCGGCCGAGCACATCCAGGAGGTGCTGATCCGCTTCGACGAGTCCGTCGCGCTGGAGGGCCGGGCGCGCTACTACGACAGGGCCGGTGCGCTGATCGACATGATCCAGAGCCACCTGCTGCAGGTGCTGGCGCTGCTGGCGATGGACCCGCCGGCGACCCTGCACGAGCGCGACCTGCGCGATGCCAAGGCCGCGGTGCTGCGCGCCACGCATGTGATGGACGACGACCCCGCTCGCTGGTCGCGGCGCGCGCAGTACACCGCCGGCACCCAGCACCTTGCCGACGGGAGCACGCGCGAGCTGCCCTCCTACCGCGACGAGGACGGCGTCGACGCGTCGCGGCAGACCGAGACCCTGGCCGAGGTGGTCTTCGAGGTGGCGAGCGACCGCTGGGCGGGGGTGCCGTTCACGCTGCGCTCGGGCAAGGGGCTCGACCGCAAGCACTCCGAGATCGTGGTGACGTTCAAGCCGGTGCGGCACGTGCCGCCGGGGCTCGACGGCACGCCCGAGGACGGTGGCCGGCTCACCTTCTCGCTCGGCCCGGACGAGATGCACCTGCGCCTGCACGTGACCGGCGGCGACGATCCGTTCGCGCTGCGCGACGAGGATCTCGTCGCGGAGCTCGGTGTCGGCCTGCAGCGCTCGTACGAGGAGGTTCTCGACGAGCTGCTCGACGGCGACGTGGCGCTGTCGGTGCGCGCCGACGAGGCCGAGCAGTGCTGGCGCATCATCCAGCCGGTGCGCGACGCGTGGGCGCGCGGGGCGACGCCGCTCGACGAGTACCCCGCCGGATCCACCGGCCCGGCGTCGTGGCAGACGTCGCACAGCGCCTGACCCCCGCCACAGAGACTGCAGCGGGGGCCAGAGGTGTCAGTGCGTCCGAGCGTCAGTGCTCGTTGGCGTGCACCGGCACTTCCTTGCCCTCGCGGTCGACGATCTTGCCGTCGACGACCGAGTCGCCGTCCTCGAGCGCGTCGAGGTACTGCACCGGGATGCTGCGCGTGGGAGCGGCGACGAAGCTGTTGGCACCCTTCGAGCGGCGAGCGCCGACGTGGTTGAACAGCAGGTTCAGGAAGATCGCGGCGACTGCGGCCGAGCTGATACCCGAGTGGAAGATGGTGTTGAACCAGTCGGGCATCTGGTCGTAGATGGTCGGTGCCGCGATCGGCAGCATGCCGATGCCCAGCGACGCCGCCACGATGACCAGGTTCATGCTGCCGCGGTAGTCGACCTTGGCCAGGGTGCGGATGCCGGATGCCGCGACCGAGCCGAACAGCACGATGCCCGCGCCACCCAGCACCGGAGAGGGGATCTCGCCCACGACGCGACCGAGGACCGGCAGCAGACCCAGGATCACCAGCACGACACCGCCGGCGGTGACGACGAAGCGGCTCTTCACGCCGGTGATGGCGACCAGACCCACGTTCTGCGCGAACGCCGACTGGGTGAAGGTGCCGAAGACGGGCGACACGGCGCTGGAGAGCATGTCGGCGCGAAGGCCGTCGGCGATGCGCTTCTTGTCGACCTTCGTGCCCACGATCTCGCCCACGGCCAGGATGTCGGCGGTGGTCTCGGTGAGGGTCACCAGGATCACGATGAACATCGAGATGATCGCGGCGATCTCGAAGGTCGGCCAGCCGAACGCGAACGGCGTCGGGAACGCGAAGATCGCGCCATCGCCGACCTGCGAGAAGTCGACGCGGCCGAGGAAGGCGGCGAAGATCGTGCCGGCGACGATCGCGAGCAGGATCGACAGGCGGGAGACGGCGCCGATCGGCACCTTGCTGAGGATCAGCACGAACAGCAGCGTCACGAAGGCGAGCAGCAGGTTCTGCGGCGATCCGAAGTCGTCGGCGGTGGCGTTTCCGCCCATCGCCCAGCGTGCCGCGACGGGCAGCAGAGTGAGGCCGATCGTGGTGATGACGACGCCGGTGACGACCGGCGGGAAGAAGCGGATCACCATCGCGAAGACGGGGGCGATGAGCAGGCCGATGACGGATGCCGCTATCACCGATCCGAAGACCGCCGGCAGTCCGCCGCCGTTGGTCACGATCGCGCCCATGGTGGCCACGCCGGCGAACGACACGCCCTGCACGAGCGGCAGCTGCGAGCCGAAGAACGGCACGCCGACGGTCTGCAGGATGGTCGCGAGGCCGCCCATGAAGAGGCACGACGCGATGAGCACGCCGATCTCCTCGGGGCTGAGACCGGCGAGCTGGCCGATGATCAGCGGCGGGGCGATGATGCCGCCGTACATGGTGAGCACGTGCTGAAGGCCGTACCCGAAGGTGGCGCCGATGGACAGGCGCTCGTCTTCGGGGCGAAGCGCTTCCTTGTTCTTCCTACTCATTTCTGGACCTCTTCGTCGAGTGTGGGGTGTATCGGGTTGTGGTGCGGGCGGTGCGGTGGATCTCAGGAGTGTCGGGCGAGCAGCCCGCGGGCCGCCTCGCTGTGGTGTGCGATGAGCTGCTGCAGGTCGAGGCCGACGATCTGGCCGTCGAGCACCCGCCAGGTGCCGCCGACCATGACGCGGTCGGCGCGCTCGGCGCCGCACAGCAGCAGTGCGGCGACCGGGTCATGGCTGCCTGAGAAGCGCAGCTCGTCCAGTGTGAACATAGCCAGGTCGGCCTGCCTGCCCGGGGCGAGCACGCCGATGTCGTCGCGGCCCAGTGCGCGCGCCGAGCCCTCGGTCGCCCAGCCGAGCGCGCGCTCGGGGGTGACCGCGGCGGCGCCGTAGCGCAGCCGCTGCAGGTAGAGCGCCTGGCGCACCTCCTGGATCATGTTCGATCCGTCGTTGGATGCCGAGCCGTCGACGCCGAGGCCGACCGGCACGCCCGCCTCCTCCAGCTCGACGGCACGGGCGATGCCCGAGGCCAGGCGCATGTTCGAGGTGGCGCAGTGCGACACCGCGGTGCCGGCGGCTCCCAGCCGGGCCACCTCGGCGTCGTCGAAGTGGATGCCGTGGGCCAGCCAGGTGCGATCCGAGAGCCAGCCGACGCTCTCGAGGTAGTCGACCGTGCGCAGACCGAACATCTCGCGGCAGAAGTCCTCCTCGTCGAGGGTCTCGGCGAGGTGAGTGTGCAGGCGCACGTCGAGCTGCGAGGCCAGCTGCGCGGTGTCGCGCATCACCCCGGTCGTCACCGAGAACGGCGAGCACGGCGCGAGGCCGATCTGCACGCGGGCGCCCTCACCGCGCTCGTGGTAAGCGCCGACGAGCCGTTCGCTGTCGGCGAGGATCGTGTCGGCATCCTGCACCGTCTGCTGCGGAGGCAGACCTCCGTCGCTCTCGCCGAGCGACATCGAGCCGCGGGTGAGGGTGGCGCGCATGCCGAGGCGTCGCACAACGTCGACCTGCACGTCGATGCCCTCCTCCAGCCCGTTCGGGAACAGGTAGTGGTGGTCGGCCGCGGTGGTGCAGCCCGACAGCAGCAGCTCGGCGAGCGCGGCGGTGGTGGCCAGCTCGAGGTCGCGGGGGGCGAGTCCTGCCCACACGCCGTACAGGCCCTTCAGCCAGCCGAAGAGCTCGGCGCTGACGACCGGTGTCCAGGCACGGGTGAGCGTCTGGTAGAAGTGGTGGTGCGTGTTGATCAGACCGGGGATTATCACGTGCCGCGAGGCGTCGACGGTCTCGTCGACGGGCCGCGTGGGGGCGCCGCCGAGCGGGACGGCTTCGAGCACGCGGGCGCCCTCGATGACGAGGCCGCCGCGGGCGTCGGCGCTGTCACCGGTGTGGATGCCGAGCGGGTTCTTCAGCCAGAGGCTGCGCGTCGGTGCGGTCATGGGAGGACTCCATATCGGGATCAGTGAAGCCGGTGTATCCGGCTCTTCGGGGAGCCAGCTCAGTTCGCCTGTCTGCTGATCCAGGTGCTCCTTCTTCGGAGTAGTCCAGATTCAATCACGCGACCGCTTGCAGGTCAATGATTTTTTCCGAAAGCCGAATGTACTATTCCGCATCCTGAAATCTAGTCCACAACGCCGACGACCCCGCGAGACTTCTTTTCCAGCATGAGAATGCGCGTCAGAGCGCAGGTCTCGTGCCGGAACGGAAGTCTCGCGGGGTCGGTGGGGGTCGGCGGGCGCGGGTCAGCTGCCGTCGGAGGTGAGCACCAGGCTGCCGCCGTCGGCGGCGACGTCGACGCGCACCGTGTCGCCGTCGTGCACGCCGCCCGAGAGCAGCGCTGTCGCGAGTCGGTTCTGCACCTCTGTCTGGATGAGCCGGCGCAGCGGACGCGCACCGAACACGGGGTCGTAGCCTCGCTCGGCGAGCCACGCACGGGCATCCGGAGTCACCGCCAGCGTCAGCCTGCGGTCGCCGAGCCGGCGCTGCAGACCGTCGACCGCGAGCTCGACGATCTGCGCGAGATCGTCGTGCGAGAGCGCCTGGAACATGACGATGTCGTCGAGCCGGTTCAGGAACTCGGGGCGGAACGACTGCCGCACCAGCGCCATCACCGCCTCGCGCTTGTCGTCGGTCGACATGACGGGGTCGATGAGGATCGGCGAGCCGATGTTCGAGGTGAGGATCAGGATGACGTTCGAGAAGTCGACCGTGCGGCCCTGGCCGTCGGTCAGCCGCCCGTCGTCGAGCACCTGCAGCAGCACATCGAACACCTCGGGATGCGCCTTCTCGACCTCGTCGAGCAGCACCACCGAGTACGGGCGCCGCCGCACGGCCTCGGTCAGCTGACCGCCCTGCTCGTAGCCGATGTACCCGGGAGGGGCGCCGACCAGGCGCGAGACCGAGTGCTTCTCGCCGTACTCGCTCATGTCGATGCGCACCATGGCGTGCTCGTCGTCGAAGAGGAACTCCGCGAGCGCCTTGGCCAGCTCGGTCTTGCCCACGCCGGTCGGACCGAGGAAGAGGAACGATCCCGTCGGACGACCGGGGTCGCTGATGCCGGCGCGCGAGCGCCGGACGGCGTCCGACACAGCCTTCACGGCATCCTTCTGCCCGATCAGGCGCTTGCCGAGCTCGCTCTCGAGATGCAGCAGCTTCTCACTCTCACCCTGCAGAAGGCGTCCGACCGGGATGCCCGTCCAGGCGGCGATCACGGCGGCGATGTCCTCTTCGGTGACCTGCTCGTTGACCATCCGCCCCTCGTTCGAGACGGCCGCCTCGGCCTGCTCGGCCTCGGCGATCTCGGCGTTGAGGCGCCGGATGGTCTCGTACTCGAGCTTGGATGCTTTGGTGTAGTCGCCTTCGCGCATCGCGAGGTCGCGCTGCGTCGTCGCCTCGTCGAGCTGCTTCTTCAGGTCGCCGACCCGGTTCAGCCCCTGACGCTCGCGCGCCCAGCGCTCTTCGAGCTCGGCGAGCCGGCTCTCGAGCCCGGCCATCTGCTCGCGCAGCGCGGCGAGGCGCTCCTTCGAGGCAGCGTCCTTCTCGCGCTTGAGCGCGAGCTCCTCGAGCTTCATCCGGTCGACCTGGCGCTTGAGCTCGTCGATCTCGACGGGCGAGGAGTCGATCTCCATCTTCAGCCGCGACATGGCCTCGTCGATCAGGTCGATCGCCTTGTCGGGCAGCTGCCGGCTGGGCAGGTAGCGGTTCGACAGGGCGGCGGATGCCACGAGCGCCGTATCGGAGATCGTTACCCCGTGGTGCGCCTCGTACCGGCCCTTGAGCCCGCGCAGGATCGCCACGGTGTCCTCGACCGAGGGCTCGCCGACGTACACCTGCTGGAACCGACGCTCGAGGGCTGCGTCCTTCTCGATGAACTCGCGGTACTCGTTGAGGGTGGTGGCGCCGATCATGCGCAGCTCGCCGCGGGCGAGCATGGGCTTGAGCATGTTGGACGCCGCGACCGAGCCCTCGCCACCACCGGCGCCCATCAGCACGTGCAGCTCGTCGATGAAGGTGATGACCTTGCCGTCGGACTCGGTGATCTCCTTGAGCACGCTCTTCAGCCGCTCCTCGAACTGCCCCCGGTACATGGCGCCGGCGACGAGAGCGGAGATGTCGAGCGAGACGAGCTCTTTGTCCTTCAGTGATTCGGCGACGTCACCGGCGACGATGCGCTGCGCGAGACCCTCGACGACGGCGGTCTTGCCGACGCCGGGCTCGCCGATGAGCACGGGGTTGTTCTTCGTGCGTCGGGTGAGCACCTGGCTCACCCGACGGATCTCGCTGTCGCGGCCGATCACCGGGTCGAGCTTGCCCTGCCGGGCGCGATCGGTGAGGTTGATGCCGAACTGCTCGAGGGCGCTTTGCTGTTCTTCCTGTCCAGACTGCTGAGAGCTCTGTGCCGGGTTGGTCATTCGTTCCTCCTGGAGGAGTCTCCTTCAAACTTGAGTTGTCTTGACTCAAGTTTAGATCCTGAGCGGTCGAACGGCAAGGGGCATGCTCTTGACCGGCTCTGACGCCCACGGCTACACTGACCGACGACCGGAGCGACTTCCTCCGGAACTCAGCGAAGAGCCGGAACTCAGCGAAGAGCCGGAACTCAGCGAAGAGAAGGGGCCGTGATGACGCAGCACATCGATGTCCACGCCACCGCCCCCTCTGAGAGCTCCACCGCATGGGGGAACTGGTACGCCCACGGCGCCTGAGCCGCCGCCCACGGAATCGCGCTTCATAACGATTCCGAGGCCTCGCCGTCGGTTCGCCTAGACTCACCGCAACCGCGCGCGATGTCGCGATGTGATCGCCCGGTGCGAGCGCAGCGCGGCGCTCACCCCTCGGGATCCCAGCAGGCACGCGAGCAGCGTGCACCCAGACGCCCCGCGTCATACCCGAGGAGAGACAATGACTGACATCACGGTCACCGTCAACGGGCGCAGCCGCCCGATCGACGGTGTGGCCACGCATGTGACGGCGCTGGACTGGCTGCGCGACGCGGGCCTTCCCGGCAGCAAGGAGGGCTGCGCCGAAGGCGAGTGCGGCGCCTGCGCGATGATGATCGCGACCCCCGACGCCGACGGCACCACCCGCTGGACCCCCGTGAACGCCTGCCTGGTTCCGGTGTACGCCCTCGACGGGCAGGAGATCGTGACCGCCGAGGGCCTCGGCGGCGTCGACGACCTGCATCCGGTGCAGCAGAAGCTCGCCGAGGCCGGTGGTTCGCAGTGCGGGTACTGCACCCCCGGATTCGCGTGCAGCATGGCCGCGGAGTACTACCGCCCCGAGCGCGGCGACGCCTGCCCCGCCCACGACGGCGAGCAGCAGCACGGCGAGGGCCCCGACGACGACGGCCTCGAAGCCGGGCCCAACGGCTTCGACCTGCACGCCCTCAGCGGCAACCTGTGCCGCTGCACCGGCTACCGCCCCATCCGCGACGCCGCGTACTCGCTCGGCTCCCCCGAGCACGACGACCCGCTGCAGCAGCGGCTGGCGCAGCCCGCTCCCGCGGTCGTCGCCACCGATGCCGAGGTGGGCGGGTCGCGATTCGTGCGCCCCGCGACCCTCGCCGACGCCCTGCGGCTCCTCCGGGACGAGCCGGATGCCCTGATCGTCGCCGGATCCACCGACTGGGGTGTCGAGGTGAACCTGCGCGGCCGCCGTGCCCCGCTGGTCGTCGCGATCGACCAGCTCGACGAGCTGCGCGGGCTCACCGAGACCGACGAGCACGTAGAGATCGGCGCGGCCCTGCCGCTGTCCGACGTCGAGCGCCGACTCGCCGGCCGCGTGCCGCTGCTCGCCAAGCTCTTCCCGCAGTTCGCCTCCCGCCTCATCCGCAACCGCGGCACGATCGGCGGCAACCTCGGCACCGGATCGCCGATCGGCGACACCCCGCCGGCCCTGCTGGCCCTCGATGCGCGCCTGGTGCTGGCATCCGCCGACGGCGAGCGCGAGGTGCCGCTGGCCGAGTATTTCACCGGCTACCGGCAGACCGTGCGCGCGAAGGACGAGCTGATCAGGTCGGTGCGCATCCCGCTGCCTCTGGCCGAGTACACCGCCTTCCACAAGATCACCAAGCGACGGTTCGACGACATCTCGTCGGTCGCGATCGGCTTCGCGTTCGACATCACCGGCGGCACGGTCACGTCGGCTCGGATCGGCCTGGGCGGCGTGGCCGCCACTCCGCTTCGCGCTCGCGCCACCGAGGAGGCGCTGATCGGACGACCGTGGAACATCGCCACGGTCAAGGCGGCGTCGGCCGTGCTGCAGTCCGAGGGGACGCCGATGTCCGACCACCGCGCGAGCAGCGACTACCGCTCGCACATGCTGGGCTCCGCCCTGCTGAAGTTCTACAGCCAGACCGTCATCCAGTCGAAGGAGGTGTCGGCATGAGTGCTCTCGCCGACCGCCCCGAGAACCCCGTCGTCGGGCACCGCGCGCCTCACGAGAGTGCGGCGCTGCACGTCACCGGAGCGGCGATGTACACCGACGACATCGCCGCGCAGACCGCCGGCGTTCTCACCGCCTGGCCGGTGCAGTCCACCAGCGCGCACGCGCGCGTGACGATCGACGTCTCCGGCGCCTACGAGGTGCCGGGCGTCGTGCGGGTGCTCACCGCCGACGACGTGCCCGGGCTCAACGACGCCGGCATCCGCAACGACGAGCCGCTCTTCCCGAGCGAGGCGATGTTCTACGGCCACGCGCTGGTGTGGGTGCTCGGCGAGACGACCGAGGCCGCGCGTCTCGGCGCCGAGCGGGTGAAGGTCGAGTATGACGAGCTGCCGTCGCTCATCACCGTGCACGACGCCATCGAGGCGCAGTCGTTCATGGGCACCCCGCGCACCGTCGAGCGGGGTGACGCGACTGCGGCGCTGGCCACCTCGACGCACGTCTTCGAGGGTGTCACCGAGTTCGCCGGTCAAGAGCACTTCTATCTCGAGACCCACGCGTCGTTCGCCGTGCGCGACTCGGAAGGGCAGTACTTCATCCAGTGCTCGACGCAGCACCCCACCGAGACGCAGGACCTCGTCTCGCACGTGCTCGGCATCCACGCCAACGAGGTCACCGTGCAGTGCCTGCGCATGGGCGGCGGCTTCGGCGGCAAGGAGATGCAGCCGCACGGCTTCGCGGCCGTCGCCGCTCTCGGCGCCAAGCTCACCGGGCGCCCGGTGCGGGTGCGCCTGAACCGCACGCAGGACCTCACGATGACCGGCAAACGGCATCCGTTCCACATCAGCTGGAAGGTCGGCCTCGACGAGAACGGCATGCTGCAGGCGCTCGACGCCGTGCTCACCGCCGACGGCGGCTGGTCGATCGACCTGTCGGAGCCGGTGCTGGGCCGCGCGCTCTGCCACCTCGACAACGCCTACTGGATCCCGAACGTGCACGCCTACGGGCGCATCGCGAAGACGAACAAGCAGTCGAACACCGCGTACCGCGGCTTCGGCGGCCCGCAGGGCGTGTTCCTCATCGAGGACATCCTGGGCAGGGTCGCCCCGACGCTCGGCATCGATCCGCTCGAGCTGCGCCGCCGCAACTTCTACCAGCCGGGTCAGAGCACGCCGTACGGTCAGCTCGTGAAGGACGCCGAGCGGATGCCGACGATCTGGGACCAGCTCGCCGACGAGGCGTCGATCGCAGAGCGCTGCGCCGAGATCGACGCGTTCAACGCGGCGCATCCCGACGTGAAGCGCGCGGTCGCGATGACGCCGATCAAGTTCGGGATCTCGTTCAACTTCGCGGCGTTCAATCAGGCCGGTGCCCTCGTGCACGTCTACAAGGACGGCTCGGTGCTGGTCAACCACGGCGGAACCGAGATGGGCCAGGGTCTGCACACCAAGATGCTGCAGATCGCGGCCACCGCTCTGGGACTCGAGCTGCACCAGGTGCGCCTCGCTCCGACCCGCACCGACAAGGTGCCCAACACGTCGGCCACGGCCGCGTCTTCGGGTGCCGACCTCAACGGCGGCGCGGTGAAGAACGCCTGCGATCAGATCCGCGAGCGGATGGCCGCGGTGGCCGGACGCCTGCTGGGCGTCGACGAGCGCGACGTGCGCTTCGGCGGCGGCTTCGTGACCGCCCTCGGCAAGGAGGAGCGGCTGACCTTCGCCGAGGTCGCGAAGGCGGCGTACTTCCAGCGCGTGCAGCTGTTCGCCGCCGGCTACTACCGCACCGCCGGCCTGCACTGGAACCCCGAGACCATGAAGGGCTCGCCGTTCAAGTACTTCGCCTACGGCGCGGCCGCGACCGAGGTCGAGATCGACGGCTTCACGGGCACGTACCGCATCCGCCGCGTCGACATCGTGCACGACGTGGGCGACTCGCTCTCGCCGATGCTCGACATCGGCCAGATCGAGGGCGCGTACGTGCAGGGCATGGGCTGGCTGACGCTGGAGGATCTGCGGTGGGATGCCACCGACGGGCCGCACCGCGGCCGTCTGCAGACCCAGTCGGCGTCGACCTACAAGCTGCCGAGCTTCTCGGAGATGCCCGAGGAGTTCCGCGTGCGCCTGTTCGAGAACGCCCGCGAGGACGGCGCGGTCTACGGCTCCAAAGCCGTCGGCGAGCCGCCGTTCATGCTCGCGTTCAGCGCCCGCGAGGCGCTGCGCCAGGCGGTCGCGGCCTTCGGCCCGGCGGGTCACTCGGTCGATCTGGCGTCGCCCGCGACGCCGGAGTCGGTGTACTGGGCGGTCGAGGCCGCCCGGGCGGCTCTCGGCGCGGCGGAGCCGGAGCCCGAGCTCGCCGCCGTCTGACATGGTCGACTGGCTGGACGCCCTGCGCGCGCTGCGCGAGAGCCGCACCCCGGCGGTGATCGTGACGCTCGCGATGGTGCGCGGGCACGCGCCGCGCAACGGCGGCGCGAAGATGGTCATCTCGCCGGACGATCAGTTCGGCACGATCGGCGGCGGCAACCTCGAGGCCACCGCCGCCGATCGCGCCCGCGAGATGCTCGCATCCGGCACCGCGGAGCCGCAGCTGCTCACCCTGACCCTCAGCGACAAGGCGACGACCGAGTACGGGGTGCAGTGCTGCGGAGGAGAGGTCACCATCATGCTGGAACCCGTGCGCGTGGTGCCGTCGGTGGCGGTGTTCGGCATTGGCCACGTCGGCCTCGAGCTCGCGCGCATCCTGTCGCGCCATGAGCTGTCGCTGCACCTGGTCGACTCGCGCGCCGAGATGCTCGATGCCGCACGGCTGGCACCGGTGACGAGCGACGCCGTGGCGAGCGTCCGGGCGCATCACGCGCCCGTGCCGGAGGCGGCGCTGCTGAGCATTCCCGACGGCGCCCACGTGCTCGTCATGACCCACGACCACGTCGAGGATCTCGCGATCGTCGACCAGTCGCTGCGCACACCCTCGCTCGGGTCGATCGGACTGATCGGCTCGGCATCGAAGTGGGCGCGGTTCCGCACGAAGCTGCGCGAGCTTGGGCACACCGATGCCGAGCTCGCCCGGGTGACGACCCCCATCGGCGTACCGGAGGTGTCCGGCAAGCAGCCCGCCGTCATCGCGGTGAGCGTCGCCGCGCGCATCCTGCAGCTGATCGAGGAGGCCGCGCCGCTGGCATCCGAATGACATTCCCTCCGGAATGCGCGAGACGCATTCCGGATATCTTTTCCCGCGGCAATACGGAAATGCATTTTGGCGCCATCTGCGACGCCTTTTCCGACGTCATTCCGACGCGCCCGAAAAGAAAGGGCCCGATCGTCCGATCGGGCCCTTTCTCTGCTGCGGTTCAGCCGGCGAGCATCGCCTCGATCGGCCCGCGCACGAAATACAGGGCGAAGCCCGCGGCGACGATCCACATCAGCCAGTGCACCTTGCGCGCGCGCCCGGAGAACGCGTTCACCAGCGCCCACGAGATGAACCCGACCCCGATGCCGTTCGCGATCGAGTACGTCAGCGGCATCGTCACGATGGTGAGGAACGCGGGCAGCGCGACGGCGAACTTCGTGAACCTGATCTCGCGGATCTGCGACATCATCATCGCCCCGACGACGACCAGGGCGGCCGAGCCCACCTCGATCGGCACGACGAGGGTGAGCGGGGTGAAGAACATCGACAGCAGGAACAGCACGCCTACGACCAGCGAGGCGAGGCCCGTGCGAGCACCCTCGCCGATGCCCGAGGCGCTGTCGACGTACACGGTGTTCGACGACGTCGAGGTCACGCCGCCCGCCACCGCGCCGAAGCCCTCGACGACGAACGCCGAGCGCAGCCGCGGGAAGGTGCCGTCCTTGTAGGCCAGGCCGGCGTTCTTCGCGAGCCCGGTCATCGTTCCCATCGCGTCGAAGAAGTTCGAGAAGACGAGGGTGAACACGAGCATCGTCGCCGAGAGCACGCCGACGCGGCCGAAGGCGCCGAACAGGTCGAACTGGCCGATCAGCCCGAAGTCGGGAACGGTGATCCATGCGGTCGGCAGCTCGGGGATCGTCATGTGCCAGCCGTTCGGGTCTTCGAACGACGGCCCGAGCTTGAGCACCGACTGCGCGATGAGCGCGACGACCGTGCTCACCACGATGCCGATCAGGATGCCGCCCGGCACCTTCCGCGCGACGAGGATGCCGATCAGCACCAGCCCGAACAGGAAGATGAGCGTGGGGACGGAGGTGATCGAGCCGTTGTCGCCGAGCTGCACGGGCGGTCCGCCGGCGGTGCGGTTGACGAAGCCCGAGTCGACGAAGCCGATGAAGGCGATGAACAGGCCGATGCCGACGGTGATCGCAGCCTTGAGCGCCTGCGGCACGGCCTTGAAGATCGCGGTGCGGATGCCCGTCGCCCCGAAGAGCACGATGAGCAGGCCGTTGATCACGACGAGCCCCATGGCCTCGGGCCAGGTGACCTGGCCGACCACCGACACCGCGAGGAAGGAGTTGATGCCGAGCCCTGCGGCCAGGGCGAACGGCAGCCGTGCCACCACCCCGAACAGGATCGTCATCACGCCGGCTGTGAGGCCGGTGGCCGCGCCGATCTGCGCGGCATCCAGTGCGCCGCCCGAGACGTCGGTGACGCCGCCGAGGATGAGCGGGTTGAGGATGACGATGTACGCCATCGTGACGAAGGTGACCACGCCACCGCGGATCTCGCGTGCGATGGTCGACCCGCGGCGGGTGATCTCGAAGAACCGGTCGAAGCCGTTCTTCGGAGCGGCGTCGACGGTGCTCGTCGCGCCGGTCGACAGCGGCGGCTGCGGCTGCTCGTCACCGCGGGCGAACAGCCCCGCGGCGTCGTTGCCGACCACCTCGGTGCTGGACGTGTCGGCGTCGGATGGGCGTGCGGGAGGAGGGAAAGGTGAAGACATCATCGGCTCCGGTGAAGGTGAGGGAGAGTTCAGTACTCGATGCGAGTGGGCGTGCTGCGCCACTCGGTGAAGGGTGCGACACGCTGCGCGGGCGGCAGCTCGATGTCGCTCACGGGCATGATCGCCCGGTCGGCGTCGGTGCCCTCGAAGTAGCGGTAGAACACCGCGTCGTCGAAGCCTGCATCCGCGGCGTCGTGGCGGTTCGCGGCGAAGTACACCCGCTCGATGCGCGCCCACAGCGACGTGGCGAGGCACATCGGGCACGGCTCGCAGCTCGTGTAGAGCGTCGCTCCTGTCAGATCGAACGTGCCGAGCCCCTGGCAGGCGTTGCGGATCGCGGTGACCTCGGCGTGCGCCGACGGGTCGAGATCGGCCGTGACCCGGTTCACGCCCTCGAAGACGCGACCATCGGCCGAGACGACGACGGCGCCGAACGGCCCACCCTCGTTGCGCACGTTCTCGACGGCGATGCGCACCGCCTCGGCGAGGTACTCGGCCGGGCCGAGCGGCGGTGGGGGTTCGATCTGCGATTCGGGTCGGGGTAGAGCGCTGCTGGTCATACGAGAGCTTCCTTGCTGTCGTAGCAGTGATACGGCTTATCGAGTCGGATCCGGATCGGATCGTTCTGCGAGATATACGTCGAACCGCTGAATGTTCAATTACGCCGCTCTCGGATATGCGGCGCTGTCGAGCATAGCAATGACATTCCGGCGCGTCCAGAGAATTCCGAAGCGCATTCCCGCCGCCTCCCGGAAATGCACGCCGGTCGCAATTGATACGGGCTTCAGCGGGTCCACCACCGGGCATCCGGTGCTAGCGTTTCACTGCGAGAGGACGTGACCATGGCGAGCAGACGCATCGACGGCGGCGGGCCGGCGGATGCGACGGTCGCGCTCACCGACCGACGCGACCGGGCGCTGCGTGATCTGCGCATCTCGGTGACCGACCGCTGCAACTTCCGCTGCGTCTACTGCATGCCGAAGGAGATCTTCGGCCGCGACTACGCCTTCCTCGACCGCGACGAGCTGCTGAGCTTCGAGGAGATCACGCGCATCGCCACCGTCGCCGCCGCGCACGGCGTGCACAAGCTGCGCCTGACCGGCGGCGAGCCGCTGCTGCGCCGCGGGATCGAGCAGCTCATTGAGCAACTCGCCGCCATCCGCACACCCGAAGGCGAGCCGCTCGACCTCGCCCTCACCACCAACGGCTCGGCCCTCGCGATGAAGGCGGAGGCGCTGAAGGCCGCGGGCCTGAAGCGCGTCACGGTGTCGGTCGACTCGCTCGACGACGAGCTGTTCCAGCGGATGAACGACGTGCGCTTCCCGGTGAGCCGGGTGCTCGACGGCATCGATGCGGCGCACGCGGCGGGCCTCGGCCCGATCCGGCTGAACATGGTGGTCAAGCGCCGGGTGAACGACGGCGAGATCGTCGACATGGCGCGGCACTTCAAAGACACCCCCTACACGCTGCGCTTCATCGAGTACATGGACGTCGGCAACACCAACGGCTGGTCGCTCGATGAGGTCGTGCCGTCGGCCGAGATCATCGAGCGGATCGGCGCGGTGTTCCCGCTCGAGCCGGTGGCGCCCGCCGTGCACGGCGAGACGGCGAAGCGCTGGCGCTATGCCGACGGCGACGGTGAGATCGGGGTGATCTCCAGCGTCACCAACGCGTTCTGCGGCACGTGCACACGCGCGCGCATCTCGACCGAGGGAAGGCTGTTCACCTGCCTGTTCGCCTCCGAGGGCCACGACCTGCGCGCGCTCCTGCGCGGCGGGGCCGACGACGTCGAGCTGGCGGCGGCGATGGCATCCATCTGGGGCCGACGCGACGACCGCTACTCAGAGATCCGCGCGGGACTCACCCCGGCGCTGCGCACGCAGCGCCGGCGCATCGAGATGTCGTACATCGGCGGCTGACGCCGCCGCACATCAGTCGAGGACGTCGGCGATGACGTCCCACACGTCGTCGGCGACGGCGCGCTTCGATCCGGATGCCCGGGCGACGACAGCCCCGCCCTCGCCGATCACGTGCACGGCGTTCTCGCCCGACTCGAACCCGCGCTCCCACCCGACCTCGTTCACCACGAGCAGGTCGACGCCCTTGCGCTCGCGCTTGCGCCGCGCGCGCTCGAGAAGGTCGTCGGCGTCGTCCGGCGTCTCGGCGGCGAAGGCCACCACGACCTGACCCGGATGCCGTCGCGCCGCCAGATGGGCGACGATGTCCTCGTTCTGCACCAGCTCGATGCTCTCGAGCGGTCCGGCGTCCTTGGTGAGCTTGCGCTCGGACACATCGGCGGGCCGGTAGTCGGCGACCGCGGCGGCCATCACGATCACGGCGGCGTCCTCCGACGCGCGGCGCATGGCGTCGCCGAGCTCGGCTGCGGTGCCGACGTGCTCGACGCGGATGAGCGGATGCTGCTCGGCCTCGGCCAGCACCGCACCGTCGACGTGCGCGGCGACGAGCACCACCTCGGCACCGCGATCGGCCGCCGCGAGCGCCAGCGCTGTGCCCTGGCGGCCGCTGGAGCGGTTGCCGAGGAAGCGCACCGGGTCGAGCGGCTCCCTGGTGCCGCCCGCCGAGACGGCGACCCGCAGACCATCGAGGTCGCGCTGCTCGTCCGCTGCGAGCAGGCCGAGTGCCTGAGCGACGATCTGCTCGGGTTCGAGCATCCGCCCCGGCCCCGAGTCGCCACCGGTCAGCTCACCGTCATCGGGCCCGAGGATCGCGACGCCGCGCTCGCGCAGGGTGGCGATGTTCGCCCGGGTCGCCGGGTGCAGCCACATCTCGGTGTGCATGGCGGGGGCGATCGCCACCGGTGCCGTCGTGGCGAGCAGCGTGGTGCCGAGCAGGTCGTCGGCCAGGCCCGCCGCCATCTTCGCGATGGTGTTGGCGGTGGCCGGGGCGACGATGACGAGCTCTGCCGCCTGGCCGAGGGCTACGTGGCGCACCTGCGCGACGTCCTCGTGCACGCTCGTGGTGACCGGCCGCCGGCTGATCGCCTCCCAGGTGGGCAGCCCGACGAACCGCAGCGCGTCTTCGGTGGGGACGACGGTGACCTCGTGGCCCGCCTTGATCAGCAGGCGCACCAGGTGCACGCTCTTGTACGCGGCGATCCCGCCGGTGACGGCGACGACGATGTTCACGCGTTCGATTCTGCCCCACGACCCCGTGAGGCGGGTCGCTCCGGAGCCCACGGGGCGGGGTGCGCCTAGACTCGGGCTCGTGTGCACCGTCGTGATCGATGTCGCCGCCCCCGGCGGGAGCGCGCGGCTGCTCGCCGTGCGCGACGAGGATCCGCAGCGCCCCTGGGACGACCTGGGCGAGTGGTGGCCGGACTCGCACCCGGGCGTGATCGGCATCCGCGACCGTCGAGCAGGGGGCGCGTGGCTCGCCGCCGACCCCGCGTCGGGTCGACTCGCGGTGCTGCTGAACCGGGCCGACGTGCTCGACCTTCCGGACGACGCGGTGCGCTCGCGCGGATCGCTCGCGCTGGAGTCGGTCGCGGGCCGGTCTCCCGACGGGCCGCTGCCGATGCACGGCTTCAACCTGCTCGAGGTGACGCCGGACGGCTCGCGCGTGTTGTCGTGGGACGGCACCGAGCTGCGTGAGTCCTCGGTGCCGGAGGGCGTGCATATGATCGCGCACGACGATCTCGACGATCCGCGCACCGCACGGATCGAGGCCTGGCTGCCGCACTTCGCGGCCGCGATGCCCGAACGAGCGGGCGAGGGTCCGGCGGAGGCGTGGGTCAACGGCTGGGTGAGCGTGCTGGGCGAGAGCGCCGCCCTCTCCCCCGAGGACGACAGGGCGATCGTGCGCGACAACCGTGTGCACGGCTACCCGACCATGTCGCTGCTGTTCTGCACCGCCGAGGTCTCCCCCGGCGCGGTCGACCTGCGCTCACGCGTGCTCGCGCGCCCCGGGCGCTGGGGCTGACCGGCCCGCTGCAACCTGCGGTCACAGATGTGGAAGGGGTATTGACTCCTCGCCGCGCCTCCCCCTACTCTTTTCATAGAGCAAGACGATTATTCCACTTTATGGAATCAGGGAACGGAGAGGGACATGAACGCACACGCAAGCGAGGCGCACGGATACGTCCCGTCCGCAGAGAATCCGTCGGTCAACATCGACCCCGACTTCCACCTGCCTGCCGACGAGGGCAACGGCTTCGTCCGCGCATTCCGCATCCTCTTCCCAAAGGCGGCCTGAGGACACAGCGCGAGAAGAGGGGATCGGCTCCGCCCACCGGCGGTCCGATCCCCTCTTTCGTCGTGCTGCGTGAATCAGCGCGCGGTGAGCTCGGGGATGTCGGCGGCGATCGTGCGTCCGACGCCGCGCAGCAGGGGCACCGCGTTGGCCATGCTCTTCGCCGGCTCGGGCTCGATGTCGCTCAGCGCGTACACCTTCGCGAAGCCCGCGGACGCGGCCTGCGAGGCATCCAGCGTCGTGCGACCGCACACGGCGACGACGGGCTTGCCGGCCCGCTTCGCCGCAGCCGAGACACCCAGCGGCGTCTTGCCGCCCAGGCTCTGGTCGTCGAGGCTGCCCTCGCCGGTGATGACGAGGTCGGCGTCGGCGATCCGCGACTCCAGTCCGGTCAGGCGCTGGATGACGTCGATGCCGGGCTCGCGCACGGCGCCGAGCACGGCGAGCGCGGCGTATCCGACACCGCCCGCCGCTCCTGCTCCCGGAGCTGCCGCTGAGGGGCGCACGCCGGGCAGCGCGTCGACGAGTTCTGCCAGGCGCTGGAGGCCCGCCTCGAGGACGGCGACATCGTCGGCGCTCGCCCCCTTCTGCGGCGCGAACACCGCAGCGGCCCCCCGGTCGCCCAGGAGAGGATTGTCGACGTCGGCGGCCAGCACGAAGCTGACTCCGGCGAGCCGCGGGTCCAGACCCGAGATGTCGGCCGAGACCAGGTCGACCAGACCGGCGCCGCCAGGGCGGACCGGTCGGTCCTCGGTGCGCAGCGCGACGCCCAGGGCCTGCAGCATGCCGGCCCCGCCGTCGGTGCAGGCGCTGCCACCCACGCCGAGCACGATCGAGGTGGCGCCCTGATCGAGGGCGGCCGCGATCAGCTCGCCGGTGCCGCGGCTGGTCGCCTCCAGCGCGGCCTTCTCGCCGTCGGGAAGCACGTCGAGCCCGCTCGCCGCGGCCATCTCGATGATGGCCTGCTCGCCACGGACGGCGAAGGTGGCATCCACCGCTCGACCGGTCGGTCCGGTCACCGAGACCGTCACCGGGGTGAATCCGCTCGCGACGGCCGCGTCGACCGTCCCCTCGCCGCCGTCGGCGACGGGAGCCGCGTCAACGACGGCATCCGGGATGATCTCCCGGATGCCGTCGGCGAGAGCCGCCGCCACCTCGGAGCCCGTTGCCGAGCCCTTGAACTTGTCAGAGGCGATGAGGATGCGCATGTCGATCAGTCAAGCAGAGCGTAGATCGCCTCAGGTGCATCGGCGGGCGACGACGCGAGGTCCTCGAACTCGTTCATGGTGTCGAGGTCGGCACCCATCGCGATGTTCGTGACGCGCTCGAGGATGACCTCGACAACCACGGGCACCTGGAACTCGTCGCGCAGGCGAGCCGCCTCGGCGAAGCCGGCGGCGAGCTCTTCGGGACGCTCGACGCGGATCGCCTTGCAGCCCAGGCCCTCGGCGACCTTAACGTGGTCGACGCCGTAGCCGGTGGCGACGCTGTTCGGGTCGTTCGGGGTGTTGATGTTGTCGAAGGCCAGCGAGACCTCGTAGTCCATCTCGAAGCCGCGCTGCGACTGACGGATCAGGCCCAGGTAGCTGTTGTTGACCACGACGTGGATGTACGGCAGCTTGTGCTGCGCGCCCACGGCGAGCTCTTCGATCATGAACTGGAAGTCGTAGTCGCCCGAGAGCGCGACGACCTGCTCGCCCGGCTTGCCGCGCACGACGCCGAGGGCGGCGGGTCCGGTCCAGCCGAGGGGTCCGGCCTGGCCGGCGTTGATCCACTTGCGCGGGCCGTAGACGTGCAGCAGCTGCGCGCCGGCGATCTGCGACAGGCCGATCGTGGTGACGAAGGTGGTGTCGCGGTCGAAGGCCGTGAGCATCTCCTGGTAGACGCGGTGCGGCTTCATGGGCACGTCGTCGAAGTTCGTCTTGCGCTGCAGGCGCGCCTTGCGGTCGCGGCACTCCTGGGCCCACGGGGTGTAGTCGGGCAGCTCGGCCACGCGGTCGCGGGCGGCGGCGAGCAGCGCGTCGATGAACGCGCCGGCGTCGGAGACCACGCCGTAGTCGGGCGCGAACACGCGGCCGATCTGCGTCGGCTCGATGTCGACGTGCACGAAGGTGCGGCCCTTGCGGTACGTGTCGAGGCCACCGGTGTGGCGGTTCGCCCAGCGATTGCCGATGCCGAGCACGAAGTCGCTCTCGAGGAAGCTCGCGTTGCCGTAGCGCTGCGAGGTCTGGATGCCGACCAGGCCTGCGGCCAGTGGGTGGTCGTCGGCGATGGCACCCCAGCCCATAAGAGTGGGGACAACAGGGACGCCGAGGGTCTCGGCGAGCTCGACGAGCTTGTCGGAGGCGCCGGAGTTGACGATGCCTCCACCGGCGACGATCACCGGGTGCTTCGACGAGGTCAGCATGTCGAGCACCTTCTCGGCCTGCGCGGCCGTGGCCGCGGGCTTCGCGACCGGCAGCGGCTCGTAGGTGTCGATGTCGAACTCGATCTCGGTCATCTGCACGTCGAACGGGAGGTCGATCAGCACCGGACCGGGGCGGCCGGAGCGCATGATCTGGAACGCGCTCTGGAAGACGCCGGGCACCTGGGCGCCCTCGAGCACCGTCTTGGCGAACTTGGTCACCGGCTTCGCGATCGACGCGATGTCGACGGCCTGGAAGTCCTCCTTGTCGAGCTTCGCCACCGGAGCCTGGCCGGTGATGCACAGCATCGGGATGCTGTCGGCGATGGCCGCGTACAGACCGGTGATCATGTCAGTGCCGGCCGGGCCCGAGGTGCCGAGGCAGACGCCGACGCGGCCGTCACCGGTGCGGCTGTAGCCGTCGGCCATGTGCGAGGCGCCCTCGACGTGGCGGGCGAGGGTGTGCCGGATGCCGCCGTTGGCGCGCATCGCGGAGTACAGGGGGTTGATGGCGGCTCCCGGCAGGCCGAACGCCTCGTCGGCGCCCTCCTTGATCAGGATCTGGACGATGGCGTCCACTGCACGCATGCGGGTCATGATGTCGGTTCCTTCGTAGAAGAGGTTTCAGTCGCGGCCCGAGAGCTCAGCGGTGAGCTTGAAGAGGCCGGAGTGGTCGAGGCCTCCGTCGCCGCGGGCGACGAGCGAGGTGACGAGCTGGGCGACAGCCGAGCCGAGGGGCACGGCCACGCCGGCACCGCGGGCGGCCGCGGTGACGATGCCGAGGTCCTTGTTGTGCAGGGCCAGGCGGAAGCCGGGGGCGAAGTCGCGGTCGAGCATCTTCTGCCCCTTCTGGTCGAGGACCTTGGACCCGGCGAGACCTCCGCCGAGCACCTTGAGGGCCGCGTCGGTGTCGACGCCGTACGCCTCGAGGAAGACGATCGCCTCGCTGAGCGCCTGGATGTTGACGGCCACGATGAGCTGGTTGGCGGCCTTCACCGTCTGACCGGCACCGGCGGGGCCGACGTGCACGATGGTCTTGCCGATGGCCTGCAGGATGGGCTCGGCCTTGGCGAAGTCCTCGGGCGAGCCGCCGGTCATGATCGACAGCACTCCATCGATCGCGCCCTGCTCGCCACCCGAGACGGGCGCGTCGACGGCGCCGAATCCTGCGGCGACGGCTTCTTCGGCCAGCTCCTTGGCGACGTCGGGGCGGATCGACGAGTTGTCGATCCACAGCGCGCCGGGCTTGGCGTTGGCGAAGACGCCCTCTTCGCCGCGGACGACACCCTCGACATCCGGGGAGTCGGGAACCATCGTGATGATGACGTCGGCGTCCTTGACGCCCTCGGCGATGCTCGCCGCTCCCTTGCCGCCGGCCTCGACGAGCTTCTCGACGGGCTCGGGGCTGCGGTTGACGCCGGTGACGGTGTACCCGGCCTTGACGAGGTTCTTCGCCATGGGAAGGCCCATGATGCCGAGACCGATGATGGTGATGTTGGTCATGTCGTCGCTCCTTCGCGGAAGTGGGATGTCAGTTCTTGGTCCAGGCGAACGGGTCTGCCTGGGTGGCCTTGTACTCGAGGCCGATGACGCCGTCGTAGCCGCCGGCGCGCGCCGCGTCGATCCATTCGGTGATGGGCAGCTCTCCGGTGCCCGGTTCGCCGCGGCCGGGGGCGTCGGCGATCTGGATGTGACCGAACTCGCCCGCGTGGTCGGCGATGACCGCGGCCACGTCGTCGCCGTTGACGGCGAGGTGGTAGAAGTCGGCGAGCAGCTTGACGTTGTCGACGCCGTGCTCGTCCTCGACGCGGGCGATGATCGCGAGGGCGTCATCGGCCGTCTTCAGCGGATACGCGTCGGCACCCGAGACGGGCTCGAGCAGGACGATGCCGCCGATGCGGGCCACCGCCTTGCCGGCGATGGCGAGGTTCTCGACGGCGAGGTCGTCCTGGGTCTTCGCGTCGACGCCGTCCTGGCGCAGACCGTAGAGCGCGTTGAACGCCTTGGTGCCGGTGCGCTCGCCGATGCCGACGACGACCTCGACGTTGTCGCGGAACTCGCCCTCGCGCCCGACCCACGAGACGAGCCCGCGGTCGCCGCCGGCCATGTCACCGGCGAAGAAGTTGAGGCCGGTGAGCTGCACGCCGGCGTCCCGGATGGCGGCGACGAATCCGTCGACGTCCTGCTGCGCGGGCACGGCCGAGGAGAAGGGCCACCAGAACTCGACGGCGTCGAAGCCGGCGGCCTTGGCCGCGGCGGGACGCTCGTTGACGGGGAGGTCGGTCAGCAGGATCGAGGCGTTGACGGTGTAGCTCATGATCGTCCTTGATTTCGTATAACGGAATAAAAGTTCCTAGTGATGAAAGGTTAGGCCGGGGCTGAGATGGTGTCAACGAAGAGCGGCCGGTATTCCAGCATCCGGAACCCGCTGGAAAGGGAAACGCACCCGCCGGACATCCGACGGGTGCGTTCTCGGTGAGCGAGCTCAGGTGAGCTTGATCTGACGGTTCATGTCCTTGTACAGCAGGTACCGGAAGTCGCCGGGGCCACCGGCGTAGCAGGCCTGCGGGCAGAAGGCGCGAAGGAGCATGTAGTCGCCCGCCTCTACCTCGACCCAGTCGCCGTTCAGGTGGTAGACCGCCTTGCCCTCGAGCACGAACAGGCCGTGCTCCATGACGTGCGTCTCGGCGAAGGGGATGGAGCCGCCCGGCTTGAAGGTGACGATGTTCACCTGCATGTCGTGCGCCATGTCGCTCGAGTCGGCGAAGCGGGTGGTCAGCCACGCGTCGGTGCCGACCATGGGGGTCGGCTCGATGTCCTGGTCACGGGTGACGAACGAGGCCGGCGCGTCGACGCCCTCGAGCCACTCGTAGGCCTTGCGGATCCAGTGGAAGCTGGTGATCTCGTCGCCCTCGTTCTTCAGCGACCAGCTCGCACCCGGGGCGAGGAACGCGTAGCCGCCCTCTTCGAGCACGTGCGTCTCGCCCTCGAGGGTGAGCGTGAGCTTGCCGGTGGTGACGAAGATGACGCCCTCGACGCCCGCCTCGGGCTCGGGCTTGGCGGCCTCGCCGCCGGGCGAGATCTCCACGATCAGCTGCGAGAAGGTCTGCGCCGAGCTCGGGGTGGGCTTGGCGATGATCCACGCGCGGGTCTTGCTGAACCCGGGCAGGCTGCTCGTGACGATGTCGCGCAGCACGCCCTTCGGGATCACCGTGTAGGCGAGCTTGACGATCGCGCGGTCGGTGAGCAGGTCGGTCTGCGGCGGCAGACCGCCGGTCGGGGTGTAGTAGGACATCAGGCCTCCTTGGTGGCGAGTTTGGGATGTGCGAGCCGGGTGAGCTCGGCGGGCGAGGCGCCGGTCGACGAGCGCACCTCGTCTTCGGTGAGCGCGCCGCACTCCAGTCCCCGCACGACGAAGCGGGCGAGGGCGCGCGCCGTGGCGGGCTCGTCCATGATCGTCGCGTCGCTGCCGTGCAGGTAGTTGTCGAGCCGGCGCGCGGCGGCCTCGAAGCCCTCGCGGTAGAACGCGTACGTCGCGAGGTACCGGGTCGGCAGCTGGTTGGCGTGCAGATCCCAGCCCTGGTAGTAGCCTCGCTCGAGCGAGCGCCGCACCAGGCGGGCGTGCAGCTTCCAGGCATCCTGCGCCCTCTCGCCCAGCGGGATGACATTCGTCGACCCGTCGGACAGGCGCACGCCGGTCTCGGCGACGGCGACCTGCATGACCTGCTTGGCGTAGTCGGCCGCCGGGTGCTCCATCGACTGGTAGGCCGCGGCGATCTGCAGCGACGCGCTGTAGTCGTAGGTGCCGTAGTGCAGTGCGGACACGCGCCCCTCGGAGCGGTGCAGCAGCGTCGCGATGGGGATGCTGCCGTCGGCGGCGACGATGAGCTGAGGCGTCTCCATCTGCACCTCGAAGCGCAGGCGTCCGGCCGCGAGGCCCAGACGGTCCTCGAAGCGCTCGCACAGCGCGACCATCGCCTCGACCTGGGCCACGGTGGTCACCTTGGGTAGGGTGAGGATCAGCCCGTCGGGCAGCGGGCCCGCCGCCGCGAGGGTGGTGACGAAGCGGTCGAGGGTGCGGATGCCGCGGTGGCGCGTCGGCGCCTCGAAGCACTTGAACCGGATGCCGATGAACGGCGTCGCGGTGCCGGCGGCGACGGCCTCCGCGACGCGCTCGGCGGCGAGGATCGCCGCGGCGTCCTCCTCGTCGTCGCCGCGGGTGCCATAGCCGTCCTCGAAGTCGAGACGCAGGTCCTCGATGGGTTCGCGGCGCAGCTTGGCATCCACCAGCGGCGCGAGCTCACCGGCGAGATGGCCGAGCCCGACCGACTCGGCGAGCGCGGCCATGCCGCCGGCCGCCTCGACGGCCGCGATCGCGTCGGCGCCGAAGCGCGCCGGCAGCGCCGGATCGAAGCGATCGGCCGGCACGTAGAGCGTGTGCACCGGCTGGCGGCTGCCGTCGTCACCCGGGTACGAGTTCGAGAGCAGGGCGTCGGTCTGCGCCAGGCGCGCGTCGATGTCTGCGAAGTCGTCTTCGCGCAGCGATGTGTTGGCTGACACCCTCGTCACTCCTTCTCTGCGCCGGCCTTGACGACCCGGACGATCGCCTCGGCCACGGCTCCTGCGACCTCGGGGTCGAAGACGCTGGGGATGATGAAGCTCGCGTTGCGCTCCTCGTCGTCGACGCGGGCGGCGATCGCCTCGGCGGCTGCGACCAGCATAGGCGGGGTGATGTCGGACACGCCCGCGTCGAGGAGACCGCGGAAGAAGCCGGGGAAGGCCAGCACGTTGTTGATCTGGTTGGGGAAGTCGCTGCGGCCGGTGGCGACGACCGCGGCGTGCTTGGAAGCCACGACCGGGTCGATCTCCGGGGTCGGGTTGGCCATCGCGAAGACGATCGCGTCGTCGGCCATGGCGGCGATGTCGTTCTCGTCGAGCACGTTCGGGGCGCTGACGCCGATGAACACGTCTGCGCCGACGATGGCCTCCTTGAGGGTGCCCGTGAAGTTGCGCGGGTTGGTGTTCGCCGCGAGCTCGACGCGGTGCGCGTCGGTGTACTCCTCGTCGCGGTTGATGGCGCCGTTGCGACCGCAGGCCACGATGTCGGTCGCGCCCTGCTCGAGCAGCAGCTGCGCGATCGCGTTGCCCGCGGCGCCCACGCCCGAGAGCACGATGCGCACGTCTTCGATCTTCTTCCCGACGACCTTCAGAGCGTTCACGAGGGCGGCGAGGGTGACGATGGCGGTGCCGTGCTGGTCGTCGTGGAAGACGGGGATGTCGAGCTCTTCGCGCAGGCGGGCCTCGATCTCGAAGCAGCGCGGAGCCGCGATGTCCTCGAGGTTGACGCCGCCGTAGACGGGAGCGATCGCCTTCACGATCTTGATGATCTCCTCGGTGTCCTTGGTGTCGAGGCAGACGGGCCACGCGTCGACGTTGGCGAACTGCTTGAACAGCGCGGCCTTGCCCTCCATCACCGGCAGTGCGGCCTCGGGTCCGATGTCGCCGAGACCGAGCACGGCGGTGCCGTCGGTGACGACGGCGACGGTGTTGCGCTTGACCGTGAGGTTGCGCGCCTTGCTCTTGTCCTCGGCGATGGCCATGCACACGCGGGCGACACCGGGGGTGTAGGCACGCGACAGGTCGTCGCGGTTGCGCAGTGGAACGCTGGGCACGACCTCGAGCTTGCCGCCGAGGTGCATGAGGAAGGTGCGGTCGCTGACCTGGCGCACGTGCACGCCGTCGAGCGCCTGCACGGCGTCGCGGATCCGGGTGGCGTGCTCGTCGTCGATCGTGTTGCAGGTGAGGTCGACGACGATGGACGTGGGATGCGACTCGACGACGTCGAGCGCGGTGATGGCGGCGCCGGCGGATGCCGCGGCTGCGGCGAGCTCGCTGGTGACGCTGAAGTTGGAGGGAGCGTCGATGCGCAGTGTGATCGAGTTGCCGGGACCGGGGTTGGCCATGTTTCCTCTTCCCTGAGGTGCGCCGGGCGCATCGGCGCCGGCTCACGTGTGCGTGTGGACTTGGTCGCTCTTTCGCATCGTGGACACTACTGTCTGACTTACGAAAGTTCGTTGCAATCAACGATGATGGTCACGCAGGGTTTTCGCTCGCACTTCTCGCATGATGGAATCGTCGGGTACCTAGGAGGACCTCATGGTCGAAAGCAAGACGCCGCGCGGCAGCGGATCAGGTGTGCAGTCCGTCGAGCGGGTGTTCGAGCTGCTCGAGCTAGTCACCGACGCCGGCGGCGACGTCACCCTCAGCGAGCTCGCGTCGTCGACCGACCTGCCGCTGCCGACCATCCACCGGCTGCTGCGCACCCTGGTGTCTCTCGGCTATGCGCGACAGCTGCCCAACCGCCGCTACGCGCTCGGGCCGCGCCTGATCCGCATCGGCGAGGGCGCGTCGCGCCAGTTCGGCGCCCTGGCGCGACCGCAGCTGACGGGCCTCGTCGACCAGCTCGGCGAGAGCGCCAACATGGCGGTGCTCGATGGCGACATGATCGTGTACGTCGCCCAGGTTCCCTCGTCGCACTCGATGCGCATGTTCACCGAGGTCGGCCGCCGCGCCCACACCCACGACACCGGCGTGGGCAAGGCGATCCTCGCGCAGCTGCCGGACGACACCGTGCGCGGCATCGTCACGCGCGCCGGGATGCCCACACCCACCGAGTTCAGCATCGGCGACGTCGATGAGCTCATCGCCGAGCTCGACCGCATCCGCGAGCGCGGCTACGCGATCGACGACCAGGAGCAGGAGATCGGCGTGCGCTGCTTCTCGATGGCCGTGCCCGACGCCCCGACGCCCACCGCCGTGTCGGTGTCGGGTCCGGTCTCGCGGGTCGACGAGGCCTTCGGCGAGCGCGCGGTGCCCCTGCTGCGCACGGCCGCCGAGGCGATCAGCGCCGAGCTGGCATCCTGACCTCGGCGCGGGCGGGAGCATTCTGATGGCGAGTGCACGCATCGCGGTGGTCACCGGTGCGGGATCCGGGATCGGGCGGGCCGTGACGGAGGTCATGCTGGAGGCGGGCTTCCGGGTCGCTCTGGCGGGTCGGCGGGCGGATGCCCTGCAGCAGACCGCTGCCGGGCATCCGGATGCCCTGGTCGTGCCCACCGACGTCACCGTCCCCGCGGAGGTCGACGCGCTGTTCCAGCGCGTGGTGGCCGAGTGGGGTCGCGTGGACGTGCTGTTCAACAACGCCGGCGTCTTCGGCCCCGCAGCATCCGCCGCGGATATCGATCCGGTCGACTGGCAGAAGACGATCGACGTCAATGTGACCGGCGCGCTGCTGTGCGCCGGCGCGGCGATGCGCACGATGAGGGCACAGCGGCCGCAAGGCGGGCGCATCATCAACAACGGGTCGATCTCGGCGCAGGTGCCGCGGCCCCTCTCGGTCGCGTATGCGGTGAGCAAGCACGCGATCACCGGCCTGACGAGATCCATCGACCTGGACGGGCGCCCGCACGGCATCAGCTGCGGCCAGATCGACATCGGCAACGCGGCGACGCGGATCATGTCGGAGATCGGGGTGGGATCCGGCGCCCTGCAGCCCGACGGCTCGCGCCTGGTCGAGCCGACCTTCGACGTGGCCGATGCAGCGCGCGCCGTGCTCTTCATGGCGCAGCTGCCCGCCGAGGCGAACATCGCCTCTCTCACCGTCGCCGCGGCGGGGATGCCGTTCGGCGGCAGGGGCTGACGGGGTCAGCAGCCGGCCGAACGGCATCCGGTGCGGATCAGCAGAAGCCGGCGATGCCGTCCCACGACCAGTGGTCGGTGTCGGCGCCCTGACGGAGGAACGATGCCTCGATCAGGCCGTAGGGGCGGTCGGCCGCGTAGAACACCTCGTTGGGGTTCTCGAGGCCGAACGGCGACAGGTCGACCACGAAGTGGTGGCTGTTCGGGGTCGAGAAGCGGATCTCGTCGATCTCGGGGTGCGCCTCGAGAACGGCCTCGGCCATCTCCTTCAGCGTGTGCTGCAGAGCGTACGAGTAGTTGCGCGAGAAGCCCGCGAGCAGCAGACGGCGCACGTCCGCGAAGACCTCGTTGAAGTCGATGTCGTTGCGGTTGTACCGCCACTTGGCGGTCACCGAGGTGGCGAGGATGCGGTCCTCGGTCTCGGCCAGGGTCGTGTACTTGTCCTTCGGGTATCCGACGAAGCCGCTCTGCGTCGACTTCAGCACCTTGAGATCCTGCAGACCCGCGATGACGACCGTGTCGTCGCCGTCGATCTGCACGACCGAGGTGCGGGTCTCGGTGCCGCCGCGGACGAACGAGTGGTCGTGCTCGCCGCTGTCGCCCTGGATGCGCTGCCAGGTGTACTGCTCGGCCTCCCAGCGACCGCCGGTGATCCAGTCGAACTCGCCGGTGAAGTGGCGGCCGAGACGCAGCAGGAACTCCTCGGGGCTGCCGATGCCGTCCTTGGCGAAGGCGTAGACCGTGTTCTTCTGAGTGTCGGTCGGGACGACGTGCTCGTTGTTGCCCTCGAAGTGGGCGCTGTCGAGGTCTCCACGCAGCTGCGAGGTGACGTTGAGGTCCTCGATCTCGTGGCGGTCGGTGTCGCGCGTCACGCGGACGACGCGCACCTCGGCCTTGCCGTACTGGTTCTTGCCCAGAATGATGTTGGTCATGATCTCAACTCAGCTTCCTCGGTAAGTGGAATAGGCGAACGGGCTGAGCAGCAGCGGCACGTGGTAGTGCGCCTGCTCAGCGTCGACCTGGAAGGTCAACACCACCTCCGGGAAGAAGGTGTCCGTGTCGATGCCGGCGAAGTAGGCCGCCGTGTCGAACCGGAGTCGGTATGCACCGCTCTCCAACAGCGAAGGGCCCAGTTCTTTCACCCGCCCGTCAGCATCTGTGGATCCTGAACCGATCCCGACCCACTCGTCGCCCTGACGGGCTTCGAGTGCGACGGCGACGTCGGGCGCGGGGCGTCCGATCGAGGTGTCCAGGATGTGGGTGGTCACGTGGGAAACGCTCATGCTGCGCTCCTTCAGCTCTCGAGGGCTGCTGCCAGACGCAGCGCTGCGATCTCACGCAGCTGCTGATCGACGACGGCGAGCTCCTGTTCGGGGGTGTTGCCCAGTCGCTGCTGCAGCAGGGCGAGGATCTCCTCGGCGGATCGTCCGGCCGCACGCACGAGGTACACGCGGTCGAACTTCTCTTCGTAGGCCTTGTTGCCGGCGGCCAGCTTGGCGGCGGCGTCAGCGTTGACACCGGGCTGCTCGCGGCGCGAGTGCGCGGCTTCGGCGGTGTCGCCCTGCGGCTTCTCGCCGATGCGCGGGTGATGCGCGAGTGCGCCGTCGATCTCGACCTCGGTGAGCGGGGCGGCGGCCGTCGCAGCCGCAGCCGCGACCTGATCGACGCTCTGGTAGGGTCGGCCGTCGACGATCGCGTCGATCCAGCGGGCGATGTCCAGTGCCGGCTTCACGACGGCGACGGCTTCTTCACGGGGAGCCGAGTTGAAGTCCTCGAGCAGCATCTTCGATCCTCAAGCGGAATGCTGGCATCCGGCGCGAAGGCTATACGGAAACCCCTGACGGAGTCTTCACGAGAAGGTTACTTCCGTATGCCGGAACTGTTATTTCAGCATCTGCAAGTATTCTGCGGGCCGCCGGTTCCGTTTGTCAACCTCGCCGGCGACCCTTTCGCATCGTGGAGTCAGACTCCGAGCTCGGCGCGCAAGCGCGCGACGTGACCCTCTGCATCCACACCATATTCTGCCCGCTGCACGATACCGTCGCCGTCGAGCACGAAGGTCGAGCGGATCACGCCGTCGAAGGTGCGCTCGCCCACCGTCTTCTCACCCCAGACGCCCCACGCCTTGGCGACGGCGGCGTCGCTGTCGGCGAGCAGCGGGAAGGTGAGGTGCTCCGCCTCGGCGAACGAGCGGATCTCGTCGATCGAGTCGGGCGAGACGCCGATGACCGCGTAGCCGGCGGCGTCGAGCGCCGAGAGGCTGTCGCGGAAGTCGCACGCCTCGGTCGTGCAGCCGGGGGTGGCCGCCTTCGGGTAGAAGTAGACGACCACGTTGCGGCCGCGGTAGTCCGAGAGCGCGATGGTGCGACCCTCGGCGTCGACGAGGGCGAAGTCGGGTGCGGTGACGCCGGGGGTGAGCTTGTCGGTCATGATGACTCCGTTCGGTTGGGATCCGGGATCGGGTTTCTGCGGCGCGAGAACTCTAACCCGACGACGACCGTCTGTCAGCAGGCGCTGAGGCCCTGTCAGCCCCTGCCGGGGCTACACTCGCTCGGTGTTGACAGCGTTTCGTCGGCATGGTGAGATCCTGTAGTGCGAAATCTTGCTCTCGCATTATGAAAGCATTACGAAGGGATGGCGGGGATGCCACACGACGGCGAGCACCAGGAATCCGCACGTGTCTCGCTCGACCCGACGGGCGAGCGATACGACCTCGTGATCCGCGGCGAGCGCGTCCTCACCAGCTCCGGCATCCGCCCGCGCGAGGTGGGCGTGCGCGGCGGCGTGATCGTCGCGATGCAGCCACTCGGCAACAACCTCGACGGCGAGGAGATCATCGAGCTCGCCGAGGACGAGACCCTGATCCCCGGCCTGGTCGACACGCACGTGCACGTCAACGAGCCCGGCCGCACCGAATGGGAGGGCTTCGCGTCGGCCACGCGCGCCGCGGCCGCCGGCGGCGTCACCACGATCGTCGACATGCCACTGAACAGCATCCCGCCGACGGTGAACGTCGAGGCGCTCGAGATCAAGCGCAACGCCGCACGCGGGCAGACCCACGTCGACGTGGGCTTCTGGGGTGGTGCGATCCCGGGCAACACCGCCGACCTCCGCCCCCTGCACGACGCGGGCGTATTCGGCTTCAAGAGCTTCCTGCTGCACTCCGGCGTCGACGAGTTCCCGCCACTCGACCCCGACGAGCTCGAGAAGGACATGCGCGAGCTCGCCACCTTCGACTCGGTCATGATCGTGCACGCCGAGGACTCGCGTGCCATCGACCGCGCCCCTCAGCCCGACGGCGACGATTACTCCAAGTTCCTGGCATCCCGCCCCCGCGGCGCCGAGAACCTCGCGATCGCCGAGGTCATCGAGCGCGCCCGCTGGACCGACGCCCGCGCGCACATCCTGCACCTGTCGTCGTCCGACGCCCTGGCGATGCTGCGCACGGCGAAGCACGACGGTCTGAAGATCACGGTCGAGACCTGCCCGCACTACCTGACCCTGGTCAGCGAGGAGATCCCGCTGGGCGCGACGGCGTTCAAGTGCTGCCCGCCGATCCGCGAGGCCGGAAACCGCGAGCTGCTCTGGCAGGGCCTGGAGGACGGCACGATCGACTTCATCGTGTCGGACCACTCCCCCTCGACCCTCGATCTGAAGGACCTCGAGAACGGGGACTTCGGCGTGGCCTGGGGCGGCGTCGCCTCGCTGCAGCTCGGCCTGTCGCTGATCTGGACCGAGGCGCGCCGGCGCGGCCTGTCGCTCGAGCAGGTCGTCGCCTGGATGAGCGAACGCCCGGCACAGTTCGCCGGGCTCACCGGCAAGGGCCGCATCGCTCCGGGGTACGACGCCGACTTCTCGGTCTTCGCCGCCGATGACGCCTACGTGGTCGACGTCACGAAGCTGCACCACAAGAACCCGATCACGCCGTACCAGGGCAGGGCTCTCGCCGGTGTCGTGCGCCGCACGTGGCTGCACGGCGAGGTCATCGACTTCGAGAACCCGCGCGGTCGTCTGCTTCGCCGCGGGATGGCGAACGCCTGACGGGCGCTCACGGCGCCCGCCGACGAGCCGCTGCCGGCCTGACGACGCGTCAGGCGGGCAGCGGCTCGTCGCGGTAGAGCGCCTCGAACGTGTCGAGCGTGCGATTGATGTCGTGCACGGCGACGCCGTCGAGCGAGGCGCGCTGCATCCGCTCGTACTCGGCGGGCGAGGCGGTCAGCACCCGGGTCAGCTTGTCGGCGAGGTCGTCGACGTTCCCCGGCTCGAACAGGTGCCCGTTCTCGCCGTCGTGCACGAGGTGGGGCAGGGCGACGGCGTTGGCTCCGACGACGGGCAGGGCGGATGCCATGGCCTCCATCGTCACGATCGACTGCAGCTCGGCGATCGACGCGATCGCGAACACCGACGAGCGCGAGTAGAGCTCCCGCAGCTGCTCGTCCGTCACGAGGCCGTGGAAGGTGACCCGGTCGGCGATGCCGAGCTGGGCGGTCAGAGACTCCAGCGCCTTGCGTTGGTCTCCCCCGCCGGCGATGTCGAAGTGCACGTCGAGCGCCGGGTCGAGCCGCTGCACGGCGCGCAGCACCACGTCGACCTGCTTCTCGCCGGTGAGCCGGCCGACGAAGAGGATCCGGTTCTTCTCGCGCGGGGCGATCACCGGGGTGTAGTTGCGCCGGTCGATTCCGCAGCTGATCGGCACGACTCCCTGCGTGTCGATCGTGCGCTCGAGGAAGTCGGCGGCCTTGCGGGTGGGCGTGGTCACCGCCCGTGTCATGTCGAAGGTGCGCTTGGCGTCGGCCCAGGCGAGGCGCAGCACGATGTCGTCGATGAACTTCGGCATCGTGGTGTGGTCGAGGATGTTCTCGGCCATGACGTGGTTCGTCGCGACGACGGGGATGCCGCGCTGGTGGGCGATGCGCGTGAGTCCGCGGCCGATGATGATGTGCGACTGGATGTGCACGATGTCGGGCTGCACCTCGTCGAGCACCTTGCGCGCCCAGTGCTTCGAGCGCCACGGCCACACGAAGCGCACCCAGTCGTGCGGCAGCCAGCGCAGGGCCGGCAGCCGGTGCATCGTCATGGGCTCGCCCTCGATCACCTCGGTGTGCGCGGGCGAGTGCCGGTAGGCGGTGTTGGGCGCCACGACGTGCACGTCGTGGCCGCGCTGCACGAGGCCGGCGGCGAGCCGCTCGGCGAAGCGAGCGGCACCGTTGATGTCGGGGGCGAACGTGTCGCAGCCGATGAGGATCTTCAGGGGGCGTCCGGAGGTCACGGGAAGTCTGCTGCCTATCTCTAGCTCTGGGCGCCCGTCACTCTACCCGAGGGGACTGTGCCCGCCGGGGAGGCGGGCCGCGTACCGTGGTGTCATGCGTCTGATCTCGTCTGCCGACCGCACCCTGTGGATCCCCGTCACCGGGTCGCTGGGCTTCACCGGCCGTCGGCACCGGAAGGCCGCCATCCGGATGCTCATGGCGCAGGCCGGCACGGGTCTCGGCCGAGAGACGATGCCCGGCGCGCGGTTCGGCAGCTGGCTGGCGAGCCAGGCGATCCCGTTCGCGATGCGCAAGGCTGACGGACGGGTGCTGGCCTGGACGTGGAAGGCCGAGCCGGAGCTCGTGGTGGCGATGGCGACTGTGCAGGCGCTCACCCCGCAGCTGCGCACGGCGCGCGCGATGATGCCGATGGAGTACGACGACACCGAGGACTTCCGCACCGCGCTCGGCCAGGGCGAGAAGCTCATGATGCCCATGCCGTCCGATCCGGCATCCCCGTCGTCGGCGACCTACACCTGGGACACGGGGACGCACCTCATCACCCTCACCGCGGTGTGCAGCGATCGCGAGCGGTTCGGCACCCTCGAGAGCGCCCTCGACGACCTCGCCCGAAGCATCCGCATCGCCGATGACATCCCCGGCGGCGCGGGTGACGTGCTGCGTCTGCCGCCGGCCTGAGCTGCGCGGCCCGTCTGAGCGGCGCGGAATCGAGACCCGGCTGACCAGCGCGTGTCAGGCCGGCGCGTACTCCGAGATCACGACGCCGGAGTCGAACCGGGCGGCCGCACGCGGGATTATCGCGCGCGGCGCGTAGGGGTGATCGCCGAACAGCCGGATGCCGTCGCCGAGCAGCACGGGGCTCACCTTCAGCACGAGGCGGTCGATCTCGCCGGCCAGTCGCGCGGCGAGCGCCCCGCCTCCGCACAGCCAGATGCCGGAGCCCGGCTCGCTCTTGAGCGCGCGGACGACCTCGATCGGATCACGGTCGGTGAACTGGACGTCCTCCGCCCCCTCCGGCGCATCGTGCGCGCGCGTGAAGACGATCTGCCGCAGGTGCGAGTAGGGATTCGGCACGTGGGGCAGGCCGATCGCGTAGGTGTTCCAGCCCATCAGCACCGTGTCGAAGGGGCCGTCGTCGCTCGGCACGCCGACGTGATCGGCGAAGGCGGTCGGCACGGTGCCGCGATACCTCTCCGCGATGAACGCCATATGGTCGCCCTCCGCGAGGAACCGGTCGTGCTCTCCGCCCGGGCCGGCGATGAAGCCGTCGATCGAGACGGCGACGAAGTAGGTGAGTTCTCGCATCGGTGCTCCGATCACAACAGGTGCAGTGGTTGGCAGACTACAACAGCTGCAGTGCTTGCGCTAGGGTCATCCCATGGCGAAGAACGATGCGCGGCGCAGTGCGCTGGCGGATGCCGGGATCACCGTGCTCGCCAGGGAGGGCTCGCGCGGGCTCACCCACCGGGCGATCGACGCCGAGGCGGGGGTGCCGCTCGGAACCACGTCGAACTACTTCCGCAGCCGGGAGCTGCTCATCGCCGGACTCGTCGAGCGGATCGGCATCCGTCTCGCGCCCACCGCCGAGGATCTCGCCGCGCGTGAGTCCGCACCGCCGACGCGCGAGCTCTTCGCCGATTACGTGCGGGACATCGTTCGACGCCTCATCACCCACCGCGAGGTCACGCTGGCGCTGTTCGAGCTGCGACTCGAGGTGGCCCGCCGGCCGGAGTTGATGCCCGCGTTCCGCGACTGGCAGCGTGCCGCGTTCGACGCGGACGTGGCGTTCAACGAGGCCGCAGGGCTGCCAGGGGGGCGTCGCGAGATCGCGCTGTTCCACTACGCGATCGAGGGTCTGGTCTTCGACCGGCTCACCTCGTCGCTCGACCCGGAGACCGGCACCGACGAGATCGTCGACGCGCTCGTCGAGGGCCTGATCGACGGCACCCGCGTCACAGGCAGCCGGCGAACGCCATCGACGTGAGCGTGGTCGCGGCGACGAGCACGGAGAGCATGCCGCCCAGCGCCAGCGGACGCCAGCCCGCGCTGCGGATCGCCGTCAGATCGGTCGACAGGCCGATGCCGGCCAATGCGATCGCCACGAGGAAGCCGCTGACGCCGCTCAGCACCTCGGCAACGGCCGGCGGGATGGCGCCCGCGGAGTTCACCAGCGCGAGCACCACGAAGCCGACCAGGAACCACGGCACCAGCCGCACCAGACGGCCGAGCGAGAAGCCGCTGCGCTCCTGCCCCCGGCGGGCCTGCAGGAACGCGAGGCCCACGCTGACCGGGATGATCATCAGCGTCCGCACGAGCTTGACCACCACGGCGAACTCCAGGGCCGCGGCGCCGTAGACGGTGGCGGCGGCGACCACCGAGCTGGTGTCGTTCACCGCCGTGCCGGCGAACAGCCCGAACGCCTGCGGTGACATGCCGAGCAGGTGCCCGATCAGCGGGAACGCGCCGATCGCGAGAATGTTGAACAGGAAGATGGTCGAGACGGCGTACGCGACCTGCGAGCTCTTCGCGCGGATCACCGGCGAGACGGCGGCGATGGCCGAGGCGCCGCAGATGGCGGTGCCCACGCCGATGAGCGTGACCAGCCCGGCGTCGATGCGCAGCGCACGACCGAGCCACCAGGCCGCCAGCACGCATACCGCGAGCGAGAGCAGCATGACCGGCGCCGAGCGCGCGCCGACGCGCAGCACCGAGTCGATCGACAGCCCGGCGCCGAGCAGCACGACCGCGCACTGCAGCACCCGGGAGCTCGCGAACCGCACACCACCGGCGAGCCGACCCGACGGGCGGCGCACGACGGCGACGATCACGCCGATCAGCACCGCCGGTATGGCCGCACCGAGCACGGGGACGAGGTGGCCGATGACGGTGGCGACCGCCGCGATCGTGGCGCAGAGCAGCAGGCCCGGAAGCACGCCGAGCCACGTGAGCGGAGCTCGGCGGGGAGTCTTCGTGTCGGGTGACTGCGGTCGGGAGGCGAGGGCGGGACGCGGCATGTCTTCAGTCTTCGCAGCGTCCGCAACGGGCAGTAGCCAGCGGATCCTTGTAGGGTTACAACGAGGAGTTGTGACCATGCAGATCGTCGACGTCCGTCCGCTGCGGGCCCTGGTGCAGGTGGCCTCAGACGGCAGCATCTCGCGCGCGGCGCGCACCCTCGGCCTCACTCAGCAGGCGCTCTCGGCACGGCTGCGCGCCTTCGAGCGCGAGCTCGACGTCGAGCTGCTGCAGCGCTCTCCGCGCGGCACCGTGCTCAGCGCCCAGGGCGATCTGGTCGTCGTGTGGGCCCGCGACGCGCTGGCCGCCATGGACCGCTTCAACGCGGCGGTCGCCTCGCTGCGCCAGCACAGCGCGACCGACCTCGTGGTGGCGGTCAGCCAGACGGTCGCGGCGCATCTGCTGCCCGCCTGGGTGGCGGCGCTGCATGGCAGGCAGATCGGGCTCGGCCAGCATCCGTCGCCGGTGGTCTTCGACACGGTGAACAGCGACGAGGTGATCCGCAAGGTGCACGAGGGCGAGTGCGCGCTGGGGTTCATCGAGAGCCCGTACGTGCCGACCGGACTGGGCTCGCGGGTCGTGCACTGGGATTCGATGGTCGTCGCCGTCGGTCTGCAGCATCCGTGGGCGAGCCGCGACGGCGTCGACTTCGCCGAGGTCGCCGCGACGCCCCTCATCGTGCGTGAGCAGGGCAGCGGCACGCGTGCCGCCCTCGACCAGGTGCTCAGTGCAGCCGGCTACACCGCCGAGCCGCCGGCATCCGTGCTGTCGACCGAGGCCGCGGTGCGATCGGCGGCGATCGCCGGGATCGCACCGGCGGTGCTCAGCGAGCTGGCGGTCGCCGACGATGTCGCGTTGGGGAGGCTGCGGGCCCTCGAGCTCGAACCGGTGCCGCTGCGCCGGCCGATCACCGCGGTATGGCAGGGCGGCGCGCGCGATCTGCACGGCCTCGCCCGCGAGCTGGTCGACGTCGCCGTCGCGGGCTGAACCGGATGCCGAAACGGCCCGTCCCCGCATGTGCGGGAGACGGGCCGTTCGGCTGGAGTGCTGGCGGGCTCAGCTCTGGCAGGCCTCGCCGAGCTTCTTGCTCGCGTCGGTCACCTTGGTGACGGTGTCGCTCATCTTCTCCATGGCCTCGCTGGCCTTCGACGGGTCGGCCGAGACCTCGCCGATGATGGTCGAGAACTCGCCGTACGCGTTGACGAACTCGTTGTAGACCGGCGAGATCTCCTCGTTGGTGATCTTCTCGCCGAGCGCCTCGAACTCCTTCTGCACGTCCTCGAGGGCGGCGGCTGCGGCCTCGGGGTCGGTGGAGGCGGATGCCGAGAGCTCCTGGGCCTTGTTGCTGATCTCGGTGCCCTCGTCGACGAACAGCTGGCAGGCGTCCGCGACGCTCTGGCTGCTGGCAGCCGGCTTGTCGTCGGCCTTCTGGCCGTCGCCGCCGTCGGACGCCGGCGCGCCCGAGCAGCCGGTGAGCCCGACGGCGAGCGCGAGAGCGGTGATGAACAGAGCGGACTTGGGTGCGGTGCGCATGAATTCTCCTCCGGTACAGGCCGAAGACCCGCCTTGCGCAGCCCCCCGACCAGGAAACCCTATTGCATCCGCCGCCACGAAGCCGGAGAACCCGGTGAACGACAGGTCAGATCGTCACGTCGCCCACCACGTTCACCCTGATGCCCATTCCCTGCAGCATCGCGGCCTTGGCGACGAGCGCCCGGTCGGCCGTCTCGGCGTCAGGCGCGTAGACCAGCTGGGCGTGGTTCGCCTTGTGACGAGCCATGAACTGATCCCGCGTCTGGCCGTGCAGGACCACGTGCGCGATCGGCCACTCGGGGTTGGTGGCCTCCTTCCGTCGCTGCGTCTCGTCGTCCGGCAGCGACACCACCGTGGCGCGGAAGATGTCGGCCTGCAGGATGCCGTCGGCGATGAACACCCGGCTCAGCACGACCTCGCCGGGCTTGGAGACGCCGTTGATCGTCGCGCCGCCCGCGGGGAAGAACACGTGGCCCTGACGCCATCCCTCCGCCTTGTCCCAGCCGCCCAGGTGCGAGGCGGGCACCGAACCCGAGATCTCGTACACCCAGACGAACTCGCCGTCGTGCTCGTCACCCCAGCGCACGTCGTGCAGGGTGTTGTCGGGCACCAGCCCCATGGCACGCCAGACCCGGTCGGTCACGAGCGCGTCGACCGCGACGCCCTCGTCGGCCTCGTTGAAGTGCGGGAACGCGCGCCCCTCGTGCAGCACCCGCGAGCCGTCTCGCGAGGTGACCGGAGGCCGCTCGGTGGAGTTGAGGATGCCCTCGGCGAGGTCCGATGCCGGCACCAGGTCCTTCAGTCCCTGCTGGTACTGGATGCCGACCGCATCGAGCCCGAAGTCGTCGGCGATCCGCAGTGCGGCGATGTACATCTTCAGCTGCCACTGCACCTGCTCGCGGGTGAGCTCGGTCGCCGCATCCTCACCGAACCGGAAGGTCATCCCGCGCTCGATCAGCCAGTCGAACGCGGCGTCGGCCTCGGCGTCGGTCACCTCGAGCATCTCGGCGTACAGCGCCGACTGCGACAGACGCTCCTTGTAGATGCCCGTCTGATTGAGCAGCTCGTCGTCGAAGATGGCGTTGTACATGCCCATGCAGCCCTCGTCGAACACGCCGATGATCGCCTTGTCGGCGAGCAGCTCTGCGGCCAGCGCCTCGCCGAGCTGCTTCTCGGGGCTCTCGGGCAGGGCCGGGAGCCGGCGGACGTGCGAGTCGTCGTGCGTGATGCGTCCGGTCTCGGTCCATTCGCGGATGCCCTGCGTGAACCACTCGTCGGTGTAGTCGACCGACCAGGTCGTGGCGTACGGCTTGCCCATCTTGGTGAGCCCGGCGTTGAGTCCGAGCAGCCCGACCAGGCCCGGCCAGTCGCCGGCGAAGTTCGCGACGGTGAGGATGGGGCCCTGGTGGGTGCGCAGCCCTGCGAGCACGTGATGGGAGTACTGCCAGTTGGCGATGGCGACGATGAGGGGCGCCTCGGAGGGGATGTTCTTGAACACCTCCATGCCCATGCGCTGACTGGAGATAAAGCCGTGTCCGGTGGCGGGATCGACGTCGAAGGCGCGGATGACGCTCCAGCCGAGATCCTCGAGCACGCCGGTGACGCCGGCTTCGAGCTCGACCTGGGTCGGCCATCCGGCGATGTTCGCCGACTCGCGCAGGTCACCGGAGGTGATGAGGTAGGCCGTCTTCTCGGCGGCCTGTGGGCGCTCGACGGGGGTCGGGAGGGTGTAGCTCATGATGATTCTCCGTTGGTGAGTGGTTCAGCTGCCGCGCTGCTCGGCGGCGAGTTCGTGCACGACGTCCTTCGTGCCGGCGTAGAGGCGCAGGTAGCGGTCGTACAGCGCGTCGTACGCGGTGCGAGCGTCGGGATCGGGCTCGATCCGCTCGGCGACCGGGTTCCACTGCTCGATCCGCGGCGCGTGGCCGTCAGCCCCGACGGCGGAGGCCGCCAGGAACGCGGCACCGTAGCTCGCGCCGATGGTGGTGGCCGGGACCTCCTGCACGAGGCCGGTGACGTCCGAGACGATCTGCAGCCACAGGCGGCCCTGCGTGCCCCCGCCGACCGCGACGATGCGCCGGATGTCCGCGCCGGCACGGCGCATGGTCTCGATGTTGTGCCGCACACCGAGCGCCGTGGCCTCGAGCGCGGCGCGGTACAGGTCGCCGCGGCCGTGGCGGAGGGTGAGCCCGGCGATCACGCCCCGGGCATCCGGGTCCTGGATGGGGGTGCGCTCGCCCGCGAAGTACGGCAGCATGAGCAGTCCCCTCGCGCCGACGCCCGACTCGGCCGCCTCGGCGAGCAGCTGCGTGTAGTCGGCCTCGGTGAGATCCTTCAGCCACGCGGTGAGGGCGCCTGAGGTCGACAGGCCGCCGGCGAGGTTCCTCGTGCCGGGGAAGGCACCGGCGGTGGTCCACATCGACGGGGTGCGCAGCGTCTCGGCACCCGTCGCGATGAGGAACATCGTCGTGCCGTACATCAGCATCAGGTCGCCCACGCCGTGAGCACCGACGCTGACAGCCTCCGTCCACGCGTCGATCGTGCCCGTGATCACGGGCACGCCCTCGGGGATGCCGGTGACCTCCGCCGCGACAGCCGTGACAGCGCCAGCGACATCGCCGGCCCACGCCAGCGGAGGCGGCTCGACCGGGGCGGCGAACCGCGACCACCACGGTTCGTGCCACCTCTCATTCTCGATGTCGTAGAGCGGGGAGACCTGGCTGGCCGACTGGTGATCGAGCACGTAGGCACCGGTGAGCTTGCGGGCGAGCCAGGACGCAGGCATGAACAGGCGCGCGGCCTGCGACCAGTGCTGCGGCTCCTCGTCGGCGACCCACGCGATCTTCGGGCCCCCGGCCTGGGAGGTGAGTACCGAACCGCCGATCCGAGCGATCTCGCCGTCGCCGAGTTCGGCGGTCATCCGCGCGATCTGCGCGGCGGCGCGCGTGTCGACGCCGTACAGGATGGCCGGGCGCACCGGCTCGTCGTTTTCGTCGGCGAGCAGGATGCACGGGCCCATGCCGCTCACGCCGACGGCGGCGACCTCGGCGTCGGGGTGCGCGGAGAGGAGTTCGCGGGTGATCGCGACGAACTCCTGCCACCACACCCGACCGTCCATCTCGACCCAGCCGGTGTGCGGCCGGTCGACGTCGTGCGCACGCGTCGCCGTGCCGAGGATCGAGCCTTCGACGTCGACCAGCACGCCTTTCGTGCTCGACGTGCCGACGTCCACCCCGAGGGTGCAGCGCATGGCGTCCTCCTTGATCGCTGGTACTCGCAACACCCTACGCGAAATCGATTTCATGACGCAAGAGCGAACTCGGGCGACGGAGTCGCACGAGTGCTGGACTCAGCTGTCGATTCAATCCGTGCGGCGCGCGGACTGCAGCTCGTTGCGCAGCACTACGGTGCGCGCCGGCTGGCGGTCGCCGCGGATCCGCTCGAGCAGCATCCGCGCGGCAGTGACGCCCATGTGCCGTGCGGGCAGGCGGACGATGGTGACCACCGATGGTGACAGCGTCGTGAACGGCAGGGAGCCGATCACCGCGACGCCGAGCCTGGGAGGGGTGAGGTCGTGCTCGGTGAGCACCTGGATCGCACCGACTCCGATGAGGTTGTTCCCCGCGACCACGGCGTCGGGCGGCTCCGGGAGGGCGAGCAGCTCCTCCATCGCATCCCTCCCGCCGTCGACCCGGAACGTCGCGAACCGCAGCAGCTCGGACGGCGGCTGCAGGCCCGCATCCTGGTGCGCCTGTCGCCAGCCCTCGGCCCGCTCCGCCGCGGTCTCGATGTCCTCGGGCCCGCCGATGTACGCCACGCGCCGGTGCGATCTCAGCATGTGAGTGGTCGCCTGCCTGCCCGCGTCGCGGTTGGCCATGACGACGGCGTCGATGTCGTGCGCCGCGCCTCGGTCGACCGCCACGACCGGGCGTCCGCTGGCGAGCAGCTCGTCGAGGTTCGTGCGATCGGATGCCGCGGCCACGATGACGCCCGACATGTTCTCGGCCATCGCGATACGCAGGTACGTCGACTCCTTCTCGATCTGCGAATCGGAGTTGCAGAGCACGACCGAGTAGCCGGCCTCGCTCGCCACATCCTCGACCCCGCGGGCCATCTCGGTGAAGTACGGGTTCTCGATGTCGGGGATGACGAGCGCGATCACCTCCGAGCTCTGCCGGCGCAGCGTGCGGGCCGCACGGTTCGGCGTGAAGCTGAGCTCGGTCGCCGCCCGGCGGACGGCATCCACCTTCTCCGCCGACACGCTCGTGCCGTTGAAGACCCGCGACACCGTCGCCGGCGAGACGCCGGCGAGCCTCGCGACGTCGTAGATGGTGGCCACCGGATCCCCCTGCACGCTTCGCCTCAGCGCGCAGCACGGCGCTGAAACCGATGTCAGAGTATCAGGCGTGCGCTGCCACGACCTCCGCCACGCGTGCCCTGGCCTCGGCATCCGGCTCGTCGAGAGCCATCCGGCAGTAGGCGTCCGCGACGTCGAGCACGCGGTAGCCCTCCTTCATGCGGGCCATGTCGCCGCCGATCCAGGCGACGACCTCGTCGACCGCGGCCTGCGCCGCGGCGACGGCGGCCGGGTCGCCGGAGCGAGCGGCGTCCGCCAGCGCACGGAACGGCTTGGGCGTGACCGACGACACACCCGACACCACGCCCTGGGCACCCGCTTCGACGGCGGCGATGAGGTCTCTGTCGGCGCCGGTGTACAGCTCGAAGTCGGCGGGCACTGCGGCGCGGTACGCCGCCAGCTCCTCCAGCGACAGCTCGCTGACCTTGGCGCCCACGACGTTCGGCAGCTCGGCGAGACGCACGAGCAGCTCGGGCGTGACCGGGTTGCCGCTGCGCGCCGGATAGATGTACACGTACAGGCGGCCCTCGCCCACGGCATCCGACACCTGACGGAAGTAGTCGACCACGGCATCATCCGACGAGCGCAGGTAGTACGGGGTCAGCGCGGCGAACTCGGTCGCGCCGAGGTCCCGCGCGATCCGCGTGAGGCGGACGGCCTCGTAGGCGCTGGGGCGCCCGACGTGCACGATCACGCGCATGTGCTCCTGCAGCTCCTCCAGCGCAGCGGAGACGAGCGCGGTGAACTCGTCGACGTCGACAGCGGGGAACTCGCCGGTCGTGCCGAGCACGAAGGCGCCCTCGTTGCCGGAGCGACCCACGTACCGGAAGATCGCGCGCGACGCCTCCAGGTCGAGCGATCCGTCGCGCCCGAAGGCGGTGGGGATCGCGGTGAGGATGTCGTAGCGGGTCACTTCTCGTTCTCCTTCTCGGTGCGACGCGCTCTGCGCGCGCCCTTCTCATCGATGCTGCGCACGGTCGACGTGAGCAGCTCCGGGTTCTGCGCGAGCTGCTCACGGGCGTGCTCGATCTGCGTGATGGTGTCGGTGGGCAGCACCGAGTCCTCGATCGCGGCCCGTCGCTCGCGGGGCTTGCGAGAGGCGCGGATGGCGGGCATCACGACCGACAGCACCGCGAGCACCAGCAGCAGGATCGCGACGGGGCTGACCACCTCGAAGAACGGCTTGCTGGGCAGGATGGCCAGCGTGCGCGCGAGATTCTCCTCGGCGAGGGGGCCCAGCAGCAGTCCGAGCACCACCGGGCCGGCCGGAACCTGCATGCGCTTGAGCAGCACGCCCACGACGCCGAAGACGAGCATCGTGACGACGGTCGACAGGCTGTTGGAGGTGGCGTAGGTGCCGATGATGCAGAAGATCAGGATCCCGCTCCACAGGTACGGCTGCGGCACGTCGAGCAGCTTGACCATGCCCTTCATGCGGATCAGGCTGAGTGCGAGCGAGAGCAGCGTCGCGATGAGCATGATCCCCGCGATGGAGACGACGAGGTCGGGGCGGTTCGAGAAGAGCGTGGGACCGGGGGTGATCCCCCAGATGATCATCGAGCCGATCATCACGGCCATGACCGAGTCGCCGGGGATGCCGAGCGCCATGGTCGTGGTCAGCGAGCCGCCGAGGGTCGCGCTCGATGCGGTGTCGGATGCCGCGACGCCCTCGATGCTCCCCCGGCCGAACTCCTCCGGATGCCGGGAGGCCTTACGGGCGCGCTCCCAGCCGATCAGGCCGGCGATGTCGCCACCGGCGGCGGGGATGAGCCCGACGCCGAGTCCGACTGCGCCGCCGACGGCCGTGGCACGACCGCTCTGCTTCAGCTCGGCGCGGTTGGGCCACCAGCGCCCGAGGCTCGAGATGGGGCGCACCGAGCTCTTGCGGTGCGTGAGCAGCTGATCGAAGAGCTCGGCGATGCCGAAGAGCCCGATGATGACGGCGATGAAGTTGACACCCTCGACCAGCTCGAGCGAGCCGAAGGTGAAGCGCTGATCGGCGGTCGCGGCGTAGGTGCCGACGGTGCCCAGCATGAGCCCGAAGAGACCGGCGAGAACGCCCTTGAGCATCGACTTCGACGAGATCCCGATCATGATGGCGATGCCGAAGACCACGAGGGCGAACAGCTCGGGCGATTTGAAGTAGTCGCGGGCGAAGTTCGCGATCGGCACGGCGGCCACCGAGAAGAGCACGAGCGAGGCGAGGATGCCCACTGCCGACACGATCGCCGAGATGGTCAGCGCGAGTCCCGCCCTGCCCTGCTTGGCCATCGGGTAGCCGTCGAGCGTCGTTGCGATGGATGCCGGGGTGCCGGGGGTGTTGATGAGGATCGACGGCACGCGGTCACCGAAGTTCGCCGCCACGTAGATCGTGAGCAGCACCGCGAGGCCCTGAACCGGCTCGAGCGTCATGGTGAACCCGGCGGCGAGCGCGACGGCCATGGTCGCGGTGATGCCGGGGAAGGCGCCGACCATGAAGCCGAGCACGAGGCCGATGCCCATGTACAGCAGCATCGAGATGTCCAGCAGGGAGCTCACTCCCTCGATGAAGGGGTTCACAGCGGGATCCTCAGGAGCATGCCGAACACGACGTAGACGAACGCGGTCACGGCGACGGAGTAGATCAGGAGGCTCAGCCAGCGGCGGTGGCCGTAGACGAGCATGAGGGATGCCATGAGCAGACCGGCCGCCACCGGGAAGACCTCGATGCGGTAGCCGAACAGGATGACGGCGCCGAGCGACCACAGCGCGACGAACGCGACCACGATCCCGAGCGTGGCGATCACGCGCAGCACGCCCCCGGGCTGAATGCGCTCGACGTCCTCGCGGGTGGGCGCAGGTCGGGTGATGGCGACGACGAGCAGGACGACGGCCACGGCGACCGCGGAGGCACCGAGGACGGTGGGCCAGAACCGCGCGTCCATCTGACCGGCCGCAGCCGCTCGGCGCAGCGGGACCTGCAGGGCGAGCATGAGGTAGCCGGCCGCGACGGCGAGCGCGACGACGGCGAAGGTCAGTTCGAGCCGGCGCGAAGGCATCGCATCCTGATACTCGTCCTGGGTGGTGGTGTCGACGATCGACATGTGTGCGTCCTCTCGAGAGCGGCAGAGGCCGGGTCGCGGGACCCGGCCTCCGGTCCCCCTCAGCCCAGCAGATCCTTGAACAGATCGAACTGGTCGTTCACGAACGAGGTCCACTCGGCCGAGTCGCGGTACACCACGAGGTTGCCGGCGTCCTTCTGGAACTTCTGGTAGGAGTCGGACTCGACCGCTTCCTTCACAGCGGACTCGAGCGTCTCCTTGACGTCGTCAGGAAGGCCCTTGGGAGCGTAGATGCCGCCCCAGCCGCCGAACTCCACGTCCTCGCCGATCGCCTCCGAGACGGTCGGCACGTCGGGCGCGTCGGGGTGACGCTCGTCGTTCATGACGGCGAGGATCTTCACGGCGTCGCCCTGCGCGAGAGCCTCGCCAAGACCCGACACGGCGGCCACGGTCTCGCCCGACGCCGCAGCGCCGACAGCGGTCGCCCCGCCGTCGTACGGGACCGGGGAGAACTGCGCGTCTGCCGCATCGGCGAGCCCGATGGTCGCCGCCTCCCAGATCGAGCCGGCGCCGGAGTTGGCGACCGTGACGGCGCCCGCCTGAGCCTTCGCGATGAGCGCCTCGAGCGAGTCGATGCCGCTGTTCGCGCCGACGGTGATCACACCGGGTGCGAGCATGATCTGCCCGAGCAGGTCGTAGTTCTCAGGCATGACCTTCGCGCCCTGCGTGGTGTTCAGCATCGCGATCTCGACGGGCGCGAAACCGATCACGTAGCCGTCGGCCTTCTGGCTTCCGACGTACTCCATGGCCAGGGCGCCCGCGGCGCCGGGCATGTTCTCGGGGATGACGCTGACGTCGAGGATCTTCTCGAGCTCGGTCGCCAGGGCACGCGACGACAGGTCGGAGCCGCCGCCCGGGTTCGCCTGGATGATCAGGCGGATGTCCTTCTCGGGGAAGGCCGACTCGGCACCTCCCTCTTCGACCTTGGTGCAGCCGGCCAGGACGAGCGCGGTTGCGGCGACGGCGGCGATGGCTGCGGCCGCTCGGGACATGCGGATGCGGGGCATCTTTGCTCCTCGGTGCTGGTCGACCGTGTTGTCGACGGCCCGAGCCTAACAGTGTTCACTGTTAACAGTCAACATTTACCGCGTGGCTCGCCCGGCAGACGCGGTCGAGTCAGGACGTCTGCTGGACCAGTTCGCTGAGCATCCGGTCGCGTGCGCCGTCGAGATGCGCGGTCAGCACGTCGGCGGCACGGGCGGCATCGCCGCTGCGCATGACCTCCATGAGCACGACGTGGTCGTGGGCGGAGTCATGCAGGTCTGCGTCGTGGTTGATCGTGACGTCGAGCAGCGCGGTGAAGGTGGGCAGATACTGCCGCCAGGCGCCCTCCAGGCGCGGATGGTCGGCGAGGGCGTAGATCTGCGAGTGGAAGTCGAGGTCGGCGACGACGAACGCGGAGTGGTCTCCGGCATCCGCCGCCTCGGCCATGCGTCGCACGGCATCCGCCATCACCTGCCAGCGCGTGTCGTCCTCGACCCGGATCGCGCGCGAGAGCGCCAGCTGCTCGAGCGCCCCCCGCAGACTGTACAGCTCGTCGACATCGTCGCGGGTGAGCCCGACGACGAACACTCCTCGCGGGCGCTGGATGCGCACGAGCTTCTCGAAGCTCAGCTGGGTCAGTGCGTCGCGGACGGGACCCCGGCTGACCTCGAACTCCTCGGCGAGCGCCTCCTCGGTGATGCGCTCCCCCGGCGCGAGCTCGCCGCGTACGATGCGCTGACGCAGCACGTTCGCGAGCTGCGCTCCGAGCGACTCGGCCCGCTTGACGGTCATTGTCACGGTTGCTCCCCCATGTCGACTGTTGACAGGTTACAACCTCTCGGCGTTCGTCCACCCCGTCACGTAGGATCGTCTTGTACGCCCAGCGAGCACCAGGAAGTGAGGTGGTTCATCATGTCGAGTGACAGTCACAGTCTCAGACACGTTTCCCCGCCCGCTTCCGCACCGCTCGACTGAGCCGTGATGCGGCGTCTCTGCGACGCGCGCCACGCAACGGCTACATCCCTTCGCGGTGCCTTTCGAAGGCGCGCCCATGACTCCCACCCAGCTTCAGCACATCTCCGAGTCGGCTGACGCCGTCTCCGAGCTCATCGGCGCCGGCGATCTCGCCGGCGCCTCCGAGCTGCTCACCCCGCTCGCCGTGCCCGAGGTCGTCGAGCTGTTCGACCGCCTCAGCATCGAGCATGCCGCGATCGTCTACCGCCTGCTCGCGAAGGGCAGGGCGCTCGAGGTCTTCGAAGCGCTCTCGCCCGGTGCGCGCGGCGAGCTCGTCGGCGCGCTGCGCAACGTCGAGGTCGCGGCGCTGTTCGCCGAGATGGATCCCGACGACCGGGTGTGGCTGCTCGACGAGCTGCCGGCATCCGTGGCGCCGAAGCTGCTGCGCGGGCTGACCCGGCAGGAGCGCGGACTGACCGCGGGCATGCTCGGCTACCCGCAGGCGTCGATCGGTCGCCGGATGAGCCCCGAGTTCGTGACCACGCATTCCGACAGCACCGTCGGCGAGGCGTTCGCGCGGGTCCGAGGCGCGCTCGACAGCGCCGAGACGGTGTACACGGTGCCGGTCACCGACGCCGGCCGGCGGGTGGTCGGCGTGGTGAGCCTGCGCGACCTGCTCGCGGCCGACGACGATGTGCGTGTCGGCGATCTCATGCGCGACGCGCTCGTCGCGGACGTCACGGAGGATGCCGAGGTCTCGGCGCGGCGGATGACCGACTTCGGGCTACTGGCGCTGCCGATCGTCGACAGCGAGGAGCGCCTGGTCGGCATCCTCACGATCGACGACGCCGCCCGCATCCTGAAGGAGGAGGAGAGCGAGGATGCCGCCCGCCAGGGCGGTGTCGAGCCGCTGCGCCGGCCGTACCTGTCGACTCCGATCACGCGCCTGGTGCGCTCGCGGGTCGTGTGGCTGCTCGTGCTCGCCGTCGGGGCGACGCTGACCGTGCAGGTGCTCGACCACTTCGAGGCGACGCTCGCGCAGATGACGGTGCTCGCGCTGTTCGTGCCGCTGCTGATCGGCACCGGCGGCAACACAGGCAATCAGGCGGCGACGACGGTGACCCGCTCGCTGGCGCTCGGCGAGGTCGCCCCGCGCGATGTGCGCAAGGTGCTCTCGCGCGAGATCCGGGTCGGGTTCAGTCTCGGGATGCTGCTCGGGATGCTGGGCTTCGGCATCGCCGGACTCGTGTACGACTGGCACATCGGGCTGGTGATCGGGCTGACGCTGCTGGCGGTGTGCACCGTGGCCGCGACGATCGGCGGCATCATGCCGCTGGCCGCCCGCGCCATCAGGGTCGACCCGGCGGTGTTCTCGAACCCGTTCATCACGACCTTCGTCGACGCGACGGGCCTGATCATCTACTTCCTCATCGCGCGAGCCGTGCTGGGGATCTGAGCGTTCGGGTCAGCTGACGAGCTGCCCTCCGTCGACGGGCACGACCGCTCCGTTGACGAAGCCGGCTTCGGGGGAGCCCAGGAACACGCATACCTGCGCCACCTCATCGGCCGAACCGAGACGCCCCAGCGGAATGCTCGCGAGCACCTGCGCGAAGGCCTCGGGATGCTCGATGACCGTCGTCATGGGCGTTTCGATGACCCCCGGCACGACGACGTTGGTGCGGATGCCGCGATGCCCCCACTCGACGGCGAGCTGCCGCCCGAGCGAGACCACGCCGCCCTTGCTCGCCGCATAGCCGGCGCTGGGCTCCGCGCGGTCACCGAGGAAGGCCGCGGTCGAGCTGACAAGCACGATGCTACCCGGGCGGCCCGCGGCGATCAGCCGGTTGCCGGCGAGGGATGCCGCCGCGAAGGAGCCGCCGAGGTTGATGTCGAGCACGCGGTTCCAGGTGCGCAGGTCGACATCCTCGGTCGGCGATTTCAGGTAGATGCCGGCGCAGTGCACGAGACCGTCGAACCTGCCCTCGAACCGCGCGATGCCCGCGTCGAGCGCGGCGGCGAGCGATTCGACGTCGGACACGTCGCAGCGCGCACGGTGCACGCGCTCTGCCCCCGGGGCGCCCTCCGCGAGGGTCTCTTCGCTCGGGTGGGCGAGGTCGAGGTCGATGACGGCATCGCCGCGGTCGAGGAGCAGGCGCACGACGGCGGCGCCGATGCCCGATCCGCCGCCTGTGACCGCGATGACCCGACCGGTCACCGCTCGCCGCTCAGCAGTTCGGCGCAGCTGATGCGTCGCCGTTCGGTGCGGCAGGGGATGCCTTCACACAGCCAGACCTCGCGTTCCGCCGGGTCGATCACGATCGAGCAGATGCTCGCCCACTGCTTCGCCTCGGGGGTTCGCGAGTCCGGGTGGCAGCAGATCGATCCCGGTGATCCGACGTGGTCGGTGAGGATGGCGTGCAGGGAGTCCTGCGTGTGCTCCGCCCGAGCGGCGAGCAGATCGGTCATGCGCTGCTGACGCACATACGAGTCCGACAGCTGCGTCAGGGCCAGGTCGGATGCGACGGTGCGGCTGAGGAAGTGATTCGCGTGCGCGACCTGTCCACCGAAGGCGGGCAGCACGTGCACGCCCTCGACGCAGCCCGGCTCGCACTCGATGTCGAGGATCGCGCCGTCGGGGGTGCCGACGAGGAAGTTCCCCGACGCCGCGCGCGGGACGCCTGCGAGCAGTTCGACCGCGTCGTACGTGGTGCGGCAGTCGACGAGCGCGCGCAGGAGCACATGGAACGGGATGCCGCGCGTATCGATGTCGGCGGTGGTCGCGAGAGTGTTCACGCCGACCGCGAGACCGTGCGCGTTCAGCGAGAACTTGGCGAGCAGACCCGCTTCGACGATCGTGACGTAGTTCGGCTCGTCTTCGCGCTCGACTTCGAGCACGACGACGCTGTCGAAGGAGTGCACCAGCCAGTCCCAGTTCTGCCCGATCAGCGTGCGCCCGATCGCGGTGCGGTCGGGTGCGAGGCCGAACGACGTGCACTCGCCCCTGATTCCGGCTTCGCTCGCGGCGCGGTTGGCCCGCTCCCACATGATCTCGGTGCGGCAGTTCATCGCGAGCACGTCGGCGACGTCGAGGCCGGAACCTGCGGCGATGCCTTCGAGCTCGCGCCAGATCTGGGGGAAGTGCCGGCGGATCGGACCGGCGTACCTCTCGGCGAGAGCGCATGCGCCCGCCCAGTCGATGCCGTTGCCGGCGAAGTTGCGCTCGTAGCCGTCGCGTCCGTTGCGCACCTGCCGGCGCGCCAGCGTGCCGTACTGCAGGCCGCGCTCGTAGGGATCGCCCGAGACGCGGATGCGCGGATACCCGGATGCTGCTGTCATCGCACTCGTGCTCCTTCGGTCAGCTCCGGCCCATCCTCGGTCAGCGCACCCGATCGCACGAGCTCGGCGACCTGCTGCGACGTTCCGAACCAGGCGCCGGTGTCACGCAGGTGCGCGAGCACGGTGTCGAGCATGTCGAGCCTGGACGGCCTGCCGATGAGCATGGGATGCATCGTCAGCATGACATGTGCGCCGCGCGCAGCGATGCCGTCGATCTCGGGCAGCCAGACATCGAGCACCTCTCGTGTCGAGCGGATCGTCTTGTTCCACGTGTCGTTGGCGAACCAGAAATGCGGTGCATCGTCGAGAATCCACGAGACGGGCAGTTCCGCCATGCCGTCCGCATCGAGGTACGGGAAGATGTCGTCGAGCCGATTGGATGCGTAGGTGAAGCCGTGCTCCCGCAGCAGCTCGCGGGTGACGGCCGTCAGCTCCCACGACGGCGAACGGTAGCCCGTCACCTCGCCGAACTCGCGCAGCACGGCCAGGCCCCGTTCGATCTCCACCCGCTGCTCGGCGCTGGAGAGCTCGGTCGGGTTGGTGTGGGTGTACCCGTGATGCGCGATCTCGTGACCGGCCTCGACGATCGAGCGCACGCTGCGCGGGTGCCGCTCGGCATCGGTGCCGCAGATGTAGAACGTCGCGCGGATGTCATGGCGCTCGAGCGTTCGCAGCAGCTCGGGGACCCCGCGTCGGGGGCCGTATGCCCCCTGCGAGAGAACCCCGGGACGCTCCGCGTTGCGCGGATCCTCTCCGATCCACACCGACTCGGCGTCGAAGTCGAAGCTCACGGTCGCGCCGTAGCGGTGCCCCTCCGGCCAGGCGAAGTACGTCATCGGCAGTCTCCTCCTGCATCCGCGATCATCATCTGCCGGCGCGGGTGTCGACCCCCCGGACCTCTCGATTATTGGATGCGGACAGATCAGAGCACATGCGTATTTTCCCGTATTCCATGCGAACGCCGGATTTCGCAGGTTCGAGCTCTTTATACGTAGTTCTACGCACGACAGCCCCTTCTGACCGTCGGTAACGTGAGCCTGCCCATCAACGTCGAGCGGGCAGTCATGGAGGACAATCATGAAGAACACACGTCTCATCGGTGTCGCGCTTCTCAGCGCACTCAGCCTCGGCACGCTGCTCACGGGATGCAGTGCGTCCGCCGGAGATACGGGCAGTGCGGATGCCGACAAGGGAGCCATCGCGGTGAGCTTCCCCGGGCTCGACATCCAGATCTGGGTCGACATGCTCGACTACATGAAGCCGAAGATCGAGGACGCGGGCTACGAGATGCTCTCGGACGACCCGCAGTGGAACATCCAGAACCAGGTGCAGAGCTGGGAGTCCTGGGTGCAGCGCGGCGATCTGAAGGCACTGTTCGGCAACCCCGTGCAGGTCGACTCGGTTCAGGCCGTCACCGATCAGGCGACTGCTGCCGGCATCCCCGTGCTCGGCTACTCGACCGAGTGGGACGGCACGGAGGCGTCGCTGCTGATCGACAACTACAAGGACGGGCTGACCCTCGGCGAAGAGGCCGGCAAGTGGATCGTCGACAAGTACGGCGACGAGAAGGTGCCCGTCTTCCTGTTCAGCTACTACGAAAACGACCTCGGAATCGACCGTTCGAACGGCGTGAAGGACGGACTGAAGAAGGCCGGAGCGAACGTCGAGATCGCAGAGTCCTCGGCGCTGACGATTCAGGACGGCATGGACGGCGCCAACAGCCAGCTCGCCGCCAACCCGGACACGAAGGTGTGGCTCTCAGTCGGATCCGACTCAATGATCGGCGCCTACCGCGCCCTGCTCGACTCGGGTGTCGCGCCGGACGACGACTCCTACCTGCTGGGGGCGCTCGACGCGACCAACGAATCGCTCGGCATCATCAAGGAGAAGGACTCCATCTGGCGCCTGGGCTACATCCTGCCGGCGAAGATGCTGTCGGATCACATCCTCGACCTCGTCTTCGGCGCGGCCGAGGGCGAGAAGCTCGAGACGATCACCGTCGAGTCCATCAGGGTCACCCCGGAGAACGCCGATGATTACATCGTCCAGTAGCCCCGACGGCGGGCGGGTGGCTCTCGCCGAGCGGATGTCACCGCCCGCTCCGCCGCTCGAGCTCGAACGCGTCGGCGTCGACTTCGGCGCCACCCGCGCACTGCACGACGTCAGTCTCGCCTTCGCACCGGGCGAGATCGTCGGGCTCCTCGGCCACAACGGCGCCGGCAAGTCGACGCTGTTCAACGTCGTCTCGGGGGCGCTGCGCGCCACCGCCGGCAGCATCCGGGTCGCAGGCGAAGAGGTGGGCCCACGACCCACGCCGCGCGAGATGGCCGACTGCGGGATCGCCGTGATCCACCAGGAGCCCGCCCTCGCGCACAACCTGTCGGTGCTCGACAACATCTTCCTCGGCCAGGAGCACCTCATCGAGCGGGGTCGCGGCGAGGCCCAGGCCAGGGCGGCGCTCGCGCGCGTGGGAGCGGATCTCGACCTGCATGAGGCGGTCGCCGCTCTCGGCCTGGGTGAGCGCCAGCTCGTGGATCTCGCCCGCGGCATCGTCCGCGGCGACATGCGCGTGCTGCTGCTCGACGAACCGACGGCGGCCCTCGGCCGGGCCGAGACCGACGCTCTGCATGCCCTGATCCGGCAGCTGGCGGCCGACGGCGTAGCGGTCATCTACGTCTCGCACCGGCTGCCCGACATCCTCGACGTCTGCGAGCGCATCGTCATCCTGCGCGCGGGCCGGGTGCAGGAGGACGGCCGGGCCGCCCTCTACGACGGCGCGGCACTGGCCCGAGCGCTCGCACCGGAGCTCGCCGACGATGCCGGCACGGCCCGGCGGAACTCGTCGCCGGCGAGGACGACGCTCGAACTGAGCGGCACCTTCACCGGGGTGACGGTCGGCGAGGGCGAGGTGCTCGGCCTGTTCGGCATGGCAGCCGGTCGCCAGTTCGAGATCCTCGAGAGCCTGTTCGGCCTGCACGGGCGCTACCGTTTCACCCTCGACGGCACCGAGATCGCGGTGGCCTCGCCGTCCGCGGCGGTGGCCCGCGGCGTGCATCTCGTACCCGGAGACCGCGAGCGCGACGGCCTCATCACCGGCCAGCGGGCGATCGACAGCGTGTTCCTCCCGTGGTACTCCCGGATGCGCGGTCGAGGCGCCTGGATCGGCGGGCGCACCGGCGAGGCCGAGTACGCGGCCGCGCGAGCGGACTTCCAGGTGGTCGGACCGGGCGGCACCGCGCCGATCGACGAGTTCAGCGGAGGCAATCGCCAGAAGCACCTCATCGCCCGCTGGGCGTCTGTGCGCCGCCCGCGACTGCTGCTGCTCGCCCAGCCTACCCAGGGGGTCGACGTGGGCGCCCGCAAGGACATCGCGCGCGCAGTGCACGCCATCGCCCAGCAGGGCACGACGGTTCTCGTCGCCTCATCCGAATCCGATGAGATCGACCTCCTCTGCGATCGTGCGGTCGTGATCGCAGACACCCACTTCACCACGATCGAACGCGGTGAGGACTTCAGCGGCGCTCTTCTCGCCTCGCTGCTGGGCCTCGCCGAGAGACAAGCGAAAGGCACGGCCTCATGAAGCGACTCACCCCGAAGCGATGGGACCTGAAGGCCGAGCTCGCCAAGAACGGCGTGTTCATCGCCCTGATCCTGCTCATCGTGTTCTTCTCCTCCGTCAACCGGAACTTCCTGTCCGTGAACAACGGGCTCAACATCCTGCAGCAGGTCGCAGAACTCGGACTCATCGCCATTCCCCTCGCGATGCTGCTGATCGCGGGCGTCGTCGACCTGTCCGTCGGCTCGATCGCCTCCGCATCTGCCGTCATCGCCGGCCTCACCATGGCACAGACGGGCTCCATGCCGATAGGACTGCTCGCCGGACTCGGCTTCGGTCTCATCGCCGGCGCGATCAACGGCGTGCTCGTGGCGTATCTCGGCTTCAACCCGATCGTGATCACCCTCGGGTTCCTCAGCGTCTGGGGCGGGCTCGCGATGCTGCTCAGCGGCGGACGAACCATCCCGCGGGCGGACCTGCCCGAGGCCTTCCGCACACTCGGCTCGCTGGCGATCGGCCCGGTGCCGTTCCGCCTCCTCCTGCTCCTCGTCGTCGCCCTGCTCGGGTGGTACCTGCTGTCGCGCCATCGCGTCGGACGCGCGATCTACGCCATCGGCGGCAACCCGCGGGCCGCCCACATGATGGGCCTCGATGTCGTGCGCACCCGCTTCGGCCTGTACGTCGCGATCGGCTTGCTCTCGGCCGTCGCCGGCATCATGCTGGGCGCGAAGATGCAGTCGATCAGCCCCGCGCTGGGTGTGAGCATGGAGATGAACGCGCTGACGGTCGTGCTGCTGGGCGGCATCGCGTTCGCGGGCGGCGCCGGTCGCTTCAGCGGAGTGATCGCCGGCCTGCTGTTCTACGGCGTGCTCCGCAACGGTCTCGTGTTCATGCAGGCCTCGCCGTTCCTGCAGACTGTCATCGTCGGCCTGACCCTGGTGCTGGCCGTGTCGCTGGACGAATCCATCCAGAAGATCGTCAAGCGCGCCTGGGCACGCCGAGGCCGCCAGGCGCTCGCGTCTCTCGATGCCGAGGCCGACAACGGGGCATCCGAGCTGAACCGACCCGAACCGACACGAGCGTAGGAGGCAGAAGTGAGCGTGAAGAGAACCGGCTGGATCTGGCACGAGTCGTTCAACTGGCACAACACCGGCAACGGCTCCGGCTTCTTTGCCCCCGGCGGGCATGTGCAGCCGGGGCAGTCGTTCGATCATCCCGCCACGAAGGGGCGCTTCGCCTCGCTCGTGCAGGCGAGCGGGTACGACGAGCAGCTCATCGCGCTGCGCCCGTCGACCGCGACCGACGACGAGATCCTGCGCGTGCACACGCAGGAGTACCTGGATCGCGTCGAGGCGCTGAACGCGACCGGGGGCGATGCCGGCGAATCGGCGGTGTTCGGCCCGCGAGGCGTGCCCATCGCACGCCTCGCAGCGGGCGCCGCGGTCCGTGCCGTGCGCGCCGTGCTCTCGGGCGAGGTCGACAACGCGTACGCGCTCGTGCGGCCCGCAGGCCACCATGCCGAACCGGATCGGGGGCGCGGATACTGCATCTTCGCCAACACATCGATCGCCGCCCGGGTCGCCCAGAGCGAATTCGGTGTCGAGCGCATCGCGATCGTCGACTGGGACGTGCACCACGGCAACGGAACCCAGGCCGCCTTCTGGGACGACCCGTCTGTGCTCACGATCTCCCTGCACCAGGAGCAGCTCTACCCGGTCGATTCGGGCTTCCGCAGCGAGAACGGCGGGCCCGGCGCCGAGGGCACCTCGATCAACATACCCCTGCCTGCAGGCACTGGCGATGAGGGATACCTGACCGCGCTCCGGCAGGTCGTGATCCCCGCGCTCGATCGGTTCCGTCCCGACTTCATCATCGTCGGAAGCGGCATGGATGCGTCCGCGACCGACCCGCTGGGGCGCATGGTGGTCACGAGCGAAGGCTTCCGCGCGCTCTCCCGCGAGATGGTCCGGGCCGCCGAACGCCTCACCGCTGGACGGATCGTGTTCTCCCATGAGGGCGGGTACTCTGCCGAGTACGTGCCGTTCTGCGGCATGGCGGTGCTCGAAGAGCTGAGCGGTATTCCGTCGGGCGTCGAGGACCCGTATCTCGTCTTCATGCGCTCGTATCCGCAGCTGGCGATCCAGCCGTGGCAGCGCGAGGCCATCGAGGCCGCCGCAGCGCTTGTGGAGCGCGTGCCGGCTCCGGTCCCCGCGTAGCCGCATCACGGGATCGGAAGGAGGTCGGATGCAGGCGGGGACCGAGCACGAGTTCGTCGTGGAGTACTCCGGCGACGTCAGAGTGCTGCGCGGAGAGCGTCCGCCCGGAAAGCTGATCGCGTACTCGCGCGCCTTCCTGCTGATGAACCGGCGAGCGCTGCAGTTCTACTTCGTGAAGGGCTCGCGCTGGCAGTCGGTCTCGCTCGAGCGCACCCGGGTCGGCGCGAGGGGCGCCGAGCGTGCAGTGGTCAGCATCTCGGCCGCCGAGTTCCCCAGCGGCATCACGAAGCGCGAGATCCAGATCATCACGCTCATCGCGGCGGGCCTGGGCAATCAGCAGATCGCCGACCGCTTCGGCACGAGCCCGCGCACGGTGTCGACCCAGGTCGAACGGATCATGCGCAAGCTCGGCATCCGGAATCGCGCGGGCCTGGCGGCGATCGCGGTCGACGGATCGCTCATCGCGCTGCCCATCCAGGGCAGCGTGCAGGATCTCGTCGCGGTCGGGGCCATCGCCATCGAAGCGCTTGCGGAGTCGCTCGACCACGGCACCGACCCGATCGTCGTCGGGGTTCCGGCCCAGTCCTCGGCGACACGCCCCATCCGGATCGGAACGATCGCCGGGCTGCAGGGGTACTCGCTCGGCGACGCCGTGGAGCACCTGTGCGGCGTGGACCTGGCCGTCCAAACGATCAACGCCGCGGGCGGCGTGCTCGGCCGTCAGCTGCAGAGCGTGACCGCGAGCGCCGATCTCAGTGATGCGCACACGGTCCGCAAGGCGATGGGGCAGCTCGTCGATGCCGGAGTCGACGCGATCGCCTGCAGCTATGTCAGCGCCGAGAACAGGTTCCTCCTCGACATGGCGGCCGACTTCGGCCGCCCCTTCCTGCACCTGGACACTTATCAGAAGCATGCGCAGCTGGTCACCGATGATCCCTTCCGGTACGGCATCGTGTTCCAGACCTGCCCGTCGGAGCACACGTACTCGCTCGCGTTCACTCGGTTCCTGCGCGATCTCAGCGCCGAGCGGGCGATGGAGAGAGTCGATCGGGTGCTGGGCGTCGTCGAGATGGACGTGCCGAGCGCCACGGTCGCCGACGAAGGCGTGCTCGCCGCCGCCGAGGCGCACGGCTGGGATGCGCGGCTGCGCCGTCGCGTGCCGGTCGAGAGCGTCGACTGGCAGCAGGAGGTGGCCGGCATCATCGCCGCCGGCATCTCGCTGCTGCTCGTCTCGCACTTCTCACTCGACGAGGTGATCGCCCTGCAGCGCGAGCTCGTGCGCACGGGATACACCGGGCTGACCTATCACGTGTACACCGCCTCGCAGCCGGGCTTCCTGCAGGAGCTCGGCGCGCATGCCGACGGGGTGATCTGGAGTTCGTCGACGACCCTGACCGAGTCGGCGATGTCTCAGCGCTTCCGCCGCGACTACGCCCTGCGCTACGGCACCGAGCCCGGCCCCGCGCAGGCGAGCGCCGCCTTCGATCAGGTGCAGCTGCTGGCGTGGAGCTGGCGGCAGGCCGGCGAGCTCGACCCCGAGGAGGCGGCGAAGGTCCTCCGCAGCACCATGTACCGCGGTCTCAACGGCACCTACTTCTTCGGCGGGCATACGCAGACGCCCCTCAGCTATCCCGAAGAGACCAACGACCCGACGCTCGGGCTGCCGCTCCTGACCTCGCAGATCCACGCCGGTCGGTCGGTGGTACTCAGCCCCGACCTGTTCGGCTCGATGAAGAACTGCCGCCTGCCGTGGTGACGGCGATGCGCACGGACGGACGGAGAAGCGACTCATCCGACGAGGGGCTTGACGCGTCGCGCCCGGTGGCCGTCGTCACCGGCGCCGCAGCCGGAATCGGGCTGGCGATCGCCGAGCGGCTGCTGGCCGACGGCTTCGCCGTGGGTGTGTTCGACAGGGACGCGGCGCTGAAGACGCGCTTCGCAGCGGCCGAAGCGGCGGGTCGCGCCACGGTCGTCGTTGGCGACGTGACGGATGCCGCCGACCGTGCGCGACTGATCGAGGCGGTCGCCGCGGCGCACGGGGTCGTCGACGTCCTGGTCAACAACGCGGGCATCGGCGGGTTCGGCGAGCGGATCGGGTCTCTGGATCTCGCCCACCTGCGCACGACGCTCGAGATCAACACCGTCTCGGTCGCCGCCTTCGTGCAGCTCGCGCTTCCTCACCTGCAGCGCTCGGAGCGCGCCCGCATCGTGAACATCGGCTCGCTGTTCGCCGACGACCCGGCGGAGGGCGGCACCGACTACACGCTGAGCAAGGGGGCGATCCACGCGCTCACCCGCATCCTCGCCATCGAGCTGGGGCCGGCCGGCATCACCTGCAATTCCATCGCACCGGGCTACATCCTCACCGAGATGCACCGTGCCGAAGTCGCGTTGCAGGCGAGCCGCCTGGGGATCGCGGTCGAGGAGCGCTTCACCCAGCTGCGCGCGCAGGTCCCGCTACGCCGTCACGGCACGGCGGAGGACATCGCCGGCGCGGTGAGCTGGCTCGCCTCCACGGACAGCGCGTACGTGACCGGAGTCCGGATCGCGGTGAATGGCGGAGTCAGTTTCGCCTAGGTTCTTCGCTGTGTGAATGCAGCCGTCATCGTCCACCGCTCCCTCCTACTGGGCGGTGCAAGCGGTCACGGCGATCGCGTGGACGACCCGGGAGGATCCCGACGTACTGGCGCTGGTCGGCGCGCACTTCGGAATGGCCTTCGAGGCCGCGGACGCGGGCGCGCTCGGCCGCGCGATCACGCCCGCTGATCCGCAGCTCATCGGCGAGGCATTCGAGCTCGGTGTCTGGGCCACGAAGGACGGCATCGCGGTGTGGCGGGCCGGCGAGGAATCCGCGGCGGCATTCATGCGACGCGGACGCGCCACGATCGCCACGTGGAGCACACGGTGGATACTGGTGGATCCCAGTAAGCCCGGTCAGACCGCTGACGGTTCGACTCTGGCGGCCAGACTCAACGAGATGACCGCGCCAGAGAACGATACGGCGCCGTGGATCGCGCGCTTCCGCGTCGCGCGGTCGCGAGCGCCCGAGCTGCGTGCGCTATTTCGCCGGACGCCGCGTCCCGAGGTCCTGGATGAGCTGATGAGCATCCTCGACATGCCGCGCGAGTGGCTCCGCGTGCTGTCGGATGCCCCAGGCACGGAGCAGCTCGAGCGGATCGAGCCGCGCACGGCGCGTGAGATGCTCAGCGCAGGTGTGAACCAGGCGCTGGCCGATGCGGACTGGCGGCAGACGGTAACCGACGCGAAGCCCGCACCCTCGACCTTCCGCTCCCGGCACCCCAGGGCGTGGCTCGCGATCTCGGCCGCCGGCATCATCGCACTGGCCGCCTTCGGAATCGTTGGCATCCTGGACGACCGGGCGACCGCGTTCATTCCCGCGGCTGTGGGTCTCGCGTGGGTGGTCAGCCTGATCGTCGACGGCTCGTTCTCCCGCGTTCGGCGATCCGCCCCTCACAGCGCATCGGCCCATCGCGAAGACCCATCCGCGGATCTCGATCCCGACCCGGCGTGACCGAGCTGCCCCTCACCCCGAGGACGACGGACTCAGCCGGCGCGCTCGGGCGACGCGGTGTCGTCTTCGCCCGCTTCGCCCGATGCCGCCCGCGGCCGCCACAGCACCACCTCGGTGGAGCGGCGGATGCGGCGCGTGGTTCCCACGGTGAACACCTGGCCGGATGCCCCGGCGGCGAACACGCGCACGCCGGGACGGTTCTCGCGCTCGGCACGCAGCGAGCCCTCCAGCTCGGTGACGCGGCGGCGCAGCATCCGCACCTCGTCCTCCAGATCGAGCAGGCGGGCGATGGCCGGCAGGCTCATCCCCTCGCTCGAGAGCTGGGCGACCTCGCGGAGCTGCTCGATGTCGCGCATCGAGTAGCGCCGCGAGCCGCCGCGGGTGCGACCGGGCACCACCAGGCCGATGCGGTCGTACTGCCGCAGGGTCTGAGGGTGCATCCCGGCCAGCTCCGCGGCGACCGCGATCGCGAAGACGGGCGAATCGACATCCATGGTCAGGCCTTCGCCTTGGCCATCAGCTCTGCCCGCGGGTTCTCCTTGGAGCCGAGCTCCTGGAAGCGCTCGAGCGCCTCCCTGGCGGCGTTGTCGAGGTGCGAGGGCACCACGACCTGGAGCTCGGCGAGCAGGTCGCCGGTGCCCTTCGAGCTCTTCACGCCGCGCCCCTTGACGCGCAGCACGCGCCCGGACGGGGTGCCTGGAGCGACGCGGAGCTTGACCACGTCGCCGCCGAGTGTGGGCACCTCGATGGTCGCACCGAGCGTCGCCTCGGTGAACGTCACCGGCACCGTGAGTCGCAGATTCAGTCCATCGCGGGTGAAGACCGGATGCGGGCGCACCTTCACCTGCACGACGATGTCACCCGGCTCGCCTCCGTCCGGCGACGGGCGCCCGCGGCCGCGCAGACGGATCTTCTGCCCGTCCTTCACGCCCGCGGGCACCTTCACCTTGAACGGCTTGCCGTCGCCGGCCTGCAGGGTGATCGTGTCGCCCTGCACCGCCGTGACGAAGTCGAGGGTGGTGGTGGCGGTCAGATCGGCGCCCTTCTGCGGGCCGCCGAATCCGCGGTACCCGCCGGCAGGCTGGCCGAAGCGGCCGGAGCCGAACGACCCGCCGCCCTGCGAGAACATCGAGAAGATGTCGTCGAAGTCGGGCTGACCGCCCCGACCGCCCTGCCCGAACCGGCTGAAGACGTCTTCGAAGCCGCCTGCACCGCCGGCGCCGGGCGCCGTGAAGCGCGCACCCGACCCCATGGCGCGGATCTCGTCGTACTCGCGACGCTGCTCGGCGTCGCTGAGCACGCTGTACGCCTCGCTGATCTCCTTGAACTTCGCCTCGGCCGCCGCATCACCCTGGTTGGAGTCGGGGTGATACTTGCGGGCGAGCTTGCGATACGTCTTCTTGAGATCGGCATCGGAGACGTCCTTCGAGACGCCCAGCGTCTTGTAGAAGTCCTTGTCGAACCAGTCCTGGCTAGCCATCGATCACCTGCTCCTACTCGGCCGGAACGGCGACGACCACCTTGGCCGGACGCAGTTCGACTTCGCCGAGACGGTAGCCCACCTCGACGACCTCGAGGATCGTGGAGGAGGTGGCACCGGGGGTCGGCTGCTGGAAGATCGCCTCGTGCTGCTGCGGGTCGAACTCGTCGCCCGGCGCACCGTAGGCGACCACGCCCAGGCGGTCGACCACGGCGCGCACCTTGTCGGCGATCACCGCGAACGCCGAGCCCTCGGCGAGGTCGCCGTGCTGCTGCGCGCGGTCGAGGTCGTCGAGCACGGGCAGCAGGCCCTTCGCGGCCTCGCCTTTGGCGCGCGCGATCTCGACGTGTCGCTGCTCCTCGGTGCGCCGACGGTAGTTGGCGTACTCGGCGGTCAGCCGCTTGAGGTCGGTGAGCAGCGCGTGCTCCGCGTCGATGATGCCCGCGTCGGAGCCGTCCTCGCTGGCCGCCTCGTCGATCTGGTCGGCGTTCAGGATGTCGTCGACCGTGAGGTCGTCGTCCGAGCCCTCGGCCGCGGCGGCGTCGGCGGAGTCGGGGTTGTCAGGAACGTCCTGGTTCTGCGGCGCGGGGCCGGATGCCTGAGCATCCGACCCCTCCGGAACCTCGTTCTCGTCGAAGTTCTTGTCCGTCATGATTACTTCTTCTCGTCCTCGTCGTCCACGACCTCGGCGTCGACCACGTCCTCGTCGGAAGCGGCGTCGGCCGGAGCCTCGTCACCATCCGGGGCGCCGGCTGCGGCATCCGCCTGGGACTGGGCGTAGATCGCCTCGCCCAGCTTCGTCTGCGACTCGTTCAGCTTGTCGAACGCGGTCTTGACCGCCTCGTCGTCATCCCCGGCGAGAGCCGTCTTGAGAGCGTCGACGTCGCCCTGCACCGAGGTCTTGACGTCCTCGGGGAGCTTGTCCTCGTTCTCCTTGATGAGCTTCTCGATCGAGTACGAGAGGGTCTCGGCCTGGTTGCGCACCTCGGCCGCCTCGCGGCGCTTCTTGTCCTCGGAGGCGTGTTCCTCGGCCTCGCGCACCATGCGGTCGATGTCCTCCTTCGACAGCGACGAGCCGCCGGTGATGGTCATCGACTGCTCCTTGCCGGTGCCCTTGTCCTTGGCGGACACGTGCACGATGCCGTTGGCGTCGATGTCGAAGGTGACCTCGATCTGCGGGATCCCACGGGGGGCCGGGGCGATGCCCGTCAGCTCGAAGGTGCCGAGCGGCTTGTTGTCGCGGGTGAACTCGCGCTCACCCTGGAAGACCTGGATCGCGACCGACGGCTGGTTGTCGTCGGCGGTGGTGAAGGTCTCGCTGCGCTTGGTCGGGATCGCGGTATTGCGGTCGATGAGCTTGGTCATCATGCCGCCCTTGGTCTCGATGCCGAGGCTCAGCGGGGTGACGTCGATGAGGAGGACGTCCTTGCGCTCGCCCTTGAGGACGCCGGCCTGCAGGGCGGCGCCGACGGCGACGACCTCGTCCGGGTTCACGCCCTTGTTGGCGTCCTTGCCGGTCTCGCGCTTGACGAGGTCGGCGACGGCGGGCATGCGGGTCGAACCGCCGACCAGCACGATGTGGTCGATGTCGGCCACCTTGATGTTCGCCTCGCGGATGACGTCCTCGAAGGGCTTCTTGGTGCGGTCGAGGAGGTCCTTGGTGAGGTCCTCGAACTTCGCGCGGGTCAGGGTCTCGCTCAGCGAGACCGGACCGGAGTCGGTCAGCGACAGGTACGGCAGGTTGATCGAGGTGCTCGTCGACGAGGAGAGCTCCTTCTTGGCCTGCTCGGCGGCCTCCTTGAGGCGCTGCAGGGCGATCTTGTCGCCCGCGACGTCGACGCCGGTGGTCTCCTTGAACTGCTTGATCAGGTAGTCCACGACGCGCTGGTCCCAGTCGTCGCCGCCGAGGCGGTTGTCACCGGCGGTGGCGCGCACCTGGATGGTCGAGAAGTCGTCATCCTTGCCCACCTCGAGCAGGGAGACGTCGAAGGTTCCGCCACCGAGGTCGAAGACGAGGATGAGCTCGTCCTCCTTGCCCTTGTCGAGCCCGTAGGCGAGAGCTGCCGCGGTGGGCTCGTTGATGATGCGCAGCACGTTGAGGCCTGCGATCTCACCGGCCTCCTTCGTGGCCTGACGCTCGGCGTCATTGAAGTAGGCGGGAACGGTGATGACCGCGTCGGTCACCGTGTCGCCGAGGTACGACTCGGCGTCGCGCTTGAGCTTCTGGAGGATGCGCGCGGAGATCTCCTGCGGCGTCCACTTCTTGCCGTCGACGTCGAACGACCAGTCGGTGCCCATGTGGCGCTTGACCGACGAGATGGTGCGGTCGACGTTGGTGACGGCCTGGCGCTTGGCCGTCTCGCCGACGAGCACCTCGCCGTCCTTGGTGAACGCGACCACCGACGGGGTGGTGCGGAAGCCCTCGGCGTTGGCGATGACCTTGGGCTCGCCGCCCTCGAGGACGCTGACGACGGAGTTGGTGGTTCCGAGGTCGATACCGACAGCACGTGCCATGTGTTTCTCCTTATTCGGGTTGAGAGTCTGGGGCGACCCGGGATGAAACCTGAGCCGTGATGACTCAAGTGTAAACCCGCATCCGGACGCTGTCAAACAAAGTTGATATGAGTCGACTCAGGTTCGGGTCGGTGACCTTGTTTGACGCTCGTCCCGACACGCGGGCGGCAGCCGACCTATAGTCGCTCGCATGACCCGCCCCGCCCTGCTCGCCGTCTCGCACGGCACGTCCGACGCCGACGGCGCCCGTTCGATCGCCGCCCTCGTCGCCCGGGTGGCGAACCGCCTTCCGGACGTCGACGTGCGCGAGGCCTTCGTCGACGTGCAGCAGCCCGACGCCCCGAGCGCGCTGGCCGGCATCGACGGGCCGGTGGTGATCGTGCCGCTGCTGCTCTCCCAGGGGTTCCACGTGCATCACGACCTGCACGGCATGGCCGCCGAGCGCGCCGACGCCGTGGTCACCGACCCGCTGGGCCCCGACGCGCTGCTCGCCGATGTCCTGGCGACGCGGCTCGACGCGATCGGGCATCCGGACTCCCCCGTCGTGCTCGCCGTCGCGGGCTCACGCGACGAGCGCTCGGTGCCGGATGCCGAGGGCATGGCCGCCCTGCTGCGCGACCGCATCGGCCGCCGGATCGACCTCGCGTACCTCGCGGCACGGCATCCGGATCTGCCGACGGCGCTGGCTGCCGCGCCGGATGCCGTCGTCGCCACCTACCTGCTCGGGCGCGGATACTTCTTCGATCTCGCGGTTCGCCACGCAGGCGAGCACCCGATCACCCCGCCGCTGCTCGACGATCTGCTGGCTGACCGGGGCATCCCCGACGCACTCGTCGACCTCGTCGTCGCGCGGTACGAGACAGCACATTCCAGCTGAGCACGCCACCCCTCGGGCGTCATGTTTCACGTCACATGACGCCGTGTTTCCCCCGTGGTCTTTCCGTGTCACGGAAGGTTTCCGGCTCGGATCTCAGTACGTACCTTGATCCCCAGCCAGTCAACCGAGGGGGCGAGATGACCATCCAGCAGCCGACCACGATCCGCGGAGCGCGCACCCGCACGAGTCGCACACCGACCAAGCCGCACGGCCAATGGGCGCTCGACGGCACCGAGCCGCTGAACGGCAACGAGGAGTTCAAGCTCGCCGACAACGGGCTCAACGTGCGCGAGCGCATCGAGACGATCTACGCCGAGGGCGGCTTCGCGAGCATCGATCCGACCGACCTGCACGGGCGCTTCCGCTGGTGGGGCCTGTACACACAGCGCAAGCCGGGCATCGACGGTGGGCGCACCGCCCAGCTCGAGCCGCACGAGCTCGAGGACGAGTACTTCATGATGCGCGTGCGGATCGACGGCGGTCAGCTCACCACCGAGCAGCTGCGCGTGATCGGCGAGATCTCCACCGAGTTCGCGCGCGACACCGCCGACATCACCGACCGGCAGAACGTGCAGCTGCACTGGGTCGAGGTGCAGGACGTGCCCGAGATCTGGCGCCGCCTCGAGGCGGTCGGCCTCAGCACCACCGAGGCGTGCGGCGACGTGCCGCGTGTGATCCTCGGCTCGCCCGTCGCGGGCATCGCCGCCGACGAGCTCATCGATCCCACCCCGCAGATCCGCGAGATCGCCGACCGGTTCCTCGGCGATGAGACCCTGTCGAACCTGCCCCGCAAGTACAAGACCGCGATCACCGGGCATCCGGGCCAGGACGTCGTGCACGAGATCAACGACTGCGCGTTCGTCGCGGTCGAGCACCCCGAGCTGGGCATCGGCTACGACCTGTGGGTCGGCGGCGCGCTGTCGGTCGTGCCCCGGCTCGGCGAGCGCCTCGGCGTCTTCGTGCCGCCCGAGCGCGTCGCCGAGGTGTGGCACGGGGTCACGCAGATCTTCCGCGACTACGGCTACCGGCGCCTGCGCAACAAGGCGCGGCTGAAGTTCCTGCTCGCCGACTGGGGCACCGAGAAGTTCCGGGCGGTGCTCGAGAACGAGTACCTCGAATCCCCGCTGCCCGACGGCCCCGCCGCACCCAAGCCGAACAGCCTGGGCGACCACGTCGGCATCCACCGGCAGAAGGACGGCCGGTTCTTCGTCGGCGCCGCCCCGCTCGTCGGCCGCGTCTCGGGCAGCACCCTGACCGCACTGGCCGACCTCGCCGAGGCCCATGGATCGCAGCGCGTGCGCACCACCCCGCACCAGAAGCTCCTCGTGCTCGACATCGACGAGAGCCGCGTCGAGAGTCTCGTCGCCGGCCTCGACGCCCTCGGCCTGTCGGCGCGCCCGAGCCTGTTCCGCGGCGGCACGATCGCGTGCACCGGCATCGAGTTCTGCAAGCTCGCGATCGTCGAGACCAAGGTCAACGCGGCCCGCGCGATCGAGCAGCTGGAGGAGCGCCTGGGCGCACTCGAGCCCGCGATCGGGCGGCCGATCACGCTGCACGTGAACGGATGCCCGAACTCGTGCGCGCGCATCCAGACCGCCGACATCGGGCTGAAGGGTCAGCTCGTGCTCATCGACGGGCAGCAGGTGCCCGGCTACCAGGTGCATCTCGGCGGCGGACTCGCGAACGTCGACCGTGAGGAGGCCGGGCTCGGTCGTACCGTGCGCGGGCTGAAGGTGCCTGCCGACGGCATCGCCGACTACGCCGAGCGCGTCATCCGCCGCTACCTCGCCGATCGCGACGGCGCCGACGAGACCTTCGCACAGTGGGCGCACCGGGCGGATGACGAGGCCCTGCAATGAGCACTCCCGTCACGATCGGCTCCACCCGACGCTCGGCGGCCGAGCTCGAGGCACTCGCCGAGCGCGGCAACCGCGAGCTGCGCAGCCGACAGCCCGAGGAGGCGAGCCCCGCCGAGGTGGTCGCGTGGGTGGCGGCGAACTTCGCCGTCCCGCAGGCCGCCGTCGCCTGCTCGATGGCCGATGCCGCCCTGCCGCACCTGGTGGCCGAGGGCCTTCCCGGTGTCGACGTGCTGTTCCTCGACACCGGGTACCACTTCGCCGAGACGACGTTCACCCGCAACGAGGTCGCTTCGCGGCTCGACGTGAACGTCGTCGACGTGAAGCCCGCGCAGAGCGTGCGGGAGCAGGATGCCGAGTTCGGCGCCGACCTGTTCGCCCGGGACCCCGGGCTGTGCTGCGCGCGGCGCAAGGTCGAGCCGCTGCAGCGGGCGCTGGGCGGGTACGAGGTGTGGTTCACCGGAGTGCGCCGCGACGAGGCGCCCACCCGCGCCGAGACGGAGCTGGTGGTGTGGGACGCGCGCAACGGGCTCGTGAAGGTGAACCCCGTCGCGGCGTGGAGCTTCGACGACCTCATCGACTACGCCACCGTGCACGAGGTGCCGGTGAACCCCCTGATCGCGACCGGGTACCCGTCGATCGGATGCGCGCCATGCACCCGGCCGGTCGCCCCCGGCGAAGACCCCCGATCCGGCCGCTGGGCCGGACTGACGAAGACAGAATGCGGGCTGCACGTATGAGCACTGTTGCCGATCCCACCACCACCCTGAGCACGCTCGACCTGCTCGAGGCGGAGGGCATCCACATCATCCGCGAGGTCGTCGCGGAGTTCGAGCGCCCCGTGCTGCTGTTCTCGGGCGGCAAGGACTCGGTCGTGGTGCTGCACCTCGCCGCGAAGGCGTTCGCGCCGGGGCGGGTGCCCTTCCCCGTGCTGCACGTCGACACGGGCCACAACTTCCCCGAGGTCATCCGGTTCCGCGATGAGACGGTCGCGCGGCTCGGCATCGATCTCGAGGTCGCCCGCGTGCAGGACTACATCGACGACGGCCGGCTCGCGGAGCGCCCCGACGGCACGCGCAACCCGCTGCAGACCCAGCCGCTGCTCGACGCGATCGCGGCCGGTCGCCACGACGCCGTCTTCGGCGGCGCCCGCCGCGACGAGGACAAGGCGCGGGCGAAGGAGCGCATCATCTCGCTGCGCGACGAGTTCGGGCAATGGGATCCGCGCAACCAGCGCCCCGAGCTGTGGAGCCTGTACAACGGGCGGCACCTGCCGGGGCAGCACGTGCGCGCCTTCCCCATCTCGAACTGGACCGAGCTCGACATCTGGCGCTACATCGAGCGCGAGGACATCGCGCTGCCGCCGCTGTACTACGCCCACGAGCGCGAGGTCTTCCGACGCTCGGGCATGTGGTGGGCGGTCGGCGAGTTCTCGCAGCCGCGCGACGACGAACAGGTGGTGCGCCGCACCGTGCGCTACCGCACCGTCGGAGACATGAGCTGCACCGGCGCGGTGGAGTCGGATGCCGCGGACACGGCCGCCATCGTCGACGAGGTCGCCCGCACCACCCTCACCGAGCGCGGTGCGACCAGGGCCGATGACCGCATCAGCGAGGCCGCCATGGAGGACCGCAAGAAGGACGGATACTTCTGATGAGCACGACACTCTTCCGGTTCGCGACCGCGGGTTCGGTCGACGACGGCAAGTCCACCCTGGTGGGCCGGCTGCTGCACGACGCGAAGGCGATCCTCGCCGACCAGCTCGATCAGGTCGCCGCGACCTCCCGGGCCCGCGGCTTCGCGCACGGCGCGTTCGACTTCGCGCTGCTCACCGACGGCCTGCGCGCCGAGCGCGAGCAGGGCATCACCATCGACGTCGCATACCGCTACTTCGCGACCGACCGGCGCAGCTTCATCCTCGCGGACTGCCCCGGTCACGTGCAGTACACCCGCAACATGGTCACCGGTGCCGCCACGGCCGACGCCGTGGTGGTGCTGGTGGATGCCCGCAAGGGCGTCGTCGAGCAGACCAGGCGTCACCTCGCCGTGGCGTCGCTGCTGCGGGTGCCGCACGTGATCGTCGCGGTGAACAAGATCGACCTCACCGGCTTCGACGAGCAGGCCTATGTCGACATCGAGCTCGAGGCGCTGCGCGCGGCGGACGAACTGGGCATCGGTGCGGTGCGGGTGCTGCCCGTCTCGGCCCTCGAGGGCGACAACATCGTCGACCGGTCGGAGCGCACCCCGTGGTACCGCGGCGAGACGCTCTTCGAGCTGCTCGAGACGCTGCCCGTGCGCGCCGACGTCGATGAGCCGCTGCGCCTGCCGGTGCAGCTCGTGCTGCGCCCGCAGGGCGGTCTCTCGCCCGAGATCCCGGCCGACGAGGCCGAGCGGCTGCGTGACTTCCGCGGCTTCGCCGGTCGCATCGCCGCGGGCGCCGTCTCGGTCGGCGATCGCGTGCAGGTGCTGCCCTCGGGCCGCGCGACCGAGGTCACCGGCGTGCACGTCGCAGGTGCCGACATCGGCACGGCCGCGGTGCGCCAGTCGGTCACGCTCACCCTCGCCGACGAGATCGACGCCGCCCGCGGCGCGCTGATCGTCGCCGAGGGCTCGGCTCCGGAGCTGCGCCGGGATGCCGTGGTCGAGCTCTTCCAGCTCGATCCGCGCGCCACCGCGCCGGGGGCCCGGGTGCTCGTGAAGCACGGCACCGCGACCGTGCAGGCGATCGTCGCCGAGGTGCTCACCCGCCGCGACCTCGAGACCTTCGCCCACGCCGATCTGACCGCGCAGCCCGATGCGTCGCTCGCCGAGAACGAGATCGGCCGGGTGCGGCTGCGCCTGGCATCCGACCTGCCGCTCGAGCCGTACGCCCGCAGCCGCGAGGGCGGCTCGCTGCTGCTCATCCATCCCGCCGACGGCGCGACGCTCGCCGCCGGCACCGTCATCGACTGACCCGACCGCGAAACACCCAACCGCAGCACGAGCCTAAGGAGGCGAAACCGTGAACTTCACCCGCAGGAACAGGACATTCACCGCACTGGGAGCCCTCGCCATGGGGCTCTCCGCTCTGGCGCTCACGGGCTGCGCCCCGGCATCCGGTGCCGCGACCGAGCCGGTGACCGAGGTGCGCCTCGGCTACTTCGCCAACGTCACCCACGCGCCGGCTCTCGTCGGGCTGTCGGAGGGGCTGTTCCAGGATGCCCTTGGCGACGTCGCGCTGCAGACCGAGGTGTTCAACGCCGGCCCCGCCGCGATCGAAGCGCTCTCGGCCGGGGCGATCGACGCGACCTACATCGGTCCGAACCCCGCCATCAACACCTTCATCCAATCCGGCGGCGCCTCGGCGCGCATCATCGCCGGAGCCACCTCGGGCGGGGCGGCACTCGTCGTCCGCGACGGCATCGACGCCCCCGACGAGCTCGCCGGCACCACGATCGCGACCCCCCAGCTCGGCAACACGCAGGATGTGGCGCTGCGCAGCTGGCTCGCCGACGGGGGCTACGAGACCTCGGTCGCGGGCGACGGCGACGTGAACGTCACCCCCACCGAGAACGCCCAGACGCTGACGCTGTTCCAGGACGGCGAGGTCGACGGCGCGTGGCTCCCCGAGCCGTGGGTCTCGCGGCTGGTCGTCGAGGCCGGCGCTCACGTGCTGATCGATGAGGCCGACCTGTGGCCGGACGGCGACTTCCCCACCACCGTGCTGCTGGTGCGCGCCGAGTTCGCCGACCAGCATCCGGAGATCGTCGACGAGCTGCTGAAGGGCCACATCGCCACCGTGAAGTGGCTCGACGAGAACGCCGACGAGGCGCCGTCGGTGATCAACGCGGCGCTCGACGAAACCACCGGCAAGCGCCTCGACGACGCGGTTCTCGCCCGCGCGCTCGAGAACGTGACGTTCACCGTCGATCCGGCAGCCGCCACGTTCGAGACCCTGCTGGACCACGGCCTCGCCGCGGGCACGCAGAAGAAGGGCTCGATCGACGGGCTCTTCGATCTGCGGGCGCTGAACGCACTGCTCGAGAAGTCGGGCGCCGAGACCGTCTCGGCCGCCGGGCTCGGTGCCGACCGATGACCCGCGACGACACGCTGGCCCGCCCGCTGACGACGACAGTGCCCCTCTCCCCCAGCTTCGACGGTGTCGCGCCGCTGGCGCCGGCGGCGCCCGTCGTCGAACCCGCCGTGCGCATCTCGCACGTCACCAAGCGCTACGGCTCGGGGCCGGTGGTTCTCGACGATGTGTCGCTCGACATCGCACCCGGAGAGTTCGTATGCCTGCTCGGAGCATCCGGCTGCGGCAAGTCGACCCTGCTGAACCTCATCGCCGGGCTCGAGCCGCTCACCTCGGGCCAGCTCACGACCCCCGCGTCCGGCGCGGCGGTGATGTTCCAGGAGTCCGCGCTGATGCCGTGGCTCACCGCCCGCAAAAACATCGAGCTGGCGCTGCGGCTGCGCGGGATGCCTCGTGCCGAGCGCCATGCCGAGGCCGAGCGGCTGCTTCGCACCGTCAATCTGGCCGAGGCGGCCGACAAGCGCCCGCACGAGCTGTCGGGCGGGATGCGCCAGCGCGTGGCGCTCGCCCGGGCCCTCGCGCAGAACCGCTCGGTGCTGCTCATGGACGAGCCGTTCGCCGCACTCGACGCGATCACCCGCGACCTGCTGCACGAAGAGCTCGAGCGGGTGTGGCGCGCCACCGGCCGCACCATCGTCTTCGTCACCCACAACGTGCGTGAGGCCGCACGGCTCGGTCAGCGCGTGATCCTGCTCTCCAGCCGCCCCGGCCGCATCGCCGGCCAGTGGCGCATCAAGACCACCGCGGGCAGGCGCATCGAGTCGCCCGAGGTCGCGGCCCTCGCCGCCGAGATCACCGCCGAGCTGCGCAAGGAGATCGCCCGCAATGCCCAGTGAACCGACCGCAGCCCTCGTCCCGCACAGCCCCGTCTCGGCCGGCGAGGATCTCGACACGCTCTCCGCCGGACTCGACCGCCTGCAGTCGGATGCGACCGAGCGCCCGCCGTTCGTGCGCGACCTGCTGGGCAAGATCGTGCCGCCCATCGCGCTGCTGCTCGTGCTGATCGGGGTCTGGCAGCTGTACATCGTCATCGCGAACCCGCGCCCCGACAAGGCGCCGAGTCCCGCGGCGGTCGCCGGAGCGTTCGGCGAGGCGTGGGAGTCGGGACGCCTGCAGGAGGCCGTCGTCACGAGCCTCGAGCGCGGAGTCATCGGCTTCCTCATCGCGATCGTGGTCGGCACCGCGCTCGGGATGCTGCTCGCCGAATGGAAGCTGCTGCGCCGAGCCGCAGGGCCCCTGATCTCGGGCCTCACCGTGCTGCCCTCGGTCGCGTGGGTGCCCGCTGCGATCATCTGGTTCGCGCTGAGCGATGCCACCGCCTACTTCGTGATCCTGATGGGCGCGATCCCCTCGATCGTGAACGGACTGCTCTCGGGCATCGACCAGGTGCCGCCGCAGCTGCGCCGGGTGGGCACCGTGCTCGGGGCGAGCCGGTGGCAGCTGGCCACCGCGGTGACGCTGCCCGCCGCGCTGCCCGGCTACTTCGCCGGCCTGAAGCAGGGCTGGGCCTTCTCGTGGCGCTCGCTCATGGCCGCCGAGATCATCACGAGCGGCGGGTCGATCGGCTTCGGCCTCGGCACCATGCTCAACCAGTCGCGCGAGCTGGCGGATCTCGCCGGAGTGCTCGCCACCATCCTGCTCATCCTCGCGATCGGCATCGTCATCGAGCTGGTGCTGTTCGGCCCGGTGGAGCGACGCATGCTGCGCAACCGCGGACTGCTGCTAGGAGGCACCCGATGACCACGACAGCGACCCCTGCCGGAACGGTGACCCTCGTCGGCGCCGGCCCCGGCGATGCGGGACTGCTCACCCTGCGCGGGCTCCGCGCGCTCGAGCGGGCCGACGTGATCGTCGCCGACCGGCTCGGCGCGCGCAGCGTGCTCGCGCAGCTCGAGGCCGAGGGAGCGGTGATCGCCGCCGAGGTCATCGACGTCGGCAAGCTGCCCGGTCACCACCGCGTGCCGCAGGACGCCATCAACGAGCTGCTCGTCGAGCTCGCGCAGGCGGGCCGCGAGGTCGTGCGGCTGAAGGGCGGCGACCCGTTCGTGTTCGGTCGCGGCCGCGAGGAGCAGCTGTTCTGCGAGGCCGCGGGCGTGCGCGTCGAGGTCGTGCCCGGGGTGACCAGCGCCGTCTCGGTGCCCGCAGTGGCGGGCATCCCGCTCACCCACCGCGGCGTCGCCGCGTCGTTCAGCGTCGTGAGCGCGCACGACCAGATCGAGCCGGGCGGGCCGCTGAGCACCTCGGGCGCCGATCACACCCTCGTGCTGCTGATGGGCGTCAGCACGCTGGCGCATTCGGCGCACGTGCTGGCCGCCGGCGCCCGCGGCGTCGACTGCCCCGTCGCGATCATCGAGGACGGCTACGGCACCGGCGAGCGCGTGACGATCGGCACGCTCGGCACGATCGCGCATCTGGCCGCGGCACGCCAGGTGCGCTCGCCCGCCGTCGTCGTGATCGGCGAGGTGGTGCGGCTCAGTCCGTACGCCTCGTCGCTCGAGCCGGCGTCGGCGGATGCCGGCGACGCAGCGGCGCCCCCCGCCTCCCCGCCTGCACGCCGGCGGCCGCGCTCGCGCCTGGCCGCCGCGCTCGATGCCGGCCTCGCGGTCGACACCGGACTCATCCGGGCCATCGACGTCCACTCCTCCCCCTCCCCGTCTCGAAAGGTCTCCCTGTCATGACCCTCTCCACGCTGCGCGTCGCGATCGTCGGCGCAGGCCCCGCCGGCATCTATGCGGGCAACCTGCTCGCCCAGGCCGTGAAGGCCCATGAGTCGATCGGCGCGGTCGAGATCGATCTGTTCGAGTCGCTGCCGGCTCCCTACGGCCTGATCCGCTACGGGGTCGCGCCGGACCACCCCCGCATCAAGGGCATCGTCACCTCGCTGCACGAGATGCTCGATGCGTTGCCCGAGGCCGGCGCGGCACGGCGCACCATCCGGTTCATCGGCAACGTCGAGGTGGGTCGTGACATCGCGCTCGCCGAGCTGCGCGAGCGCTACCACGCGGTGATCCTCGCCACCGGCGCGCTGCGCGATGCGACTCTCGACATCCCCGGCGTCGACCTGCCCGGCTCCTACGGAGCGGCCGACTTCGTGGCCTGGTACGACGGGCATCCCGACGTGCCGCGCACCTGGCCGCTCGAGGCGTCGTCGGTCGCGGTGATCGGCAACGGCAACGTCGCGCTCGACGTCGCGCGCGTGCTCGCCAAACACGCGGTCGACCTGCGCACCACCGAGGTGCCCGACAACGTGCTCGCCGGGCTCGAGTCGTCGGCCGTGACCGATGTGCACGTGTTCGGGCGTCGCGGGCCGGCCGACATCAAGTTCACCCCCATCGAGCTGCGTGAGCTGGGCGATGTGCGCGACGTCGACATCGTGCTCGACGACGCGGACTTCGAGGGCGTCGACCCGGCTGCCGCAGCGAACAATCAGCTCAAGATCATGCTCCGCACCCTGAACTCGTGGCGCGACCGGCCGTCCACCGGGGCATCGCGCCGTCTGCACCTGCACTTCTGGCACGCGCCGGTCGAGATCACCGGCGCGGAGCGTGTCGAGGGCATCCGCTTCGCCCGCACCGCGCCGGACGCGTCCGGCGCACCCGTGCCGACCGGAGAGGTGCGCGAATACGACGTGCAGGCCGTCTACCGCGCGATCGGGTACTACGGCACCCGCGTCGCGGGAGCCGGCTTCGACGAGCGCCGCGGCGTGGTCCCGAACGAGGAGGGTCGCGTGCTCGGCGAGAGCGGGGTGTACGAGACGGGTCTGTACGCGACCGGTTGGATCAAGCGCGGACCGGTCGGCCTGATCGGCCACACGAAGTCCGACGCGCTCGAGACCGTCGGGCACCTCGTCGCCGATGCGCAGGCCGGCGTGCTCGCCGACCCGGTCGTCGACGCCGACGTGCTCGATCTGCTCGACGAGCGCGAGACGGCCTACACGACGTGGGACGGCTGGCTGGCTCTGGATGCCCACGAGCGCGCACTCGGCGAGAGCCACGAGCACGTCCGCGAGCGGGTCAAGGTCGTCGCGCGCGACGAGCAGGTCGAGATCTCGCGGCCGGGGGTGTTGACCCGATGACCTACGTGATCGCACTGCCGTGCGTAGACGTGAAGGACCGCGCCTGCATCGACGAGTGCCCCGTGGACTGCATCTACGAGGGCGAGCGCTCGCTGTACATCCACCCCGACGAGTGCGTCGACTGCGGGGCATGCGAGCCGGTGTGCCCGGTCGAGGCGATCTACTACGAAGACGACCTGCCCGAGGAGTGGGCCGACTACTACAAGGCCAACGTCGAGTTCTTCGACGAGATCGGCTCGCCGGGCGGCGCGTCGAAGGTCGGCGCCTACGACGTCGACCACCCGGTGGTGGCGGCGGTGCCGGCCGGAGCGAACGCGCATGACTGACTACGACGTGCTCATCGTCGGCGGCGGCCCCGCGGGCCTCTCGGCCGCGCTGAACCTCGGCCGCTCGCTCGCGCGCGTGCTGATCGTCGATGCCGACCGGCCGCGCAACGCGGCGACGCTCAACTCGCACGGCTTCCTCACCCGCGACGGGGTGCCGCCGTTCGAGCTGCGCCGCATCGCCCGTGAAGAGCTCGCTGCGTACCCCGACGTCGAGATCCGCTCGCGGGTGCGGGTGGGATCACTGACGCGGACGGATGCCGGGTACACGGCCGGCATCGGCCGCCGCGAGCCCTCGGAGCAGGTGAACGCGCGCTCGGTGCTGCTCGCCACCGGGCTCAGAGAGACGCTGCCCGACGTGCCGAACCTGCGCGGCTTCTACGGCATGAGCCTGTTCAGCTGCGCAGCGTGCGATGCGTGGGAGCTGCGCGGGCGCAGCCTCGCCCTGATCGGCGAGTCGAGCGACCTCGCAGACCGCGCCCGGCTGATCGCGCACTGGACGCCGCGGCTGACGGTGTTCACGAACGGCTCGGATGCGGTCGCCACCGCCGAGGAGGCGGAGCTCGCCACCGCCGGCGTGAGCGTGGTGCGCTCTGCCATCGTCGAGCTCGTGGGAGATCGTGGGCGCATCCAGGCGGTGCGCACCGCAGACGGCGGCGAGCACGCGATCGACGGCGGATTCGTGCGCCCCGAGTGGGACGCGGATCTGTCGTTCCTCGGCGGGCTGGCCCCGGAGCGCGACGGTGCCGGGCACCTGATGACCGACCGGTCCGGGCGCACGAGCATTCCCGGGCTGTACGCGGCGGGCGACGTCGCAGCCCCCGGCCCGCAGCAGCTGATCGTCGCCGCGGGGGCCGGCGCACGCGTCGCAGCCGTGATCACGCACGATCGGATCGGCGTCGCCACCACCCACTGAGCCGTCGAGGCCTGCTCGGTCCGGCTCAGTGGGCCGCGCTCATCCCGCGGCGATGCGCTCCAGTGCGACCAGCGGGATCGCCACCCACGACGGGCGGTTGCGCTTCTCGTAGATCGCCTCGTACACCGCCTTGTCGGCCTCGTAGGCGTCGACCAGGGTCCGCAACGGCGGGCTCAGCTCGGCCGGGGCATCCGCTCCCGAACCAGCACCCGCCGGTTCGAGGGCTGCGGTGTACGCGTGCAGGAAGTGCTCGCGCGCGATCGCCGACCACTCCTTGGCGCGTTCACCGCGCAGTTCCTGCTGCTCGTCTTCGCCCGGGCGACCCACCAGAGACATCTCCACGACGCCCGGGGCGTAGCTGAACGAGCGGAGCATGCCCGCGACGTCGCGCCACGGCGAGTCGAGCATGGTGCGCTCGGCGAACGGTCGGCCCGGCTCGCCCTCGAAGTCGACGATCCGCCAGCCGTGCGCGGTGCGCAGCGTCTGGCCGAGGTGCAGGTCGCCGTGCACGCGCTGCACCTGCAGTCCGTCCAGCTGCGCGACGGCGTCGTACAGCGCACGCAGTCTCGCGGCGTACGGCCCGATCTCGGGCACGACGGGCAGGGCACTGTCGAGCCGTTCGGCCATCGCGCGGGCCAGTCGGGTCGTCGCCTCCTGCCCGCGGCGCTCCGACGGGAACCTCTCGCGCAGCGCCGCGTGCACCTCGGCGAGCGCCTCGCCGAGCCGGGCGGCCTCACCGCCGAAGTCACCGCCCGATTCGATCACCGTCAGCTCGGGGTCGACCAGCGCCGCGCGCACGCTGCCGGTGGCCAGCTCGAAGCCGTCGGCGGCCGTGCTCAGGAACTCCTGCAGCATCGCCAGCTGCAGCACTTCGCCGTCGATGTCGGTCTCGATCCAGCCGTACAGCTCGGCGATGTGCTCCGAGCCCGCACCGGTGAGCACGTCGTGGATCTCGATGTCCGGGTTCACACCCGGGCTGACCTTGCGGAACAGCTTCATGATCGCGGTGTCGTCGAACCGCAGCGACGAGTTCGACTGCTCACCGGTCAGGGGCGAGGAGCGCAGGTCGGGGTCGAGCGCCAGACCGGCCGACACGCGGCGGAAGCGCAGCCCGCCGACATCCGCCTGTCCGCTCGCCTCGGCGGCGATGAAGCCGCGCAGCCACAGCGCCATCGCGTCGCGGTCGTGCACCGCGTCGTACAGATGCCGCTCATGACCGTCGACCTGCACGGAGCCGACATAGGCGTGGCCGTGCCGGTCCTCGATCTCCTCGTAGCGCGCCAGCGGCACCTGGTACAGCTCCGTCCCGTCCTCGGCATCCTGGTATTCGACGGTGACGAGGTAGACACCGACATCCGGGCCGTGCCCGTCTCCTGGCAGCTCGGCCAGTTCGCGCACCCCGGTGACGCGGAACGGGCGGCCCTTGCCGCCGAACCACCGCGTGCGCACGAGGTAGCCCTCCAGAAGCGCATGATCGATCGAGGTCACAGCAACCCCACCTCCTCCGAATCCTCCGCCGGTGCGTGCAGCTGGAACCAGTAGAACCCGTGGCCGGCCAGCGTGAGCAGGTACGGCCACTCGCCGATGCGGGGGAACGGCACCCCGCCGACCAGTTCGACGGGGATCATCCCCTCGAAGCGCCGCAGATCCAGCTCGACCGGCTGAGGGAACTGCGACAGGTTGTTCACGCACAGGATGACGTCCGACGTGCCGTCGTCGTTCGTGTGCTCGCGGGTGTACGACAGCACCGACGGGTTCGAGCCGCCGAGATCGTTGAACCCGCCCAGACCGAACGCCGGATGCCGCTTGCGCGCCTGAATCATCTGCCGAGTCCAGTGCAGCAGCGAGGAGCGGTCCTCCTGCTGCGCCTCGACGTTCACGGCGAGGTACCCGTAGACGGGGTCCTGCACGACCGGCTTGCTGAGCTTGCCCGGGTTCGCGCTCGAGAAGCCGGCGTTGCGGTCGGAGGTCCACTGCATCGGGGTGCGCACGCCGTCGCGGTCACCGAGCCAGATGTTGTCTCCCATGCCGATCTCGTCGCCGTAGTACAGCACCGGCGACCCGGGCAGCGACAGCAGCAGCGCGGTGAACAGCTCGATGCGGTCGATGTCGTTCTCGAGCAGTGGTGCGAGGCGACGGCGGATGCCGATGTTCGCCTTCATCCGCGGATCCTGCGCGTACTCGTTCCACATGTAGTCGCGGTCTTCGTCGGTCACCATCTCGAGGGTGAGCTCGTCGTGGTTGCGCAGGAAGATGCCCCACTGGCATCCGGCCGGGATCGAGGGCGTGTCGGCGAGGATCTCGCTGATGGGGTAGCGCGATTCCCGCCGCACCGCCATGAAGATGCGCGGCATCACCGGGAAATGGAAGCACATGTGACACTCGTCGCCGCCGACCTCGGGGTCGCCGAAGTAGTCGACCACGTCGGCCGGCCACTGGTTCGCCTCGGCGAGCAGCACCCGCCCCGGATAGTTCTCGTCGACGAAGCGCCGCACCTTCTTCAGGAACTCGTGCGTCTCGGGCAGGTTCTCGCCGTTGGTGCCGGGGCGCTCGTAGAGGTACGGCACGGCGTCGAGCCGGAACCCGTCCAGCCCCATGTCGAGCCAGAACCGCATGGCGTCGAGCATCGCCTCGTGCACCTTCGGGTTGTCGAAGTTGAGGTCGGGCTGGTGCGAGAAGAAGCGGTGCCAGAAGTACTGCTTGCGCACCGGGTCCCACGTCCAGTTGCTCGGCTCGGTGTCGACGAAGATGATGCGGGCGTCCTCGTACAGCTCGTCGGTGTCGCTCCACACGTAGAAGTCGCCGTACGGTCCTTCGGGATCGCTGCGGCTGGCCTGGAACCACGGATGCTCGTCGCTGGTGTGATTCATGACGAAGTCGATGATCACCTTGATGTCGCGGTCGTGCGCGGCGTCGAGGAACTCCTGGAAGTCGTCGGTGGTGCCCAGGTCGGACTGCACGCCGGTGTAGTCGGCGACGTCGTAGCCGCCGTCGCGCAGAGGCGAGGGGAAGAACGGCGGGATCCACAAGCAGTCCACGCCCAGCCACTGCAGGTAGTCGAGCTTGTCGATGAGGCCGCGGAAGTCGCCGATGCCGTCGCCGTCGCCGTCTTTGAACGAGCGGACGAGCACCTCGTAGAAGACCGCCGTCTTGAACCACTCGGGTGCGGGGCTGCCCGGGGTGTCGGGGAACGGCTGCTGCGTCAGGATCGGGATCGACGCGGTGTACGGGGCGGGTTCGGCGGTCATGCGGACTCCCTCACCATCGGAATGCGGCCGAGCATGTGCCGACCCTGTCACACGAGACGGCCGCTGGCTAGGGTCTTGCACACCTCTTGACCTGCGCTGGTCGTCGTGCAAGCGGAGCTCAGGGCTCAGCGACCCCCAGGAGGCCCGATCAGCAGCAGCACGGCGAAGATCGCTGCCACCGCGGCGAGGATCAGCAGCGCGAGCACCCACGGCCGGTGCAGGAACCAGCGCATGGTGCGGTCGTACCAGGTGCGGTCGCGAGGATCGTCGGTCTCGGTGAGCCGCCACTCGCCCTCGAGGCGACCGTTGCGGTGCAGCCAGATCTCGGCCGGGATGGTGGCGTACGGCACGATGGCGCTGACGATCGCCGTGGCTGCGATCCCGGGGTGCCAGCGCTGGTTGAAGGCGAGCAGCACGGCCGTGGCACCGTAGGCGAGGAAGACGAAGCCGTGGATGCCTCCGCCGATGGTGACCAGCACGGCCGGCTGCCCGACGGCACGGAGGATGAGGGCGCTGATGAGCAGGGTCCAGGTGATCGCCTCGGCGATCGCGAGCGCGCGGTACAGGCGGGCGGGAGTGCGGAACATGCTTCTCACGCTAGGTCAGCGTTTCTATGCAGGCCCCGCAGAACCGCGTCATGATGCGCGCGAACCGTGAAAGATCATCCGAAAGACTGACAGGCCCGGCCCGCCGATGGGTCACTCGGCGCTGTCCGAGGAACGCCCTCAGAACGGCGGCTCGGTGAAGGTGACGGTGTTCGGAGGCGGCGGACGGTCGACATAGGTGCGCCCGGTGGGACTCGTCCACTCCAGAAGCCCGTCGCCGAGCTGCTGGACGTGCCAGGGGGTCTGATGCTTCAGCACGTGGTGGCGTCGGCAGAGCGCTGCGAGGTTCTCCTCGCTGGTCTCACCTCCGAACGCCGCGTCACGGGTGTGATCCAGGTCGCTGCCGCGTGCCGGCATTCCGCATCCGGGGAATCGGCAGCGCTGATCGCGTGCCCGCAGCCGGCGGCGCAGGGATTCCGGAGGCCGGTACCTGTCGACGGACAGCACCCCTCCGTACACCGGATGGGTAAGCACGCGATCCCACCCCGTCGATGCGCCGGCCAGCGCCCGGGCGGTCGCAAGATCGACCGGGGCGCGGCCCGCCAGTTCAGCGGCAGGGCCGTCCGCGCCCATCAGCGTCGTCGCGGGTACGGTCAGCGACACGTGCGCGGTGATCGCGCCGAGCAGCCCGTCGGCCGTGTCATGACCGGCCGGAGCACCGGAGAGCAGCAGATCCGCCGCGAGGTCAAAGCGTCGCTGCGCGATCGTCCGTGGGTCGGCATCCGAGTTCGCATCCTCTTGCCCGTTGCCGGCGATCGCCTTCGCCATCTCGGTCAGCCGGTCATGCGCGCCGTGGATCAGCACCGACGGACCGTACACATGCAGCTCGGACATGGCATCCGGGCCATCCGTAACCCACACGCCGCGATGCGTCCGCGCATCCTCATGTCGCTCGTCGAGCGTGCGCGACTGGTGCTGCTGAGCGATCCGCTCGGCGATCACCCGCACCCGGTTCGGCGACTCGTCCTGCGCGAACTCCAGTACGCGGGCGGCGTACGCGGCGCGCGCGTCGTCATCGTCGATGTGGGAGCCGGCGTCGACGATCACGCGCGCGTGCCCTGCCGTGATCAGCCCGGCGCCCTGCGCCTGCCAGACCTGCGGAAACCGCTCGACCAGCACCTCAGCCGCGACCATGCGCCGCTGCACGGTGCGGTCGCTCACGCGCAGCGCCGTCGCGAGTTCGGCGGCGACCGCCCGCAGGGTGAGATCCGACTCCTCGAGCCCGCCGCCGTTCTCGGCGATCGACATCGCCAGCCGGTTGGCCAGCGCGAGCAGCCCGTCGCGGGCGGCCATCACGCCCTGCAGGGTCTTCTCGACCGCCTGCAGCGACGACACCACGGCGTCGAGATTCGCCATGTCCTCCGTCGACGCTGCCGCAAGTCCGTCCATAACTCGAGTATCCGCGTGACCACCGACATTCGAACCCCCGATCGCCGCAGACGGCAGCCCGCCAGGTCACGAAGACGGAACGACCTCGCATCCGCCGATGTCGCTAAGCCGATCCGGTGAGGTTCGACCGCTGCACCGCGACTACGTCACCAGCCGACTCGTCCGGGCGAGGCGAGCGAGGCACATGCATCCGGTAGCGTGGCGCGCATGACCGGTCGTGACACCGACGCACCCCCGCCCACCGCACGGACGGGAGCCGTCGCGGCCTTCGGCCGGGAGCACGAGAGCGCCACCGCACCCGCCACCCGCAAGCAGGTCGTGTCGTGGGCGATGTGGGACTGGGCGATGCAGCCGTTCAACACGGTCATCCTCACCTTCGTCTGGGTCGCGCTGTACCTCACGTCGCGGATGTTCCTCGATCCGTCGGTGCGCGAATCCGGCCTGCTCACCGACGGCTCGTACATGAACTGCAACGAGTCGGCGAACGCCGGATCGGCCTACTGCCAGGGGCTCACCGATCTGTCGGAGTGGTGGGGGTGGGCGAACTTCGCCGCGGGCATCCTGATCCTGCTGCTCGCGCCGGTGCTCGGCCAGCAGGCCGACGCACGAGGAAGCAAGAAGAAGTGGGTGATCGGCGCGACGATCGCGATCGCGCTGGTGCAGTTCTCGCTGTTCTTCGTCGAAGCCGACCCGAAGTTCTTCTGGTTCGGTGCGTTCGCCGTCGCCCTCGCCGCCGTCGTCGGCGAGATCGGCAACGTCAGCTACTACGCGATGCTGTCGGAGGTGTCGACGCCGAAGAACGTCGGCCGGGTGTCGGGCCTGGGCTGGGGTCTCGGATACATCGGCGGCGTCGTCGCGCTGATCGTGTGCATCCCGGTGCTGTTCCTGGTCGGGCAGAGCGAGCCGCTCGCCTTCAAGCTCGTCGCCGTCATCTGCGCCGTGTGGACGATCATGTTCTCGATCCCGATGTTCCGCAACGTGCCCGAATCGCCGTCGTACGACAGCACGAAGAAGGTCGGGTTCTTCCGCTCGTACGTCGTGCTCGGCCGCAGCATCGCCGAGCTGTTCCGCACGAACCGGCCGACGTTCTGGTTCATGCTCGCCGCCGCCGTCTACCGCGACGGTCTCGCCGGCGTCTTCGCCTTCGGCGCCGTGCTCGCCGCACAGGGCTTCGGCTTCTCGTTCCTCGAGGTGATCATCTTCGGGCTCGCCGCCAACCTCGTCGCCGGTATCTCGACCCTGCTCGCCGGGCGCATCGACGACGCCATCGGCCCGCGCCGCCTCATCATCTTCGCCCTCTCGGGGCTGGTCGTGATGGCTTTCGTGGTCTACGCGCTGCGCGACGTCGGCACCATCGTGTTCTGGATCTGCGGGCTGCTGCTGTGCGCCTTCGTCGGCCCGACCCAGGCATCCAGCCGCAGCCTGCTCACGCGCCTCACTCCCCCCAGCCAGCAGGGCACGATCTTCGGGCTGTACGCAACCACCGGTCGGGTCGCTTCGTTCCTGTCGCCACTGGCCTGGTCGCTCTTCCTCGCCTGGTTCGGCGGCATCGTCTACGGCGTGCTCGGCATCGCCGTCGTGCTGCTGATCGGCCTGGTGCTGCTGCTGTGCGTGCGCTTCCCGAAGGATGTCGGAGCGTGAGCTCCGAAGGCGGCGCGGCACAGCACCGGTTCGACGTCCACCCGTGGGGCGTCGGCTGGTCATGCCGGCGCAACACCGGCTGGGAGGAGCGCGGACAGGCGCACCGCGAGTCGGTCTTCTCGCTGTCGAACGGGCACATCGGATGGCGCGGCACCCTCGACGAGGGCGACCCCAGCGCGGCGGCGGGCAGCTACCTCAACGGCGTCTTCGAAGAGCATCCGATGCCCTACGCCGAAGACGGCTACGGATACCCCGAGCACGGCCAGACCGTCATGCACGTGCCCGACGGCAAGGTCATCCGACTGATCGTCGACGATGAGCCGTTCGACATCCGCACCGGGGAGCTCGCCGAGCATCGCCAGCTGCTCGACGTGCGCACCGGCATCCTGCACCGCACGGCCACCTGGACGTCGCCCGCGGGCCGCACGGTGATCATCGCGTCGCAGCGCATGGTGTCGTTCACCCACCGCTCGATCGCCGCGGTGAGGTACGAGGTCACGGCAGCAGACGCTGCCGTCGACGTGACGCTGCTCTCGGAGATCGTCGCCGACGAGCCGCTGCCCGAGGTGCACTCCGATCCGAGGGTGATGGATGCCCTGCGCGACCCCTTCGAGCCGGTGGCCCACCACGGCGCCGGTGGTCGGGCCACCCTCGTGCAGCGCACCAGGCGCAGCCGGATCGCGGTCGCCGTCGCGGCCGATCACCGCGTCCGCACCTCATCGCGGGGGGCCTCACCCGAGCCGCGGACGGACGTCTCGGCAGACCTCGCGCGCACCGCCGTGCGCGCGAGGCTCGACCCGGGGGAGAGCATCGCACTGGTGAAATGCGTGGGCCACGAGTGGTCTGCCGATCTCGACGATGTCGCGCTGCAGGATCGTGTCGAGGCGGCGGTCGAGACGGCTATGGAGATCGGCTGGGACGGGCTCGTCGACGAGCAGCGTCAGTATCTCGACGAGTTCTGGACCCGAGTCGATGTCACGGTCGACGGCGACGAGCGGCTGCAGCAGAGCGCTCGGTTCTCGCTGTTCCAGGTGCTGCAGTCCGCCGCACGCGCCGAGGTGCGATCGATCCCGGGTAAGGGACTCACCGGCGTCGGATACGAGGGCCATACCTTCTGGGATGCCGAGACGTTCGTGCTGCCGGTGCTCACCTACACCGCGCCGTCCGCGGCGAGAGACGCGCTGGCGTGGCGGCACTCCACGCTCGACCACGCGCGTGCCCGGGCCGACCAGCTGCACCTGGAGGGCGCCGCGTTCCCGTGGCGAACGATCGACGGCCGGGAGTGCTCGGGATACTGGCCGGCAGGCACCGTCGCGTTCCACATCAACGCCGACATCGCGGCGGCCGTCGTGCGCTACGTGCAGGCGACAGGCGATGTCGACTTCGAGCGCGAGAAGGGCGTGGAGATCCTCGTCGAGACCGCGAGGCTGTGGTGCACCCTCGGGCGCTGGGACGACGAGGGCGCATTCCACATCGACGGCGTGACCGGACCCGACGAGTACTCGGCCATGGTCGACGACAACTTCTTCACCAACCTCATGGCGCAGCGCAACCTGCGGTCCGCGGCGGATGCCTGCAGGCGGCACCGCGATCAGGCATCCGCTCTCGACGTCTCGTCGGAGGAGATCGCGCGATGGACGACCACCGCCGACGCGATGGCCTTCCCGTACGACGCCGCACGGGGCATCCCGGAGCAGTCCGCCGGATTCAACGAGAAGGAGCGGTGGGACTTCGAGGACACCCGCGACGACCAGTACCCGCTGCAGAAGCACTTCCCCTACTTCGACCTGTACCGCAAGCAGGTCGTGAAGCAGGCCGACCTCGTGCTCGCGCTTCAGGCGGCCCCCGACGCGTTCACGCCGGACGAGACGGCCCGCGCGTTCGCGTACTACGACGGGCTGACCGTGCGCGACTCGTCGCTGTCGGCGCCGGTGCAGGCCACCGTCGCCGCTCGCGTGGGTCAGCTCGAGCTCGCGATGGACTACCTCGCCGAAGCCGCGACCATCGACCTCGACGATCTGCAGGAGGACGTCGACGAGGGTCTGCACGTGGCCGCGCACGCCGGGGTGTGGAATGCGCTGGTGTGCGGCTTCGGCGGCATGCGCGACGACGGCGGGATCCTGCGGTTCGCACCGCGGTTGGCGGCGCCCATGACCGCCTTCTCGTTCGGGATGCTCGTGCGCGGCCACACCCTTCGGGTCGAGGTCCAGCACGACGCGGTCGCCTACCGGCTCGACGGCGGCCCCGCGCTCGGCATCCGGCACTTCGACGAGGAGATCACGCTGGAAGCGGGCGTGGCCCAGCGTCTCGGCATCCCTGCGCTCGCCGACCCCGGCCCGCGCCCATCGCAGCCGCGCGGCCGGGCGCCGCGGCGGGCGGGCGCCGAGACCTGACCCGCCTCAGGCGCGCCCCTGCAGGATCATGTGCCAGTACACCTGCGGGAAGACCTGCCGATCGATGATCCAGTTCATCCGGCTCTCCCGGTAAGAGCTGCGCCAGAGGCTGGGCATCAGGCGGAGCTGATCGTCGAACTCGGCGAAGACCGCGGTCGACCGCGAGACGGTGAAGGGGCAGACGCCGTAGCCGTCGTAGGCGGACGCCGGGTCGCGGCCGTCCACCACCGCGCGGAGGTTCTCGGCGAGCACCTTCGTCTGCTTGCGCAGCGCGCCGCCCGACTTGGAGTTGGCCGTGCCGGCGGCATCGCCCAGCGCCCAGATATCGCGATGCGTGGTCGAGCGCAGCGTGCGCGGGTCTACGGCGACGAAGCCCTCGTCGTCGGCGAGACCGCTCGCGCGGATCCACTCGGGCGCCTTCTGCGGCGGTTCGACCATGAGCAGGTCGTAGCGCAGCTGCTGCCGTTCGCCCCCATCGGAGCCGAACACGATCGTGCGCTCGTCCGGGTCGACCTCGTGCAGAACCGTGCCCGTGCGCACGTCGATGTCGTACTCGTCGATGCTGCGCTGCAGCTCGGCGTCGATCTCGGGGATGCCGAAGACCGTCGGCGAGGGCACCAGGAGCACCACATGGATGTCGTGCAGCACGTTCATCGCTCGCCAGTACGCGCAGGCCTGGTACATCGGCTTCTGCGCGGCCCCCGCGCACGAGGCAGGCCCTGGCGCCTGCACGAAGACGACCGTTCCGGAGCGCATCGAGCGCAGCAGCTGCGAGGCCTTCCGGGCCAGGGCGAAGTCGTAGTTCGAGGCGCCGTGCGGCGAGTTCATCGCCTCGTCGAGGCCGGGGACGGCATCCCAGTCGTTGCGGATCCCGGGGCTGAGGATCAGCTGGTCGTAGCGGAGGGTGTCGCCGGATGCCAGATGCACCCGCCGGTTCTGCGGATCGACCGCGTTCACGGCATCCGGGATCCACCCCACCCCGTCGGGCATCACGTCGGCCTGCGGACGCACCGCCTCGCTCGCCCGGGCGGTGCCGCCGGCGATGTGCGAGAAGAGCGGCTTGTAGTAGTGGGTCTGCGATGGTTCGACGACGGCGATGTCGGTCACGCCGGCGCGGCGCAGCCGACCGGCGACCGACAGCCCGCCGTTGCCCCCGCCGACGACGACGACCTGATGCGCGCGCTCTGCGTCGCGCTCTGACTGCCCGTTCGCGCTCATGACATCCGACCGTAGTCAGCCGACCGCATCCGGCAGACGGGGTTGACAGCCCCGATCACGGGTGCGGCTCAGTCACGCAGCCATTTGCTGCGAGGTCACATTCGTACGCTTCAGCCCGGCAACCCGTACACGATTGACCCCGGCATTCGGCGAATGGGAAACGCTGGCCGCGGGTGCGGATCTGGATCGCTCATGTCAGCCGCCGAGGGCGCCCGCGTCGGTCGTGCCGACGTCGGTGCGGTGGAAGTTCTGGAAGGAGCGGGATGCCGTCGGTCCGCGCTGCCCCTGGTAGCGGTTGCCGTACGGGCCGGAGCCGTAGGCGTTCTCGGCCGGCGAGGTGAGGCGGAAGAAGCAGAACTGGCCGATCTTCATACCCGGCCACAGCTTGATCGGAAGCGTCGCGACGTTGGCCAGCTCGAGTGTGACGTGCCCGCTGAACCCGGGATCGATGAACCCGGCCGTGGAGTGCGTGATGAGCCCGAGCCGGCCGAGCGACGACTTGCCCTCCAGCCGCGCGGCGACGTCGTCGGGCAGGCTGACCTGCTCGAACGTCGCGCCGAGCGCGAACTCGCCCGGGTGCAGGATGAAGGGCTCGTCGGGGGCGACCTCGATCAGCCGGGTCAGCTCGGGCTGATCCTCGGACGGATCGATGAACGGGTACTTGTGGTTGTCGAACAGCCGGAAGTACCGGTCGAGGCGCACGTCGACGCTCGACGGCTGCACCATCTGCTCGTCGTAGGGAGCGAGACCGATGCGGCCGGATGCGAGTTCTGCCCTGATGTCGCGGTCGCTGAGAAGCACGTGTTCAGCGTAACGGTGCTGCCGCCCCGACCTCGGCACTATCCTCGGCGCATGACACGTGCGTCGGTGGTCTCGATCGAGCTGCTGCTCGATGAGCAGGCCGAGGCCGCCGTGCGAGCCGAATGGCAGGCGCTCGCGTCTGCGGGCCTGTCGAGTCTGGCGGCCCACACCGCGCCGAGCAACCGTCCGCACATCACTCTTCTCGTGCGCGAGGAGCCCGTGTCATTCGATCCGGGAGCGCTCGCCGGGCGGTCGGCATTCGGCGTGCGGCTGGGCGGCCCACTCCTGTTCGGGAGCGATGACCGGCGGGTTCTGGCGCGCAGCGTCATCCCCTCGTTCGACCTCCTCGCGCTGCACCGCGACGTGCATGCCGCGGCCGGCCCGGCGTCCGGTCCGACGGGTGACGCGGCGCACACGGCGGGCGGCGCCTGGACTCCCCACGTGACCCTCGCGCGTCGCATGCGCACCGCCGATCTCGAGCGCGCCCTCGAACTCGTCACCGGCGAGATCGCCGGAACCGCCCGCGCCGTGCGCCGATGGGACGCGGCGACCCGCACGGTGACCGAGCTCTGCCGGCTGCGCTGATCGGCCGGGCGACCGTGGCAGAACGCTGGCGCAGCTGTTGCCGCTCTGTGGCGTGCGTGTAATCGCCGTCTCCGTAGCTTCGGTATCACAAGCTTTCCCGCACATTCACCCCGGCCCTCGGCCCCGCAGAACGGAAACCCATGAACGAGACCACCACCACCGCAGCTGCCCCCACCCGGTCGCGCAAGCGCCTCGTCATCGTGCCGCTCGCCGGCCTGCTCGTCGCCGCCGCCGTCGCGGTCGGCTCGGGTGCCGACTTCGTGTCCAACTCGGTCAACACCGCGAACGCGTTCAGCACCGGCACCCTCTCGCAGCAGAACTCCAAGGCCGACAAGGCGATCTTCGACCTCGCGAACCTCAAGCCGGGCGACACGCTCAACGGCTCGGTGACCATCACCAACTCCGGCAGCCTGCCCGCCTCGTTCACCCTCAGGCACGGGCGGGGCGAGATCACCGTCAGCGGCACGCGTCGTGCCGAGTACGTCACGGTGCAGGTATCCGACGAGGGGCCCCGCCCTAGCGGCAACCAGATCTTCCACCGCCGCCCCGAGCAGCGCAGCGCCTCCTCCGGCGAGCGCATCGGCCTGGCCCTGTCGGCCGAGCTCGCCGAGAGCCTGGGCGGTCACCTGCTGCTCGACGGCACCCCGACGACGACGTTCTCTCTGATCCTGCACGCCCGCGGCTGAGCGTCGACCGGCGCCCTCAGACCAGCCCGGCCTCGTACGCGAGGATCACCAGATGGATGCGGTCGCGCGCGCCGAGCTTGGCGAGCACGCGCCCCACGTGCGTCTTGACCGTCGACTCGCCGAGGAAGAACCGCTGGGCGATCTCGCCGTTCGTGAGTCCCTGCGCGATCGCGAGGAACACCTCCCGCTCGCGCTCGGTGAGCCCCGAGGTCGGGTCGGCGACCCGTCCGGATGCCGTGCGCGCCCCCTCGCCCTGCCCCGAGACCCTGTCGAGCAGCGCCCGCGTCACACGCGGGGCGAGCACTCCGTCGCCGCGGTGCACGGCGCGCACGGCCGAGACGAGCTCGTGCCGCTCGGCGTCCTTCAGCAGGAAGCCGCTCGCGCCGGCGCGGATCGCCGCGAAGGCGTACTCGTCGAGGTCGAACGTGGTCAGCACGAGCACCCTGGTGCCGGGGTGGCTGCGCACGATGGCGTCCGTCGCGGCTATGCCGTCGATTCCGGGCATCCGGATGTCCATGAGCACCACGTCGGGGCCGATGGCCGCGACCCGGGCGATCGCCTCGGCGCCGTCGGCCGCCTCGCCGACCACCTCGACGTCGGGCTCGGCGTCGAGGACCATCCGGAAGCCGAGCCGGATCAGCGGCTGGTCGTCGACGAGCAGAACGCGGATCGGACCGGTCACGACTCGGCTCCTTCGAGCAGCTCGCGGGTGCGATGCGGCAGTTCGGCTCGCAGCATCCATCGCCCGGCGCCGGCGGGAGCGGACACGACCCGGCCGCCGAGCAGGGCGGCCCGCTCGGCCAGCCCGCGCAGGCCGAATCCCGCCTCGGACGGCTCTCCGGTCGCCCCGTCGTTGACGATCTCGACGATCAGCGGCGTCGCGGCGTGGTCGATACGCACGTCGATCGCGGTGGCGGACGGCGCGTGACGGATGGCGTTCGTCACCCCCTCCTGCACGATGCGACCGACGGCGAACCGCACGGCGGGAGCGGGGTCGGGCTCGCCTCGAACGGCGATGGATGCCGGGAATCCGGCCGCCTGGGCGGCCGCCACGGTCGCCGCGGGGCTGGCGGGTTCGAGGGGCGCGAGCGAGGCATCCGAGTCGCCGTCGCGCAGCACCCCGAGCATCGAGCGCATCTCGGCGAGAGCAGAACGGGCGGTGCGGGCGGCTGCGAGCGACGCATCGCGAGAGCGGCCGCGGTCATCGGTGGCGGCCGCGCCCTCCGACAGCGCCACGACGACGGTCAGCGAATGCGACACGATGTCGTGCATCTCGCGCGCGATGCGGTCGCGCTCGGCGGCCGCCGCCAGCTGAGCCTGCTGATCCCGCTCGACGAGCAGCTGCCGCGACCGGTCGATGATCGCCTCGACGTAGCGGCGGCGACCGCCGATGTTCATGCCGATGAGAACGCCGATCACACCCGGCACCGTCACCGAGAGCATGGCGTTCCAGAGGTCCTGCAGCGTGAGGTCGCCGCCGAGCAGCATCGCGAGGGCGAGCGCGGTCACAGCCGCGCAGCCGCCGCCCAGCCAGACCCACGCGAGGCGCGTCGAGCGGTACACGGCGACGGTGTAGACCGCGACCGTGAACATGGGAGAACCGGTCGAGGCCGCGGTCATCAGCAGAGTGAGGTCGACGATGATCGCTGCCACGACGGCCGTGGTCGTGCGGGTGCGCCGCCACACGAGCAGAACGCACGAGGCGATGGTCACGAGGCCCAGCACGGCGCTCGCGGCAGGCGACATCACCTGGCCGGGCTCGTCCGGGATCGCGCTGACGCCGAACGAGGCCGTCAGGCAGATCAGGGCGATGAGGATGTCGGCGAAGAGCGGATGCCTGGCCCAGAACCTTCTGATCACTCCGGGCGGACGCGGCAGCCGCAGCCCGTCGTCGACGACGACGTCCGAGCTGCGGCTGCGCGGTGAGGACACGCTCACGACTCTACGTGGCGGCGCCCTCAGGCATCCCGCCCGCGCAGCGTCGCCCACCCGGCGACGAGTGACACCGCGGCCCATCCGCCGAGAGTCAACCACGACTCGGCGCTGCCCAGCGTGTTCACGTCGGAGGGAAGGATCGCGCTGGATGCGGCGGATGCCGGCAGGTAGTTCGCCGCGTCGGTCAGCCAGGTGAGGTCGGGCAGGAACGAGCCGACCAGGCCGAAGATCACGGGAAGCACGAAGATGATGCCGACCGTGGCGGCGATCGCGCCGGCACCGGAGCGCAGCAGGAAGCCGAGACCGACGCCGATCAGCGCGAACAGCGCCATGGCGGCGGATGCCGACAGGATGGGCAGGATCACGGCATCCGGCGTCGCCCAGTCGAACGTCACGCCATCGGCGGCGAGGATCGGCGTGACGATCAGCGCGGCGGCGACGAAGATCACGAGCGACACGGCGAACAGGAACGCCGCGAGCACGGCGGCCTTCGCCGCGAGCACCGAGCCGCGTCGCGGGTTGGCGGTGAGGGTCGAGCGGATCATGCCGGTCGAGTACTCGCCGGTGACCGAGATGACCCCGAGGATGCCGGCGAGGAGCATCGTGAACTGCACGGGTGCGACGACCACCATGATCGGGTTGCCCATGCCCTCGGGCAGGTTGGCGCCGAAGAGCACCGCGATGCCGACGGTGAGCACAGCCACGATCGCGACGGACCACCAGGTGCCGCGCACCGAGAGCAGCTTGATGAGCTCGCTGCGCAGCTGACGACCGAGCGAGACGTGCGATGCGGTGGTGGGGATGTGCGTGGCGCGGGCCTGGATGGCGGTCATGCGCGGGCCTCCTCGAGAGGGGCGACGTCCTGCGGGACTTCGCGGGTGCGGTATTCGACGGCGTCGCCGGTGAGGGCGAGGTAGGCGTCTTCGAGCGAGCCGCTCGTGGGGGTGAGCTCGTGCACGGCGATGCCGCGGTCGGCGGCGATGTCGCCGATGCGCGATGCCGGCAGACCCGTCACGTCGAGCGTGAACCGATCGCTGCTGGTGACCTCGACGTCGGTGCCGGCGAGCGCGTCGGCCAGCTCTGCCGCACGAGGGCTGCGCACGTGCACGCGCTCGGTGGTCCACGCGCGCACGAGGTCGGTCAGCGGGGCGTCGGCGAGAACCCTGCCCCGGCCGAGCACGATCACGTGATCGGCGGTCTGGGCCATCTCGCTCATGAGGTGGCTCGAGAGCAGCACGGTGCGCCCCTCGGATGCCGCGTGACGGACGAACTGGCGCACCCAGCGCACGCCCTCGGGATCGAGGCCGTTGACCGGCTCGTCGAGGATGAGGGTGTGCGGGTCGCCGAGCAGGGCTGCGGCGATGCCGAGCCGCTGGCCCATGCCGAGCGAGAAGCCGCCTGCGCGCTTGCGAGCGACCGAGCCGATCCCGGTGAGCTCGATCACCTCGTCGACACGGGATGCCGGGATGCCGTGCGTCGCGGCCATGGCGCGCAGGTGGTTGCGGGCGCTGCGGCCGGTGTGCACGGCCTTGGCGTCGAGCAGCACGCCTACCTCGGCGAGCGGCGCCCTGAAATCGGTGTAGCTCTGGCCGTTGATCATGACGCGGCCGGATGTCGGACGGTCGAGTCCGACGATCATGCGCATCGTGGTCGATTTGCCGGCGCCGTTCGGCCCCAGGAAGCCCGTGACGCTGCCGGGGCGCACCGTGAACGACACGTCGTCGACCGCGACCTTGTCTCCATACCTCTTGCCGAGGCCCTCTGCTGTGATCATGCCTTCGACGCTATTTCTGGAGGATGCCGCGGCGCGTCCGCCCGCAGAGTGACTCTGGGTGACACGTGTCATCCCGTGGTACTACTTCCCGGGCGCCGCCGGTGTCGGGCGGGGTGGGGCACCGTCGGCCACCGACCGTTTGTTATGCTTGCCACGCGCCTCCGGGCGCACGGGGCTGTAGTTCAATGGCAGAACTTCTGCTTCCCAAGCAGACAGCGCGGGTTCGATTCCCGTCAGCCCCTCCACATCTTCTACTCGCCGTAACGCAGCGTGCTCAGCTGCATGTCGAGCTGCTCGACACGGCTGAGGTCTCCGCGCTCGAGCGCGGCGCCGCGCAGGTGCTCGAGCTTGGCGATCTCATCGGCGCGGGTGCCGGTTCCGGCGCGGAGGCGCTCGCTGATCGCGTCGTCGAGTCCGTTCAGGTCTTCGTCTCTGTGCTCGCTCATCTCCGCACTCTAGCGATCCGCACAGGGGCAGGGCAGGGTCGCGTCCAGTCCTTGCCGAATTCGAAACTTCACCGTATCTTTCCATCCAGCACCGTCGAAGGTTACTGCGATCCTGCGCTTAGTGTCGTCTCATGGCCGAGACGACCATCCCCGACACGACGACGCGCAGCGTGCGCGCCGCGTACTTCGTGTCCGACAGCACGGGCATCACGGCCGAGACGCTCGGCAACGCACTGCTGGCGAACTTCCCCGGCATGGTGTTCGTCAAGCACACCGTGCCGTTCGTCGACTCGGTCGATGCGGCCACCACCGTCGCCGAGCAGATCGCGCAGGATGCCGCGAACGGGCTCGAGCCCCTCGTGTTCACCACCGCCAAGAACCCCGCAGTGCGCACCGTGCTCACATCGGTCCCCGCCACGCACATCGACCTGCTGAGCGGTCATCTCAGCGAACTCGCCGAAGCCCTCGGGACCCCACCGTCGGAGCAGCTCGGGCAGTTCCACACCCTGGGTGATGCCACCGAGTACTTCGCCCGCATGCGCGCCGTGGAGTACGCGATCGAGCACGACGACGGGCAGAGCAGCCGCGCACTCGACCTCGCCGACGTCATCATCGTCGCCCCGAGTCGATGCGGCAAGACGCCGACGACGATGTACCTCGCCCTGCAGTACGGCCTGCTCGTGGCCAATTACCCGCTCACCGACGACGACTTCCCCACCGACGGCCTCCCGCCGCTCGTGGCGCCCTACGCCGCACGCTGCTTCGGGCTCACCACCACGCCGCTGCGGCTCAGCCAGGTGCGCCACGAGCGCCGCCCCGACTCCCGCTACTCGAGCCTCGCGCAGTGCACCACCGAACTGCGCCGGGCAGAGAAGCTGTACGCCCGCAACGGCATCCCGTTCCTCAACTCCTCGACGAAGAGCGTCGAGGAGATGTCCGCAGTGATCCTGCAAACCCTCGGCCTTCGGCGCTGACCAAGACGAAAGAGCTCCTCGTGACCAACATCCTCTGGTTCGATCAGATCGGAATGGCCGATCTTCCCCAGGTCGGCGGCAAGAACGCCTCCCTCGGCGAGATGATCTCGAATCTCGCCGAACTCGGCGTGCGGGTGCCCGGCGGCTTCGCGACGACCGCAGACGCCTACCGCCGCTTCCTCGATCACGACGGTCTGCGCGATCGCATCCGCGAGGCGATCGCCGGACTCGACACCGACGACGTCACCCGTCTCGCTCTGGTCGGCACCGAGATCCGTGGTTGGGTCACCGAGCATCCGCTGCCGGCAGATCTCGAGAGCGACATCCGCGCCGCTTTCGACCGGCTCGTCTCGACGGATGCCGATCCCGACGGCGTCACGTGGGCTGTTCGGTCGTCGGCGACGGCCGAAGACCTTCCGGATGCCTCGTTCGCAGGTCAGCAGGAGACCTTCCTCAACATCGGCGGGATCGACAACATCCTCGCCGCTATACGCAGCGTCTACGCCTCGCTGTACAACGACCGGGCGATCGCGTACCGGGTGCACCAGGGATTCGACCACGACGAGGTCGCGCTCTCGGCCGGCGTGCAGCGCATGGTCCGCTCCGACGTCGGCTCGTCGGGCGTGATGTTCACCGTCGACACCGAGTCGGGCTTTGATCAGGCGGTCTTCGTCACCAGCTCGTACGGACTCGGCGAAGCCGTCGTGCAGGGCGCCGTGAACCCCGACGAGTTCTATGTCTCCAAGTCGGCGCTGCGCGCCGGCCGCCCCGCCATCCTCAAGCGCTCCGTCGGCGAGAAGGCCATCGCCATGCGCTACACCGACAGCAGGGAGGCCGGGTCGAGCACGGCCTTCGTCGATGTGCCCGCCGAGGACCGCGTACTGTTCTCGATCACCGACGCGGAGCTCACCGAGCTGGCGAAGCATGCCCTGGTCATCGAGGCGCACTACGGTCGCCCGATGGACATCGAGTGGGGCAAGGACGGCGTCGACGGCCAGCTGTACATCCTGCAGGCGCGACCCGAGACGGTCGTGTCGCGGGCGTCGGCCAATGTCATGCGTCGCTTCCGCCTGCAGGACAAGGGCGCGGTCGCCGTCGAGGGGCGCGCGATCGGGCAGCGCATCGGCGCAGGACCGGTGCGGATTCTGCGCGATGCCACGCAGATGAGCGAGTTCCAGACCGGCGACGTGCTCGTCGCCGACATGACCGATCCCGACTGGGAGCCGATCATGAAGCGGGCATCCGCCATCGTCACCAACCGCGGCGGGCGCACCTGTCACGCGGCGATCATCGCCCGCGAGCTCGGCATCCCCGCCGTCGTCGGCACCGGCGACGCGACCCGAGTGCTCACCGACGGCCAGCCGGTCACCGTGTCGTGCGCGGAGGGTGACACCGGCGTCGTCTACGAAGGCATCCTGCGATTCGCCGAGGAGGAGACGGCGCTCGACAGCATGCCCGAGGCGCCGGTCAAGATCATGATGAACGTCGGAACGCCCGACCAGGCCTTCTCGTTCTCGCGCCTGCCGCACCGCGGGGTGGGACTCGCGCGGCTCGAGTTCATCATCAACCGCCAGATCGGCATCCACCCGCGCGCCCTGCTCGAGCACGACTCCCTGCCAGAGGACCTTCGCCGACGGGTGGATGCCCGTATCGCCGCCTACCCCTCGCCCCGGGACTACTTCGTGCAGCGGGTCGTCGAGGGGGTCTCGATGCTCGCCGCGGCCTTCGCCCCGGAGCCGGTCATCGTGCGGATGAGCGACTTCAAGTCGAACGAGTACGCGAACCTCATCGGCGGCGAGCACTACGAGCCGCACGAGGAGAACCCGATGATCGGCTACCGCGGTGCGTCTCGGTACATCTCCCCCGACTTCCGCGAGTGCTTCGAGATGGAGTGCGAGGCGCTGAAGTACGTGCGCGACGAGATGGGATTCACCAACGTGCAGGTGATGGTGCCCTTCGTCCGCACCGTCGCGGAAGGCCAGGCCGTGGTTGAGCTGCTCGCCGAGAATGGCCTGCGCCGGGGCGAGAACGGCCTGAAGGTCGTCATGATGTGCGAGGTGCCCAGCAACGCGCTGCTGGCCGACGAGTACCTCGAGCACTTCGACGGATTCTCCATCGGCTCGAACGACATGACCCAGCTCACGCTCGGCCTCGATCGGGACAGTGCGCTGGTGGCGGACACGTTCGACGAGCGCGATCCTGCGGTGCTGAAGCTGCTGTCGATGGCGATCGAGGCGTGCCGCCGGCACGGCAAGTACGTCGGGATCTGCGGCCAGGGCCCCAGCGATCACCCCGAGCTCGCCGAGTGGCTGGTCGAGCAGGGGATCGAATCGGTGTCGCTCAACCCCGACACGGTGATCGAGACCTGGCTGCGGCTGGCTCGCACCGAGCCGGTGAGTGCGTGATTCTAGCGCTGTGGCGGTTACGGGATGCGAAAGGAGGGTTCGCGTGCGGCATGTCGGAGCGCCGCACGGCCTTCACATCGGCCACGTCGGCTAGCGTTCAAGGGGAGCGCGTCTGCGCTCTTTCATGAAGACAGGTGCCTGAATGCCATACCGCGACCGGACCACAGTGGAGCGCTGGGTCAACGAGTACATCGTGTCGCACAGCGCTGATCCGCTGGGCGTCGCGGTCCTCGACAAGAACTTCGAGGCCGGACCCAATTCCGGCATCGTCGTCGTCACCCTGCGCTCCGCCAGCACGATCACTTTCCTCCACCCGGAGGTGCGCCAAGGCGTGCCCACCTGGGTTGTCACCTTCGAGGGCAGGAGCGGTGCCCTCGACATGGACGACGCCGACCTGCGCACTCTCGCCGCCGACGTCACCGCCCTGGCCGAGCTGCGCTCGTTCCTTCAGCAGAAGACCGACGAGGTCGTTCTCACCCTCTGAGCCGAGCTGAATCGGATCCCGGGCTGAGCCGGATCCCGGGCTGAATCGGATCCCGGGCTGAGCCGGAAGCCGGATCGACCGCCAGGCGGATCAGCCGGGCAGGACGGTGAGCAGGGCACCGAGCATGGCGGTCGCGCCGGCCACGAGGCCTGCCGATGCGGCGACGGGTCGCACGGCGTCGGACAGACGGCGGTCGCGGATGCGGGTGCGCTCGGGCTTCCACTCGTGCACAGCCGCCTTGGCGTCAGCCAGGGTCGTGTAGCGCGCGATGGGGGCACTGGTGCTGTCGAATGCGATGAAGTGCCCGTCGGCGGTGGTGTCGACCGAGCCCACGTACTCCCCGGCACGCGAGGCGACGTAGAAGCCGGTGTCGACCTTGCTCCAGGTGACTGGCCGAGGCAGCGCCGGAACCACCGGAGTGCCGGCGGCAGGCGTGGAAGCGGTGACCGGCGCGTCAGCGCCCGGAACGTACAGCCGCCCTGCGGGGTGCTCTGCGATGGTCATGCGACACGCGCCAGAGCCGGGGTGCGGACGTCGATCTCGGAGAGCTCACGCTCGGCGACCTGGTCGCTCAGGTCGATGACCACGCCGGCCGAGGAGTTCGCCTGGTCGGCGAGCTGCTGAAGGTAGGCGCGGTCGAGCTGCTTGGCCGCCTCGGCGTCCATCTGGAACTGCAGCGGGATCGAGCAGTGCAGCCAGATGCTGGATCGCTCGACGGCTCCGTCGACGAGGCGATCCCACGACAGTGAGAAGCTCTCGTTGCGGCGCAGCTTGGTCGAGATCAGAACCTTCAGGTGAGCGAGGATGCGGTCAGGCATCTCGATCGGATCACCGGTTGCTCCGTAGTGCAGCGTGCCCATGTCAACTCCTCGGGTCGGTGTGAATCTGATGTGAGAAAACTTACTCAGATCAAAAGTAGTTTGTCAAACTACATATCCGCCACACTTCACGTTTTGCTATGATCGGAGTGCAAGGAGGGCCACATGAGCGATCAGGTGAGTACCGAAACCCAGATCATCGACGCACTTCGGCAGTATCAAGAGGCCGACAGCGCGATGCACGCACGTGCTCGCGCGGCCTCGTCGATGTCCGACAACGAGATCCGGATCATCCAGTACCTGCTCACCGCGGCACGCAGCGACGACACGGTCACGCCGACCGCGCTGTCGAAGCACCTCGGCGTCACCTCAGCGTCGATGACGGCCCTGCTCGATCGCCTCGAGCGCGCCGGCGCCATCGAGCGGGTGCGCCACCCCTCCGATCGCCGCAGCCTCGTCATCACCGCGACGCCGCTCGCCGAACGCACCGTCGGCGCCCCCGTCGTCGCCTTCCAGGAGGCGACGCGTAAAATCGCCTCCGAGCTCAGCGCCGACGAGCACGCCGCCGTCGTCGGATTCCTGAGCAGGCTCACGAAAGCCGTGGATCAGGCCAGCCGCACCGTCACCCCCTGAAGGCACGACGCGCCGCGAGCACCTGCTCGAGGGGTCAGCGGGAGAGCGCCTCGGCGATCCGCAGCACTGCTTCCCGGATGATTGGCCGCGGCGTCGCGAAGACGAAGCGGGTGCATCCCACCGCCGCCTGACCGCACAGCGCACCATCGGTCATCGCGACCCCCGCGTTCTCGCGGAACCAGGTGCCGAGGTCTGCTTCCCCGCCCAGCTCACGCCACAGGCGCGTTCCGCGGAAGTCGAGCAGTGCGATGTAGGTGCCCTCGGGCACGGTGACCCGCACACCGGGCAGGTGCTCGGCGACGAGCTCAGCGAGAAGCCGCCGGTTGCCGTCGAGGTACTCGGTTACCTCGGCGAGCCAGTCGGCACCACCCGTGTAGGCGGCGAGCTGCGCGACCACGCCGATGGTCGCCGTGCCATGCCCGGCCCAGCCGCCGTCGGCGTCCCACGCCGCGCGGGTCTCGTCGTTCGACAGGATCAGCTGCGCGCACTTGAAGCCGGCGAGGTTCCATGCCTTCGAGGCCGAGGTGGCGGTGAGCGTATGGGCGGCCGCGGCATCCGACACCGACGCGTACGGGATGTGCCGAGCCGGCGCGTAGACGAGCGGGGCGTGGATCTCGTCGGAGAAGACCCGGCCGCCGGCATCCGCCACCGTCTCGGCGATCGCCAGCAGCTCCTCGCGCGTCGCGACGGTACCCAGCGGATTGTGCGGATTGCACAGCACGAGCAGCTCGCCGCCGTCGGCAAACGCGGCCGCGACCGCGTCGAGGTCCATGGCCCATCGGCCGTCGACCTCAAGGCTCGGCACCTCGATCACGCGGCGACCGTGACGCAGCGGCACATCGAGGAAGGGCATGTACGCGGGCGTGGGCACGATCACCGCAGCCCCCGGCTTCGTGTACGTGGTGATCGCGAATTCGTAGGCGGCGATCACGTCGGCGACCAGCCGCACGTCGTCGGTCGCCACCGCCCAGGCGTGCTTCTGCGTGTACCAGTCGGCGACCGCCTGCTGCAGGGCGCGGGCCGTGGGCAGGGGCAGGTAGCCGGTGAAGCCGGCGCGCAGCGCGTCGGCGACGGCATCCGAGATCGCGGGAGCCACACCGAAGTCCATCTCGGCGATGAACGTGCCGATCGTGTCGGGGAAGCGCGTCCACTTCACGCTGCCGGCCTGCCGCAGGTCGGCCTGGGTGATGGCGTCGTACGGATGCGTGGCGGTGAGATCGGCGGGGCTCATTCCTCCATTCTGCCCGTGCGCGCAGGCCCCCTGGGGTGCCCGCTGCCGCGCGACGTCACACGGCGCTACAGCCAGCCCTTGCGTTTGAAGGCGAGGTAGAGTCCGCCGCCGAGCGCGAGCATCGCCGCGATGGAGAGCGGGTACCCGTACGGCCAGTTCAGCTCGGGCATGTCGTGGAAGTTCATCCCGTAGATCGAACCGATCAGGGTGGGCGCGAACAGGATCGCCGCCCACGCGGAGATCCGCTTCATCTGATCGCCCTGGCGGATGCTCTCCTCCGTCATGCGCCGCACCTCCTCGTTCTGGCGGCGGGCGACGATGGTCGATTCGACGGTGAGCGCGTTCTCGAGCACCGCGCGGAAGGTCGCGGCGCGATCAGCGACCCGGATCGTGTGGTCGTGCACGTCCCTCAGGCGCCGGTGCAGCTCGGCATCCGCTCCGTCGCCCGGATCCCGGCTGAGTGCGGCGAGCCGCATCTCGCCCTCGTGCAGCAGACCGCCCACCATCTCGGTGAGCGGCTGTGCCGCCCTCTGGAAGTCGAGCACCTCGCGTGAGAGCTCGTAGATGCGCTGAGTCGCGTCGACGTCCTCGACGAACAGCTGGTTTTCGATCTCGTCGATGTCGTTCTCGAGCCCGGCGAGCACGGGTGCGTACCGGTCGACGACCTCGTCGAGGATGGCATAGAGCACCGCCTCCGGGCCGTGCGCGAGCAGCTCCGGCTCGCCCTCGAGCCGGCGGCGCACGCGGCCGAGATCCGGCTCCTCGGCATGCCGCACGGTGACGACGAAGTCGCGCCCGGCGAACACATGCACCTCGCCGAACTCGACCTCCTCCTCGTGGTCGAGGTAGCGCGCGGGGCGCAGCACGACGAACAGGTGATCCTCGTACTGCTCGAGCTTCGGCCGCTGATGCCCGCGCAGGGCGTCTTCGACGGCGAGCTCGTGCAGCCCCAGCTCGGCGGCGACCGCCTGCAGCTCATCGGGACCGGGACGGTAGAGCCCGATCCAGCCCATTCCACCACGTTCGCGCATGAGCTCGAACGTCTCGTCGAGACTGCCGGGGTTGGCGGTGCGCACCCCGTCGACATAGATGCCGTTGTCGACGATCGCCATGCCTGCCTCCTCATCACGCGCAGCCCGCGCTGTCGCCGACCGTATCACCGGGAACGGGCCCCGCCGATGCACGGCGGGGCCCGCTCGGCGCACTCAGCGCCTGCGACGCACGAGGATCACGATGAACACGACGATCGCCACGAGCAGAACGGCACCCAGGCCGATCAGCAGCGGCCAGGATGCGGTCTCGGCCGGCTCCGCCGACTCTGCCGGCTGGGACGGCTCGGCGCTCTGGTCGGGCGCGGCGCTCTCGGTCGCAGTGGCGCTGGGTTCTGCGGGAGCCTCCGGCGCGGCGAGCGAGAAGGAGTACTCGCCCGAGGTCGGGTGGCCGTCGCTCGAGACGACCTGCCAGGTCACCGTGTAGGCGCCGTTCGGCATCCCCTCGGCGAGCGGGACGGTGACGGAGTCCGCCGTGATGGTCGGCTCACCCGCCACCCAGTCCTCGCCGGATTCGTCGGCGACCGTCATGGCGGTGCCGCTGTTCTCGTCGAGCGAGATCAGATTGTTCGAGAAGGTCAGGACGACCTCGGTCGGTGCGGTGGTCAGCTGCGAGTCGGCAGCCGGGGTGCTCGACACGATCGTGTCGTGGGCGGATGCCGGTGCCGCGACGGCGATCGCGGCGACGGTCGCCACGGCGACGGCGGCGAGGGTGGTGCGGATGCGGAACATGGGGAACCTCTTTCTGGATGCCGCGGAGCGCGGCGAGTCATCTGGAACGGGCGCACGCGCGCCCTCGCGACCTGAGGGCCGCGGGTGATCAGACGACGCGAAGAGGCGGGCCGCGCCGACGCAGTCCCGCGAGTCTCGGCTCAGCTCGGCGGGGCGCGGCGCGCACGACCCAGCGCAGTCGGAGAGGGGCCGCGGGAAGGACGGGCGCGACGACGACGCGGCTCAGCCAGTCGACGACGGCGGATGCCACGGCCGTGAGCGCCTGCAGCAGGCGCTCACCTCGGTGCAGTGCGAGCACGGTGACCAGGGCGGCGACGCCGTGCGCGAGCCACATCCCCGCGTTCTCCGGCACGAGGAGGGCGGCGCCCTCGGAGGGCAGCACGAGCGGTCCGTGCACGTGCGGTGCGATGCCCCCGCGCGGACTGATCGCGCCGAGCACGAACAGCGCGTGGAACAGCGCCTGCGACAGCAGCACCGACACGGTCAGTCTGGTCGCCGAGAGCCGGATGCCCGAGAGCAGCGTGCACAGCATGAACGACAGCAGCCAGGGCACGGCGATGCCGAGCATCCCGGGCATCTGCCCGCCGACCCAGACGTGCGAGGCGAGGGCGACGAACGTCGAGATCGAGGCGCCCGCGAAGCCGCGGAGAAGCCTGACCCTACGAGACGAACGCACTCGTCCATCCTTTCACGGCGTGGGCGGCACGTCAGCCGTGACCCCGGCGCCCGCGTCCGCCGCGGGTCACCCTTCAGCGGGAGGAGAGCAGATCGCCGCGTCCGCGACGCTCTTCGCGTACTGCTCGGCCGTGAACGGCAGCCCGAAGTCGGGCGCGGTCTGCCCCTTCGCGGCCGGAGCCTTCGACGCGATCGCGGCCAGCTGCCACGACAGGTACGCGGCGATCGAGCCGCCGGACGACGAGCCGTTGAGGGTGACCGCGACCGTGAATCCGGTCGACGGGTCGGAGTACGCGGCCGTCGCGTACCCCGGCACCCAGCCGTGCTGGCCGATGAGCGATCCGACCAGGTACCCGCCGCCGGTCGCCTGGTACCAGCTGGGCGCCTTCGACGTGGCCGGCAGCGGCGCGCCGAAGCGCGCGGGCTCGGCGTTCTTCTCACGCAGCGCCTGGCGCGCCTCGGCCTGCGCGTAGCGGCCCAGGTCGGTGATCGTCGACACGACCCCGGAATCGGTGAAGCCGATGCTCGACGAGCTCTCGGTGATGTCGACGGGCGCCGCGCAGTCGTACCCGCCGCCTTCGGCGGTGGGCAGGAACGTGCCCTTCAGCGCCGGCGACGGCGTGGGCGGCGCTGATTCGCGCGGAGGCAGCGAGGTGGACTCGAGCTCGAGGGGGTTGGTGACGTACTGAGCGATCAGCTCGGACGCGCTGCGGCCCGTGATGCGCTCGAGTGCCATGCCGAGCATCAGATAGCCGGCGTCGGAGTCGCGGTACGCGGTGTGCGCGGGGCCGCGGCTGCCGCCCAGACCGAAGCTCGCCAGCTGCAGCGGAGCCCACTCGCGCCCGGGGGTGTTCAGCCAGTACTGCTTGACCGCCGCCTCGGAGGAGCCGATGCCGCTCGTGCCGTTGCACAGATCCAGCAGCGTGATGTCGGTGAGGTCGGCGACGCCGGAGACGTACTTCGGCACGGGGGCGTCCAGCTCGACCTTGCCCTCGTCGGCGAGGCCGTACAGCACATCGCACGTCATCAGACGGGTCACGTCGGCGATGCGGAACGACATGTCGCTCGTGACCTTCGCGCCGTCCTTGCCCTGCGTGCCGAGGCCTGCGACCCATTCACCGCTCCACGGCACCCAGACGCCCACGATGGCGCCCGATGACCCGCTCGCGATGATCGCCTGCTCGACCGCCGCCTGCAGCTGACCCGTGACATCGTCGGGCAGCTTCGCGTCGACCTGCTCGGGAGGGGTGTAGCTGAACTCGGGCTCCGACCCCGTGCAGCCGGTCAGTGCGATGGCCAGGGCGAGCGCGCCGCCGATGGCTGCGCGCACACGGCGCGACGAACGAAGATGCATATGGACTCTCCCGGAGATGGACTCTCCGAGTCTAGGGCGACCAGGCTGAGAGGCCGCCGGTCATGGCATCCGGATGCTCCTGATCGGCCGCACGCCCCGGTCGGTCTTCCCCGCCTCGGCCTTCTCCGCCTCGGCCTTCTCCGCCTGGCGAGCCTCCCACGCTTCGCGCATGAAGCGGCGCACGTCCTCGTCGACGCGGATGTCGCTCGGCCGGAGCGGCCGCGAGAGGTACAGGCCGTCGAGCGAGGTCAGCCGCGACAGGGCGACGTACGTCTGCCCTGGCGCGAACGCGCCGGAGCCGAGATCGACGACCGCGCGATCGTAGGTCTTGCCCTGCGACTTGTGGATCGTGACGGCCCAGGCCAGTCGCAGGGGGAACTGGGTGAACTCGGCGGCGACCTCGCGAGAGAGCGTCTTGGTGCCCGGGTTGTACGCGTAGCGGAATCTCTCCCACACCGCCGGCTCGACGTCGAACTCGTCGCCGTCTACGTCGACGCGCACCGTGTCGCCGAGGATGCGGGTGACCGTGCCGATCGAGCCGTTGACCCAGCGCGGCGGCTCGCCCTGCATGGCGGTGTCGTTGCGCAGGAACATCACCTGCGCGCCGACCTTGAGCTTCAGCTCGGCGTCGGCGGGGTAGTTCGCCTCACCGCGGCCGAAGTCGCCCGACACTTCGGCGTGCGCGGTCTGCTCGCGGCCCGGGAGGGCCGCGAGATGGCGCCGGTTGATGTTGTTGACGATGTCGTTGCGGGTGGCCAGGGTGATGATCGGCACCTCCCCCGGCTCGGGTTCGGGCGGGGTGCGCGCGCCCTTCTCGTTCAGCACGCCGGCGATGTCGGCGGTCACCCGGCCGTAGCGCACGGCGTTGAGCATCGCCTTGAAACCGTCATCGGACTGACGGTGGATGTGCACCAGCTCGTGCACGTGCAGCTTCGCGCCATAGGTGCCGATGTCGAGCATCCCGCCGCCGTCGTCCCTGCCGCCGGTCCACACCTTCGCGTCGAAGAACCAGAACGAGCGGTAATGGTCCTGGATGTAGCGCAGCTCGTCGCCGCGCGGTGGCACCGGCGCGAGCTGGTACGGGTCGCCGAACATGACGATCTGCACGCCGCCGAACGGGATGCCCCTCTTGCCCCGCGCCTGGCGGAGCGAGCGGTCGATGGCATCCATGAGATCGGCGTTGACCATCGAGATCTCGTCGATGACGAGCGTCTCGATCGCGTTGAGGATGCGGCGGGTGGCATCCGACTGCTCGATCTCGCTCTCGGCGATGAGCCCGATCGGCAGCCGGAACAGCGAGTGGATCGTCTGGCCCTCGACGTTCAGCGCGGCCACGCCCGTGGGCGCGCAGATGGCGATCTGCTTCTTCGTGTTCCACGCGAAGTGCTGCAAGAGCGTCGACTTGCCCGTGCCCGCGCGGCCGGTGATGAAGACGTGCTCGTCCGTGTCCTCGATGAGTCGGAACAGCGCCTGCTGTTCGTCGGAGAGGGCGATGGACACGTCCCTATGTTAAGTCCGGGCACCGCGCGTTCGGCGTCGTCCCAGCGCCGACTCCCTAGACTTGCGCCATGATGCAGGGGCGGGTGTCAGGTGCGCGAGCGCGCCCGCGCGCGCGTGCCGGCCTTCGCGGCGACCTCACCCTGCTCGCCCTCGTGGGGGTGCTGCTGTTCGCCGCCATCGCGGCCGGCGGCATGTCGCTGTACCAGCAGTTCTACAGTCCCTCGGCCTTCGTGCAGCGCTACCTCGACCTGCTCTCCAGCGGTCGAGCCGTCGAGGCTCTGCAGGTACCGGGCGTCTCGCTCGATCTGGCGGTGCTGAACGACGCGGGGATCGATCCGACAGCCTCCGAGGCGCTGCTGCGCCGCGCGGCGCTCGCCCCGCTCACCGACGTCGAGGTGACCGAGACGGGCGAGAAGGACGGCGTGCACGAGATCGTCGTCGACTACCGCGCCGGCGGCGTCGACGGCACCTCGACGTTCTCGGTCGCGCAGGACGGCTGGGTCGGCGTGACGCCCAACTGGCGGTTCACCGAGAGCCCGCTCGCCGAGATCGAGCTGACCGTGCGCGGCGCCGACGAGTTCGCGGTCAACGGCTTCGAGGTCGACCGCAGTCAGGTGTCGGTCGACGGCGCCGAGGCCGCGCCCCTCGACCCGCTTCACCTGCTCGTGTTCACCCCGGGAAGGTACTCGGTCACGGTCGACACCGCGATCTCGGCGTCGCCCGGTGTCAGCGTGCTCGCCGACACCGCGCTCGCCCGCACGCCCGTCGATGTCCAGGCCGAGCCCACCGAGAAGTTCCGTGAGGTCGTTCAGCAGCAGGTCGAGCAGTTCCTCACCGACTGCGCGACGCAGGAGGTGCTGCTGCCCACGCGCTGCCCGTTCGGTCTGCAGCTGCACAATCGTCTTGCTCCCGACACCGTGCCGAAGTGGTCGATCACGAAGCAGCCGACCGTCACCCTCGTACCCGACGGCGCCAGCTGGGTGGTGCCGCCCACCGAGGCGATGGCGCACATCGACGTGGAGATCCAATCGCTCTTCGACGGCACCGTGCGTCAGGTGTCGCAGGACGTGCCGTTCCGGGTGAACGGCACCATCGCCGTGCTCGCAGACGGGTCGGTGTCGATCCGGGTGGGATCGCCCGACGGCGACGAGCCCGCGTACGAGGACTGACGCCTCAGCGGACGCGATCGTGCTCGGCCATCCGTGCCAGGCGCGCGTTGTACTCGTCCAGCTCAGCGTCTCCGGTGCGGTCGGCGTGCCGATCACGGCGACGCTGCAGCCTGGCATCCGATCTCGACCACTGGATCGCGACGGTGATCGCCAGGATCAGCGTCGGGATCTCCCCGACCGACCAGGCGATGCCGCCGCCGATGTACTGATCCTCCATCGGCGTCGGGCCCCAGGTGCGCCCCATCGAGCCGAACCACTCGGCGACGATCAGTCCGGACTGCATCATGATCGCCATGCCGAAGAACGCGTGCGTGGCCATCACCGCGATGAGGGTGATCAGCCGCCCCGCATACGGCAGCCGGTAGGGAATCGGGTCGGCGCCGATCAGGGTCATCGCGAACAGGTAGCCCGAGATGAGGAAGTGGATGATCATCCACTCGTGACCGAGGTGGTCGTACATCGCCCAGCGCACCAGGTCGGTGAAGTAGAACGCCCACAGCGACAGCGCGAAGATGCCGGCGGCGACGAACGGGTGCGTGATGAAGCGCGAGTACGGCGAGTGCACGGCCCACAGGATCCACTCCCGTCCGCCGCGCGTGCCGTCGTCGCGCTTGTGGATGCTGCGCAGCGCGAGCGTGATCGGGGCGCCGGCCACCAGCAGCACCGGGATCGCCATGCTCAGCAGCATGTGTCCGGCCATGTGCACGCTGAACAGGTAGTCCTGGTATGCGTTGATCGGGCCGTTCGTGACCCACAGCAGCAGGAGCAGGCCCGCCATCCAGAAGATGATGCGGTGCACCGGCCAGGTGTCACCGCGGCGGCGGAGCCGGATGATCCCCGCGACGTAGAGGAAGACGCCGAAGGCGACCGCGGCGATCCACAGCACGTCGAGGTCGAACGAGGTGAACCAGCGATCGATCGTCAGCTCGGGCGGCAGCGGCTCCCGGGTGAGCCGTTGCGCGGGCGTCTGCACGGCCGGCGCCTCCTCGCCGAGCGGCGGCGGGGTGCGCGCGAGCGCCGCAGCGGCGCCCGAGGCGATGCCCATCAGCGCGAGCTCGCCGAGGATCAGCATCCAGAACGAGCGCCTGTGCCGCTCGCCGTCGAGGTGCGGGATCAGCCGGCGGCGGTACCAGGCGCCGAACAGTCCGAGCCCGATGAGGGCGATCGCCTTGCCGATGACGATCAGGCCGTAGGGCGAGAGCAGCTCGCTCCACTCGCCGAGCGCCACGACGGTGCGCGCGACCCCTGAGAACGCGACGACCGCGAAGGCGGCGATGGCCAGCGACGAGTAGCGCCCGACCAGCGCGGGGAGGTCGATGCGGGCATCCGTCTTCCGGTTCTTCGCCTGTCCGGCGCCGACGTGACGGAGGATGACGAGCAGCAGCAGCCCACCCACCCATACGGCGGCCCCGATGGTGTGCAGCAGGATCGCGTTGACGGCCACGGTGTGCCCCGCGACGTCACCCGAGTGGCCCTGCGTGGCCATCGGCAGGAAGGCTGCGGCGGCTAGCACGGCGGTGAGCATCGTGCCGGTCCAGCTGCGCCATCCGAACAGCAGCAGCGTGATCACGGCGCCCATCAGCGTTGTGATCAGCCAGGCCTGACCCAGCGGCAGCTCGAGCAGGTAGCGGCCGAACTGCTCGCCGAACCCGCGGTCGGCGGTGAGCTTCGGGTTGAACGCCGCCATGAACGTGAGGAAGGCAGTGACTCCCGAGCCGATCGTGAAGACGGCTGCTCCCACGGATGCCGTGTCGACCGCGACCTCGAAGGGGCGCGATGCCGCGCGCAGGCCGAACAGGGCGAGCACGAGGGAGCCGAGCATCGCGGCCGCGCCCAGGTTCGCGATGAGCTTGGCGGCGGGCAGCCCCCACATGACGACGGGGCCCGGGTCGAGCAGCTTCGGGGGCACGGCGCCGCCGCCGATGACGAGGGCAGCGATGAGGCCGGCCGCACCGCTGATGACGAGGATCGCCAGGCCAGCGAGACGGTACGGATTCACCGTTCCAGCCTACGTCGGATACGAGTGAAGGCCGCCCCCGTAGGGACGGCCTCCACACGCGGCGAGCGGTCTTACTTGACGGCTGCCTTGAGCTTGGAGCCAGCGGTGACCTTGACGCGCTTGCCAGCCGGGATCTTGATCTCGGCGCCGGTCTGCGGGTTGCGGCCGGTGCGAGCGGCGGTGTCGACCTGCTCGAACGCGATCCAGCCCGGGATCGAGACCTTGCTGCCCTTGGCAACGGCGTCCGAGACGGTGGCGAACAGCGAGTCGAGCACGCGCGAGACGGTGGCCTGGCTCTCGCCGGTGGCGGAAGCGATGCTCGCGACGAGCTCGGTCTTGGTGATGGACTTGTCAGCCATGTCACTCCTCCAGCGACGAAGGTCCGTCGCATCGTGTTGATTTCGAGGGAGAGACCCCCGTCGGTCGTTCGACCGCCTCGAATGTACCAACCACAACCCGTGATTCCGCGTCATTTCGCGGGTTTCGACGTGATTTCTCGGCGAGTTCCGTCACTTTGGCCACTCCAGTCACAGATTCGAGGGCGGGGCATGCGCTCGAAACGCAGGAGTTCTCCCCAAACGCATGAGCGGATTCCTGACCTGATCCTGTGATTCAAGAGAACTCCTGCATTTCACGCGGTGGTCACTGCGGGAGATGCAGCCCCTGCGCGACGGCCTCGGTGATCACCGCCTGCACCTGCTCCCAGTGATCCATGACCTGCTCGTAGCTGAAGCGCAGCACGTGGAAGCCATGGAGGGTGAGCAGCGCGTCATGGGCGATGTCACTCGTTCGCTGAGGGCCCGTGTGCGTGGCGCCGTCGAGCTGGATCACCCAGCGCTTGCCGATGAGCAGGTCGACGCGATGCCCGTACAGCCATGCCTGAGCCAGCATCGGCAGTCGCAGCCAGCTGAGCCTGTGGATAATGATGGTCTCGAGACCGGAATCGGCGTAGGGGCGGGCTCGGTCCAGCACCGCGCGCGCCGAGGCGGGCAGTTCGAGCCTGGCCATGGAGGCGCGGTCGATGAGGCCCTTGTTCAGCGCGGACTCCCAGATGATCAACGCCGTCTCGAACGGCTGACAGCACGCGACGAGGGCGAGTGCGTTGCGAAGGTCATCCTCCACGGCATCCGGTCGGCGCGGAACCACCGGCTGCGCCCAGTGGACGACGGCGTGCTCTGGCACCGTGAATCTCGAGGAGTGCGGCGAGGCCGCGACGTGGCGCTGGGCGGGCTCCGGAACCCAGAGGCCTCTGCGCTCGGCGGCGCTGACGCAGGTGAGCAGAAGACCTCTTCGCACCACCGCCAAAGAGAGCCAGTCGGCGTCCGGCAGTGCGACCCAGCCGTTGCGAGGTCTGATCACCGCGCCGATCTCCTTGGCGCGGCGCAGTGCGTGCGCGGTGACGCCCGCTTCCAGCAGGGTGCGCGTGCGGGTGATCCCACCACGTCGTCGCAGCTCGTCGAACAGGTCCATTGAGCGAGCCTGGCCGATGCGGGCGGACAGGTCGGCCGCGGATCCCAGGGATTGGGGAGAAGCCCGCGCCGCGGACCATTGTGCAGGGCATCCGGATCTCAGGAGAATGCACGAAACGCAGGAGCGGATGGCTGATCCGAGCCTGTGTTTCGTGCGTTCTCCTGCGTTTCGCGCGCGGGGCGGGCGCCGGGGATGCGAAAGGGGCGAGGATCCGAAGATCCTCGCCCCTTACAAGCGGATGCTTACCAGCTCGACTTGGTGATGCCGGGCAGCTCGCCACGGTGGGCCATGTCACGGAAGCGGACACGCGAGATGCCGAACTTCGTGAGCACGCCACGGGGGCGGCCGTCGATGGCGTCGCGCGAGCGGACGCGGATCGGCGACGCGTTGCGCGGCAGCTTCTGCAGGCCGACGCGAGCGGCCTCGCGGGCCTCGTCGGTGGCGTTCGGGTCGACCAGGGTCTTCTTCAGCTCGGCGCGACGCTCGGCGTAACGCTCGACGATGACCTTGCGCTGCTCGTTGCGAGCGATCTTGCTCTTCTTCGCCATGATTAACGCTCCTCGCGGAATTCGACGTGCTTGCGAACGACCGGGTCGTACTTCTTCAGCACGAGGCGGTCCGGGGTGTTGCGGCGGTTCTTCTTGGTCACGTAGGTGTAACCGGTGCCCGCCGTCGAGCGCAGCTTGATGATGGGACGGATGTCCTGAGCCTTCTTGGCCATTAGAGCTTCACACCCTTCGCCTTGAGGTCCGCGACGACCTTCTCGATACCGCGAGCGTCGATCACCTTGATGCCCTTGGCGGACACGTTCAGGGTGACCTTACGACCGAGCGACGGCACGTAGTAGGTCTTCTTCTGCACGTTCGGGTCGAAGCGACGCTTCGTCCGGCGGTGCGAGTGCGAGATGTTGTGACCGAAGCCGGGAACAGCACCGGTCACCTGGCACACTGCTGCCATGTTGTGACTCCTTCATTACCGTGAGGCCGGACGGCCTCACCCAAGATCCCTTGTCTGCGTCCCACCCGCAGGCACAGTCCTTCGACAGGCTCGAGAGCCGATCTGGGGGTGTGGGACACGAACTACGCACAGGAGTGTGCGCAGACAAGGAGTCAGTTTAGCATGGCGCGCCTCGCCGCCCGAACCGCGCAGAGGCGATTCCGCGATCGCTTGACACACGAAGGTGCGCGCTTCGGCTTTTCGTGATACTCTACCCGCGTAGATCACTGGGGTGACGGGGATCTCGGAACCGTTCTGAGGGGCACGGTTCCGAGATCCCTTAGTCAGTTGACACCCGTTGACGGGCGGTGTCAGACTGCGGCACATGGCGTTCACCATGGGGCTCGTCGGCGCGGGCCAGTTCGCAGGCGAGTTCGCCACCCTCTTCCAGCATCATCCCGGAATCTCGGCTGTGCACGTCACCGACGTCGTGCCGTCCCGAGCGGCCGACCTGGTGGCATCCGCCGGCCTCGCCGGAACCTTCGACAGCTTCGACGACCTGATCGCGTCGCCCGCGATCGACTCGGTCGCCATCTTCACCCAGCGCTGGACACACGGCCCGCTGGTGGTGAAGGCGCTGCGCGCCGGCAAGCACGTCTACTCCGCGGTGCCCATGGCCATCACCGTCGACGAGATCGGCGCCATCATCGACGCCGTCCGCGAGACCGGGCTGACGTACATGATGGGCGAGACCAGCTACTACAACCCCGCGACCGTCTACGCGAGGCAGAAGCTCGAGGCGGGGGAGTTCGGCCGGCTGTTCTACGGCGAGGGCGACTACATCCACGACATGGACCTCGGCTTCTACGAGGCGTACCAATACTCCGGAGGCGAGGCGTGGAAGAGCACCGCGAGCTATCCGCCGCTGCTCTATCCGACCCACTCCATCGGCGGCGTCCTCGGCGCGTGGCCCACCCACGCCGTCGCGGTCTCGGCCATCGGCGTGACCGACGAGCGCGGCGACGGAGTCTTCGAGCGCGGCGTCAGCCAGTTTGACAACGACTTCTCCAACGCCACCGCGCTGTTCGAGGTCGCGGGCGGCGGCTCCATGCGGATCAACGAGTTCCGTCGGGTCGGTTACCCCACTCATCTGCGCGAATCGCGCTTCCGCTGGTTCGGCACCGAGGGCTCCTTCGAACAGCTCGCGCGCACCACGGTCTGGCAGAACCGCGCGGGCTATGAGGACATCTCGCACCTGATCGACACCCACGCCTCGGCATCCGTCGACGATCCCGCCCTCGCCCACATCGCTCCGGCACTGCGCGATGCGTTCGTGTCGGGCTACGCCGCGGTCCACGACCGGGAGCGCGAGCGCATCCCGGTCGAGATGCAGTCGCTGCACACCGGCCACGAGGGCAGCCACCACTTCCTCGTCGACGATTTCGTGCGTGCCGTGATCGACCAGACCCTGCCGCCGGTGAACGCCTGGCAGGCGGCGCGGTTCACTCTTCCCGGTGTGATCGCGCACGAGTCGGCGCGTCGCGGCGGTGAGCGCCTTATGATTCCCGATATGGGGCAACCGAATGCAGGCTGACCGCAGACCGCGGTCGGTGACCCGGGCAGACGTCGCCCGATACGCAGGCGTCAGCACCGCCGTCGTCAGCTACGTGCTCAACGACGGACCGAAGGCCGTCGCGCCACTCACCCGCGAGCGCGTCCTCGACGCCGTACGCGTGCTCGGGTACCGGCCGAACGCCGCGGCGCGAGCACTGTCGATGGGTTCCGCCGACATGTTCGGCCTGCTCGTGCATGACAATCGCAGCCCGTTCTTCGCCGAGCTCTGCCACACTCTCGATCAGGCGAGCGCCGACAAGGGCCGCTCCCTCCTCATCGTCAACTCGGATCGCGAGCAGGTCGCCACCTCCGAGCAGATCCGTGATCTCGTCTCGCGCCAGATCGGCGGTCTGATCATCGCCGACGTGCTGACCGCGCGCGAGCAGTCGCTGGTCGAGTCGGTCGGCATCCCGACGGTGGTGATCGGCCAGTTCGGCGAGACCGATGGCCTGCACAGCGTCGGCGTCGACTTCGCGGTCGGGGCGCGCGAGGCCACCGAGCATCTGATCGGGCACGGCTACCGAGAGGTCGCCTTCGCCGGAAGCGCCGCACGGTACGACGATCGCGAGCGCGGCTGGCGTGACGCGCTCACCGTGGCAGGCCTGCCGCTCGGGCCGCTGCTGCATGTGCCGTTCACGTATCAGGGCGGCTACGACGCCGCGATGCAGCTGCTGCAGGGCTCTCGCAGGCCTCGGGCTGTGCTGGCGGCATCCGACCAGATCGCGATCGGCATGCTCGCCGCTTTCGGTCAGCGCGGCGTGCGCGTGCCCGACGACATCGCGATCGCCTCGTTCGACGGCACGGTCGCCGCGGACTTCGTCTGGCCGCGACTGACGACGGCGGCACAGCCGCTGCACGAGATGGCGGATGCGGCTGTGCGCATCCTGCTCGGCGCCGACGACGAACCCGGGCATCGGGCGTTCACCACCCAGCTGCGTATCCGCGAGTCGTGCGGCTGCACTCCCACGAGCTGATCCTCCGCTGCCCCGAGTCCCGCTGGCCCCGACCGCCGCGGACCGGCTTGCGGGGCGACGCATCTGGGGCGGGTCTCAGAGCGTCGCGGCAGCCTCGCGCGCGCCCCGGCCCCAGCGGAACGGCGACACCGTCGGGTCGCCGGTGATCCAGAACCGCCAGGGGTAGGCATCCGTGCCGGCGATCCCCGCGACCCCCACTCGGGGGCCCGCCGAGACGTCCGCAACCGGCTCGCCCCAGAGCAGCCGCGCACGGGCGCCGTTCTGCTCGTCGCCGGTGACGAAGTCGATGCCGTCGTGCAGCGCGTGCCGCAGGCCGAGCGCCTGACCCAGCCGCCCCGGACCCCGGGCCAGATCGCGCAGCGCGATACGCGACAGGGGCGTCGCGACGCCACGGCGGTGGGCCGCGGCATCCACTCCGGCGACGATCTCGCCGGCGCGCAGCAGCACTCCCCCGGCGGTTCCCTCCGGGCCGCAGACCACGTTGATGCAGGAGTGGATGCCGTGGCTGAGGTACACGTACAGATGCCCCGGCTCGCCCCACATCGTCGCGTTCCGCGCCGTGGGGCCCATGCGGGCGTGGGAACCCGGGTCGGGCAGGTCGCCCGTTCCCCGCCCGTGATACGCCTCGACCTCGGTGATGCGCAGCGCCGTCCGGACGCCGTCGACGACGGTGCGCAGCTCAGCTCCGAGCAGGCGCGGCGCCACCTCGACGGGCAAACCCAGCAGGTCTGTGCGCGCGATCGTCATGGCAGCGGGGCGGTGCGGCACCAGGAGATGTCGAAGCCGCTGAGGGTGGGCAGCTCGCGGTCTCCGATCAGGTCGATCAACCGGGTGTGCAGGGTCGTGGGCAGGGGCAGCAGCAGATCGTCGTACTGGTTGCTCGCGAGGTCGGGAGCGACCGTGACCGCCGCGTACTGGCCGCTGGGCGAGACGCAGGTCTGCAGGATGGAGTCCTCGCCGCTCACCTCGGCGATGACGGTGGCGGCCCCCTTCTCGTCGACCTTCACGACCGCCTGTCCGGTCGGCATGCCGAGCTCGTCGCGCTGCACGACGTGGCGCAGGGTGCCGCCGGGGAACGCCTCGATGCCAACGGCGTCGCCGTAGTCGGGATCGGAGGCGGGCAGCGGCTCTTCGGATCCGTCGGTGAGATCGAGCACCACGAAGCTTCCGTCCGCGCGCTCGATGAGGGCCGTGAACGTGCCGCGGTTGACGCCGAGGATGCTCGCGGCGGTGCCCATGGGCTGCGCGCCGGCGTCGCCGGTCGGATCCTCGACCGTCAGCGAGCCGTCGAAGTCGATGAAGAGCAGCGACGAGGAGTCGGGCACGAAGCGCCATTCGGCGACGTTCGCGTCCTTCCCGTCGATCTGGACGATGCGCGGCTCCCCGGCACCGCTGAGGGGCTGTGTGACGAGCGCGCTGGCGCGGCCCGACGTCTCGGTGAGCTCGCGATCGGAGTAGCTGTAGCCGACGAGGCCGGCGCGATCCGACACCTGCACCGACGAGATGTAGCCCTCCCCGGGCAGCGGCAGCTCGCGCGGGTCGGAGCCGTCGCGGTTCATCACGAGCAGGCGCGAGCCGTCCTCCTCCTCGACGGCGACGACGAGCGCGTCGGACGTCGCGCGGTAGTCGCTGATGCGCGGATGCTCGAACACCGCCGCGGCCCTCTCACCGGCGAGGTCGGAGAGGAAGATCTTGTCTGCTCCGTCGCTCGATCGCTGCAGCAGCAGGATGCTCGACTCGGGCGTGCGGAAGGCGGTCTCGAGGTTCGCGGCGGTTCCGCCGCCGGTGGCGGTGACCCCGGTGACGGCGACGCGATACGTGGTGTCGTCGTGCAGGGGCACGGTGAAGCGGATGCCCACGCTGCGCCCGCTCGCATCGACGGTGAACGGCACCGCGGGTTCGACGCTGACCTGCTCGGGCTCGACCGCGTCGAGGCTCTGGTTGGCGGTGAGGATCAACCGGCTGCCGGATGCCTCGATCGCCTGCGCCGGGTCGACCTGCACGTCACTGAGGCGCGGGCCCTGGACGAGACTGACCACCGCGAGCACGCCGGCGACGAGGGCCAGGACGCCGAGCACCGAGAGCAGGGTGAGCGTGAACCGGCGGTCACGCGTGGTCGGAGGCTCCGCAGGCGGCGCCGATCCGTCGGCGGGCTCGGCGGGCTGGGGCTCGTCGGCGGGCGCGCTGGGCTGGGGCTCGCCGGGCTGGGGCTCGGCGGGCGTCTCCGCGGCGCGCAGCGCGCGCAGCTCGGCACGGGTGAGGGGCCGGTCGCCGGATCCGTCAGTACTCATACGGATCCTTCGGCTCGTCGATCCGCTTCACCGTGGCCGATTCGATGCTCAGCGCGCCGTCGTCTCCGGCGCGCACGGTGCCGGTCACCTCGACCCACTGGCCGGTCTCGTAGTCGCCGTCGAGTCCGCCGCCGCTCAGCGGCACGGATGCCGGCTGCGCGTCGATCACGCAGTGCGAGATGACCATGCGGGTGAGGTTGACGTCGCCGTCCTGCGACGGTGTGACGAACCCGGTGAGGGTGACGGCCGCGCCGTCGTACTTCTCGGGCCGGGTGGAGTTGGCGAAGGCGATCGACCAGTCGCCCACGCCGAAGCTCGTCGTGTCGGCGACGCCGAGCGACACGTCGTCGGCACCGGCGAACAGCGTCGGCGACTCGCCGGCGCGTGACAGCGCCAGCTGCGCCGAGAGGGATGCCGGGGGCAGCACGAGACCGGCGAGAACGACCGCCGAGGCGATCACCCCTCCGCTCACGACGGCCGCCGTCTGCATGCGCCGGCGGCGCCGCGTCACGGCATCCGTCGCCGCGGGAGCGTGCGTGTGGTCGTGCTCGCCCTCGGCGCCCAGCGGCAGGGTGCACGACCAGACCGCAGCGATGAGCGTCACGGCGGCCGCGGCAGCCGCGAACCAGACCGTCTCGGGGCTGATGTACAGCGTCAGCCGGCCGGTGACCGCGAGAACCAGCGTGACCACCGAGATCACCGCGGCGAGGCCGACGCCAAGCCACCTCGTGGCGAGGGCGCGCAGACGTTCACGGCGGGCATCCGGTGCGGTGACGGGCGAATCAGCCAAGGACATTCACCCCGATCCCGATCACGCAGGCCGACAGGACGACCACGCCGACCACCGCCGCGAGCACACGGGCGGTGAAGGTGGTGCGCAGCAGGGCGAGCATCTTCACGTCGACCAGCGGTCCGACGATGAGGAAGGCGATGATCGCGCCGGCCGAGAAGGTCGAGGCGAACGACAGCGCGAAGAAGGCGTCGACGTTCGAGCAGATCGCGACGGTCATCGCCAGCGCCACCATCGCGACGATCGACAGCACGGGGTTCGAGCCGATTGCGAGCAGCACGTCGCGCGGCACGAGGACCTGCACCGCTCCCGCCAGCGCCGAGCCGATCACGAGCGCGGGCATCACGGCACGCAGCTCGACGAGGAACTGGATGAGGCTGCGACGGGTCGGGCTGCCGGGTTCGTGAGCGACGTGCTCGCACGTCTCGACGAAGCGCTCGGTGAGCAGCGCCTGCTGATCGCGTCGCCGGCTGAAGATCCAGCCGATGAGATTGGCGATGAGGAAGCCGCCGAGCAGGCGCGCTACGAGGATGCCCCCGTCCCATCCGAACGCGGCGTGGGTGGTGAGGATCACGATCGGGTTCACGATCGGAGCGGCGATGAGGAACGTCATCGCCTCGGCGGGGGCGAGCCCGCGCATCATCAGCCCGCGCGCGAAGGGCACGTTGCCGCATTCGCAGACCGGGATGAACATCCCCAGCAGCGAGAGCACACCGCGTCGGGCCCATGGCGTGCGGGGCAGCCAGCGCTGCACGGCATCCGAGGGCAGCCACACCTGCACGACGATCGACAGCACCACGCCGAGGATCACCCACGGCAAGGCCTCGATCAGCACGCTGAGCGCGAGCGTCAGTCCGTCCTGCGCGCGATCGGGCAGTGCCTTGGGGAACAGCGTGGGTGCGAGCACGTCGATGAGCACGAGCGCCGCGACGATTCCCGCACCGATCGCGATCGCCGTGAGCGGGGGCACCCGCCGCGGCGGCTGTCGGTGCGCGTGCGACACCGACGCGGGCGCGGTCATCGTCATCGCGCGGCCCCGGCCGCGGCGTCCTGTCTGTTGGCGCACGACGCGCAGAGCCCGAAGATGTCGACGACATGCTCGGCGTCGCGGAAGCCGTGCAGGGATGCCGTGCGCTTGGCCCACTGCTCGACGTCCTTCGCCTCGATCTCGACGGTCAGCCCGCACGACCGGCAGATCAGGTGATGGTGGTGGCCCTCGGTCGAGCAGGCGCGATACAGCGCCTCGCCCTCGGGACTCTGCAGCGAGTCGGCTTCGCCGGAGGCCGCCAGCCCGGCCAGCGCGCGGTAGACGGTGGCGAGCCCGATGCCCGTGTTCGCCTGACGCAGCTCGGCGTGCAGCGTCTGCGCGCTCACGAAACCGCGCGCGTCGGCGAGCGCATCGCGCACGCGTTCGCGCTGCCAGGTGTTCCGCTGAGCCATGCCTCGAGTCTAGGCCGGGTGCCTGTGCGGGCGGTCAGTGCGGGCGGTCACGAGCGCACTCTCCGCACGCGGCCGCGCATGCGCCCGGCGAGCCAGCAGACGCCGTAGATGAGGAAGGAGATGGTCGTGATGTACGGGCTCACCGGCAGGGTGCCGGCGAGGGCGAGCAGGATGCCGCCGACCGCCGCGGTGAAGCCGAACAGCGCGGCCAGCAGCGGCACCGCCACGGGACCCGCCGACAGCCGCATCGCCGCCGCGGCCGGCGTCACCAGCAGCGCCATCACGAGCAGCGCCCCGATGATGTGCACGCTGACCGCGACGATCAGCCCGAGCAGCACCATGAAGGCGAGACTGACGAACCGGGTCGGCACGCCGCGCGCCGCCGCGGATTCAGGGTCGAGCGAGTCGAAGCGCAGCGGATGCCACATCAGCACCAGTCCGAGCAGCACGACCACGCAGATGCCGATCAGCCAGCTCAGATCGGGGCTCGAGACCGACACGATCTGGCCGGTCAGCAGTCCGAACCGATTGGCGGTGCGGCCTTCGACGAGCGACAGGAACAGGATGCCCAGGCCCAGCCCGAAGGGCATCAGCACGCCCACGATGGAGTTGCGGTCGCGCGCCTTCGCGCCGAGCACGCCGATGAGGATCGCGGCGACCAGGGCTCCGCCGAGGGACCCGGCCACCACGCTGCCGCCGAACAGCAGCGCCGCCGCGGCGCCCGCGAACGACAGCTCGCTGACGCCGTGCACGGCGAAGGCGAGGTCGCGCTGCATGACGAACACCCCGACCAGACCGCCGACGATGCCGAGCACCGCCCCGGCGATGATCGAGTTCGACAGCAGCGCGAGCAGCTCGCCGTAGTCCTGGAACGAGAAGACGTCTCCCCAGTCGAGCAGCGCCCTCATGCGTGCACTCCCGCGTGTCCCTCGTCGCCGTGCTCGTGGGCGTGGGTGCCCCCGGCATCCGGTGCTCCGACGACCACGAGCCGGTCGCCGGCACGCAGCACGAACACCGCTGTGCCGTACAGCTCGGTGAGCACGCGGCTCTGCAGCACCTCGTCGGGGGTGCCGAGCACGAACCGGCCGCCGGCGATGTACAGGATGCGATCGACGAGACCGAGGATCGGGTTGACGTCGTGCGTGACGAACATCACCCCCGCGCCCTGACGGCGGCGTCGGTCGATGATGGTGGTGATGGCACGCTGGTTGGCCAGGTCGAGACCCGAGAGCGGCTCGTCGCAGAGCAGCAGGGCAGGGTCGTCGGCCAGCGCCTGGGCGACCCGCAGGCGCTGCTGCTCGCCGCCCGAGAGCAGACCGACCGGCCGATGGGCGTAGTCGGTGGCTCCGACGCCGTCGAGCAGCGCGTCGACCCGGTCGCGGTCGTCGCGGCGCGGGATCGGCAGCCCGAAGCGGGTGCCGTTCACGCCCAGGGCGACGAGGTCGCGAGCGCGCATGCTGGTGTCCGGCGGCAGGGGCCGCTGCTGGGGCACATAGCCGATCCGGCGGTCACCGCGGCGGGCCGGCCGGTCGCCGACGCGGATGCTGCCCGACGAGAGCGGCTGCAGACCGAGGATGCTGCGCAGCAGAGTTGTCTTCCCCGACCCCGACGGACCGAGCACGGCGAGGAACTCCCCTGGCGTCACGTCGAGGTCGAGGCCCGACCACAGCTCGCGGTCGCCGCGGTGCAGTGCTGCTCCGCGGATCTCGAGGATCGACGCGGGCTGAGAGCTCTGCCGGGGGCCGCTCATTCGCCGAGGGCGGCGGCGAGGTCGGAGATGGCGGCGCGCATCCACTCAGCGTACGACTGATCGGCCGCGAGCAGCTCACTGAACGACACCACCGGGATGTCCGCGTGCGCGGCGGCATCCGTCACCCGGTCGGTTTCGCTGCCCCCCGTCTGGGCGGTGGTCAGAACCGCGCGCGCCGTGCCGTCCTCGACGAGCGAGAGCGAGTCGAGAAGCACCGACGGGGCGACCTCGTTGCCCTCTTCGACGGCCGAGGCGAATCCGTCTGGAGCGACGTCGTCAAGTCCGGCGGCGGCGGCGAGCAGCCCCGGCAGCGGCTCGGTGATGAACACCGGCGTGCCCTCGAGCTTCTCGTGCAGCGTGTCGAGCTCGCCCTCGATGCCGGCCAGCTCGGTGGCGAGCTCCTCGGCGGCGGCGGCGTACTCCGCCTTGCCGGCGGGATCGAGCTCGGTGAGATCGGCCGCGATCTGCTCGGAGAGATGCGAGACGGTGTGCACGTCGAACCAGACGTGCTCGTTGAATCCCTCGATGTGCGAGTGCCCCTCGTGCTCGTCGGCATGCTCATCGGAGTGCTCGTCGGCGTGCTCGTCGACGGTGGCGTGCGGGTAGTCGTGCGAGAACTCCGCGGCGGTGATCACCGCGGCATCCGATCCGTCGATCAGCTCCTGCATGAACGCGTCGTAGCCGCCTCCGTTCTCGATCACGAGGTCGGCCTTCTGCACCGCCAGGCGGTCGCGGGCAGTGGCCTCGTAGCCGTGCGGATCCTTCTCCGCCGAGTCGATCAGGCTGGTGACCTCGACGCGGTCGCCGCCGATCTCGGCGGCGAGCTGCCCGTAGACGTTGGTCGACGCGACGACCTGAAGAGCGTCATCGTGGGCCGGCGTGGCTGCAGCCGAGCATCCGGTCAGCGCGAGGGCGGAGACGGCAGTGATCGCGAGGAGGGAGAGACGCTTCTGCATGTCTCCACTCTAAGCGTTAATGATAACCATTCTCAACTTGAGCCCCGGTGGCCGTTGGACAGGCCAAGAGCGCACCTCCGAGCAGCGTCTCGGAGGTGCGCTCCCGATCTTCGCGCGAGTGGTCAGGCCTTCAGCCAGGCGGTAGCCTCACCCGGCAGGGCGCCGTCGCGCAGCGGCTGGGTGGTCAGAACAACGGCATCCGCCTCGGCGTCGAGGTCGAACGGCTCGGTGCCGAAGTTGGTCACCACCTGCCAGCCGTTCGGGCGCGCGAAGCGCAGCACGTCGACGCGGTCGGTCTCGCGCCACTCCAGCGCCTCCTCCGCCTGCAGATCGTGGCGCAGACCCAGCGCCCTGCGGTACAGCGAGAGAGTGGATGCCGGATCGGCGGCCTCGACGTCCACCGCGTACTCGGCGAACCAAGCGGGCTGCGGCAGGTGCGCACCGTCGGAGCCGAAGCCGAACGACGCCCCCTCTGCGCTCCACGGCAGCGGCACACGGCATCCGTCCCGACCGAGCCCGTCGAACTCGCCACCGCGGAAGAACGCCGGGTCCTGGCGCTGTTCGGGCGTGATCTCGGCCACCTCGTGGAGGCCCAGCTCTTCCCCCTGATACAGGTAGGTGCTTCCGGGAAGACCGAGCAGCAGCATCGTGGCCGCCTCGGCTCGGCGACGACCCTGCTCGCGATCCAGCTGATCTTCCGGTCCGCCGGCGCGCACCCACTCCACCCCCTGCTTGACCTCCCGTCCGTCAAGCGGCGGCAGCCCGTAACGCGTCGCGTGCCGGGTGACGTCATGGTTCGAGAGCACCCACGTGGTCGACGAGCCGCTCAGCGTCGCCTGTGCGAGGTTGTCGGCGATGATGCGGCGGAACTCGGCCGCGTCGAAGTCGGCGACCAGCAGGTCGAAGTTGAAGGCCTGCCCGAGCCCCTCGGCCGACGCGTACTTCGCGCGCCGCTCGGGCGTCGACACCCACGCCTCGGCGACAGCGGTGCGCGGCGGGTCGTACGAGTCGAAGACCTTGCGCCATTCGGCGTAGATCTCGTGCACGTCGTCGCGGTCGATGAGCGGGTGGGTGCCGTCCTGCGGCAGCAGGGCGAGCTCGGCGCTGCTGGGCAGCGGCTCGCTGAGGTCTTTCGTGAGCATGTGCGCCACGTCGATGCGGAAGCCGTCGACACCGCGGTCCGACCAGAAGCGCAGCGTGGTGAGGAAGTCCTCGCGCACCTCGGGGTTGTCCCAGTTCAGGTCGGGCTGCTCGGTGGCGAAGTTGTGGAAGTACCACTGCCCGTCCTCGACGCGCTCCCACGCCGGCCCGCCGAAGACCGACACCCAGTCGGTCGGCGGCAGCTCGCCGTTCTCGCCCTCCCCCTCGCGGAAGATGTAGCGATCGCGTGCGGCAGACCCCCGCCCGGCGGCCAGCGCCTCCTGGAACCACTCGTGCCGGTTCGACGTGTGATTCGGCACGATGTCGATGATCACCTTGATACCCCGCTCGTGCAGGGCCGAGACCATGGCGTCGAAGTCGTCGAGAGTGCCGAGGCGCGGGTCGACATCCCGGTAGTCGTCGACGTCGTAGCCGCCGTCGGCGAGCGCCGACGGGTAGAACGGGCTCAGCCACACCGCGTCGATGCCCAGCTCCGCCAGATAGTCGACTCGGGACAGGATGCCCGGCACGTCGCCGATGCCGTCGCCCGTGGCGTCGGCGAAGCTGCGCGGATAGATCTGGTACACGGCGGCCTGGCGCCACCACGCGGCCTCGGTGGACGGGCTGGTCTCGGTGAGGGAGGGGTCGGTCATGGAACTCCTTGTCCGGGATGGGTTCGGGATCGGTCGGTGCGCGGGCGTCAGCCCTTCACGGCACCCTGGGTGACGCCTTCCATCACCCAGCGCTGCGTGAACAGGTAGGCGATGATCGCGGGCGCCATCGCCATGAGGTACGAGGCGAAGGCGACGTTGTAGTTGTTGCTGAACTGGTTCTGGAACAGGTTCTGGCGCACCGGCAGGGTCTGCAGGTTGGGATCGGAGATGATCAGCGACGGCATCATGAAGTCGTTCCAGGCGTACAGGAAGGCGAAGATGCCGACGGTGGCGCTCATCGGCGCGAGCAGTGGGAAGATCAGCCGCCAGAACGTCTGCCATGTCGTGGCTCCGTCGATGCGGGCGCTCTCCTCGAGCTCCAGCGGGATCGAGCGCAGGAATGCGGTGAACAGCAGAACGCTGAAACTGAGCTGGAACATCGTGGCGAGGATGACCACGCCCAGCGGGTTGTCGAGACCGACTCGTCCGGTGAGCTGGATCTGCGGCAGGGCCACCACCGGGAAGGGGATGAACATCGCCGCGAGCAGATAGAAGAAGGAGTACCGGAAGAACCGCCGGTCCCAGTTGCGCACGATCGCGTACGACGCGAAGGCCGCGAGCACGATCGTCGCGATCACCGTCCCGGCCGTGACGAGTATCGAGATCGCCGCGCCGACGGGGAACTTCGTCAGGGTCCAGGCCTGCACGAAGCCGTCGACGCTGAACGGCGCCGGCAGCGAGAACGCATTGCCGTCGACGGCCTGGCCGGTCGTCTTGAACGCCATCGAGATGGTGACGTACAGCGGCAGCAGCACGGTGACCGCGCACAGGATGAGGATGATGGTGCCCGACCAGTTGATGCGCTCCATCGGCGTGCGGGAGGGCTTGGTCGGTGTGCGCTCGGTCAGTGCGCCCGGGGTGGCCGAGGTGAGAGCGGGCTGGGTGGTCATGAGAGCGCATTCCTTCCGCGCGTCAGCGAGAGCTGGAGCAGGGAGATGAGCACGGCGACGATGAAGAAGATCGTCGCGTTCGCCATCTGGTAGGCGTAGTCGCCGCCGTTGAAGCCCGCGATGATCGTCATCGCGACGCTGCGGGTGGCGGTGCCAGGGCCGCCGTTGGTGAGGCCGACGATGATGTCGTAGGCGTTCAGGAAGCCCTTGAAGCCGAGGATGACGTTGATCACCACGTAGCCGGCCACCAGGGGGACGGTGATGCGCAGGAGCTGCTGGGTCTTCGTCGCCCCGTCGATCGACGCCGCCTCGTAGACATCTCCCGGCACTGAGAGCAGACCCGCGATGTAGATGAGCATCGTGCCGGGGATCGCCTGCCACGCCGTGACGATGACGATGGCGACCCAGGCGAGGTCGGGGTTGGCCAGCAGGCTGGTCTGCAGCCACTCGATGCCCGTTGCGGCACCCACCGCGGGGATCGAGTTCGAGAAGAGGAAGTTGAAGACGTAGGCGATGATGATGCCCGAGATCACCATCGGGATGACGAAGATGGTGCGCAGGCCCGTCTTGAACCGGATGCGCGAGGTGAGCCCCACCGCGAGCAGGAACGCGACGATGTTGACGACGATCACCGTCGCGATCGAGAACCCGAAGGTGAACAGGTAGCTCTGCAGGATGGCCGGGTCGCTGAACATCGCGATGTAGTTCGTCAGGCCGTTGAAGCTCCAGTCTCCGAGCCCGATCGAGTCGGTGAAGCTAAAGAAGATGCCGATCACGCCCGGGACGGTGATCGCCAGGGTGAACAGCACGAGGGTGGGGACGAGGAAGAAGTAGTAGATCGGCTCGACCCGACGACTGCTGCGCCGGCGGGTGCGGTCCCCCTGCGTGATGACCGTGGACGTGGTGCTCATTCTGCCGACTCCTTCGTCTGGCTGGCGGGCGCGGGGGCGCGGAAGGCGATGCGCGCCCAGTCGGCGTCCATCGTGCGCAGGATGTCGTCGGGATCGGCCCCGAGCACCATGGCCTGCGCGTAGTTGAACACCGGGATCGTCTTGGGAACGAGAACCGAGGGACCCTGGTAGATGCGGCCCTCGTCGTAGTACTCGATCATCCCCTCGATGCGCGGGTCTTCCGGCGGGGCGGCGTCTTCGAGCGGGGTGAAGCCGAGCTGCGATGCGTTGTACTCCTCGATGCGCTCGGGCTGGTAGAGGTACTCGAGGAAGTCCCGGGCCGCCTCCTTGTGGCGAGACTCCTCGGGGATCATCGCCGCGAGGTCCATGTTGACGCGCACGGCGAGGTCGTCGGGGTCGTCGGTCATCGGCAGCGGGAAGGTGCCGAGCTCGAGGTCGGGGGCGGTCTTGGCGATCTCGCTGAACGCCCACGGCCCCTGCAGGTACATGGCCGCCTCCCCCTTCGAGAAGGCGAGGTTGCCGTCGCCGTAGCCGCGGCTGGGGGCGTCGTCGTTGGTGTAGTCGGTCGCGAGGGTCAGCATCCGGTCCATCGGCTCGGCGAAGTCCTTCTGGAACGAGACCTCCGACTCCGGACCGACCTCGGTGCCCTCCTTCGCGAGGGCGTCGAAGAACGCGAGCACGTCGAGCGACCCTCCGACCGAGTAGTCGTACCAGCCCTGGCCCACCGTCCAGTCGTCTTTGAAGGTGCCGTAGAACGGGGTGATCCCGGCCTCCTTGAGCTGATCGGCGACCTGCAGCAGCTCATCCCAGGTGCGCGGCACCTCGAGGCCCTGCTCGTCGAAGATCTGCTTGTTGTAGATGACAGACGCGGCCATCACCGAGTAGGGCAGCGCGCTCGTGCGACCCTCGCACGATCCGTACTGCTCCATGAGCGGCTGCAGATCCTCGCGCACGCTCTTCGCGGCGTCGGTGCCGCCGAGATCGCTCAGCGCGCAGCGCTGCACGAAGCGCGCGACCTCGTAGTTGTAGTTGGCGAGCATGATGTCGGGCGGGTTGCCGCGCACGAAGCTGGCCGAGACGACGTCGACGCCGGATGTGTCGATCTCGACGCGCACGTCGTCCTGAGAGGCGTTGTAGTCGGCGACGAGCTTCGTCATGAACTCGATCGCCTCGCGTTTGCTGAAGGTGAAGCGGATGGTCTCGCGGCCGTCCGACGAGCAGCCGACGAGGGCCGAGCCGAGCAGCGCGAGCACCGCAGCGCTCGCCGCGATGCGAACCGCGCGGGAAGATTTCGAAGACACCGTCGTCCTTCCGATCTGAAGATCCGGGGAGTAAATCTAGTTACTAGATTTAGTCGCTTGCCGGTACTCTCTCAGAGGGAAGGGAAGAGGTCAAGAGCTGTGAGCGATATCTCCGCAGATCTCGGCACCGGCAGAGCCAGCGTCGGAGCGGTGCTCGAGTACGCCTGGACCGCCGGGGAGTTCACGGCGACCGACGTCATGGCATCCGCGGCGATCACCCGCTCCACCGCCATCGAGGCGCTCGCGACGCTGGTCGGCGCCGATATCCTCGTCGAGCTGCCGAACGCCAGAGCCGCCGGCGCGTACCGCGCGGGGCGGCCGGCCCGCCGCTTCACGCTCTCCCCCGACCTCGGCGTGGTCGCGGGGATCGATGCGGGCGACACGCATCTCGCCGTGACGATCGCCGATCTGCTCGACACGACGCTCGTGCATCGTCGCGTCGAGCTGCACCCGGAGCAGACGCCGGCGCAGCGCCGGGCCACGATCCTGCTGCACCTCGAGCAGTCCCTGACCGAAGCCGGCACCACGCGCGACTCGCTGCTGTCGATCTGCGTGGGGGTCGCCGCTCCCGTCGACCGCGACGGCACCTCTCCCCCGCATCCGCAGGGATTCTGGGAGCGCACCAACCCGGGACTCGCGGCCGCGTTGGACGACTGGGCCCCCGTGGTCGAGGTGAAGAACGACGCGCTGCTCGCGGCCGTCGCCGAGGGCTCACTCGGTGCGGCGATCGGATGCCGCGACTACGTCGCCCTGCTCGCCGGCGAGCGCTTCGGCGGTGGAGTGGTCGTCGATGGGCACTTGCTGCACGGCGCGCACGGCGGCGTCGGCGAGGGCGTGGTGTTCGACCACATCATCGGGGTGGGCTCGGCCTTCGGCCTCAGCTACGCGGTGCAGGACGAGGTGCGCGCCGCCGTGACCCGCGGCGACATCGACTGGCGCGGCCAGGTCGGCCGTCTCGCGGACGCCGCGCGGGTAGACGCCCGTGTCGTGCTCGCGGCGGCCACTCAGGGCGACCCCGACGCCCTGCTCGTCTGCTCGCGGGTCGCCGAGAAGCTCGCCCGCATCGTCGGCGTGCTCGGCAGCATGTACGACCCGGCGCGCGTCATCGTGTGCGGCGCGATCGCCGAGAGCATCGAGCCCGTGATCACCGCCGCCCGCGCCATGCTGCCCGCACAGATGCACCTGCCGGCCCCCGAGGTGCTCGCGTCATCTCTGGGGGCGGAGGTCGTCTCGCTCGGCGCCGTGGCGACCGCGCGGCGTCGAGCGCGCGAGCGCGCCGTGCCGCTGCTCGCGGAGCGTCGGCTCGCCGCCGTGTGAACCCGCAGCATCTTCCGCGCGGCCGCCGAGCGCAGTCTTCTGGAGATGTCGATCAGTTCAGAACGAGCTCCCCGCGAGCATTGAGCTGCTCCATCATCTGCGCCAGCCGCTCCGGCACCACCTGAGGCGGCGGCTCGACGTCGAACTCGACGACGAGCGGAATGCTGGGATGCATCCACGCCGACAGGCGACCCGCACCGGGCTCGCGCGGGAGCCAGGTCATCATGAAGCTCTCCTGACGACGCAGCTTCGTGGCGATGAGGATCTTCACATGCGCGAGCGTGTCATCGTCGATCTCGATCGCCGGATGGGAGCTGTTGTACTCGAGCTTGCCCATGTCAGAGCTCCGGATCGAAACCCGAGTCGAGGGGCCCGTCGAACCCCTCGTCGTCCGCCTCGGGGCGCCTGCGCGGGTAGAGGCGGTGCGAGCGCATTCGCGCGGCATCCTCAGAGAAGTCCGGATCGGGTCCATCGGATGCCTGCGGGCCGACGAGGAGATCGTTGCCCACGCCCACGAGCAGGTCGGCACTGTCCTTGGCGCCGTTCACGACGACCGGGATCTGCAGCGCCTCGGTCTCACCGTCGCGTGCGATAGCGGCTGCCAGCTCCACGAGTGCGTCGGCGACGTCGTCGGTGGTGAGCAGCTGCTGGCCCGCGTATGAGACAAGTTTCATACCTGAAGGATGACAGAGCCGAAGACGCTCGCACTCTGGGTTGCAATTGCTCCTACCGTGCTGTACTCGGGCTGCCTCTCAGCGAGACCGCGCCGACTCCGCGATCAGTCGACGAGCAGTGCCGGCTCCTCGAGGATCGACGCGACGTCGGCGATGAAGCGGCTCATGCCGTCGCCGTCGATCACCCGATGGTCGAACGAGCCGGCGACGGTGGTAACCCAGCGCGGGCGCACCTCGCCGTCGACCACCCACGGCTTCTGGGCGATCGTGCCCATGGCGACGATCCCGGCCTCGCCCGGGTTGATGATCGGGGTGCCCGCGTCCATTCCGAAGACGCCGATGTTCGTGATCGTGATGGTGCCGCCCTGCTGATCGGCGGGGCTCGTCTTGCCCTCGCGCGCGGTGAGGGTGAGCCGGTTCAGCGCGCGGGCGAGGTCCTTCATGCTGAGGTCCTGCGCGTCCTTGATGTTCGGCACCAGCAGGCCGCGCGGGGTCGCCGCCGCGATGCCGAGGTTCACGTAGTGGCGCACGACGATCTCGGCACCCGAGTCGGCGTCGACCCACGCCGCGTTGACCATCGGGGTGCGTCGGGCGGCCCAGATCACCGCGCGGGCCATGATCAGCAGCGGCGAGACGCGGATGTCGGCGTAGTCGGGCGATGCCTTCAGCCGCTTCACCAGCTCCATCGTGCGGGTCGCGTCGATCTCCTTCCACACGGTGACGTGCGGGGCGGAGTACGCGCTCTGCACCATCGCCGACGAGGTGGCCTTGCGCACGCCCTTGACCGGGATCGACTCCGAGCGACCTTCATCGGCCTGCGGCCTGACCGGCAGCTTCTCTTCGCGCACCGCTCCCCACTCGGGCGTCTGGATGTTGCGGAACACGCTCGCCTGCTCGGCGTGCTTGAGCACGTCCTCCCTGGTGACCTCGCCGTCGGCTCCGGTCGCGGCGACCTCGGTCAGCTCGACCTTCAGGTCGCGGGCGAGCTTGCGGATCGGGGGCTTGGCGATCACCCCGACCGACGAGCGCACCTGGCGCTCGGCCGGCTTGCGACGCCGCGAGGTCGCGCCTCCCCCGGTGCCGTAGCCGACGAGCACCGACCCGCCGCCCTCATCGGTCGACGGCGGCGCGGCGGGATCCGTCGGGTTCGGGGCGATACCGGCATCCGCCACCTCGGCATCTGACACGAAGGTGATGATCGGCGACCCGACCTCCACCGTCACGCCCTCAGCGACCAGCAGCTCGCCGACGACGCCGGAATGCGGCGAGGGCAGCTCGACCAGCGACTTGGCGGTCTCGATCTCGCAGATGACGTCGTTGATCGCGACGGCGTCGCCGGGGGCGACCTTCCACGCGACGAGCTCGGCTTCGGTGAGGCCCTCGCCGACGTCGGGGAGAGAGAAGGTTTCGGTGGTCATGAGAGATGTCCTCCGGTGTCAGTAGGCGAGGGAGCGGTCGACGGCCTCGAGGATGCGGTCGGCGTCGGGCAGGTAGGTTCCCTCGAGCTTGGCGGGCGGGAACGGGGCGTCGAAGGCCGACACCCGCAGCACCGGCGCCTCGAGAGCGTAGAACGCGCGCTCCATGACGGTCGCGGCGATCTCGCTGCCGACGCTGGTGTGCCCCGGCGCCTCCTGCGCGTAGACCATGCGGCCGGTGGAGCGCACGGAATCGAGGATCGGGCCGTAGTCGACCGGCGAGAGCGAGCGCACGTCGACGACCTCGCAGCTCGTGCCCTCGGCCTCGGCGAGCGCAGCGGCCTGCAGCAGCGTGGTGACCATCGCCCCGTGGCCGACGAGCGTCACGTCGCTGCCGCGGCGCACGATGCGCGATGCGTGCAGTGGCAGTGCGGATGCCTCCAGCTCGACCTCGCCCTTCTGCCAGTAGCGGCTCTTCGGCTCGAGGAAGATCACCGGGTCGTTCGAGCGGATCGCCTCCTGGATCATCCAGTACGCGTCGTTCGGCGTCGACGGCGCGACCACCCGCAGGCCCGGGGTGTGCGCGAAGTACGCCTCCGGACTCTCCTGGTGGTGCTCGACGGCGCCGATGTGCCCGCCGTACGGGATGCGGATGACGACCGGCATCGACAGCGCACCCTCGTGCCGGCTGGTGAGCTTCGCCAGCTGGGAGGTGATCTGGTCGAACGCGGGGAACACGAAGCCGTCGAACTGGATCTCGCAGACGGGGCGGAACCCGGCCATGGCGAGGCCGATCGCGGTGCCGACGATGCCGGATTCGGCGAGCGGGGTGTCGAGCACGCGACGGTCGCCGAAGTCGCGCTGCAGGTGCTCGGTGATGCGGAAGACGCCGCCGAGGCGACCGATGTCCTCGCCCATCAGCAGCACGCGCGGGTCGTCTTCCATCGCCCTGCGCAGGCCCGCATTGAGCGCCCTCGACATGGGCATCGACTCGATCGTCATGACGCGCTCCCCTCGAAGGATGCCTCGTAGTTGTTCAGCCACGTCTTCTGCTCTGCCATCAGCGGATGCGGATCGCTGTACACGTGATCGAAGATCAGCGACCGCTCGGGCGAGGTGAGGGTCACGGCGCGGCTGCGGAGGTCTTCGGCGGCATCCGCCGCCTCGGCATCCACATCTTCGAACAGGGCTGCAGCCACGCCGCGCCCTTCGAGGAAGGCGCGCATGCGCGCGATCGGGTCGCGCTGCGCCCACCGCTGCTCCTCATCGGAGCCGCGGTACTTCGTGGGGTCATCACTGGTCGTGTGTGCACCCATCCGGTAGGTGACCGCCTCGATCGCGCGCGGCCCGAGCCCGCTGCGCGCCTCGTCGAGCAGTGTGCGCGAGACGGCGTAGCTAGCGAGCACGTCGTTGCCGTCGACGCGCACCGAGGGGATGCCGTAGCCCGCTCCGCGCCCGACCAGCGGAACCTTCGACTGGGTCTCGACGGGCACCGAGATGGCCCAGTGGTTGTTCTGCAGGAAGAACAGCACGGGGGCGTCGTAGCTGGCGGCGAACACCATCGCCTCGTGCACGTCGCCCTGGCTGGAGGCCCCGTCTCCGTAGTAGGCGACGACGGCCTCGTCGTGCTCGACATCACCGGTGCCGGTGCGTCCGTCGAAGACGAGGCCCATGGCGTAGCCGGCGGCGTGCAGGGTCTGCGAGCCCAGCACCAGCGTGTAGATGCGGGTGTTGCCGTTCGCCGGGTCGGTGGGGTTCCACCCACCGTGCGAGGTGCCGCGCATGACCTTGATGATGTCGAGCGGGTCGACACCGCGGATGCGGGTGACGACGTGCTCGCGGTACGACGGGAACAGGGTGTCGTGCGCGCGGGCGGCGCGGGCCGAACCGACCTGGGCGGCCTCCTGGCCACGGCTCGGCGGCCACAGCGCGAGCTGGCCCTGGCGCTGCAGGTTCGTGGCCTGGGTGTCGATCGCACGGATGACGACCATGTCTCGGTAGAACTGCTCGAGTTCGGCGTCGGTCAGCGCGTCGATGAGGGGCAGGTAGCGCTCGGCGTCAGCCGTGGGAGCGTAGCTGCCGTCGTCGGCGAGGACGCGAACGAGAGGGGCTTCGATCGGGGTCACCCGACCCACGCTACCCACGGCGGCATGCCACGTCACGCATACCTAGGGGCCCCTAATAAGTGCCCGGAACCTGGACTTCTGCTCTCAGAGCAGCGACTTCGCAACCGCCAGCACGCGACCGATCGACTCCTCCTCGCCGACGGAGATGCGGATGCCGTCGCCCGAGAAGGGCCGCACGATCAAGTCGGCGGCGTCGAACGCGGCGGCGGCCTCCTCGGTGCGCTCACTGGTCGGCAGCCACACGAAGTTCGCCTGCGAGTCCGGCACGTCCCATCCCAGCGCGCGCAGCCCGCCGAGCAGGCGCGTGCGGCGCTCGATGAGCACCGAGACCCGCTCGCGCAGCTCGTCCTCGGCATCGAGGCTGGCGATGGCCGCGCGCTCGGCCGCGCCGGTGACCGAGAGCGGGATGCCCGTGGTGCGAGCGGCGTCGAGCACCCGCGGGTGTCCGATGGCGTACCCGACGCGCAGGCCAGCCAGGCCGTACGCCTTCGAGAAGGTGCGCAGCACTACGACGTTGGGGTGCCGCTCGAACAGCCGCTCCGCCAGACCGTCGACCGCGTCCGGAGCGGTGACGAACTCGGCATAGGCCTCGTCGAGGATGATCAGCACATCCTGCGGCACGCGGGCGACGAAGGCGGCGAACTCGGCGCCGGTGACGATCGGGCCGGTCGGGTTGTTCGGCGTGCACACGATCACCACACGGGTGCGCTCGGTGATGGCATCCGCCATCGCGTCGAGGTCGTGTCGTGCCCCCGAGCGCAGCGGCACCTGCACGCCGGTCGCGCCCGCGACCAGCGGCAGGCTCGGATACGCCTCGAACGAGCGCCAGGCGTAGACGACCTCGTCGCCGACCGACGACGTGCCGAGCACGAGCTGGTGCAGGATCGACACCGACCCGGCGGCGACGTGCACCGCGTCGGGCTCGACGCCGTGCTTCTCGCCGAGGCGGGCGCGCAGTGCCGCCGCGGAGGCGTCGGGGTAGCGGTTGATCGGCGTGGCGTGCTGCAGCGCATCGACCACCGAAGGCAGCGGATCGAACGGGTTCTCGTTGCTCGAGAGCTTGAAGGCGTCCGGTCCCGCCTGCTTGCCCTGGCGATACGGCGGCAGGGCGGCGATCTCAGGACGGATGCGGGGCAGGATCAGCTCGGTCACGGCATCAGTCTAAGAGCCGCGCGCGGCCGCGACGTGGCAGGATCAGCACATGCGATTCCTCATCCGCGTCGTCATCAACGCGTTCGCCATCTGGGTCGTCACCCTCATCCCGGTGCTCGGGATCGGCATCCGCCCCTTCGAGCCGGGCGACGATCTGCGTCTCGCCCTGACATTCCTCGCCGTGGGCGCGGTGTTCGCACTGGTCAACTCGATCATCGGCACGGTGATCCGCATCGTCGCGTTCCCGCTCTACATCCTCACGCTGGGGCTCATCTCGTTCATCGTGAACGGCCTGCTGCTGTGGATCACCGCGTGGATCACCAGCGCGTTCAGCTGGGGGCTGACCGTGGAGTCGTTCTGGTGGGGCGTGGTCGCCGCCTTCGTCATCTCGGTCATCAACGCGATCTTCGGCGCGGTCCTGCGCCCACAGGAGAAGAAGAAGCGCCGCTGACGCCGTGCCGCCCGACCGGCACCGCCCCGCGGGCGGCCTCACGGCCTCGTCGCCTGGAACTCGGTCCGCTCGACCGACACGATGTCGTCGGCCTCCGAACGCAGCGTCTCGTGCATCCGCTCGACGCGGGCGTCGCCCGACTCGTCGGCGAGGGCCAGCGTCTCGTCGTACGCATCCCGGAAATGCGCACTGAACGTCGAGACCTTCCCACTCGACGCGTCGTCGCGCGAGATGGTCATGCTGTCGGCTGAGCCGATGCTCGCCGCCGGTGCGCCCGAGGTGAGACCGGCGCCGACGGGGTCGTCGGGGTGGACGACTCGGATGAGCGTCTGATCGGCGCTGAGCACCGGCACCGTCGGGCTGCCCACGGTCATCACCCGGGAGGTGGCGTAGACCCCGCTCGTGGCCACCGCCGCGGCGATGGCGCCGCCCTGCGAGTACCCCACGAGATCCACTCGCGAACCGGGCTCGGCGCCGGCCTGGCGCAGGGCCTCCATCGTCGCCGCGTACGCGGCGCTCTGCTCGCGGTCGATGTAGAGGTCCCAGTTCGATCCGGCATCCCACGGCTCCTCTCCCCCGCTGGTGACGGTGCGGGTGCCGTCGATGTATGCGACGAACGACGATGTGCCGTCGGCGTGGGTGCGTTTCTCGACCGCGACCTGCGCCGCCCCGCCCGGCACGCGCCGGATGAGCTGACTGAGGGTCGTGGCGACGCGGTCGACTGCTGTCGTCGACACCGGACGCACCGCCACCGGCGGCGCGGTGCCACTGAGCCGGGTTCCGTTCAGGAGCGTGCCGGCACGGGCGGTGATGCGCTGCAGCAGTGGGGCCAGCAGCCACATCGGCACACCGAGCGAGGTGTCGAGAAGGAACCCCATCGCCCGTTCGGCGGGCGCATCCATCAGCCCTTCTACCGATGAGCGCTCCCATCCGACGGTCAGCTGCAGCGCCATCGCGTCGAGCTCGGGGTACGAGGCGACCAGCTCGTCGATCCGCCCCTGCAGCAGCCCCGCTTCTACAGGATGCTCCACCGCGAGCAGCTGCTGCTCGGAGCGCAGGTCGGCCAGCTCGAAGGCATCCGCCATGATGGCGGTGCCGCGCGCGTCGCCGGCGAGCTCATCCGCGTCCTCGGCCGTGTGCTGCGCCATCGCCCACAGCCCGCCGGCATCGACTCGACCGCCGGCGCTCCACGTCGATGACAGGGTGTGATGCGCGCGCCGCAGGTCGTCGGCGGCTGCGCTCAGGCGTGCCGCGGTCGCCGCCATCCGATCGGCGACGGCGCGCATCTCGTCCGGATCGACGGCGATCACCCCGCCTCCGGTGATCTCGACGCTCACGCCACCACCGCCAGGCATCCGTCGCGGTACGACGCGATGTCGGCACAGGCGACATCGAGCCGGCCCGCCCGCCCGATCAGCGCGGCGCGCAGCATCCGCACCGCCGCCGCCTCCCAATGCGAGTCGTCGATAAGCCGGTCCAGCTCGACCCGCACCTGCGCGAGGGTCTCGAGCGCGTCGTCGAGGATGCGGACGCCGGAGAGGAGGGTCGCGATCTCGTCCGGCGACGCGGTGCCCGGATGGATGGTGGTGAGCATGCTCCCAGCGTGCGCGGCGCCGGGCATCCGTCCTGCCCCGATTCCCGACCGCTGTGCAGAACTCGATCAGATCGACGATTGGGGACGGAAGTGGATGCGGGCAGAATGGGGTGATGACCGACCCGGATCCCTTCCGCGTCATCTTCGTCTGCACGGGCAACATCTGTCGTTCACCGATGGCCGAGGTGGTGCTGCGCGCGCTCTCGGAGCAGCGCGGCCTCGGCGCGCGCGTGACCTCGCGCAGCGCCGGCACCGGCGACTGGCATGTCGGCGAGCGCGCCGACGACCGCACGCTCGACGCCCTGAACCGGCGCGGGTACGACGGCTCGCATCACCGCGCGAAGCAGTTCACAGCGGCCTCGTTCGCCGAGAACGACCTGATCATCGCCCTCGATCGCACCCACGAGCGCATCCTGCGGGCCTGGGCGCGCAGCGAGGACGACGAGGGCAAGGTCACCCTGCTGCGCGGCTACGACCCGCACGCGTCGAGCATGGACGTGCCCGATCCGTACTACGCCGGCCCCGCGATGTTCGATTCGGTGCTCGGTATGATTGAGACCGCAACCCGCGGCCTCTTCGCACAGCTCGAACCGGCTGTGCGGGCATCCCATCGCCGTCTCGCCTGACGCGGGACCCTGAGCAGGAGGACCTGCCCTGACTTCTCTGCCCTCGCTCCCGACCCAGCCGCTCAGCCCGCTCGACGGTCGCTATCAGGCCGCCGTCTCGGGCCTCGCCGACTACCTGTCCGAGGCAGGGCTCAACCGCGCCCGGGTCGAGGTCGAGGTGGAGTGGCTGATCGCGCTGACCGACCGGTCGCTGTTCGAGACGTCGCCGCTGGCGGATGCCGATAAAGAGCGACTGCGCGCGCTGTACCGCGACTTCGGTCAGGCCGAGATCGACTGGCTGGCCGAGAAGGAGGCCGTCACGCAGCACGATGTGAAGGCCATCGAGTACCTCGTGCGCGATCGCCTGCAGACGCTGGGCCTGGATGCCATCGCCGAGCTCACGCACTTCGCGTGCACCAGTGAGGACATCAACTCCGCCTCGTACGCGCTGACGGTGAAGCGCGCGGTCGAGCAGGTGTGGCTGCCCGCGCTCGACGTCGTCATCGCCAAGCTGCGTGAGCTGGCCGTCGAGCACGCCGACGCCGCGATGCTCTCGCGCACGCACGGACAGCCCGCGACGCCGTCGACCATGGGCAAGGAGCTCGCCGTCTTCGCGTGGCGTCTCGAGCGCGTGCGCGGTCAGATCGCGGCATCCGACTACCTGGCGAAGTTCTCGGGCGCGACCGGCACGTGGTCGGCGCACCTGTCTGCCGACCCCGACGCCGACTGGCCGACGATCGCGCGCGAGTACATCGAGGGCATGGGCCTCGGATTCAACGTGCTCACCACCCAGATCGAGTCGCACGACTGGCAGGTCGAGCTGTACGACCGCGTGCGTCACGCTGGCGGCATCCTGCACAACCTCGCCACCGACATCTGGACGTACATCTCGCTGGGCTACTTCGCGCAGATCCCCGTCGCCGGAGCGACCGGATCGTCGACCATGCCGCACAAGATCAACCCCATCCGGTTCGAGAACGCCGAGGCCAACCTCGAGCTGTCGGGTGCGCTGCTGAACTCGCTGTCGCAGACGCTGGTCACCTCGCGCCTGCAGCGCGACCTCACCGACTCCACCACGCAGCGCAACATCGGCGTCGCGTTCGGGCACTCGCTGCTCGCGCTCGACAACCTGCGCCGCGGGCTGAACGCCATCTCGCTGCGCCGCGACGTGCTGCTCGCCGATCTCGACGAGAACTGGGAGGTGCTCGCCGAGGCGATCCAGACCGTGATCCGCGCCGAGGTGGTCGCCGGCCGCTCGACGATCAGCGACCCGTACGCGCTGCTGAAAGAGCTCACCCGCGGTCACCGCGTGGGCGGCGCGGAGCTGGCGGAGTTCGTCGAGAAGCTCGAGATCGGCGATGCCGCCAAGCAGCGCCTCCTCGCCCTCACCCCCGCGACCTACACGGGAATCGCCGAGCGCCTCGCGCGATGACAGGAATCACCGCCGCTGAGCTGGCCGATGTGCGGATCCCACGGCGACGTGCGGGGTTGCGCTATGCGATCGGCGCGGTCGACGACTTCCTCGAGAGGGCCGCGGCCGACCTGCGGAAGGTGGAATCCGGTGTGGCCGCATCCCTGTCATCGGACGACGTGACGTTCCAGGAGTTCCCCACGGTGGGGCTGTTCGGTCTCGGGTACGAGGCGGATGCCGTGGATGCGCTTCTCGATGGCATCTCGGCGCAGCTCAACCGGCGCGGGCAGAACGCGCAGCATGGTCAGCTGCGCGCGGCACAGGACGCATCCGACGAGGCGAAGCTGCGAGAGATGCTCGAGAGGATCCGCCGCGGCGAGCTCTGACTTTCCCGGCCCCACCTGCCCCTCCCCTTCTCTTTCGTCACACCGCGTCGGGGTCCGGCACATCGTCGCGCGGCATCAGCACCGCGGCGAGCAGCGTGAGAGCGGCGAAGGCCGCGGCGCCGACGAACACCCACGTCGACGCCCAGACCACCGTGGCGGGGTCGCCGGAGCCTTCCCCGGCATCGAGCAGCGAGTTCGAGATCGCGCCGAGCACGGCGACGCCGACCGCGCTGCCCGCCGAGCGGGCGAAGCCGTTCATCCCCGTGACCGCCGCACGTTCGCCCCAGCCGACCGCCGCCTGCGCGCCGATCAGCGTCGGGGCCGCCGTCCATCCCAGCCCGAACCCGAGCACGAAGGCGACAGCCGCGAACGCCAGCGGGTTCGGCCACGGCGCGATGAGCGCGAGCGCGGCGGCCGCGAGCGTCGTGATCGACATCCCGATCAGCACGGTGCGGCGGAATCCGATTCGCAGATAGAGGCGTCCGACGAGGGATGCCGCGAGCGGCCATCCCATGCTCATCGCGGCGACCGCGAGGCCGGAGATCACCGGAATCGCGCCGCCCGCACCCTCCAGATACGCGGGGCCGAAGCTCGTCACCCCGATGGTCAGCGCGCCCACCCCGAACGCGACCGCCGTGCAGGTGAGGATGAGGCGCCGGGTGATGAGCCCGAAGTCGATGATGGGCTCGGTGGCCCGCCTCTCGACGTTCGCGAACACGACCAGCAGCAGGGCACCGCCGCCGAAGCACACCGCGCTCTGCCACGAGAGCCAGTCCCACGCGCTGCCGCCCTCGAGCAGGCCGAGGATGATCCCGGTGAGCCCGAGCGTCAGCAGCACCGCGCCGAGGTAGTCGATGCGATGCCGCTGCGCCTCGACCTGCTCGTGATACCTCGTCACCAGCATCCATCCGGCCAGCAGGCACAGGGGCACGTTGACGAAGAAGATCCACCGCCACGCGTCCAGCTGGGCGAAGACGCCGCCCAGCGACGGCCCGACCACCGACGAGATCGCCCAGACGCTCGCCATGTAGCCCTGCACCTTGGCGCGCTCGGCAACCGTGTAGATATCCCCGACGATGGTCATCGCCATGGGGCCGACGGCGCCGGCGCCGAGTCCCTGCACGATGCGGAACAGGATCAGGGTGAACATGCTCCACGCGAAACCGCACAGCACGGACCCGGCCAGGAACAGCGCGATGCCGATCAGGATGATGGGCTTGCGGCCGATGGTGTCGGCGAAGCGGGAGTAGATCGGCACACTCACCGCCTGAGCGAGCAGGTACACCGAGAACAGCCACGGGAAGAGCTGGTAGTCGCCGAGATCGCGCACGATCGTGGGCACCGCGGTGGCGAGGATCGTCGTGTCGATCGCGATGAGCCCGGTGGCCAGCATGAGCGCGCCGAGCACGGGACCGCGCTCCGAGCGCAGACCGACGGAGGCGCGATCGACGGAGACGGACATAACAGGGCCAAGCCCCGACGCGTCGGATGTATTCCCGGTCCATGCCGTCGAGAGCACGGGACTTCGCCGAGTGCACGGACGATTCACGCGTACAACCCGTGCGCTCGCTGAGGTACCGTGCTCTCAACGCGAAGTGATGGGACATAGGGAGCGGGTTCATGAGGCAGCGGGTCGTGATGTGCGCTGTGCTGGCGGGCGCGCTGGTGCTCGCGGGCTGCACGAGCCCTGGCATCCCGACGCCGCCCGCCATCGACGCGACCGACCCGGCGAACGGCGCACCGGTCGCTCTGGCGACCGGGCTGGACGCGCCGTGGTCGGTGGTGCGCCTCGACGACGGCGGGGCGCTGATCTCGCAGCGCGACGGCGGCGAGGTGCTCGAGCTGACGGCATCCGGAGACCTGCGCGAGGCGGGTGTCGTCCCCGGCGTCGTCTCGGGCGGCGAGTCGGGGCTGCACGGCCTCGCCGTGCTCGAGCGCGGCGACATGCGCTGGCTGTACGCCTATCACGGCGCCGAGGACGACAACCGGGTGGTGCGGATGCCGCTGACCGGCGAGTCCGGCTCTCTCGGCCTCGACGTCGCGGCTGCCGAGGTGGTCGTCGAGGGCATCCCGCGGGCATCCAGCCACGACGGCGGGCGGATCGCCTTCGGCCCGGACCGGATGCTGTACATCGCGACGGGCGACGCCGGGCAACGTGAGCGGGCACGCGATCGGGATTTCCTCGGCGGCAAGATCCTGCGAGTGACGCCCGAGGGTGATCCCGCCCCGGGCAATCCGTTCGACTCGCTCGTGTACAGCCTCGGCCACCGCAACGTGCAGGGTCTGGCGTGGACGGCCGACGGCACGCTGTGGGCGAGCGAGTTCGGGCAGGACACCTGGGACGAGCTGAACCGCATCGAGCCCGGCGGCGACTACGGCTGGCCCGACCACGAGGGATTCGCCCGCACCGACGACGCCATCGACCCGGTGGCGGTGTGGACGCCGGACGAGGCCAGCCCCAGCGGCATCGCGGTGATCGATGACGTCGTGTACGTCGCCGGCCTGCGCGGTGAGCGGCTGTGGCTCTACGACACCACGACGCCGAGCGTCGAGCCGTGGGCCGTGTACACCGGCGAGTTCGGCCGGCTGCGCGACGTGATCGCGGGCCCCGATGACACGTTCTGGGTGCTCACGAACAACACCGACGGTCGGGGCTCACCCGGCGCGGACGACGACCGGCTGCTGCAGCTGACGTTGCCGGAGGGGTGAGGCCAGCGTCAGGATGCCGATGCCGGCGCGTCACCGGTGTCGGCGGCGCCGCTCGTGCCTCGACCGCCGGAGGCCTGCGAGCCGGGTTCCGGCGAGTCGTGGTCGTACAGCACCGGCCGGTCGATCGTCTTGGTGACGTCGGCGGGATCGACCGCGAGCATGAGCATCGCGAGCCCCAGCAGCGTGACGATGAACGAGGCGCCGCCGACGACCAGGCCGAGACCGATCGGGGTGAGCCCCTCGTAGGTTCCCTTGGCGATCGACAGGTTCACGCGCTCGGTGAAGGCCCCGGTCGAGACGAGGGTCACGACCGTCGCGAAGATGCCGGCGGCGAGGGCGATGCCCACGAGGTGCAGCGGTCGCAGGATCTCTTTGCGCGTCGGCTTGTGGTCGGTCATGCCTCTCCTCCGTGGTCGGCCAGGCGGTCGGCCCCGTCAGTCCTGTCTGCGCCCTTCGGGGCGGGCGCGAGCCCCGCGATGCCCAGGAACACCGCCACGACGGCGGCGTACGCGCCGAACATCCCGACGCCGAGGATGATTCCGGTCAGCGAGAACGCCTGACCGTCGACGGCGTAGTTCTGCACGAACCCGACGGGGATGACGAGCAGCAGCAGCGCGAGCAGCAGCCCCAGCGCTCCTATGGTGATCGCGTCGCGCGACCCCTCCTGGCCGCGCGTGCGGATTCCCCAGATCAGCTCGACGAGCCCGGTGAGCGCGGCCCAGGCGATGACCAGCACGAAGAACAGCGCGTCAGTGCGCCATGCCGGGATGCTGGCCGCCATGCCGAGCACCAGGGTGATGGCGCCCATCAGCACCGCGGGCCAGCGTCGGCCCGCTTCGTGCACGACGATCGCCGAGACGATCAGCACGAGGGAGGTGACGATCGCGAACCCGCCGAACACCGACAGACCGACGGCGGCGGAGTGATCGGGCGAGAAGGTGATCATGATGGCGGCGACGGCGGCCATCAGGGCGCGGCCCAGCTGCACGGTGCGCACGGTGAAAGGGTGCCCCGTGGTGGGGCGCGCGGTGCGCGAGCGGGAAGCGGCGGGCATGACAGTCCTCAGATCGGTGACCCCACCAGTCTACGTCGCGCGGCCTTCGCGATGGCCCGGCGGCGATCGTAACCTTGCATTGCAATACTTGCATCACATGATTACTCTGATGCCATGACCGACAGCGCCGAGCGCATCGCGACGAACCTTCGCAAAGGAGTGCTCGAGTTCTGCGTGCTCGGCCTGCTCGCCGCCGGCGAGCGGTATGGACTCGACCTGGCATCCGATCTGCAGCGTCGCGGCCTGATCGCCGGGGAAGGCAGTCTGTACCCGCTTCTCGCCCGCATGCGCGAGGGCGGGCTGGTCGATACCCGCACCGAGGCGGTCGGCGGCGGCCGCCCGCGCAGGTACTACACGATCACCACCGCCGGCAGCGACCAGCTGAACACCTTCATCGGGGTCTGGCGTGCGGTCGGCATCGAAGTCGACACCATCATCGAGGGGGCAGCATGAACGTCGAGGACAGATATCTGCGGTCGGTAGAGCGCAGGCTTCGGACCATCGCGCCCGAGCAACGCAGCGCGGTGCTCGACGACCTGCGCGGGCACTTCGCCGACGCGGGCGACGCGGGCCGGTCCGTCGACGAGACGATCCGCGGACTCGGCTCGGCGCAGGAGATCGCGGAGCGCGCCATGGAGGAGTTCGGAGCCGATGCCTCGGCCTCCGACGGTCGCGCCGAGCGTGCCTGGCGCCTGCTGCAGGGAGCGGCCGTTGCGACGGCGATCGGAATCGGGGCGCTCGCGGCGCTCATCACCCCGGTCTACAGCACGCAGACGGAGGGCGGCTCCATCGGCGGAACTCCGCGCACCACGACGCTTATAGAGATGAACGGGGTCTGGGTTCTGCTCGTCGCACTGGTCCCGGCTCTGATCACCGCCGTCCCGCTCGTGCTGCCGCGCGCCGCGCGAGCGGTGGCCGCCCTGGTGTGCAGCGCCGTGCTGACGGTGCTCGCCGTCGTGGGCGGCATCAGTCTGGGCGGGTTCTTCCTGCCCACGGCGTTGCTCTCCTGGGCGGCCGTGATCGTCTGGACGCGCCTGCGCGGATCGGGTTTCACTCGTGCCTGGCGATTCACCGGCGCCGTGCTGACCGCTCTACCTGTCACAGCTCTGCTCAGCGGGGCGTTCGCCGCCGGCGCCTTCTCTCTGCAGCCGGGGGCATGGGGGATCATCGCCGGGGTACTCGTCCTCGCCGCGCTGATCGCGCTCGGACGCCGGTGGGCCGGCTGGCTGCTGGCGGCACTCGGCCTCGCCATCATGATCGTCGCGATCGCCTCCGGCGAGCTGCTGACCCTGATGTTCATCTGGATCGGCGGCTGGTGGCTGACGATCGGCCTGGCACACGCGGTGGCGACACCCCGCCGCCGCTGACGCCGGACGGAGGTCGGCGGGACGGACGGATGTCGGTAGGAACCGGGCATCCGGACCGACATCCGTGAATCCCGCCGACATCCGTCCGGGTCGTCAGGCGCCCGCGAGGGCGCGGCGGTGCGCGATCCGGTGTCCGACCCAGAAGCCGATCGCGATCAGTCCGGCCAGTCCCAGCCCGAGCATCCAGGGCATCATCGACGGCGCCGCTCCCGCGGTGGCCGAGGCGAGCTGCACCGATCCGGCGGCCAGCTTGCCGTTGCCGTCGTTGAGCTTGACGGCGCCGCCCGAGAGCTCGCCGCCGCCGGCCGCGAGCTTCGCGGTGCCCTCGTCGACCGCGGTCGCCCCGTCGGAGATCTGGCCGACGCCCGCGCTGAGGTCGGATGCCCCGGTGCTGAGCTTCGCGGTGCCGGCGGCGAGATCGCCGGCACCGGTCTCGAGCTTCGCGGCACCTGCGCTCAGCGACTGCGCGCCGGTGTTCAGTCGCTCGGCGCCGGTCGACAGCTCGAGCAGGCCCACGGTGAGATCCGCCGCACCCGAGGCGAGCCGAGCCGTGCCGTCGCGCAGGTCGCCCGAACCGGATGCCAGCGCCTGGACGCCGCCGGCGAGGGTGGCCGCACCGGCGGAGAGCCTGGTGTTCCCGGCGTGCAGCTCGGCCGCGCCCGACGCGAGAGTCCCCGCGCCGACCGACAGCTTCGCCGCACCGTCGGAGAGCGCGGTCGTGCCCGCGTGCAGGTCGGATGCCCCGGTCGACAGCGCACCGGCACCTGTCGACAGCTCCCCTGCCCCCGCCGAGACAGCGGCCACGCCGGTCGCGAGCGTGTCAGCACCGCTGGCGAGCTTCGTCGCACCGGCGGCGAGGTCGGCAGCGCCGCTCTTGAGCCCGGTGGTGCCCGGCCAGCCGCGTGCCGCGTCGCCCTCGACCAGGGCGGTGGCGCCGTCTGCGAGCGTGCCGGCACCGGCCGACGCAGCGACCAGTCCCTGCGCGAGAGTCGACGCCGCGGCCGTGGGAGCCGCCATGCCGTGAACCTGCTTCTGCAGGCCTGCCGACAGCTGCGCGAGCTCTGCCAGCCGCGTGTCGCCCGGGGCTGCGGCGGACATCGCGGCGAGCGCGTCGGCGAGCTTCGTCGCGTTACCGGGTGCCGAGGCGGCGAGCCCTCCGAGCAGCTCCGCGCTGGCGGGAGCGGCGAGGGTGCGCACCTGCTCGCTCACGCTGGTCGAGAGCTTGCCGCTGAGCTCGGTCGCGCCGCTGAGCAGCCGCGATGAGATGTCGTGCGCGGCGGCGACGCCGAGCGACAGGGTGCCGGCTCCGGTCGAGAGCGCCGTGGCCCCCGCCGAGACCTCAGCGGCGCCGGCGCTCGCCTGGCCGGCGCCCGCAGCCAGCGTCGACGCGCCGCTCGACAACGCCTGGGCGCCGCCGGCGACCAGCTCAGAGCCCCTCTGCGCGGCATCCGCGCCGCCGGACAGCTGCTGGGCTCCCGCCGAGAGCGCTGCTGCGCCTCCGGCCACCCGCTGCGATCCGTCCGCCGCCGCGTTCGCGCCGGCGGCGAGATCGCCTGCTCCTCCGGCGGCCTTGGCAGCGCCGTCCGCGAGCTTGCGTGCCCCCGCGCTGGCCGAGCCGGCACCTCCGGTCACCTTGAGCGAGCCGGCGTACGCCTTCGAGGCTCCGCCGTCGAGCCGGGCCGCACCATCGGCGGCCGTCGATGCGCCCGCGCTCAGCGAGATCGCACCCTCGGCCAGCGTCAGCGCGCCGGCCGCGGCACTCGTCGCACCGTCGCTGAGCCTGGTCGCGCCGTCACGGGCATCCGCCGCGCCCTCAGCCAGGGCCGAGGTGCCCTCGGCGAGCTCACCCGCGCCATCGGCGAGGGTGCCCGCGCCGGTGGCGAGCTGCGTCGATCCGTCGTGCGCGGCCGACGAGCCGTCGGCCAGCTCGGCGGCGCCGGCGGCAATGCGTCCGGTCGTCGCGAAGTACAGGAAGACCATCGCTGCCAGCAGGATGCTGAGCACGATCACGAAGATGCGCATGCCTATTCCGTGCGCGTGAGGGGTACCACTCGTCATTGAGCACTCCAGGGTCGGGGGGCATCGTCGCCCGGGGCGAGCGTAGGGTCGAAGATGCGCACGCGACCCGCCCCTCTACGGTGACACCAAGTTTCTGATCTCATGAGACTCGGTTTCTGTAGGGTGTCCACAAAATCATCGGATGGTCGTCGCCGGGTGAAGATGGACGTGCCCGAATCCAGCAAGGGAGCTCTCGATGACCCGCGCCGCCACCGCAGCCACCACCACCGTCCGCGAGATGCGCGACTTCCTCTTCGCGCATCGAGACGACTATGACGGCGCGATCGCCGGATTCGCGTGGCCGCGTGTCGAGTCGTTCAACTTCGCCCTCGAGTGGTTCGACGTGATCGCCGATGAGAAGCCCGGCCGTCCCGCTGTGCAGATCGTGTCGGCGGACCTCACGATGCGCAGCTGGACGTACGGCGAGCTCTCGGCGCGCTCGGATCAGGTCGCCTGCTGGCTGCGCGAGCTCGGCATCCGCCGCGGCGATCACCTCATCGTGATGCTGAACAACACCATCGAGCTGTGGGAGATCATGCTCGCGATCACCAAGCTCGGCGCGGTGGCGATCCCCACGTCGACACTGCTGTCGGCATCCGATCTCGCGTACCGGATCACGCACGGCCGCGCCCGCGCGGTGGTAGCCCTGGGCGACCTGGCGGAGCGCGTGTCGAATGCCGCGCAGGCAGCGGGTGCCGGCGTCCTGCGCGTCGCTGTGGGCGAGGCGCCGGATGACTGGCACCACTTCAGCGCCTCGGTCGATGCCGACACCGTCTTCGAGCCGGACGGCCCGACCCCCGCATCCGACACGGCGCTGCTCTACTTCACCAGCGGCACCACCAGCCGTCCGAAGCTCGTGCAGCACACGCACGTCTCGTACCCCGTCGGACACCTGTCGACCATGTGGTGGCTCGGTGTGCGTCCCGACGACGTGCACCTGAACATCTCGTCACCCGGCTGGGGGAAACACGCCTGGTCGAGCTTCTACTCGCCTTTTCTCGCCGAGGCGACGGTGTTCGTCTACAACTACGAGCGCTTCGACGCGAACACGCTCATGCAGGTGATGGACACCCATCACGTGTCTACGTTCTGCGCGCCCCCGACCGTGTGGCGGATGCTGATCCAGGCCGACCTGGCCCAGCTGGCCCACCCGCCGCGCGAGCTCGTGGGCGCGGGAGAGCCGCTGAATCCCGAGGTGATCACGCGGGTGCGCGATGCCTGGGGCTCGACGATCCGCGACGGATTCGGCCAGACCGAGATGACCGCGTGCATCGGCAACTCCCCCGGACAGGTCGTCAAAGACGGCTCGATGGGGCGCCCTCTGCCGGGCTATCCGGTGGTGCTGCTCGACCCCGTCACCGGCGCGCCGACCGAGCGGGAGGGTGAGATCGCACTCGACCTCGCCGAGCGGCCGCTCGGCCTGATGGCCGGCTACTACGACGACCCCGAGAAGACGGCCGAGTCCCGAGCCGGTGGGTATCACCACACCGGCGACATCGCCTCACGGGACGAAGACGGCTATCTCACCTACATCGGGCGCGCCGACGACGTGTTCAAGGCATCGGACTACAAGATCTCGCCGTTCGAGCTCGAATCGGTGCTGCTCGAGCACGAGCTCGTCGTCGAGGCGGCGGTCGTGCCGAGCCCTGACGCGACCAGGCTCGCCGTGCCGAAGGCGTACGTCTGCCTGCGCATCGAGGCGGGCACCGGCACGGACGCCGAGCGGGATGCCGCGGCCGAGATCTTCGCGTTCGCCCGAGAGCGCCTGTCGTCTCACCTGTGGGTGCGCATCATCGAGTTCGTCCCCGAGCTGCCGAAGACCATCTCGGGCAAGATCCGACGCGTGGAGCTGCGCGCGCGGGAGGCCGAGCGCGTCGCATCCGGTGATGCGGCCGGGCAGCAGTTCGATCGCGACCACCGCTAGCCGCTCGCCACGACTCAGGAGGCGACGCGGACGCTCTCGCTGATCGTCCGCGGCGGGACGCCGCGTGCCGGCGTACGCGCCCCGCCGGACCGCGCGACGGTCGGAGTCACTGCTGTGGGGGCCACTGCTGTGGGGGCCACTGCGGGAGCCGGAGCGGTGCGCGCCCTGTGGACGCCGCGCCACAGCATCCGGCCGACGGCACCGAAGACGAATGCCGCCGCGAGCGAGCCGCACGCGATGAGGAACGGCACCCACATCAGAGCGAACGACGCGCACAGGCTGAGCATCGCGCCCACGATCCATACGCCGATGCCGCCGCCCGCGAGCCCGGCCGCTCCGCGCGCGAGCGCGAAGGCGGTCACGAGCGCGCAGGCGACGGCGATCACCGCTCCGGCGATGCCGATCGGCACGAAGACCGATGCCAGCGTGTTGGTCACTGCGAGAGTTGACATTCCCGACCCCCCGGTCATCCGCGCGCCGCCCCCCGGCGTGCATCTGCGACCCAGGTTACGCGGGGAGATCGCCGCTGTGCGTCCGTCAAGGGAACGATTCGGCATCATCCTTCAGGATGACGCGTCAGCGCGGGCGGCGGGTGCGGCGCGGCAGGCGCAGCGCGCTCAGTCGCGGAGCCACCACGGGCACGGGCGCGGTGAACACCGCATCCACCAGGTGCGATCCGTCCCCCGGACCGATCACCGCGATCGGTGTGGTCAAGGTCGTCTCGACGGGTTCGACCGGCATGCGCCCGAATGTCCGATGCGCGGAGACATAGGCCGGCACGAGGATCACGACGGCCCCGATCCACGCCAGCGGGTTGCTCATCGCGACGCCCGCGAAGTCGAACACGGCCCCGAGCGCGACCGCCGCGACCACGCGCGCGACCAGCTCGACCACGCCGGTGACGGTCGGCACGAGCACGCGCCCGACGCCCTGCAGCACACCGCGAAGCACGAACAGCACGCCCAGCGTCGAGTAGGTCACGCCGTTGATGATGAGCATCTGGTGGGCGAGGTCGACGACATCGTCGGCACCGTCTCCGACGAACAGCCGCACGACCGGCTCGCCGAAGCAGATCATGATCGCGCCCAGCACGACCGAGGTGATGACGGCCATCCACAGCGCCTGGATCGTGCCCCGGCGGATGCGGTCGGGCCGGCGTGCCCCGAGGTTCTGCGCGGCGTACATCGACGAGGCCAGCCCGAGCGAGGCCAGGAAGGCGACCGCCAGGCCGTCGATGCGCGATGCGGCGGTGTACGCCGCGACCGCGTCGGCGCCCAGCGTGTTCAGCGCGACCTGCACCGCGAGGGCGCCGATCGCGATGATCGAGGCCTGGAAGCCCATCGGCAGGCCGAGCCGCAGGTGCTCGAGGGCGTCGGCGCGGCTCACCTTCCAGTCATCGCGGTGCACGTGCAGCACGGGCAGCCGGCGCCACAGGTATCCGAGGCAGAGCACCACCGAGATCGCCTGGGCGATCACGGTGGCCATCGCGGCGCCGGCGACACCCCAGCCCAGCGGCCCGACCATCAGGATCACGAGACCGACGTTCAGCCCGCAGGAGATGGTGAGGAAGACCAGTGGCGTCGTCGAGTCTCCGATCGAGCGGATGATCGCCGCGAGGTAGTTGAAGAACATGATCGTGCTGCCGCCGATGAAGGTGACCTGCGTGAAGGTCGTGGCCTCGGCGATCAGCTCGGGGGGCGTCTGCAGCAGCTCCAGGCACGGTCGCGCGATGAGCGGGCCGACGGCCGTGAGGATCACGCTGGTCGCCGCCGTGAGCAGGGTACCGGTGGCGACCGAGCGGCTCACACCGCGGGCATCCCCCGCACCGAACGCCTGCGCGGTGGGGATCGCGAACCCACTGGCGAGCCCCCATGCGAAGCCGATGACGAGGAAGATCAGGCTGCCGGTCGCGCCGACTGCGGCGAGCGAGTCGACGCCCAGCCAGCGACCGACGACGATCGTGTCGACGAACTGGTACAGCTGCTGCACGACGTTGCCGATGAGCAGGGGCACGGAGAAGAGCAGGATTACGCGCCAAGGGCGGCCCGTGATGAGCGTGGTGGCCATGATGAGGATCCGGAAGGGCTGAGGGGTGCCGGCGAAAAGACGGCGGCACCGTGGATCGTCACGGCGCCGCTGCCGACAGTCTATCGAATCGTTTCGACGGCGATGAAGGGCAGACGCGTAATTCTTTCGGATTCGACGCACCAGGGGCTTGCCTGCGGGCGACGTCGTCGGATACTCCGGATGCATGACACGCCTGCGTCGAAGCGATCCGCACTCCCCCGGGATACGGCGTGTGCGCCACGGGCGCGGATACCGCTTCCTCGGCGCCGACGGCGCTGCGATCGACGACCCCGAGATGCTCGAACGGCTGCGCGCACTCGTCGTGCCGCCGGCCTGGACCGACGTGTGGATGTGCCCCTACGCGAACGGCCACATCCTCGCGACGGGGATGGACGCCGCCGGCCGGCGCCAGTACATCTACCACCCCTCGTGGCACGAGCGGATGGCCCGCGAGAAGTTCGACCGCATGCTGCAGCTCGCCGAGGTGCTGCCCGCCGCCCGCGGCGGCGTGACGAGAGACCTGCGCACCGACGGTTTCGGCCGGCCACGACTCCTCGCGGGGGCATTCCGGATGCTCGATTCGGCGCTGCTGCGAGTGGGCTCGGAGCAGTACGCGAAGACGCACGGCAGCATCGGGCTGGTCACCCTGCGCGGTTCGCACGCCCGGGTGCGCGGCGGTCGGGTCGTCGAGCTGCGCTTTCCCGGCAAGAGCGGGCAGCCGTGGGAGTCGGAGGTCGACGACGCGGACCTCGCCGGCCTCATCGCGGGACTGAAGCGCCGCGGCGCACGCTCGCTGCTGCTGAGCTGGCAGGACTCGACGCTGAGCGCCGCTGCCTGGCATCCGCTGCGCGCGGCCGACATCAACGACGACGTGCGACTGCGCACCGGCGGCGACTTCACCGCCAAGGACTTCCGCACGCTGCACGGCACCATCTCGGCCGCTGTCGCGCTGGCCGAGATCGGCACGAAGCCCTCTGCCACCGCGCGCTCCCGCGCCGCAGCCCAGGCGGTGCGTGTCGCGGCATCCGCTCTGGGGAACACTCCCGCTGTCGCTCGCGCGAGCTACATCGACCCACGCGTGTTCGATCTCTACGACCAGGGAGTGGTGGTCGACGCGTCCCGGCGGGTCGAGGGGCAGCTGATCGAACTGCTCGGCTGAGGCTGTCAACCCTGTGTCGGCCGCGGATGCCCGCGCCTAGCGTCGGGGAGACGACGAAGGAGGAGACATGAGCGACGAGACTTCCGCCGAGGAGACCGGCAGCGAGGACAGCCACGACGAGGGTCTGCAGGAGACTGCCACGAGCGGCCGCTCGGGCGGAGGCGACCACCCCAGCCAGGCAGAGGGCGAGGATCCTGACGACCCGTCGGTGCGGCCCGACCCCGACACGGACGGACACCCGTCGCAGGCGGAGGGCGAGGAGTCCGGCACCGCCGCGCAATAGCCGGTTGAGGAGCATGATGGTGGTGTGGTCGACATCCTCTCCGCACTCACCAAGATGCCCGAGCCTCAGTATGTCGAGGTCGGCGACGGCGTCGGTCTCGCGACGTACTCGTGGGGCGACCCCGATGGGCCGCCTGTCGTGCTCGTGCACGGCTTCGCCTCGAGCACGGCCGACACCTGGGTGCACACCGGGTGGGTGCGGATGCTCGAACGCGAGGGCTTCCGCATCCTGGGCATCGATCAGCGCGGCCATGGGATCAGCCAGAAGCCGCACGACGCCGCCGGCTACACGGTTCGAAACCTGGCGCGCGACGTCGAGGCGGTGCTCGACACGTTCCTCGTCGACGAGGCCCTCTACGTCGGCTATTCGCTGGGGGCTCGCGTCGGCTGGCAGGTGGCGCTCGACCTCGCCGACCGCGTGCCGCGGGCCGTTCTCGGCGGGGTGCCGGATGGCATCCCACTCGACCGCCTGGACATCGATCAGGTGCGCCGGTATGCAGACGACGGGACCCCGGTCACCGATCCGGTGACCCAGAACTACATCGCGCTGGCCGAACGGGTGCCGGGCAACGACCTGTACGCGCTGCTCGCTCTGGCGGAGGGGATGCGCGACTCGCGGTCGATCGATCCCGACCCCGCGCACGCTCCCCAGCAGCCGGTGCTGTTCGCGACCGGTGCGCTGGACGCGGTGCTCGACGGCTCACGCCGACTCGCGGAGGCGGTGCCGCAGGCGACGTTCTTCGAGATCCCGGGCCGGCACCACTTCAACGCGCCGGGCGCGAAGACGTTCCGAACGGCTGCGCTGGAGTTCCTGAAGGGCTGACTTCTCAGCGCCCCGCGTCGTTGCGCGACTTCGCGATGAAGGCCCGGATGACGCCGTACACGATCACGGCGACGATCGCCACGACCACGAGCTTGACGATGAACCAAAGCAGCGAGAAGAGCGTGTTGACGATCCAGAAGGCGATGATGACCGCGGCGGCCACGGCGACGATGGTCCAGATCGTGCTCTTTGTCATGCCTCCAGCCTAGAAGACATGCGCGTGCAGCCGTCTAACGTGGGAAGGTGACCTTCGACGGCCCGCTGTCGGCATCCGCGTACGAGCTGCTCGGCGTCGCGGCGAGCGCCGACGACTCCGAGCTGCGCCGCGCCTACCGGACGCGGCTGCGGCAGACGCATCCCGACACGGGCGGGGATGCCGCGCTGTTCGTGCGCGTGCAGCGGGCGTGGGAGCTGATCGGCACACCCGAGGCGCGGGCCCGCTACGACCGCAGCAGCGGGTCGTGGGCGGCGCCGGCGACGTCGGGTCGGCGTTCCGGCACCCGGCCGGGCACCCGCTCGTACGGCACCGCAGGCGCGTGGCATCGGCTGCGCTACCTCGAGCTGCTCACCGAGCACGTCGGCCGTGGCGTCACGGCGCGTGAGGCCGTCGACCCCGCCGTCGTGCGCTCTGCGCCCTGGCAGGCGAGGCGGATGCTCGCCGAGGCCCTCTCCGAGGAGGCCACGGCCTCGACGATCGACGACCTCGGCATCGGCTTCACCGCCTGGCACGATCTGGTCGCGGGGGCGGATGCCGCGCAGAAGCTGTCGCACGCCGTGCTGGGACCTGCCGGGCTGTACGGGCTCACCTCGGAGGACTTCGGCGATGCCGTGCGCTTCCGTCAGGGTGAGGTGATCGGGGCCGCCGTCGGGGGCGAGACTCCCGTCGCGGATCTGCTGGTGCGGGTGCGCGCGATCTCCCGAGCGGCTCGCGTGCGGTTCGCCGGCGCGATCCTGATCCTGCCCGACGAGCAGCTCGACGAGGCGGTCACGGTGCTCGGCTCGGTGCGCGGCGTGCTCGTGGCGGTCGTGCGGCGCAGCGCGCTGCGCACGGTGCTGCGCGGCGGCATCCCGGGGGCCAGGCCGCTCGGCGCGGTCGAGGCCTTCGATGTGCGCACCCGCCTGCCCCAGGCGGCGCGGGTGCTGGTGCCCTGACGGTCTGGCGGCGGTCGGATGCTCGTGCTTTGATGACCGCATGACGATCGCGACCTCCGCAGACGGGACCTCCATCGCGTTCTCTTCTCGAGGCGATGGGCGCACCGTCGTGATCGTGAACGGCGCCCTCTCGACCGCCGCCGATGCCGGCCCCTTGGCCGACGCGCTGGTCGACGCCGGCTTCCGGGCGGTCACCTGGGACCGCCGGTCGCGCGGCGGCAGCGGCGATCGTGCGGGTTCGATGCCGGATGACGAGGTCGCCGACCTGGCGGCGGTGATCGCGGCCGCCGGCGGGTCGGATGCCGTTCTCGGTCACTCCTCCGGCGCAGTGCTGGCGCTGTACGCCGGGGCACAGGGCGTGCCGACGGGCGCGCTGTTCCTCTCGGAGCCGCCGATCGACTTCGACGGCTCGGGATACGGCCCCGACCTCGCCGAGCGCCTGCAGTCGCTCGTCGACGACGGGCGGCCGGCTGAGGCGGTGACGGCGTTCCAGCTCGAGGCGGTGGGGCTGCCCCGCGAGATGGTCGACGCCGGACGGACGAGCGGGATGCTCGACGCCCTCGCCCTGCTCGGTCAGTCGACGGTGTACGACGTGCGTCTCACGTCGCGGTTGCGGCGGCCTGGCCGCGAGCTGCTCGAGGTGGCGCCGCCGGTCACGGTGCTGCGCGGCGCGCAGACCTTCCCGTTCCTGATGGCATCGTCCGACCGGCTGGCATCCGAGAGCCCGGACGCCGAGCTGGTGATCGTGCCGGAGTCGGTCATGCACCGCCCCGATCCGGTCGCGACCGCCCGGGTCGTCGCCGAGCGGATGTGACGGCGTGCGGGGTTACGGTGAGAGCGTGGATGCCACCGACCCGCTGCCCGACCACCCCGCGCCCGACGCCCCGTCGGGCAAGCTCGTGCTGCTGCGACACGGCGAGACCGAATGGTCGCGCACCGGCAGGCACACGGGTCTGACCGACATCCCGCTCACCCCGCACGGCGAGGAGCTCGCTCGTGCTGCGGGCGAGCTGGTGCAGGGGTACGACTTCCGTCTCGTGCTGAGCTCGCCCCTGCAGCGAGCGCGTCGCACAGCCGAGCTGGCGGGGCTGGACGCCGACATCGATCCGCTGCTCGTGGAGTGGGACTACGGCGGGTACGAGGGCCGCACGACGAAGGAGATCCGGGCTGAGCTCGGCTACAACTGGACGACGTTCGCGCACGGAGTCATCCGTGGAGAGACCCCCGGTGAGACCGTCGAGGAGGTCGCGGCGCGGGCATCACGCGTGCTGACGAGGGTGCTGCCCGCGATGGCATCCGGAGACGTCGCCCTCGTCGCGCACGGCCACTACCTGCGCATCCTGACCGCCGTGTTCCTGCGGCAGGCGCCGCGGTTCGCGGCGTCGATCTCGCTGGATGCCGGGTCGGTGTCGGTGCTCGGCTTCGCCCGCGAACAACCGGCGATCCTCGCCTGGAACCACGGGCCGCACCTGCCCATGCAGCCCGCGGAGTCCTGAGAGCGATCGGGTGACCGCATGACGAGCGCACTTCATCACGATGTCATCATCGTCGGGGCGGGACTCGCCGGGTTGCGAGCGGCGGGGGTGCTCGCCACGGCAGGGCTCGATGTGCTGGTGCTCGAGGCCTCCGACGGCGTCGGCGGCAGGGAGCGCACCGACCGCGTCGACGGCTTCCTTCTGGATCGGGGATTCCATGTGCTCAATCCCGCCTACCCCTCGGTGCGTCGCTGGGCGGACACCGGCGCTCTCGGGTTGCAGTCCTTCCCCGCCGGCGTGCAGGTGCGCCGCCGACACCCGGCCGGAGCGAGCACTTCGAGCCTGGTGAGCCTCGCCGATCCGCGCCGGCATCCGCTGTCGATCGCCGAGACCCTGCGGAGCGGGCTGATCGCCCCGTCGGACGTGGTCGCGCTCGCCCGCTGGGCCGCGCCCGCTCTGCTCGCCCCGGCACGACTGCAGCGCCGTGCTGCGGACGGGCACGACCAGCCGGTCAGGCAGGGATGGGATCGCGCAGGACTGCAAGGTCCGCTGCGTGGCGAGGTCGTCGAGCCGTTCCTCAGCGGCGTGCTCGCCGACGGCGACTTCGACACCTCCGACGCCTTCGTGCGGTGGCTGGTGCGCATGTTCCTGCTGGGCACGCCCGGACTGCCCACCCAGGGCATCCAGGCTCTGCCGGCGCAGCTGGCGGCACGGGCCCGCTCTGCGGGTGCCGAGATCCGACTCGAGCAGCGGGTCGACGCTCTGCGCCCGGGGGCGGCAGGGGTGGAGGTCGACGTGGCGGGTGCCGATGCGCTGCACGCGGCGGCCGTCATCGTCGCGGTGGGCGCCGAGCGCCTGACCGGGCTCACCGGACTTCCCGCGCCCGCCACACGGGGCCTGCAGACCTGGTGGTTCACGCCCGACACCGTGCCCTCGGCGTCGGGCATGCTCGCCGTCGACGGGCGCCGACGCGGTCCGATCGTCAACACCGCGGTGATCTCCCACGCCGCCCCGAGCTACGCCCCCGTCGGCCGGCATCTGGTGCAGACCACCTGCCTGCTCGCTCCGAACGTCGTGCCGACGGAGAGCGAGGTGCGGCGCCAGCTCGGCGAGATCTGGGGAACGGATGCCAGGCACTGGCCGCTGCTGCGACGGGACGACATCCGCGATGCGCTGCCGGCCCAGCGCCCGCCGCTGCGGCCCGAGCCGGCGCGCGTGGTCGATCGGCTGTACGTGGCCGGCGACCACCGGCAGAGCGCCTCCATCGACGGGGCTCTGGTGTCGGGTGATCGCGCGGCGCGCATCCTGCTGGCCGACCGCGCCGCCGGCGCGCTGCGGTCAGCGACGCGTCGCTGACCCGTCCCTCAGCGCGCCGGGCCCGACAGCGGGATCACCCGGGGTGCCAGTCCGGCGCCCGCCACCACGAGGGCCCGCGGTGCCGTCAGCGACTGCAGCTGTCGAACGATCGCGTCGGCATCCGCCTCCCCGCCGGGGGTGCGATCATCCGCCGCCTCCCACAGCGTCACCCGTGCTCCGGTCGCCTCGCGGATGTGCTGCGCGAGCGGGTCGGACCCGCGACCGGCGACGAGCACGACACGCTCGACGCGCGGCACACGGCTCACCGGCGGCGCGAGGGCTCGATCGCGGCGCCAGACGACGAAGTGGTAGACGAAGACGAGCACCATGGCGCTGAGCAGCCCGAGCGGCGCGCGGATGCGCTCGATGAGTCCGCCCTCGATGCTCACGTCCCCGGGATCGCCGCCGGAGCCGAGCAGCGTCTCGAACAGGCGGAACCCGATGAGCAGCAGGGTCACCAGCGCCACGACGGCGCTGACACCGAACACGACCACCAGGTAGACGCGGCGGCCGATGTCCCCCGACTCCGCCACGGTCACCGCATGGGCCGGACGCCAGGTCGGCCACCACGTCGCCACGCCCACGGTCAGCGCGCTGAGACCGCCCAGCAGCAGCGTGCGCGGGTCGTCGGAGACAAGGGTGGTGTCCAGACCGGCGAGCAGCGCGTTGACCACCACCCCGAATCCGCTGGCTGCTCCGATGAGTGCCGCGCCGCAGACGGCCAGGCGCGTCGCGACGCGCACGCGCGGCGGCCGTCCGGGCAGCATCCGCAGGTGTCCCACACAGACGATCGCGCCGACGAGGCCGGCTGCCACGGCCGCGCCCAGTGGCGAGAGGATCTCCGCGACAGGGTCGACGTCGAACAGCAGACGCAGCACGGTGTGCAGCACGGTGCCGATCCCGAAGAGCGATGCCGAGGCCGAACCCGACACCACTGTCACCAGCAGCACGAGCGCGAGGGCGTCCCGCGCACGGCTCGCGCGTTCGTGCGCCCAATGCCACCACCACACGAGCATCCCGATAGCCGCCCAGACCAGCGGCTGCAGCACACCGAGATACCACGGTCGGGAATCGAAGAGCACCGGCGCAACCGAGGCCAGCGCCCGCGAGATCAGCGCAGCGAGAGCAGACCCGGCGCAGAACGCTGCGACGATGAGCCCGAACAGCGCCGACAGCTCGGTGCCGAGCGCCGGCAGGCGCGTCGGCACCGTGTCGGGGCTGCGCCGCATCCGTCGGTGCCACATCCACACGCCCGCCCAGACGAGCGCCGCGGCGACCTCGTCGGGCCGCCACTCGCCTTCGACAGCCGAGGTGACGGCGGATGCCGCGAAGATGACCGTGGATGTCAGCGAGGTCAGCGTCATCGCCGCCAGATAGACCGACCACACGAGAGACGCCCGTTCGAGCGGCTCAGCGAGTCGACGCCGCTGCCACCGCCACACGACCAGCGCGAGCGGCGCCCCGACCAGCACGAAGGCGAGCGCCCGGGCGAGCCCCGCGGTGTCGACGACGAGCACCGTGCCGAGTCCGATCACCCGCTCCAGCAGCCCTGCGAGCCCCACAGCGGCGATCGTGACCAGCGCGAACAGCAACGCGAAGACGATGAGGCGCCGCACCACGGCGACGGTCATTGCAGCGCCCCCTCGGCGCAGATCCGGAACTGCCAGGGCATGTTCTCGACCTTCCAGCCACCGTCGACACGCTGCAGGGAGAACACCTCCTGGCTCTGGTACTCGTCAGGGCCGAACAGTCCGCCGCCGACGACCTCCGAGACGATCACCTCCACCCGCGCGGTCGTGTCGCGCACCGTGCGACCCACCAGAGTGATGCGGTAGTCGCCCGTGCCCGCCTCCCATGGCTCGCACTCCGCTGCCGAGTCGGGCGTCAGATAGCCGCGCGCGGCATCGGTGTCTCCCTCCACGACGGCCCGCGCGTACCGCTGCACGACGCCCTCGGGCGAGTCGGCGGGGTACGTCCTGTCGCCTTCGCGGGTGAAGACGGCGATGAGAGCGATGACGATCACGATGACGACGACCGCGATCAACCCCATCATCACCAGATTGAATCGGAGGCCCGGAGAACGCGGACTCACATCCTCGATTTCACTCATGCGCTCATGATGGTGCATGCGAGGCGGGCTGCCTAGCCGCCTCGCATGCGCAGCTGGTGCGCAACGAGGGACTGACGCATATCGTTCCGCGGCCCGTCGCCGTGCGAGTCAGCTCAGCGAAGGTACCGCAGCGTCATCGCGAAAGGACCTCGTCGACGTCTGCGCCGGGCAGCCCGACCGTGACCTGGGTTCCCCACGGGTCGAGGACCACGACAGAACGGCCGTCGTCGGAGAAGGGCAGCCGATGGTGTCGAAGCCGCGATACGAGCGCATCGAGGTCCTCCCGCCCCGGAACGGTGACCGCCACGTCGCCGAGGCCCAGACTGGCCGCTCGCGGGCCTGCGCCACCGCTGTTCCAGGTGTTCATCGCGATGTGGTGATGATAGCCACCCGCCGAGGCGAACAGTGCGCCGGGGTAGCTGCCGACCGTCGTCTCGAACCCGAGCGCATCGATGTAGAAAGCGCGTGCCGTGGGGATGTCGCCGACCTGCAGATGCACGTGACCGACCCTGCCCGCGGCCTGGGCTGCCGTCGCCAGCCTGTTCTCGTCGAGGTGCTGACGCAGGTACGCATTCGGGTCGAGGTACAGAGTGCTCATCTGCAGTTCACCGTACTCGTAACGCCACTCGGAGCGATCGCGGTCGACGTAGAGCTCGAGGCCGTTGCCCTCGGGGTCTGTGAAGTAGAACGCCTCACTTACCAGGTGGTCGCTCGAACCGGTGAACGTGCCGCGATGGTCCTGGGCGGCACGCAGCACGACGGCGGCGAGGTCGGGCGCGTTGTCGAAGAGGAAGGCAGTGTGAAAGAGCCCGGCCTGGCGGGGGTCGACGGGGGGCAGCCCCGGGGTGCTGATCAAGCGCACCATGGGCGTGAGACCACGACCGAGCACGCGATGCACCTCGGCGCCCCGTGCGCGCTCCTCGATCGGCTCCAGGGCGAGGGCATTCGCGTAAAACGATGACATCGTCTCGAGATCCCCGACGCGCAGCGACACGGCGTCCATCTCCGTCATGGGGTCGAGGATGCGATCCGAGACGGGCGTGTGCTCGGTGCGGGAATCGCCGCTGCTCATGCTGCCTCCGTGGGAAGTGTCAGTTGAGTGCACAACCAATGCGATCGACGGTTCATTCCGCCTCATGCCCGTCCGCACCGCCTAGGCTCACGGCATGGCCCTGTTCCGCAGAGATCGACCGACGCGCGTCCAGCTGGACCAGCCGATCATCGAACCGCGCGCGACGCGCGCACCATCAAGCCTGTGGGCCGATGGCTTCGGCCGGCTCGGCATCCGCTCGATCCAGATCCTGGTCGTGGTGGCGGTCGCGGCGGGAATCGTGTTCGTCATCCAGTACCTCACTCTCGTGACCATCCCGCTGGCGATCGCCCTGATCCTGGCGTGCGCCTTCGCGCCCGCGATGAACTGGCTGCGCCGTCACCGTGTGCCGGACCTGCCGGCGACCATGATCACGCTGCTCGCCATCGTCGCCGTGCTGACGGGACTGAGCTGGCTGATCGTATGGGCCGTGCGCAATCAGTGGGACGACCTGTACGCGCAGGCGCAGGAGGGGATCGATCACCTCATCGAGTGGGTGAACACCCTGCCGTTCCAGCTGTTCACCGCCGATCAGCTCGAGGAGTGGACCACGACGCTCACCGACTTCGTGACGAGCGCGCAGTTCGGCTCGGGCGCGCTGGCCGGCGTCGGAGCGGTCGCCAGCTTCGTGACCGGCTTCGTGCTGCTGGTCACGATCCTGTTCTTCTTCCTCAAGGACGGCCCGCAGATGTGGGAGTTCCTGCTGCGCCCCTTCCGCGGCGAGAGCGAGCAGCGCGCGCGGCGGATCGGACACAAGACCGTCGGCGTGCTCGGGTCGTACGTCCGCGGCACCGCGACGGTGGCTCTGGTCGACGCCGTCGGCATCCTGATCGGACTGCTGCTCCTGCAGGTGCCGCTGGCCATTCCGCTCGCCGTTCTGGTGTTCCTGCTGGCGTTCATCCCGATCGTCGGCGCCACCCTGGCCGGTGTGCTGGCCGCTCTCGTCGCCCTGGTCGCGAACGGGTGGGTGAACGCTCTGCTCGTCGTCGGAGTCGTCGTGCTCGTCAACCAGCTCGAGGGCAATCTGCTGCAGCCGTTCCTGATGGGGCGCACGATGAAGCTGCATGCATTCGTCATCCTCGTCGCTCTCGCTGTCGGCACGGCGCTCAGCGGCCTGATCGGTGCGGTGCTGGCGGTGCCGGTCACCGCCGCCGTGTGGGGCATCGTCCAGGTGTGGGACGGCCCCCATCTGCCGGCGCGGTGGGCGCGGCGCAGAACCCGAGAGCCACAGCCGTCCACGAGCACGGCGGTCGAGGTCGCGTGATGAGACGGCCTGAGCCCGACCGCGTCCGTCCCGGCGAGGAGTCGGTCTGGGACTACCCGCGGCCACCGCGCGTCGAACCCGTGCGCGAGCGCATCACCATCCGTCTCGGGGGCGTGCTGATCGCCGACACCACAGATGCCGTCCGAGTGCTCGAGACCAGTCATCCCCCGGTCTACTATCTGCCGATCGGCGCGTTCGCCGACGGCGCCCTCGTCCCGACGGAGGGCTCGTCATTCTGCGAGTTCAAGGGCGCGGCGACCTACTTCGACGTCCACGGCGGCACGCAGGTGGTGCGCAGAGCCGCGTGGACGTACCAGCGGCCCGAACGGGGATACGAGCAGCTCACGAATCGCGTTGCGGTCTACGCCGGCGACATGGATGCCTGCACCGTCGGCGACGAGCAGGTCACGCCGCAGCCGGGACGGTTCTACGGCGGCTGGATCACCTCGCGCATCCGCGGCCCGTTCAAGGGCGCCCCGGGCTCGATGGGGTGGTGAGCGCTCGATTCAGGCGGTGAGCCCCGGCTCGTCGTCGCCGCCGCCGGATGTCGCCGTGAGGATCTCCTCGGCCTCGAGCGTGAGGTCGATCAGACGGGCGAGCAGGCCCGCGAGGGAGGTGGCGCGCAGCAGCTCGAGCTGGTCGATCGGGCCGAGCGGTGCGATCGCAGCGAGCTGCCATGACGACTCCAACGGGTCGTCCGAGATCTCGATGCCCGGATCCCACCGGCTCCCCGTCGTCACCGCGGCGCGGGTGAGCACGCGGCGCACATGCTTCTCGGCCTCGTCGCGCAGCGGAGCGAGCGCCGAGTCCCAGGTGAGATCGGCGACGGGGTGCACCTCGGCGGTCGGGTAGGGCTCATCGTCCCACCAGGCGCCGATCTCGATGCGCTCCTGCCCGACGACGAGCAGCTCGTTGTCATTCTCCCTGGCGGCCACCTCCACGATGCGGGCCATCGTGCCCGTTCGGAACCGGGTGTCCCCTCCCCCCACCTCGGACCCGCGCTCGATGAGCACGACACCGAACGACGGGGACTCGGCTTCGAGGCAGGCACCGAGCATCTTGAGGTAGCGCTCCTCGAACACGCGCAGCGCGAGGGGCGTGTGCGGGAACAGCACGGTCTCGAGCGGGAAGATCGCAGTGGCTGCCATCGCGCCAGTCAACCACTCCGGACCCCTCGCGTCACCCGGTCAGTTGAAGTCGCCTCCGCCACCGCCGAAGTCGCCGGGTGCCATGTCCATGAAGCGCGAGTAGTGACCCTGGAAGGCGACGGTGATCGTCGCGGTGGGGCCGTTGCGGTGCTTCGCGACGATCAGGTCGGCCTCGCCGGGCCGGATGTCCTTGTCGTACGCCGCCTCGCGATGCAGCAGGATCACCATGTCGGCGTCCTGCTCGATCGAGCCGGACTCACGCAGGTCGCTGATCGCGGGCTTCTTGTCGGCGCGCTGCTCTGCGCCACGGTTCAGCTGCGACAGCGCGATCACCGGCACCTGCAGCTCTTTGGCGAGCAGCTTCAGCGCGCGCGAGAACTCCGAGACCTCCTGCTGACGCGACTCGACGCGCTTGCCGCTGGTCATCAGCTGCAGGTAGTCGATCACGACCAGCCGCAGACCCGCCCGCTGCTTGAGTCGGCGGCACTTCGCGCGGATCTCGACCAGGGTCATGTTGGGGCTGTCGTCGATGTAGAGCGGAGCGTCGTTGATGCGACCGCGAGTCGCGGCGACGGTGGTCCAGTCACGGGGGTCGAGCGTTCCCTTGCGCATGTTCTGCAGCGGGATCGCGCCCTCGGCGCTGAGCAGACGCATCGCGATCTCGCTCTTGCCCATCTCGAGCGAGAAGAAGATCGACGGCTCGTTATGGCCGATGGATGCCGCACGGGCGAAGTCCAGAGCGAGCGTCGACTTGCCCATGGCGGGTCGGGCTGCGACGACGATCATCTGTCCGCCGTGCAGACCGTTGGTGAGCTCGTCGAGCTCACGGAACCCGGTCGGGATGCCCGTCATGGTGCCGTCGCGGCCGTTCGCGGCCTCGATCTCCTCGACCGCCGCGTCGACGGCCACCGTGAGCGGCACGTAGTCCTCGGCAGTCTCCGAACCGGTCACCGAGTAGATCTCGGCCTGCGCGTTGTTGACGATGTCGGCGGCGTCGCCCTCGCCGGCGTAGCCCAGCTGGACGATGCGCGTGCCCGCGTCGACGAGGCGACGCAGAATCGCGCGCTCGGAGACGATCCCGGCGTAGTATCCGGCGTTCGCCGCCGTCGGGACGATGGAGGTCAGGGTGTGCAGGTAGTCCGCACCACCCGCTCGGCCCAGCTCACCCGTCTTGATCAGCTCGTCGGTGACGGCGACGACGTCGGTGGGCTCGCCGTGCGAGTACAGCGAGAGGATCGCCTCGAAGATCAGCTCGTGCTTGGGCACGTAGAAGTCGGCGCCCTTGAGCGTCTCGATCACATCGGCGACGGCGTCTTTCGAGAGCAGCATTCCGCCAAGCGCGCTCTGCTCTGCAAGCAGGTCGTGCGGCGGGGTCCGCTCTGGGGCGCGCGTACCGCCCAGGCGCTCATCTGAGATATCTGCGATCGACACCGTGCTCCTCCCGGCCGGCGCGACGAGGTGCCCGTCTCCGGCTCCGACCGGCTGGGTTCGTCGGTCGCAGGCACAAGCAGAACACCCGCCACCGACATCCGGTCTCCCCCAAGCTAGAAGCGCGGTTATCCCCATGCAACTGGCCCTGTGGATAACTCTGTGGAGAGGATGCGGAGAACTCTGGAGTGTCTGTGCAGAAGGGCTGTGGACAACCCGGTGGACAGTCCGGATCGGCGGAAACTTTTCCCGCGTTGATCTGGTTTTCTTTCATCCCCCAGCCTGTGGATGAGATTCCGTTTCAACGTGATATTTAAGGTTGGCGCGATCGCAGCCGCAGTGTGTACAACCTGGGGAAAGTCAAGTGCGAGTACCGCCGGGCGCGGCGCGCTCGAATCGGCCGGTCGAATCGGCGTGCCGACGACCGAATTCGCCGGGCATCCGGAGCGCTTCGTCGCGCGCACTGAGGCCGCTCGAGTCGACCGGGGGTGGACGACTCGTGTGCGGCGGGGTATCGTCTCGCCCACGTAGCCGGAATATCGGATGCAACGGGGGGCGACCGACATGCACGCGGGAACCGGAGATCGCCGCATCTCTGCGGTGCATCTCTGGGGCGCGCTCTTCGTGCTCATGTGGGCCGTGGTCGTGGCCTTCTTCGCCGGCGGTGAGGCTCGTGCGGATGACGAGCGTCCTGCGCCCGCGTCAGGACTGACCTCACTGGTCGGCGACACCTTGAGCGGTGTGGCCACTCCGGTCGTGAAGACGACGACCTCGACCGTCGAGAAGGCGGCCACTCCTGTCGTGAAGACGGTCGAGAAAGCAGCCACTCCCGTCGTCAAGACGGTCGAGAAGGCCGTGTCCAAGACGACCACCGCCGTGGCTTCCGTTCCGGTCATCGGCGAACCGGTCGCCGCGACGGTCACCAAGACCGGCGAGACGGTCGCCAAGGTCACCGAGACCGTCGAGAAGGTGGTCTCGTCCGCCCCGGTGACCGCAGTCGTCACGCCGGTGACGGATGTCGTCCGCAGCGTTCCCGTGGTCGGCTCAGTGGTCGATGCCATCGGCGTCCCCGGGCTCGTCGACGAGACGGCGAGCGGTGTCGACGAGGTCCTCGATGTGGTCGCCCCGGTGGTCGGCAGCACGATCCACCCGGTCGTCGACGGGCTGCAGCCGAACTCTCCGAGTGCCCAGGAGCCCGGGCGGCCAAGCGTCGAGGCGCCCGTCACTCCGATCGATGTGCCCACCGACTCCGGGCCGCTGAGTGAGGCACCAGCACCGTCAACCACTGAAGCGACTGCCGTCGACGCGTCTGTGACGGCAGCACCCTCGCCCTCGGCGCTCACGCTGGGCGGCGCGCCGATGGCGCTCGCGCCTGACGCGTCGCTCATGCACGAGGTCGCGGCGCTGAGCCCCCTGCCGCCACACCAGCCGGGGAGTGTTCCGGAACCGGCACTGGGCACTGCGGCGCCGACCTCGGCCGCGGGCAGCAGCGGACACTCACCTGGTGCGAACTCCGACAGCCCCGCCGCGCCGGGCCTCAGCGATTCGATCTCTTCGCGTACGGGCATCCCCGCGGATGCCGCACTGCCGCCGTCTCCGGCGGGCAGCACCGACGTCTCTCCTGACTGACGAGAGGGCTGCCGATCCTCGCATCGGCAAGCCCGGCCGCACGACCGTGCGGTCTCACACTCGAACAGATCAGGAGTTCTCTCATGAACAAGAACGTCAAGTACGCCCTGTGGGGCGTGCTGCTGGCCGGCGGCGTCTCGCTGCTCGGCGCGTCGGCCGCGAATGCGGCCGAGACCGACGGAGACGGCGGTCCCCTCTCGGGCACCCAGATCCTCGCACCGGTCACGGCGCCGGTGAGCGCCGTAGGCAACGCCGTGTCGGTGCTCGGCACCAGCGAGGTCGACTCGGCTCCGGATGCCGCACCCGCAGCCCCCGCGCCAGCACCCGCTCCCGCTCCCGCTCCGGCTCCGGCCGCGGAGACGAGCGGTGACGACGGCGTCGCCTCTGGCACGCAGGCCGTTGTCCAGGTCGACGCCCCTGTGACGGTGTCGGGCAACGCGGTGAGCGTGCTCGGTGAATCGTCGGCGGAGGCCGCACCGGCAGCAGAGCCGGAGCTCGCAGCCGCGCCTGCTCCGACTGCGACCTCCTCGGGGTCGGACGGACTGCTGTCAGGTACCCAGGGTCTGGTGTCGGTGAACGTGCCCATCACGGTCACTGACAACGCGATCTCGGTGCTCGGCGAGTCGGCCACGTCGGAAGGATCGACCGGCACGACCAATCCGACCGCACCTGCGGACGGATCAGGCGCTGACGCCACCACCGGCGGCACCGACGGCATCCTGGGCGGCACCCAGGTGCTCGCACCCGTCACCGCACCGGTGAACGTCGGCGGCAACGCCATCTCCGTCCTCGGAGAATCCGCCGTCACCGGCGGCACCACCACCGGCGGTTCGTCGACGCAGCCCGGGTCCTCCCCGGTTGCGACCGATGGCATCGGCTCGCTGCTGGGTGGCACGCAGATCCTGCTGCCGATCACGGCCCCGATCACCATCGGCGGCAACGCCGTCGCAGTGATCGGCGAGAGCACGGTCGACGTCCCTGGCACCACTCCCGGAACTGACCCCGGCACCGACCCGGGCACCAACCCCGGCACGGATCCCGGCACCGATCCCGGCACGGATCCCGGTACCGGCCCGGGAACCGACCCGGGCACTGACCCCGGCACCGACCCGGGCACCGATGGCATGACGGCGGCACCTGACGTGGTCGTGGCCTCGGTCAGCGGCTCGACCACGCTGGCTTCGGCCAGCGGCGCTGAGCCGGTGACGGCGCTCGCGATGACCGGTGGCGGCAACATGGCTCCGGCGCTGGCTCTGCTGGCGGCATCCATGCTGCTCATCGGCGGATCGCTGCTCCGCCGCGGTCGCATGATCTGATGCATCCGCCGCTGCGGCGGATGCGGCCGATGACGTCGCATCCGCCGCATCGGCATGCCTCGGGCATCCGCAGAGCACCGCACCCGACCCCACCAGGGCATGCAGAAGGCCCCCGGCATCCGGAGATGTCGGGGGCCTGCTGGTGAAGCGGGATTACTTCGCTGCGATGACCTGAAGGGTGATCACGGCGGTGACGTCGTCGTGCAGACGAACCGTCGCCTCGTGCTCGCCCGTCGTCTTGATCGGCGAGGTGAAGTGCACCTTGCGCTTGTCGATCGAGCCGAGGCCCTCGGCGGCGACGGCGTCGGCCACGTCGGCAGTCTTCACCGAGCCGAAGAGGCGACCCTCGGCGCCGGCCTTGACGGCCAGACGGACCTTGGTGCCCTCGAGCTTGTTCTTGAGTGCGGTGGCCTCGTCGAGGTCGTGGATCTGGCGGGCCTTGCGGGCTGCCTGGATCGACTCGACCTGCTTCTGGCCGCCACGGGTCCACGCCACGGCGTAGCCCTTGGGAACGAGGTAGTTGCGGGCGTACCCGTTCTTGACCTCGATGACGTCACCGGCGCTACCCAGCCCGGCGACCTCGTTCGTGAGAATCAGCTTTGCCATGTCCGTACCCCTCAGCGGCCAGCGCCGGCGTAGGGCAGGAGAGCCATCTCGCGAGCGTTCTTGATCGCCTTGGCGATCAGACGCTGCTCCTGCACGGAGACACCGGTGATACGACGGGCACGGATCTTGCCGCGCTCCGAGATGAACTTGCGAAGCGTCGCGACATCCTTGTAGTCGATGACGCCAACGCGGATGGACTTCGCGGGAGCGGTGGGCTTGCCACCCTTCCGCGGCTTGCGGCGATCGCCGCTCGACTTTCCAGCCATGTTTCTTCCTTAAGAGATGAGATCGGATGCCTGGGCATCCGGAATTCAGAACGGGGTGTCGTCGCCGAAGCTGCCCGGAGTGCTCCAGGCGTCAGCGCTCGAGGAGCCGGGCGTCGACCACGGCTCGTCCGAGACCTGCTGCTGCTGCTGCGGACGCGACTGTCCACCGCCAGTGGATGCGGCCCGCGTGACCTGTGCCGTCGCGTATCGCAGCGACGGACCGATCTCGTCAACCTCCAGCTCGATCGAGGTGCGCTGATTGCCTTCGCGGTCCTGGTAGGAGCGCTGACGCAGACGACCCTGCGCGATGACGCGCATGCCCTTGGTCAGCGAACCTGCCACGTGCTCGGCGAACTCGCGCCACACCGACGCGCGGAGGAACAGCGCTTCGCCGTCCTTCCACTCGTTGGCCTGGCGGTCGAACGTGCGCGGGGTCGAGGCGATGGTGAAGTTGGCAACCGGCAGGCCGTTCTGCGTGTAACGCAGCTCGGGGTCTGCGGTGAGGTTGCCCACCACGGTGATGACGGTTTCGCCGGCCATGAGCCTCAGGCCTTTGCGACCTTGGGCTTGCGAGCAGCCTTGTCGGCAGCGCGCTTAGCCTCGGCGGCGACCATGGCCTGTGCCTCTTCGGCACGCAGGACCTTGGTGCGGAACACGAGCTCGCTCAGACCGAGCTGACGGTCGAGCTCCTGCGTGGCCGCGCTGGTGGCGGTGAAGTTGACGACGGCGTAGATGCCCTCGTTCTTCTTGTTGATCTCGTAGGCGAAACGACGCTTGCCCCAGATGTCGACCTTGTCAATCGAGCCACCATCGTTGGTGATGACCTTCAGGAACTTGTCGAGGTTGGGGGCAACCTGGCGCTCGTCCAGCTCGGGGGTCAGAATGACCATGAGCTCGTACTGGTGCGTCACTTACCCACCTCCTTCGGACTAGAACGGCTCCCGGGGCTTTCCCGGAAGCAGGAGGGTGTGTAGCACGTCGTCTGTCGCGGCTTCCCGAATGGATGCCGGCGGGCAGACAACCACAACAGTCTACCGGATCGAAGCGGATGCCGCCGACCGGCGCCGCACTGGCTCTGCGAGCGGGCTCGGCGCGAGCGCGAAGTCCGCGGCGATGGCATCCGGAACGCTCACCGCGTGACGACGACGACGCAGAGCGGTCAGGGCCGTGATCACCGGCGTCACCAGCACCCCTGCGACCCGGCCCGACAGCGTGCGGTCGGCCTCTCCTAGAACCATCCGGCGGTGCCAGGCCGCGTGCAGCGCACCGCCCCGCGGCGCCGTGACGATCCGGGCCGGCAGAGCACCGCGGCGTCGCTGCGCGACGAGCCGACGCACCTCGTCCCACCATCGCGAGTCACGCGAGTCGTGGAAGTAGTTGGCGGCCGCCCACCGGGCATCCGGATGCCTGAATCGCCGCGAGACGACATCGTCGGCCGATCCGAGCAGACCGCTGTGGTCGAACACGTGGTTGAGCAGGTCGGGACGGATGCCGAACTCGTCGAGCGCGATGACGGGGACGCCTGCGGCCATGGCCTCGACCGCCGCGGTCGAGCTGACCGTGACGAGTCCCTCGGCACTCGCCAGCGCCTCCGCCATCGGCGCGTACGAGAAGACGAGGTTGCCGGGGGCGCTCTCGAGGAGCTCGGTGTAGCCGTCGCGCTCCTGATGCGCCTCGACCTCGCCGGGCCGCGAGCGCAGCTTGACGACCACCCGACGCGAGGGGTCGGCGACCGCCGCGAGGCGAAGGATCTCGGCGATGCGCCGACGCTCGGCGGGGTCGGCCGGTACCAGAGCCTGGGCGGCGAAGACGAGGTCAGTGCCGGATTCGGTGGTGCGCGTCGGCGTCGCGAAGGGCAGGGTCGCGAGCGCGATCGGCACGGTCACACCCAGCGCTCGGCCGAGCCGCGAGTACGCGGTGACCTCGCGGTGCGAGTGGACCACCATCAGGTCGCAGTGCCGGCGGTACTCGAGTGCGCCCCGCAGGGCCGGGATCGACATGCCAGGCACCCCGCTGACCACGACCGGTCGACGGGTGAGCCGATCGATCTCGCGGCCGAGCAGTCGCACGAAGGGCGCTCGGCCGGCGAGCACGACCACGTCGGGGGCGTCCTTCGCCAGCCAGGCCACGATGTCGTTGAACGCGATGCGGCTGATCGATGCGGGGTGCTCGGCGAATCGGGTGCCGGCGACCGCGGCATCCCGCTGCGCATCGCTCACGACCAGCGGCGTCTGCACCAGCAGCAGGTGCCGGCTGATCCCGTCGACCTGATCGACGAGGTGCGCCGCCCACTTGACGAACGAGTCGGCGTCGCCGATCGCGACGACCCTCAGCCGGGGCGCCCGGCTGCCAGGGAAGGTCATGCGCCGACGCGGCGCAGCTTCGCCATGGGGGCGAGCTCGCCGGGGTAGACCCGCTTCACGCCGTCGCCGAGCGCCTGTTCGATGACGCGGATGTCGCGCACCAGCCGCTCGAGTCCCGCCGGCTCGAGCGATGCCGCGTGGTCTGACCCCCACATCGCCCGGTCCAGGGTGATGTGGCGTTCGACGGTGACGGCGCCGAGGGCGACCGCGGCGAGCGAGATCTGCAGGCCGCGCTCGTGGCCGGAGTAGCCGACGGGCACGCCCGCGTAGCGGTCGCGAAGCGTGGCGATCATCTTGAGGTTGGCCTCGCCCGGCTCCATCGGGTACGTCGAGGTGGCGTGCATGAGGATCGTGCGATCGGTGCCGAGGGTCTCGAGCGCCCGGTCGATCTGCTCGATCGTCGACATGCCCGTGGAGAGGATCACCGGCTTGCCGGTGGCGCGCAGGACCTGGAGCAGCTCGGTGTCGGTCAGGCTCGCGGATGCGACCTTGTGAGCGACCACGCTGAGGTCCTCGAGGAAGTCGACGCTCGGCACATCCCACGGCGAGGCGAACCAGTGCAGGCCGGCCATTGTCGCGTAGTCGCCGATCTCGATGTACTGCTCGCGATCGAACTCGACGCGGCGCCGGTAGTCGAGGTAGCTCATCGTGCCCCAGGGCGTCTCGCGGGGCACGTCGCGCATGTGCTCGGGGGTGGCGATCTCGGGCGTGCGCTTCTGGAACTTCACGGCGTCGGCGCCCGCGGCGCGAGCCACGTCGATGAGCCGCTTCGCGATCTCGACGTCGCCGTTGTGGTTCAGGCCGATCTCGGCGATGACGTACGTGGGTCGGCCCCCGCCGATCACGCGGTCCGCGATGCTGACGGTCATGAGGACCCTCCGTTTCGGTCGTGTCCTCTGTGTCTACGTGCGCGAAGTGAACCCGCGGGGTCTGATCGGTGTCCGTCGCTGGAAGCATCGGGGTCGGACCTCGGGCCGGACGCCGAGCGCCGGCGGCGGATGCCAGGGCCGGGGGTCAGCGCGCGGCGAGCATCCGCTCGATGACCTCGCGCACGGCGCCGTCGCCCCCGCGGCGGGTGAGCACCACGCGTGCGGCGGCCTTCACGGCGGGGTGGGCGTTCGCGACCGCGATCGGCCAGCCGACGATGCCGAGCGGGCCGAGGTCGTTCACGTCGTTGCCGACGTAGGCGACGTCGCGCAGTGCGACGCCGTTCTCGGCCGCCCACGACTCGAGCGCCGTGGCCTTATCGTCGACGCCGTGCAGCACCGGCACCTGCAGCTTCTCTGCGCGTCGGGCGACCACGGCGTTCATCTCGGTGGAGAGGATGAGCATCGGGATGCCCGTGCGGCGCAGCCGGGAGACGCCCATGCCGTCCTCCCTGCTCACCCGCACCGACTCGCGTCCGTCGGTGTCGACGCTCGCGGTGTCATCGGTGTGCACCCCGTCGAAGTCGGTGACGAGCACGGCCGCCGGGATCGGGGCATCCGGATCGGTATCCAGCGCCGCGAGGGCGTTCGCGACGGCCAGCTGCTGCTCGTCGTCGATCTCGATGGCCGACGCCTCGGGGACCTCGACGATGCCGACGCGTCCGAAGAAGCGGTGACCTGAGGCGCGGAAGCCGTCGGCGGTGAATGCGTAGAAGGCGCCGGTCTCGAGGTAGTGCGGTTCGCGGTCCTGGCGGCGCGGTCGGTGCGAGGAGTCGTGGTTGATGGTGGCGGCGTGGCGATCGGCATCCCGCCGCCAGAGGAAGCCGAAAGTCTCGAAAGCCGAGAACACGCTGTCGAACCGGTCGGCGGCGATGTGCGCGACGGCCTCGGCGATGCCCTCGCTCGGGATGAACGGCGACGTCGCCTGCACGAACACCACGGTGCCGGCGCGGATGCCGCCCGCCTCGAGCTCATCGAGCGCGTGCAGCAGCGCGCTCTCGGACGTCGCGGTGTCGCCGGAGAGATCCGCCGGGCGCGCGACGACTCGGGCTCCGGCCGCTTCGGCGACGAGGGTGATCTCGGAGTCGTCGGTGCTGACCACGACGAGGTCCACGCCGTCGGCTGCGGCAGACGCGCGCACGGCCCGTTCGATCAGCGGCACACCGCCGACGCGGCGCAGGTTCTTGCCCGGCACACCCTTCGACCCGCCTCGCGCGGGGATGATCGCGATGGTGAGCTCGTCATCCGTCATCGGCCGGTCGCCGCCTTCCAGACTCTGCGCGCACGGCGCTTCGCGCCTGCTGCGGTGAGCCGCAATTCCTCCCACCGACCCACTCCCCCAGCTGATTCGCGCGCCCGCTGCAGCGGCGTCGGCGCCGGTGCACCCGGCAGATCGAGTCTGCGCAGGCGGGCGGGCGACAGGTACCGCTCGCGATCGGCATCCGAAAGCGCACTCAGCACGGCCACGGCGTCGGCGCGAAGGTGCGAGACGATCTCGGGCTGCATCGCGTAGCCGACGGCCGCGACCAGGTGCTGCATCGCACTGGGCTCGAGGCCGCGCTCGAGCGCGTCGACGATGACCACCGGCACTCGGTTGCTGTTCTCAAAGGGCTCCAGGCGCGCGAGCACGGTGTCGGTTCCGACGGCGTGAATCGGGATCCCGAACACCGCTCTGACGGTCGGCAGGGCGGTCGAGAACCCGGCGATCACCGCCATGGCGCCGAGGTGGTGCGCGGTGTACTCGGCGGACTGATCGCCCGCATAGACGGTGAAGCCGATCTCGCGCTCAGCCGCACGGCGCGCCAGAGCATCCGACAGCGCCGGCGGTGCCGACGGGTGCGGTTTGAACACGACGCGCTGCGCTCCGGCATCCGCGGCCTTGTCGATCATCAGCACCTGCAGCGCGGTCTCCTCGTCGGCGGCGACCAGACCGAGCGTGGCCAGGTACTGGCCGAGCACCAGCGCTGTCGGCGTATCGGGATCGGCGAGGGCGTCGAGCAGGGGGTCCGGCTGAGCCTCCCCCACCTCGCGCAGCACGCGGCCGAACTCGGCGGTCGGCACCGGCATACGTGTGGCGCCTGTCTCGGCGAAGACGAGCGGGGCGACACCGGGAACGACGTCGGGATGCACGACACGCGTGACCCGCTCGGTGAGCTGTCGGGGCAGCCGATCGCGGATCGGCGAGTAGGTCATCAGCCCGTCGCCGATCACGCCCAGCTCCGCCTCCGAGAGCAGGGCCATCAGGGTGCGTGCCGGGGCGACCTGCGGCGACTGAACGAACAGCTCGAGCCGTGCGTCGTCGAGGCCCCAGGCGCGACGGAACAGACGCTCGAGGATCGGCAGGTCCTGCTCGTCCGGCTGCCAGGTCGTCGGGTGCTGCGGGTCGAGCAGCGCGTTCAACGGCTCGATGCGGTCGAACCGCTTCCGCAACGACGCCAGACGGGGCACCGACTCGAGATCATGCGCGGTCTCGGGCACCTTCGCCGTGTTCATCGGCACGAGGATTCGCTGGTCCGCATCTCCCAGAAGTCCGGCGTCGATGGCCGCGGCCGCGGTCATCAATCCGTAGGCGCTGTGCAGGGCGAAAAGCTGGACCATGCGGGTCATGCGTGGTCGGCCTCTCGCAGCACGCGGGCGAGCACCCGTCGGCGCGGGCCGCCGATCCGGTCCATCGCCGCTCGCGTCTGGTCGCGCGGCAGGCGGGCGAGCAGATCCCGGATGCCCGCGCGCAGCTCTCGGCGCACGGCCGGCTGCATGCGGCGAGCGCGCACGAGGTGGTGGGAACTCAGGGCGAGCACGCCGAAGACGGCCTTGGGCATGATCCGGTCGGCTTCGCGGTCGGCCTCGACGAGGTCGAGGACTTCGCCGAGCGCCCGGCTGAAATGCAGCTGGCGGTGATCGAGCGTCTTCGACAGCGAGTTCGACAGGCCGCGCCGATACAGCAGGTGCGGAGCGTCGACGACCGCGAAGGACTCCGCGTGCAGATGCAGGCGCCAGATCCACGGGCGATCCTCGGCGGTGAAGAGACCGTCGCTGAAACCGGCGAGGCCGCGATCCAGCATCCGGCGGTGCAGCAGCCCCGCCCAGGCGAACGGATAGTCGACCATGCTGCGATCATCAGCCGGCAGGATCGCCGCGCGAGTGTCCGCCACGACCCCGCGATGCGTGTACGGCGCCCGCACGAGCCGGCGCTCGGCCGCCTTCACGGTGACGTGGTCGGTGCGCACGAAGTCGCAGCCGAGCTGGTGCAGGGTCCGGTGCAGCACGGGCAGCCGGCGCGGCTGCATCCAGTCGTCGCCGTCGAGAAAGCAGAACGTGTCGCCCTCGATGTGCGCGAGCCCCTGGTTGCGGGCGGTCGCGAGCCCCAGCGGCGACTCGTTGCGTATCACCTCGGCGTGCGCGAAGCGCTCGGCGTAGCGGCGCATGACCTCGCCGGTCTCGTCGCTCGACCCGTCGTCGATCGCGACGAGCTTGAGGGCGTGGTCGTCGTCGAACTGCCGTGTGAGGGTTTCGAGCGCCGTGCCGACGAACTCGCCCGCGTCCTTTGCGGGAACGATCACGGTCATCGAAGGGGCGGGCACCGGGTCATCGTGCCCGGCGATGCTTACGCGCCCGCGTCCGCCGGATGAACGGCGGGTGACGCCGAGGCGGGCGGGTACCGTTTAGAGATGGAGTGGATCGCGGAGCGAGGGGGTGGCCGATGACGACTCCGGTGCCGCAGAACGCTGCGCGGCAGCATCCGTTCGAGACCAGGCCGCTGACAGAGCCGGTCGACCCACGCGCGGTGAACGAGTTCTGGCGAGCCGTCAAGGCGCAGAACCCGACGTCGGGCGCCCAGATCGTCATCGGCGTGATCGTCGCGGTCGTGTTCGGCCTGGTGTTCCTGCCGACCATCGGCTTCACGCTGTTCGGGCTGATCGCAGGCATCGCCTCCGGGGACGCCGGATTCGGAGCGTTGTTCTCGCTGCCGGCACTGGTCCCGCTGGTGATCGCAGGCGTCGGCATCCCGCTGTTCGTGCTCTCGCGCCGCCGCACACGCGAGAGCACCTACCGGATCGCCCGGTTCGCGCAGGCCAATGGGATGACCTTCCGCCCCGTCGTGAACGACCCGCCGCTGCCCGGCATGATCTTCCACCTCGGCAGCTCACGCGTGGCATCGCAGCTGGTGCGCGGGCAGGAGCCGCGCTTCGTAGAGTTCGGCAACTACCGGTACACGACCGGGTCGGGCAAGAACAGGACGACCCACAACTGGGGGTACGTCGCCGTGAAGCTCGACGTGCCGCTGCCCAACATCGTGCTCGACGCCCTGGGCAACAACGGACTCGGGTCGAATCTGCCCTCGACCTTCTCGAAGGATCAGCGGCTCTCGCTCGAGGGCGACTTCGACCAGCACTTCACGCTGTACTGCCCGAGCGGATACGAGGCCGACGCGCTCTACCTGTTCACGCCCGACATCATGGCCCGCTTCATCGACCATGCGGCGCAGCTCGACGTCGAGATCGTCGACGACTGGCTGTTCCTCTACATGCGCCGGCCCGCGTCGACCACCGACGTCAACACTTGGGCGTGGCTGTTCGGGACGGTCGGCGCGCTGCTGGGCAAGTTCGATCAGTGGGCGCGCTGGCGCGACGACCGGCTGCGATCGGCGCAGCAGGCCGCGGCACAGGATCCGGTCACCCGGCTGCCACCGTCCCCCGGCTCGCCCGCAGCTCTGCCCTTCGCCCCACCCGCAGGGATGCTTCGACCGCCGGCCGGTGTCGCGCCGCAGGGCCGCCGCCTGCGCAAGGGATTCTCGTGGGTGACGCTCGTGATCATCGTCGTCGTATTCGGTGTGACGCTGCTGCCGCACTTCCTCGGCCTGCTGTCGTTCGTCTTCTTCCGCTGACGCGGCCGGAATATATCCGGGGCGACGGGCTTTCGGTCGATGCCCGGATGAAGGATGCTGGACGAGCATGCGGCCGCGCCCGCCGCCGCAGCTCGATCAGGAGGTTGCACGATGAAGGCCATCCAGTACCGCACGATCGGCAGAGGACCGGAGCTCGTCGACATCGAGACGCCGGAACCCGGGCCGGGCCAGATCCGTCTGAAGGTCACCGCCGCCGGCCTGTGCCACTCCGACTGGTTCGTCATGAACCTCCCGGCCGAGCAGTACGTGTACGGCCTTCCCCTCACGCTCGGGCACGAAGGAGTGGGTGTGGCCGAGAAGCTCGGTGACGGCGTGGAGGGCATCGAGCTCGGGGCCTCGTACGCCGTCTACGGCCCATGGGGATGCGGGCAGTGCCACGCCTGCGCACGGGGTGCGGAGAACTACTGCACGAGGGCCGCAGAACTCGGCATCCAGCCTCCGGGCCTCGGCTCGCCGGGTGCGATGGCGGAGTACCTGATCGTCGACGACGCGCGCCATCTCGTTCCCATCGGCGACCTCGACCCGGTCGAGACGGTGTCGCTGACCGACGCCGGTCTGACTCCGTACCACGCGATCATGTCGTCGAGGGACAAGCTCGTCGCCGGGTCGACGGCCGTCGTCATCGGCACCGGCGGACTTGGCCACGTCGGCATCCAGCTGCTGCGCGCGGTCTCATCCGCGACCGTCATCGCTCTCGACATCGCCGAGGAGAAGCTCGCGCTGGCGCGGGATGTCGGAGCCCATCACGCGCTGATGTCGGACGAGTCGGCCGTCGATGAGATCCGCCGTCTCACCGAGGGTCGCGGAGCCGAAGCCGTGTTCGACTTCACGGGCGTGCAGCCGACTCTCGACATCGCGCGCCAGGTCGTCGCCGTCGACGGCGACATCCAGATCGTCGGGATCGGCGGCGGCCTGCTGCCGACCGGCTTCTTCTCCACCCCGTTCGGCGCATCGGTGCGTGCCCCGTACTGGGGCACCCGCAGCGAGCTCATGGAGGTGCTGGCACTGGCCCGCGGCGGATCGGTGGGTGTGCACGTCGAGCGCTATTCGATGGACCAGGCGGTGGAGGCGTACACGCGGCTGCACGACGGGAGGGTGCAGGGACGCGCGGTCGTCGTGCCCTGACGGCGGTGTGACGCGTCGGCACGCGGTACGCCGAGATGGTCGGATGCTCTGATCCGGATGTCTAGGCCGGAGCGAGGCCGAAGTACTCCAGCTCGGCACCGTTCAGCATCCGGGACCGAATGAGGAAGCGCATGCCCGTCGGACCCTCGACGCTGAAGCCCGCCCCGCGGCCGGGCACGACGTCGATCGTGAGGTGCGTGTACTTCCAGTACTCGAACTGCGCCTCCGACATGAACACCTCGATCGGTTCGAGGCCCGCGATGTCGAGCTCACCGAGGCGCACGTCGCTCGGTCCGGTGATGAACATGCCGATCGGGTAGCACATGGGCGACGAGCCATCGCAGCATCCGCCCGACTGATGGAACATCAAGGGCCCGTGCTGCGCCGTCAGCTCGCGCAGCAGCTCGGCCGCGGCATCCGACACGTCCACCCGCTCGTACCTTCCGATGCTGACCATCTGCGACTCCTTCGCTCGGGAACGGCTGCCGGGCGGACGTCACGCGACGCCCGCCCGGCACTGGGGAGGCCGATCAGAAGAAGCCCATCGGGCCTTCGGCGTACGACACCAGCAGGTTCTTCGTCTGCTGGTAGTGATCGAGCATCATCTTGTGGTTCTCGCGGCCGACGCCCGACTGCTTGTATCCGCCGAACGCGGCGTGGGCCGGGTACTGGTGGTACGTGTTCGTCCATACGCGACCGGCCTGAATGGCACGGCCTGCTCGGTACGCGGTGTCGCCGCTGCGGCTCCACACACCGGCGCCGAGGCCGTAGAGCGTGTCGTTGGCGATCGAGATGGCGTCGTCGAAGTCGCTGAAACTCGTCACCGACAGCACGGGGCCGAAGATCTCCTCCTGGAAGATGCGCATGCTGTTGCTGCCCTCGAACACCGTCGGCTCGACGTAGAAGCCTCCGCTGAGGTCGCCGCCGAGGTCTGCCCTCCCGCCTCCGGTGAGCAGCTTCGCGCCCTCCTGCTTGCCGATGTCGATGTAGCTGAGGATCTTCTCGAGCTGGTCGTTCGACGCCTGCGCGCCGATCATCGTGGCGGGGTCGAGCGGATTGCCCTGGATGACCTTGCCGACACGTTCCAGTCCGTCGGCGAGGAAGCCGTCGTAGATCGAGCGCTGGATGAGCGCACGGGACGGGCACGTGCACACCTCGCCCTGGTTGAGCGAGAACATCGTGAAGCCCTCGAGCGCCTTGTCGTAGAACGGGTCGTCGGCGCGGGCCACGTCTTCGAAGAAGACATTCGGCGATTTGCCTCCGAGCTCGAGCGTGACCGGGATGAGGTTCTGCGAGGCGTATTGCATGATCAGCCGGCCCGTGGTGGTCTCGCCGGTGAATGCGACCTTGCGAATGCGCTTGTGCTGCGCGAGAGGTGCGCCGGCTTCGATGCCGAAGCCGTTGACGATGTTCACGACGCCGGCGGGCAGCAGGTCGCCGATGATTTCGAAGAGGAAGAGGATCGATGCGGGGGTCTGCTCGGCCGGCTTGATCACGATGCAGTTGCCCGCGGCGAGCGCAGGAGCCAGTTTCCAGGTAGCCATGAGGATCGGGAAGTTCCACGGGATGATCTGCCCGACCACGCCGAGCGGCTCCTGGAAGTGGTAGGCGACAGTGTTCTCGTCGAGCTGGCTGATGCCACCCTCCTGTGCGCGCAGCACCCCGGCAAAATAGCGGAAGTGATCGACTGCGAGCGGGATGTCGGCGGCGAGCGTCTCGCGCACGGGCTTGCCGTTCTCCCACGTCTCGGCGACGGCGATCGCCTCGAGGTTCTCCTCGATGCGATCGGCGATCCGGTTGAGGATGACCGACCGCTCCGCGGGTGAGGTGCGCTTCCACGACTCGAACGCCTTCCAGGCGACGTCGACAGCGCGGTCGATGTCTTCGGCGGTGCCACGGGCGACCTCGGTGAACGGCTTGCCGTTGACCGGGCTGATGTTCTCGAAGTACTGGCCCTTGGCGGGTTCGACGAACTCGCCGCCGATGTAGTGGCCGTACCGGGCGCGGTAGTTCGCGACGGCGCCGGACTGGCCGGGGGCGGCGTACGCGGTGGACACGTCTTCTTCGACGATGGTCATCGGTGACTCCTTCGACGGGCCGCGGCCTCGATGCTGCGCGGCTGTTGCGTTCGAAGGTAGGTGGCGTCAGGTTGCGCCCCCGTGCGCAACGTTGCAGTCGGTTGCGGTCACTCAGCGTCGAGGCGCTCGATCCGTGCGACGAGGCCTGCGCGTCTCGGCGAGCGGGCGGGAAGCATCTCGAGGGCGAGGCGCAGCGCCTCGGCGTCGTTCTGCCCCTCGGGGATCTCGGCGTACGCGAGCAGCACGTCGAGACTGGCCTCGCTGACCATCACCTCGTGCAGGGCCGCGCGCACCGTCTCGCGGAACTCCTCGACGCCGGGTGATGTCGACTCGGGCAGCACCGCACCCGGATAGGCGCTGAGCGCGACGCGGTGCGCACCGCGGTCGAGCAGCGAGAGCACGTTCTGCGCGTCGGTCTCAAGCGGTGCGGTCAGCCGATACGGCCGGGACTGCGGCGCGAGGTCTGGCGAGACCCGCTCGAGCACCTTGCGCAGACGCACCATCTCGGGCCGCAGGGTGTCGGGGGACGCGCCCTCGCCGTAGACGAGCTCGCTGAGCCGCTCGGCCGACAGGCCCTGTCGGTGCACGGCGAGCATGAGCAGGATCTCGGCGTGCCTGGCGCTGAGCTCGATCGTCGTCTCCCCATCGGCGGAGTCGACCTCGAGGCGGGCGCGGTCGCGTGCCAGCACCTGCAGGCGCGCGTGCCTGGTGTCACGCGGCGAGCGGCGCGGCGATCGCTCCGAGCCGCGGGGCACCTCGCTGCGTGCCCGCAGGCGCGCGACGAGCAGTTCCGATTCGACGGCTCGCGCCGTGGCATCCACCAGCATCCGGGCCTGCGGTGTGACCGCCTCGGCCCCGCCGGTCACGTCGATCACCCCGAGGATGCGGCGGGTCTCGGGGTCGAACACGGGGGCCGCCGTGCACGACCACGGCTGCACGAGTCGGTTGTAGTGCTCGGCGTGGTGGATCTGCACCGACTCGCCGAGGGCGAGCGCCGTGCCGGGGGCGGAGGTGCCGACGGTCTGCTCGGACCAGTTCGCGCCCGCGACGAATCCCATCTCGCCCGAGAGCACGCGCTGTCGAAGGTCGCCCTCGACCCACAGCAGCCGGCCGGCGTGGTCGCCGACCGCGACGACGACTCCCGAGTCCTCGGCGCTGCCCGGCAGCAGCAGCGAGCGGATGAGATCCATCACCCCGGCGAGCGGATGCCCGGTGCGGTACGCCTCGAGGGCATCGTGGCCGAAATCGAGAGGCGGCAGTCCCTCGGCGCCCACGCGCCCCTGCCAGGCACGCTCCCACGATGCCCGCACGAGCGGGCGCACCTGCTGCAGGCGGCGATCGTCGAGGTTGCCGGCGACGAGCTCTTCATGCGCGCGCTCGATCAGAAGACGCGAGGCCTCGGGTGAGGCGTCACGCGATGACGACCAGGGGGACGGCACGCTGGCTCCGATCGGCGCTGATGGGTGTGCCCAGTGTATGTGTGCGCGACCTGTTCGGTCACGCGTTTCACCGCACCCGGATCAGGTGAGGGCGGTGCGCTGGATCATGCTCGCGTCGATGACCTCGTCGAGCGTCCGCCAGGGATCGGCGGCGCGCAGGGCGTGACCGATCTGCGCGGCAGTCGCCCGGAACGCGGGCTCGTTCAGCACGCGGTGCACGGCGTCCCGGATCTTCGGCGCATCGGCCGTCTGCGTGCGCAGGTCGATGCCCGCTCCCGACCAGCCGACCCTCGCGCAGACCTCGACCTTGTCTTCGGTTCGTCCTGCTACGACCAGTGGGATGCCGTGCCGCAGCGCCTGCTGAACACCGCCATAGCCGCCGTTGGTCACCATGGCGTCGACCTTGGGCAGCAGCTGATCGTACGGAAGGTACTCGGCTACTCGGGCGTTCGCCGGCAGATCGGATGCCAGGTCTCCGAGGGCACGCCCCCCGGTGGATGCGACGACGAGCACATCGCTGTCGCGCAGCGCCTCGAGGGTCGGCAGCACGAGCTGCGAGAAGTCGCGGTTCGCGATGGTTCCCTGGGTCACGTGCACGACGGGTGTGCCGGCGTCGAGATCGCTCCACCATTCGGGCAGAGCGGGAGTGGAGATCACGGCGGGAATCGCTCCGGCGTAGTGCACCGTCGGGGGCAGATCCGATCGGGGGTATTCGAACTCGGGAACGGTGAACTGGACGTAGGCGTCGGCTCGCCCGGCCCAGTCGAGGACGAACCCTCCGAGGCCACGACCTGTCTCGCGAGCGGCGAGCCGATCGGCCTCCCGCTGCACGCGGCGGAAGATCAGGCGCTCCGCGATGGTCCGCAGCGCGGCGTTGCGCAATCGCCCAAGGGGACCGGCCATCGGCGTGACGCCGAGGCCGAACGGCGCCGTATCGCGACTGCGGACCCCGAGCGGGAAGATTCCGAGCGCGATCACCGGCGGCCGGTCGTGCCGAGGCAGCTGCTGCAGCAGAGCGGCGCCGAGGAAGAGGGGTTCGGCGAGCACAGTGTCGATGCGCTGCTCTGCCAGCACGGCGCGCACAGCGGCGAGCTGAGCGACTCCCGGCCTCACGAACAGATTGCTCATGTCGAAGCGCAGAGCTGCCGCTCCGGTCAGCCCCACGCGCTCCGGGAACGCGGCGTCGGCGTCGTCGAGGTCGATGTCGGCCGCAGCAGGAAGAGCGACGAATCGGGCTCCCGTGCTCGCGACTCGTTCGCCGTAACGGGAACTGGTGAGGAACGTCACATCGTCACCGCGCTCGATGAGATGGCGAGCGATCTGCAGCAGCGGCATGACGTGTCCGTGTGCCGGCGTGCAGGCGATGAGGTGGTGGACATCGGACTCCTTCTCTAAGATCGTTGTACCGAGACAGTATTCATCTGCCTGTGAGGAAAGTCAATGAGTGAATCCGTCGGCCGGGTCTACCGATCCGAGCTCCGGGCGCGTCAGGCGCGTGAAACGAGAGCGCGCATCATCGCCGCTGCCGGGGAGCTGTTCGCCCGACAGGGGTACCAGGCGACCACCATCGCCGCGATCGCGCGCGCGGCCGGCGTCTCCGGTGAGACCGTCAAGACGGCCGCCTCGAAGGCCGAACTGCTGATCGCGGCGTTCGAGGTGACGTTCTCGGGATACGAGGGCGCCGAGTCGCTCACGGACACGGATGTCGCCGCCGGCGTGCTGGAGCTGCCCGACGATGTGTTCCTCGACGCCGTGCTGGCTCAGATCACCGACGCGAACGCACGCGGGCATCGGCTGTGGACGGTGCTGCTGGGCGCCGCGCTGTCGGACGAACGGGTCGACGAGGTGCTCACGCAGATCCTGCATCGTCGCGCCGACGACTACCGACGCCTGGTCGACGAGCTCATCGCCCGCGGTCTGGCCACCTCCCAGGCTGATCCTCAGACGACCGCTGCGGCGCTGTCGTTCCTGCTCTCGCCCGAGAGCTATCAGCAGCTCGTCGCCCAGTCGGGATGGGACGTCGACACCTATATGCAGTGGCTGCGAGCGGCCGTCGCGGCCGAGCTCGCCCGTTGACTCCCGCCCGCGGGCGCCGAGACTTCCGATCCAGCACGAGACCTGCCTCTGCAGGCCCCGTCTCGTGCTGCAAGCCAAGTCTCGCGGCCGAGATTGCGATGGCGGGGCTGAGCCGCGAAGAAGCGGCTCAGCCGCGTGCGGCCCACCATTCGCGCAGGCGCTGCTCGGCGGCATCCGGGCCGATCACGCCCTCGTCGAGACGCACCTCGAGCAGGAACCGGTACGCCTCGCCGACCTCACGGCCGGGCGTGATGCCCAGGATCTGCTGGATCTGATTGCCGTCGAGCTCGGGGCGGATGCTGTCGAGCTCCTCCTGCTCGCGAAGCTCGACGATCCGCCGCTCGATGTCGTCGTAGGCCGAGGCGAGGCGGGCGGCCTTGCGCCTGTTGCGGGTCGTCACGTCAGCCCGCACGAGGATGTGCAGGCGCTCGACCACGTCACCGGCGTCACGGACATAGCGACGGACGGCGCTGTCGGTCCACGCTCCCTCGGCGTAGCCGAAGAAGCGCAGGTGCAGCTCGATCAGCTTCGCCACGGCATCGGTGGTGTCGCCGTCGAAGCGCAGGGCCTGCATGCGCTTGCGCGCCATGCGCGAGCCGACGACGTCGTGGTGGTGGAACGTCACCCCTCCCCCGGACTCGAGCTTGCGGGTGCGCGGCTTGCCGATGTCGTGCAGCAGGGCGGCCAGGCGCAGCGCCACGTCGGGTGCCGCCCCGGGGTTGCGGGCCTTCTCGAGGTCGATCGCCTGACGCACCACGGTGAGCGAGTGCTCGTAGACGTCCTTGTGATGGTGATGCTCGTCTACCTCGAGCCGCAGCGCGCTCACCTCGGGCAGGAACTCGTCGATCAGCCCTGTCTCGACCAGCACCCGGATGCCCCGGACCGGGTCATCGGTCTGCATGAGCCGCACGAGTTCGCCCTGCACCCGCTCGGGGCTGACGATCTTGAGGGTCTGGCGCAGCTTCTCGACGGCGGCGAGGGTGGTGTCCTCGACCGCGAAGCCCAGCTGTGCGCTGAAGCGCGCCGCTCTCAGCATCCGGAGCGGGTCGTCGCCGAAGCTGATCTCGGGGTCGATCGGGGTGCGCAGCACGCCGGCGACGAGGTCTTCGACACCGCTGGTGGGATCGATCAGTCTGACGGCGGGCACCTGCAGGGCCATGGCGTTCACCGTGAAGTCGCGCCGCAGCAGGTCGCCGTCGATCGTGTCGCCGAACTCGACGACCGGCTTGCGGGTGACGCCGTCGTAGCTGTCGGCGCGGTACGTCGTGATCTCGACCTGCTCGCCCTGAACGCGCGCGCCGATGGTGCCGAATGCCCGACCGATGTCCCAGTGCGTGCTCGAGATCGGCTTGACGATGCGGAGGATGTCGTCGGGGCGGGCGTTCGTGGTGAAGTCGAGATCGTGCGTCTCGCGGCCGAGCAGCGCGTCGCGCACCGGGCCGCCGACGACCGCGAGGTCGAAGCCCGCGTCAGCGAAGGCGGTCGCGAGGGTGGCGACGACGGGATTCGCGGCGAGCGCGCCGAGTCGGGACAGACCCTCGGCCATATTGAGCATGGATTCAAGGGTACCGGCGCAGCCCGGCCATCCCTGATCGCCTCATCCGCACGGTCGATCGTCCGGGGCGCGTACGGTGAGGGGATGCAGACCGACCCAGCCATCGACGAGTTCTGGCGCGGGTGCCGCGCCGCGCTGCCGCACCTGCCCGAGAGGATGCCCGAGGTGTGGGCGTTCGGCGCGACACCAGAGCACGCCGACGGCCTTCTCGCCCTCGTGCTGGCGGGGACCAAGACGGCCACGGCCTCGTCGCTGTGGGACTACGAGCACATCGGCGACCCGCTGCCCCAGGTGGGCGAGCTGAGCATCATCCTCGACGGGCGCGGCGCACCCCGCGCGCTGCTCGAGACCACGGCCATCGCGGTCGCGCCCTTCGATCAGGTCTCGGCATCCCACGCCTTCGCCGAGGGTGAGGGCGACCGCACTCTCGAGCACTGGCGCGAGGTGCACGAGCGCTACTGGCGCCAGCACTCCGAGAATCCGCGCGGGTACGAGCCCACCATGCCGGTGGTCTGCGAGGAGTTCCGCCTGCTGCGCCCGCCCACTGAAGGCCCTCACTCCTGAAGAACCCCGCCGGCGAGTGCCGGCGGGGTTCTTCAGCGCGGGGCTAGGCCCGGCGGCGGTTCAGGAACAGGATGCCGCCGGCCACGAGCGCGAGGAGCCCGACGATGCCGAGGCCGAGCGTCCATGTTCCGGACGAGCCGGTCGTCGCCAGAGCGGCACCGGGACGATCGACGCTGGGGCTCTTCGGCCCGCCGTCGGACGCGCCGGCGTCGGGTTCCTCGGAACCCCCGTCTCCGGGTCCAGGGCCACCGTCTCCGGGATCCCCGTCGCCGTCACCAGCGCCACCGTCACCAGGGCCGCCGTCGCCGTCTCCGGGACCACCGTCCCCGTCACCAGGACCGCCGTCACCGTCACCGGGACCGCCCTCACCGGGGTCGGTCGTCGGCTTCCCATCGGTCGTGAACGAGCGCACCTCGGTGCTCTCCACTCCGCCGAACGGTCCCGTGGTGCGCACGTACCAGCCGTGCTCACCGGCATCCAGACCCTTCCAAGTGACCGTCGTCTGCTCGCCGCTCACGACGTCCTGCACGCAGTCGATCTCGTTCGTGGTCAGGATGTCGACACGGAACGCGTCGGTCGACAGCACCTTGGTCACCGGGGCGATGCCGCCGGCGGCGTAGGGGATCTCGAACTCCTGCATGCCTGCCGGGGTGTTCAGCGACGCGTCGTCGGAGTCGAAGTCGTCGAGCGACGGCGAGTACGTGCGCACGATGATCCGGCCCTGCTCGTTGTCGAAGTGCAGCAGGCGAAGGTAGCCCTGCCCGCCCTCCGGCAGACCCTGGTAGTCGAACAGCATCGAGTAGACCGTCCGGTCGGCCATGCCGTCGCCGTCGTCGTCGAACTCGTCCAGACGCGTGTACGCGTCGTGATAGTGCCCGGAGCCGACAGAGACGACGTTCGCGTTCGGAGCCACGACCTCGTCGTAGATCCGCTGCGGGAAGGGCCCGAGTCCGCCCGTGGTGAGCATGTACTCGTGCAGGTTGATCATGACCTTGCGCTCGGGGTACTGCCGGATGATCGAGTTCATCCAGGCGATGTCCTCGCTGTTCGACGCCTCGTCGTTGGGGTCGGGCCAGCCCATGTACATCATGAGCATGTCGATCCCGCCGGCGGTGACCAGGTCGTAGTGACCCCGGTTGTCCTTGTACGAGCCTCCGTACCAAGGGTTGCCGGCGAACCGGGCCTCGCCGAAGTTCCGGCTGTACTCGGTGTAGTCGCCGTCCCAGTGGCCGACGTCGTGGTTGCCGGCGAGCACGCCGTAGGGGATGCCGGCGTCGTCGAGCAGGCGGTACGCCGCATCCGCGTTCTTCCACTGATGCGGCTGGTCGTAGTTGTCGACGATGTCGCCGGTGTGCGTGACGTACTGCAGGTTCAGCGCGTCGCGCTGCGCCACGAGGAACCGGTTCATGTTCTGCTGGTGCTGGTACCAGACGTCCGAACCGCCGTCGCCGGCGAGGCCGCCCTCGTTGCGGTTGTAATACTGCGTGTCAGACAGCCATCCGAGCGTGAAGTCGTACTGGTCGCGGGGCGTGGCGCCGGCGTTGAACGGCGTCACCTGCGAGTCGCGCGAGCTGGTGTCGGTGCCCGCCCAGCCCTCGGAGTGCTGCACGAGCAGGGTCAGCTCGCCGTCCTTCGCGTGACCGTCGACCGCGACCTCCGCCTCCAGGGCGAAGCTGGTCGGCGAACCGCCGGTGGTGACGTGCCGGTCGACCTCGTGCCACGAGCCGTCGGTCTTCTGCACGTAGAGCAGTACCTTGGCATCCGCGTTGGCAGACCCCTCCCACGCGACGCGCATCCGGGCGTCGGAACCTGCTCGCTCGGGCACCTGCACCGTGAACAGCTGGTACGGCATGGCGGTGTCGGAGCTCGCGGCGACCTCGATGCCGTCCAGACGAGCGATGCGCGCCAGCTCATCCTCGGTCAGCGGCTTCGCGTCGCCGCGCTCGGTCGAGCGCGAGCTCGAGGTGGCACCGGCGGCGACGCGCACCTCGTCATCCATCGAGGTGTACGTGTACCCCTCGGCGAAGCAGAGCTCGAGGCGGTCGTCGACCTGCGACCCGGGCCGGGCGACGAGATCGACCTGGTCGCCGGTCAGCTCGGCGCCGTCATCGGGGCTGATCAGCTGCGTGATCGGCTTCTCATCCGCGGTCGAGAAGGCGATCGTCGTCGTCGAGACGTTGCCGACGGCGTCCTTCGCGGTGATGACCGCGGTGTGATCGCCCGGCGCGAGCGTGAGCGATGAGGTCGCCAGCGGCAGCGTGATCTCCTTCTCGTCGAGCGTCGCCGTCACCGACTCGAAGCCGGAGCCGGCGTCGGTGACGGTCGCGTCGATCGTGAACGCACCCCGGTACTGGCGGCCGTCGACGATCGTGCTCTCGATCACGGGAGCGGTGTTGTCGACGATCACGGTGCGGGTGGCCGACATCGCGTCGGCTGCCGCGACGGCGGCCTCCGCCTCCGGCGATGCGGATGCCGTGATCACGTGCTCGCCGTCGTCGACGACCGTGGTGTCCCACAGCGTCGAGACCGAGTCGAAGGCGTCGTCTGGGATGGTGAACGTCGCGAGGAAGTAGACCAGGTTGGCGTCGCTGAAGTTGATCCGCTCGCTCGAGGTGGCAGGGCAGGCGCGCTCGGTCGGTTCCTGGCCCTCACCCGCGCCAGCGCATGACGTGGGGCGCAGCACCCGGCCGTCCGGCAGCACGAGGCGCGGGTTCATCGCCGTGAAGTCGTCGTTGTTCTCGTTGGGGTCGGGCTGCGGCCAGGCCTTCGTGCCGGCGTACACGCCGAGCGTCAGCTTCTCTCCGCGTACGACCTCCTGCACGGGAACCTCGGCATCGACCGTCACGATGCGGTCGTAGTAGCCCTCGTCGAAGATCTTCAGCACCGTGTCGCCGAGCTTGAGCCCGTTGCGGAAGAACGCGTCGGTGCTGGTCGCCTCGATCGCAAATCGCGGCGCGCGCTCGAGCGACGGCGTCGTCTCACCGGCCTTCTCACCGTCGATCTCGAGCGAGAGCGATGCCGGATCGCCGTCGGTGGTCGCGACGACCGGCGTCTGTCCGCCGACGAACTGCCCCTCAGCGACGTTGAGCCGAACGGGGTCGTCGGGGGTGTCGTCGAGCGTGAGGCGCACCGGTCCGAGCGTCGTGGTCTGGCTGCCGTCGCTCGCGGTGATCGAGTACTCGAGCCAGCGCTTTCCGTAGACGTCGACCGACGGGATGCTGTACCCGTAGCGATCCGCGGTGCTGAACGTCAGGTCGCGGGTCTCGGATGCGCCCAGGTCGTCGGTGAGCGTGAGGGTCACGCGACGCACGAGCACGTCGTCGGCGATGTCGAAGCCGAGCTCGATGCCCTCGCCGCTCGGCAGTTCGCTGCCTCCGGTGAGGTCGACGATCGTCGGGGCAGAGCCCGCCGCGGGATACGGCACGTACGATCCTGCGACCTGGCTGTCGCTGACCGCACCCGGGGTGGGGGCGGCCAGACCCTGCATGGTCTGGATGCTGCCGGCGGGATCGGCGGGCACCCACAGGGCGCCGCTGACGTCGGCCGGGTTCCAGCCGTACTGGATGGCGGTCGACGCCGTGGTCTGCGCATCGTCGAAGTAGTAGGCGCGCGAGATGTCGTGGCCGCTCTTCGTGCTCAGCTGCAAGCCGCGGGATCCGCCGTTCGCCATGCCGCCCGACTGGATGGTCAGGATGCTCTCGCCGAGCACCAGATCGGTGCCGAAGGCGGCGTTGAAGTCGGCGACCGTGTACCCGGCGCTGAGGACGGCCGGGTTCTGGATCCACAGCACGAGCGTCTCGCCGGCGCCGATGGTCGGCTCTCCCGGTCCGGCGGGCCACAGCGTCGACGCGTTCGTGGTCGGACCGGTGAGGGCGTTGTCAGTGGTGAGGTAGCTGAGCGCGTAGTCGCCGAAGCCGACCGGTGCATCTGAGGCGTTGTAGACCTCGATGAACTCGAACGCGTCGGAGCCCGCGACGTTCGCCGTATCGGGTGCGACCTCGGTGATCTGTAGGATGGGGCCCTTGGCGTCAGGGTCGGTCGGCTTGGGCGCGGGGATCAGCTCGCTCGTGACCTGGTCGACCGTGATCGTGCCGGGCGTGGGCGCCGCGGTCGCTCCTGTCGGGTCGTGGTCGAGCAGACGGGCGTCTGCCGATCCGATCTGGTGCGGCACCGCGAACTGGGCGTTCCACGGGGTCGAGCTGACCCCGTCGTCCGACGGCACCCAGGCGCGTGCGAGGGTCGCGCCCTCGGCATCCGTCAGGCTGAAGCCGCGCGAGCCGCTGTTCGCGAATCCGCCCTGCGGTCCGAAGCGCAGCACCTGCACGCTCTCCGGCACGTCGTAGAACGCGCGGAACTGCTCTTTCGTGAGGCTGCGGCGCGCGTCGCCCTCGGCATAGTTCATCCAGAGCACGGCGGTGCCGCCGGCGGGGATGACCGCCGGGCTGTCGCCCTCGCCGTCGAGGTGGATCAGCGGCTGCACTGTGCCGGTGTTCCACTGGCTCGTGTGGTACCTGATCTGCAGGCCCTGTGCGGTGAGATCGATCGGCTCGGCGGTGGTGTTCGTGACCTCGACGAACTCGTAGGTGTCGGCCCCGGCGTTGTCGCCGTTGATCTCGGTGATCACGAGCGGCCAGTGCTCGGCGGCGTTGCCGCTCTCGCCGGTGATCGGCGCGACGTCGGATGCCTGTGCCGCGGGGTCATCGGCGGTCGAGCCGGGGTCGGTCGGAGCGGTCTCCGTCGGGGCCGGCTGCGTCGGCGTCGGCTCCGTCGGCTGTTCCGATGGGGCCGGCTCCGTGGGCGCCGGCTCTGCTGTGGGCGCAGGCGCTGTGGCGTCCGGTGTCGGCGCGGCCGTCTCGTCAGGCCCTGGAGTCGACTCTGGAGCGGTGGGCGCGGGCTCCGGAGTCGCGGTGGTCTGTTCGGGCGCGGGGGTCGGTGTCGTCTCGTCCGCGAGGGCTGCGGGCGCGGCACCGGAGACCAGCGCGGTCGCGACGACCACGGCCGCGAGTGCTCCGGCTCCGGCACGACGGAGGGATGGATGGGGCATGGAAAGAGGACCTCTTCACGAAGGGGGAGTTGGCGAATGCCGCTCCTCTTCGTAGTCCCCTCGGATGACCTCTCGGTAACCGTCTTCCGACTTCTTCAACCGTCTCGTGAACCCTCGGTGAACCACGGCGCGCCGCGTGCCCACGCGCGCATGGCGGGTCAGGCCACAGGGTCGCCCTGCACCGGACCGTCGGTGTTCGGCTTCCACCCGAGCGCCGGGGCGACATGCTCGGCGAAGGCCTGCAGCACGTGCAGGTTGTACTCCGGTCCGAGCTGATTCGGGATCGTCAGCATGAGCGTGTCGGCGGCCATCACGGCCTCGTCGGCGCGCAGCTGCTCGATCAGCTCGTCGGGCTCCGCGGCGTACGTCTTGCCGAAAGTCGAGCGGTAGCCGTCGATGATGCCGACCTGGTCGCTGTTCTCACGCGAGCGCAGTCCGAAGTACGCACGATCGCGGTCGCTCACCAGCGGGAAGACGCTGCGGCTCACCGAGACGCGCGGCGCACCGGTGTGCCCGGCGTCGCGGTACGCGGCGCGGAACAGGTCGATCTGCTCGCGCTGCAGCTCGTGGAACGGCTGGCCGGTGGCCTCGGTGAGCAGGGTGGAGCTCATCATGTTCAGACCCATGCGTCCGGTGGTCTCGGCGGTCGCCCGCGAACCGGCGCCCCACCAGATGTGGTCGCGCAGTGTCGGCGACTGCGGCTCGATCGCGAGGTAGTGACCGGCTCCGACCATGCGCGGGTCGCCCGGGGCGACGCGCTCGCCATCGATGGCCCGCAGGAACAGGTCGAACTTCTCGCGCGCCATGACGCTGCCCCGCTCGGTGTCCTCCGCGTCGTGGAAGCCGAACGTCTCGTAGCCGCGCAGGGCGGTCTCGGGCGACCCGCGGCTGACGCCGAGCGCGATGCGCCCTTCGGCGATCAGGTCGAGGGCGGCGGCCTCCTCGGCGAACTGGAACGGGTTCTCGTACCGCATGTCGATCACGCCGGTGCCGACCTCGATGCGCTTGGTGCGCGCGGCCATGGCCGACAGCAGCGGCATCGGCGAGGCGGCCTGCCGCGCCCAGTGATGCACGCGCACGTACGCGCCGTTCACGCCGATCTCGTCGGCGCCCTCGGCGAGTTCTATGCTCTGGCGCAGCATGTCGCCCGCCGTGCGCGTGGCGGAGCCGGGGACATCTGCGTAGTGCCCGAAGGAGAGGAAGCCGAAAGCCTTCATGTCGTATGCAAACGCATGAAATACGGATGCTATTCCGCGGCCGGCAGAAGGAACCCGTCGAGCACCAGCCGGCGGATGCGCGGCTCGAGATCCGCCCGCAGATCGGCGAGCGGAACGTCGAACAGGTCGGCGAGGGCGCCGATGATCTGCACGACGGTCAGCTCGCCGTCGCACGCGCCGACGAATCCGGCGAGCGCGCTGTCGACGCTCACCGTGCGGCCGAAGCCTCCGCCCTGACGCAGCTCGATCACGCTCGGGTCGTCTTCGCCCGGCATGAGGTGCCGCGCCTCGGTCACATCGGATGCGACGGTGAGGCGCCTCGGGATGCCGTCGGCCAGCGCGTCATGAGCCGCGAGACCCGCGCCGAGCGCGCGACCAAGGTTCGACACCGGCTGGGTCAGCGTCTCGAATCGGCGCAGGGGCCGCCCCGCGGTGCGGCGCAGCAGGATGTAGCCGAACCCGACCGCCGTCACGCCGCGTTCGGCGAAGTCGTCGAGCCAGGCGCTGAGCAGTCGGGTGAACTGAGCGTCTCGCGGCAGCGTGCCGCCGTCGCGGATCCACAGCTCCGCGTAGCCCAGCGGGGTGAGCTCTTCGCGCTGGATGACCCACGCGTCGAGGTCGTCGTCGATCCAGGAGCGCACGCGCTCGAGCCCGCCGGCACCGGCGCGGGATTCCCAGTTGCCGAGCAGCTGCGCGATGCCGCCCGGGGCGAGATGACGGGGGACCCGGCGAAGGAACTCCTCGACCAGGGCATCGCCGACGAGACCGCCGTCGCGGTACTCGTACTCGGGAACATCGGTCGCGCGCGGGGTGATCACGAAGGGCGGATTCGACACGACGAGATCGAACGCCTCGCCCGCGACGGGCTCGAAGAGACTGCCCAGCCGGAACTCGATGTTGTGCACGCCGTTCAGCTGCGCGTTCAGCTCAGCGAACGCCAGGGCTCGGGCGGAGATGTCGGTGGCGATCACCTCGTCGGCGTGGCGCGAGACGAGCAGCGCCTGGATGCCGCATCCGGTGCCGAGATCGAGGGCCCGCGCGACCGGCACCGGCACGATCAGCTCGGCCAGGGTGCGGGACGCCCCGCCTACGCCCAGCACATGATCGGCCGGCAGCGAGGTGCCCAGGGCGATCTCATCGAGATCGCTCGCGATCCACCACTCGCCCACACCGTCGGCATCCACGAACGACTGCGGTCGGATCAGCGCTTCGGGATGCACCGTCTCGCCGTCCACCCGCGCGAGTCCCAGTGCGACGGCGCCGGTGACACCGAGTCTCGGCAGCGCCGCCGCCACGGCGTCGGTCGGCTGCGGCATCCCGAGCACCCACAGCCTGCCCAAGGTCGCCAGCGCGTCATCGCGCGCACCCAGAGCGCGCAGGATGGGCTCGCGCAGACCCCGGGCGAGGGCGTCGTCGGCCTCCTCGCCCCACAGGCGCCGCAGCGGTTCGGAGCGGAAGTCGGCATCGTCGAGATCGGCGGCGAGCGGCTGCGCGAGGTGAGCGTCGGAGAGGGGCTGAGCGCGGTGCGGCACGGCCGTCACTCTACGCGCCTTCAGGGTTCGCGAGGCGTCGCGGCCTAGAATCGGGGGCGTCGTCGGTGCCGGCTCTCCGGCCTGCGACCCGAACACATGAACTCGACATTCTCTCGCGACGGCATCCGTCCGCGCGCGCGCCGGCTGCTGAGCCGCCTCGCCGCGGTGCTCGTCGTCGGCTCGCTGGGTCTGGGCGTCGCTCCGGCCGCCGGAGCGGACGATGCGGATGCCGAGCAGCCGGCCGACCCGGCGGTGCAGCTGCTGCTGTCTGTGGGGGCCGCGGGCGAGATCGCTCCCGACACGGCGCTGCTCGGCACCGTCACGATCGACAACTCCACCGACAGCGACCTCAGTGCGGGCAGCGTCAGCATCGAGCTGAACACCACGCCTCTCGCGGACGGCGCCGCCCTCGACACCTGGCTCGACGAGGGCACGACCGGTGGCGGATTCCGCAGCCTCGCGACCGAGAGTACCCCGGTCGTGGCCGACGGCACCGACGGCACCGTCAGCGTGATGGTCGAGCCCGCCGATCTCGGCACGCTCACGCCCGGTGTCTATCCGCTCAAAGCGCGCCTGTCCGGCGCGAGCACGGTGAACGAGGACGGCGACACGGTGCCGTGGAACATCAGCGCCGAGACCGTGCTCGTGGTCACCGGCCCCGCCGAGCCCCGCACCGCGGTGATCGTGCCGGTCACGGCGACTCCCGCGAACGGCGCCCTGCTCACGGCCGACGAGCTCACCGCACTCACCTCCGAAGGCGGCGCGCTGTTCGATCTGATCGAGGCGGTGTCGGACACCAGTGCGATCCTCGCGATCGACCCGTCCATCCCGGCGTCGATCCGCCTGCTCGGGGCGTCGGCACCGGCGAGCGCGACGCAGTGGCTCGAGAGGTTCGAGGCGCTGCCGAACGAGATGTTCACGCTTCAGTTCGGCGACGCCGATGCCACGGTGCAGGCACGAGCCGGCCGCGCCCAGCTGCTCGAAACGCCCGATCTGGCGCCGCTTCTCAACCCCGCCGACTTCCCCGCGGTCGAACCGGAGCCGGCCTCGACGTCCGAGCCCACACCGACTCCCCTGCCCACGCCCGAGCCCGAGCTCCCCGACAACAGCGAGCTCACGGCCGTCCGTGGTCTGCAGGCAGGCATCCTGTGGCCCCGCTCCGGCGTCACCGAGAAGGACCTCGCGACGTTCGCCGGGTACCTCGGCGATCGGGTCACCACGATTCTGCCCTCGACGGCGGTCCGCGGCAGCACGGCGGTGCACAGCGCCGTCGGCGCGCACGATCTGCTGGTCACCGATGCGGCCGCATCCGCTCGCCTGTCGGCCGCCGTGGAGCGCACCGACCGCCCCGGGGCGACCGCCGACCTGGCCGCTGCCGCCGGGCACCTCTTCTTCGCCGGACAGCGCAGCGAGCTGACCGCCGTCGCCCTCGACCGCTCCGAGACGCGCTCCCCCGAGGCGCTGCGCGACGCCCTCGTCGCCTTCGCCACCCCGGGGGCGACACTCAGCTCACTGCGCGCCGGCGCACCGGCCTCCGTCTCCCTCGCCGATCCGGGCGACAGCGCCCGCGTCGCCCAGCTGAACAGCATGCTCGCAGGCGAAGACCGGCTCACCGCCTTCGCGACGATCCTCGATGAGCCGGCCGTGCTGCTCGCGCCCGAGCGCATCCGCCTGCTGCGCGCCATCGGGGTCGGCCTCGACGACGAGGAGTTCACCGAGCGCACTGCCGCGCACGCCGAGCGCGTGAACACCACCCTCGCCTCGGTCAGCGTGCAGAAGCCGAAGCCCGTGCAGCTGTTCACCTCGGCGGCGCCGCTGCCGGTGTGGGTGCGCAACGACCTGCCCTGGCCGGTCACCGTGAACCTGTTCAGCACGCCGTCCGACAACCGGCTCGACATCCAGCCGGTCACCGAGGTGCGCGCGCTCGCCTCGAGTGCCACCCGCGTCGACGTGCCGATCGAGGCGCGTGTCGCCAGCGGCCAGGTCGACGTGCGCTTCCGACTCGAGAGCGACACCGGCGTGCCGATCGGTCAGCCGGAGGTCGCTGACGTCACGCTGCGCGCCGACTGGGAGGGCATCGGACTCGGCGTCTTCGGCGGGGTGATCGGGCTGCTGCTCGTCGTCGGCGTCGTGCGGATGGTGCGCCGTCGCAGGGCGGATGCCGCCGATGAGTCCCCTGAGGAGAGCAAGTGACGAGTCTCGGCCGCGCCAGTGCACTGATCGGCGCGGGCACGATGATCTCGCGGGTCACCGGGCTGCTGCGCACCATCGTGCTGGTCGTGGTTCTCGGTGCCGTCGGCTCGCAGGCGGCCGACGCGTTCGACGTCGCGAACAAGCTGCCGAACAGCATCTTCAACCTCATCTCGGTGGGTCTGCTCACCGCGGTGATCGTGCCGCAGATCGTCGCCGCGGCCCGGCACGACGACAAGGGCAGCGCGTTCATCTCGAAACTGTTCACGCTCGGCACCGTCGTGCTGATCGTCGCGACGGGCGTCGCCGCCATCCTCACGCCCTGGCTGATCTCGGTGCAGCTGCCGAAGGGCGGCGAGCAGGCGGCCCTCGCGATCGCGTTCGCATACTGGTGCCTGCCGCAGATCGTGTTCTACGGGCTCTACGCGATCGTCGGCGAGACGCTGAACGCCCGCAACATCTTCGGGCCGTTCACCTGGGCCCCCGTCGTCAACAACATCCTCTCGATCATCGGCTTCCTCGTCATCGGCGCGGTCTTCGGCACCGGACTGGTCGACGTCGACCAGTGGGACGCGCCGATGATCGCCGCCCTCGGCGGCACCGCCACGCTGGGCATCCTCGTGCAGGCCGCCGTGCTGCTGCTGTTCTGGCGGCGCACCGGCATCCACATCCGCCCCGACTTCCGCTGGCGCGGCGTCGGACTCGGCGACGTCGGCAAGCTCGCCAGCTGGACCCTGCTGATGGCGCTGGTGAGCCTCGCGACCGGATTCCTGCAGACCAACGTCGCCAACCTCGCATCGGGTGCCGGCGCCGGCAGCACGGTCATGTCGAACGCGTGGCTGGTGTTCATGCTGCCGTATTCGATCATCGTGCTGTCGATCGGCACCCCGTACTTCACGCGCATCAGCGAGCACGCCGTCGCCGGCCGCGACGACGAGGTCCTCGCCGACATCTCGCGTGCGGTGCGCACCCTCGGCTTCTTCATCGTCGGTGCGCTTGCGGCGGTCGTCGCCGCGGCTGTTCCCGCGTCGCGCGTGTTCACGAAATCTGCTCCGGATGCCGAGGCCGCCGCCCTCGTGCTGCTCGCCTACCTCGTGAGCCTCGTGCCCCTCACCGTGATCTTCATGGTGCAGCGGGCGTTCTACGCCTACAGCGACACCAGGACGCCCCTGCTGTTCACGCTGGTGCAGTGCGTGGTCGTGATCGCGACCGCGCTCGCCGCCCGGGCCATGGTGGATGCCGGGATGCTCGAGATCACGCACCTCGCCGCCGCCGTGGCGCTCGGTCAGTCGATCGCCAGCACGGTGCAGACCCTGCTGGCGGTGTGGCTGCTGCATCGGCGCCTCGGCCCCCTCGGCGCGCGCCGCTGGATGGGCGCTCTGGGGTGGTTCTCGCTCGCCGCGGTGCCGGCCGGGTTCGCCGGCTGGGGCGTGTATCTGCTGTGCGGCGGTGCCGATGGGTGGATGGCGCAGTCGCAGCTGTTCGGCGCGCTCGGAGCGGCCCTCGTCGGCACCGTCGTGATCGCCGTGTACGCCGGTCTGCTCGCGGTGATGCGCACGCCCGAGCTGGCCGTCGCCGGCACGCTGCTGCGCCGTTTCCTACCCGGCCGCTGAGGCCGGCTCAGCGGGCATCCGGAGCACCTTTTCCGCACTGCGGTGGCCCACAGCGCTCGGGAATGCCGCGCGGTTACCATGGGTTGAAGCAGACGACGCGGATCACCCGCGCCTGCTGGACACCTGCCTTAGGAGGGCACATGCGTCAGGTCATCATCATCGGCTCGGGACCGGCCGGATTCACCGCCGCGATCTACGCGGCGCGGGCCAACCTCAAGCCGCTGCTGGTCGCCAGCACCGTCGAGGTCGGCGGTGAGCTGATGAACACGACCGACGTGGAGAACTTCCCCGGGTTCCCCGAGGGGATCCAGGGCCCCGACTTGATGGCCAAACTGCAGGCGCAGGCCGAGAAGTTCGGCACCGAGGTGCTGTACGACGACGTCACCGAGCTCCAGCTCGACGGCCCGGTCAAGAAGGTCATCCTCGGCAGCGGTGCGGTGCACGAGGCGTCCACGATCATCTACGCGACCGGATCGGCGTATCGCAAGCTCGGCATCGAGGGCGAGGAGCGCCTCTCGGGATACGGCGTCTCATGGTGCGCGACCTGCGACGGCTTCTTCTTCCGCGAGAAGGAGATCGCGGTCGTCGGCGGCGGCGACTCGGCGATGGAAGAGGCGACGTTCCTCACCCGCTTCGCATCGAAGGTCTACGTGATCCACCGCAAGGACACCCTGCGCGCCTCGAAGATCATGCAGGAGCGCGCGTTCGCGAACGAGAAGATCGAGTTCATCTGGAACAGCACGGTCGACGAGATCCTCGGCGGTGACTCGGTGAACGGTGTGCGGCTGCGCTCGACCGTCGACGACAGCACCCGCGAGCTGGCCGTCGACGGCGTGTTCGTCGCGATCGGCAACGACCCGCGCACGCACCTGGTGCACGACAAGCTGCAGCTCACGGACGCGGGCACGATCTGGGTCGACGGGCGCTCGTCGCGCACGTCGGTTCCCGGTGTGTTCGCCGCGGGTGACGTGATCGACCCGACTTACCGTCAGGCGGCCACGGCCGCCGGCTCCGGTGTCGTGGCCGCTCTCGACGCCGAGCACTTCATCGCCGACCTCGAAGACCCCTCGGTGGAAGAGCCCGCCGCGGTCGCCGCAGAGATCATCGTCGGCTGACGAGCCTCGTCGCGGCGGCATCCGCTGCCGTGGGAACACAATCGCCCCGTCTGACGTTTGATCAGGTGGACACCGAACAAGGAGACAATCCATGACTGCCAAGGCAACCACTCAGGCCACCTGGGAGCAGGACGTTCTGCAGGCCGACGGACCCGTGCTGGTCGACTTCTGGGCCGCGTGGTGCGGACCGTGTCGCATGGTCGCGCCGGTGCTCGACGAGATCCAGGCCGAGAACCCCGACAAGATCACGATTCTCAAGCTCAACGTCGACGAGAACCCCGATCTGGCCATGAAGTACCAGATCACGTCGATCCCGGCGATGAAGGTGTTCCAGGGTGGCGAGGTCAAGACGACTATCATCGGCGCCAAGCCGAAGTTCGCCCTCGAGCAGGACCTCGCGCCGTACATCGGCTGAGTTCGCCTCATTCCAAGAGCCCGTCACCTCGTCGAGGTGGCGGGCTCTTCGGCATCCGGTAGGCGTCCGGGTCGGCGTGGTGGAGAGGCGGTCGCTACGCGGCCAGCATCCGCCAGACTGTGGTGCTCAGCTCGGGATACTCGTGCGCGATGCTGCGCAGCACGAGGTCGTTCCAGCGCGGATCCCGGGGGTTGCCGCCCTGATCCTGGTAGACGTCGGTGCGCAGCAGCAGCACCACCAACTCGTCGACCGACGGCAGCTCCGACATGAAATCCCAGGGATCCTCGCCGCTGCGCAGGCGCTCGTGCACCAGCACCGAGCGCTCGTCTCCGGCCTCCGCGCGCAGCACTTCGAGGCTGGCACGACGCGGGAACGAGGGAATCACCCGTCAATTCTACGAGCGCGGAGCACGGGTGCGGCGCTCGACCGTCATCTCCTCCGCCATCGATTCGAGCTCCTTCCCCTTGGTCTCGGCCACCTTGAAGTACACGAAGAAGAACGACAGCAGGGCGAAGAACGCGTAGAAGCCGTAGGCGAAGGTGAGGCCGATCTCGGCGAATGCGGGGAACGTGGTCGAGATGAAGAAGTTCGCCGCCCACTGCGCCGCCGCCGCGACCGCCAGCGCACCCGCGCGGATCGAGTTGGGGAACATCTCCCCCAACAGCACCCAGACCAGCGGGCCCCACGTCGCTCCGAAGAACACCACGAACGCGTTGGCGCTGATCAGCGCGATCGTCGCCCACGCATCGGGGAGGGAGACCGCGCCCTCGGCATCCAGCGTTCCGAACGAGAACGCGACCGCCATGAGGCCCAGCGTCACGGTCATGCCGATCGACCCGACCATCAGCATCAGGCGACGGCCGACGCGGTCGACCAGCAGGATCGCGATGATCGTCACGACGATGTTCGTCACCGACGTGATGACCGTGATCGTCAGGGCGTCGGACTCATCGAAGCCCACCGAGCGCCAGAGCGTCGTGGAGTAGTAGAAGATCACGTTGATGCCGACGAACTGCTGGAAGATGCTCAGCAGGATGCCGACCCAGACGATGGGTTTGAGGCCGAACCGGTGGCCGCGCAGGTCCCTCAGCGATTCGCTGCGCTCGGTGTTGATGGTGCCGGTGATCTCGGTGATCTTGGCCTTGACGTCGATCGTGCCCGTGACGAGCGTCAGCACCTCCGCGGCCCTCTCGACGTCGCCTCGGGCGACGAGGTACCGCGGAGACTCGGGCAGGCGCATCGCCATGATCCCGTAGACCACCGCCGGGATCGCCTCGGCGATGAACATCCAGCGCCAGGCATCCAGCCCCCACAGCGGCTCCGCCGCTCCCCCTGCGACGTTCGCCAGCAGAGCATCCGAGAGCAGTGCGACGAAGATGCCTGTCACGATCGCGAGCTGCTGCAGCGACCCGAGTCTGCCGCGTACGTTCGCCGGCGAGACCTCGGCGATGTATGCCGGAGCGATGACTGACGCAGCGCCGACGCCGAGTCCGCCGACGACGCGCCAGATGATGAGGTCGATCACGCCGAATGCGAGGCCCGACCCGACCGCCGAGACGAGGAAGAGCACGGCGGCGACGAGCATCGTCGGGATGCGCCCGAACCTGTTGGCGAGCGGACCGGCGAACCACGCGCCTACGGCGCAGCCGATCAGCGCAGAGGAGACGGCGAAGCCCTTGAGCCCGACGCCGAGATCGAATGCGCCCGCCAGGGCATCCACGGCCCCGTTGATCACCGCGGTGTCGAAGCCGAACAGGAAGCCGCCGAGCGCGGCGGCGATGCTCACCCCGATCACCCGTCCGCGGATCCCGCTCGCAGCGCGTGGGCCTGCTGAATCGGTCATGGTCCCCTCCTCCGGTCGTGTTCCGGATGCTAGTGGAGGGCGCCGACGATCAGAAAGGGGTGGCGCGGCGGGGCGTCTCGGGGCTAGGCGCGGCGCGTGGCCAACCGTGTTGTGCGGGACGGGTGGAATCAGCGGGAGCCGAACTCCTCCTCACCGAGTTCCGCAAGGATGCGGTTGAGGTCCTGAATGGACGCGAATTCGATCTTGAGCTGGCCTTTTCTCGCACCCAGTGCGATCTGCACCCGGGTGTTCAGCCGATCACCGAGCTTGCCCGATACCTCATCGAGGTAGGCGCGGCGTGCGCCGGCTGTCGGCTTGCTGACGTTTCCGGGGGCGCTGGGCAGGCTCTTCGCAGCGGCCTCCGTGGCGCGCACCGAGAGATCCTCGTTCACGACCTTGTCGGCGAGGCGCTGCATCTGCTCCGGCGTCTCGACCGAGAGGATGGCGCGGGCGTGGCCGGCCGACAGCACGCCGGCCGCCACGCGCTGCTGCACGGGCACGGGCAGGCGCAGCAGGCGAATGGTGTTGCTGATCTGCGGGCGGGAGCGGCCGATGCGGGTGGCCAGCTCTTCCTGCGTGATGCCGAAGTCCTCGAGCAGCTGCTGGTAAGCGGATGCCTCTTCGAGAGGATTGAGCTCCGAGCGGTGCAGGTTCTCGAGGAGCGCGTCGCGAAGAAGATCCTCGTCGGCGGTCTCCCGAACGATAGCGGGGATGGTGTCGAGGCCAGCCTCGCGCGCGGCGCGCGTTCGGCGCTCGCCCATGATCAGCTCGTACTCGCCGTCGGCGTTCTCGCGCACGATCACCGGCTGCAGCACGCCGAACTCGCGCACGCTGTGGACCAGCTCGGCGAGGTGGTCCTCGTCGAAGTGCGTGCGCGGCTGGCGCGGGTTCGGGACGATGATGTTCGGGTCGACCTGGATCAGGCGGACGCCGGGCACCTGCGAGAGCTCGGCCTCGCCTGCCCCTGCCGTGCTGTCATGCTGGGTCTCCGCGGTCTGGGAATCGCCGTGCGGGGAATCCCCGTGCTGCGCGGGAGCGGCATCCGTCTTCACCTTCACCGCGCCGGGGAAGAAGACGTCGACGGGGCGCTCCGCCTGATCCGTCGTCGGAATGAGTGCGCCGATCCCCCGACCGAGTCCAGTGCGCTTGGCCATCATGCTCCCTTGTTCTGCGCGGCGGATTCGTTGCGCTGCGCGATCTCGACTGCTGCTTCCCGGTAGGCGACAGCGCCGGCCGACGTGCCGTCATATGAGATGACGGTCTGTCCGAAGCTCGGCGCCTCCGACACCCGCACCGAGCGCGGGATGACGGCGTTGAGCACCTGCTGCGGGAAGTGGGTGCGTACCTCATCGGCGACCTGCTGAGCTAGGCGCGTGCGCGCGTCGTACATGGTGAGCAGGATGGTGGAGAGGTGAAGTTCGGGGTTGAGGTGCTTCTGGATCATCTGGATGCTGCCGAGCAGCTGGCTCAGACCTTCCAGCGCGTAGTACTCGCACTGGATCGGGATGAGCACCTCGGATGCCGCGGTGAACGCATTGATGGTCAGTAGACCCAGTGACGGCGGACAGTCGATGATGACGAAGTCGACCGGATTGTCGCGCAGATACTCCTCGAGTGCACGGCGGAGGCGGAATTCCCGGGCGACCTGGGAAACCAGCTCGATCTCTGCGCCGGCGAGGTGGATCGTGCTCGGCGCGCAGCGGAGGTTCTCGGATTCCGGACTGTCCTGCACGATCTCCGCGAACGGAAGATCGTTGATCAGCACGTCGTAGATGCTCTTGGTGTCGGCGGAATGTGCCACTCCGAGTGCCGTCGAGGCGTTTCCCTGCGGATCGAGGTCGATGACCAGCACTTTTCCGCCGAGATCGGCGAGAGCGGATGCCAGGTTCACGGCAGTTGTGGTCTTGCCGACGCCACCCTTCTGGTTCGACACCGTGAAGATGCGGGTGTCACCACTGAAATGCACTTCGACCGTCTTCAGGGCCCGGCGCCGGGATGACAGGTCTGCGAGTTCCCGAGCAAGCGGGGTATCCATCCCGAAATCCTGGTTCGGCGATGCGTTGTCGGATGGTTTCACGTGAAACATCGACTCCTTTCGGGACCGTCTTCCACTCTACGTGATCCCTCCGTGCCGCCCCGGCGCCGCGCCCCGTGGCGGGCGAACACCAACGAGACGCCACCATCCGGTCATTGAGCGAGGAGCGCAGTAACGAGACGAAATGCCACTGCGTTTCGCCTCGCTCCGCTCGCTCGACGGTTGCCCTATTCCGGGCATTGAGCGAGGAGCGAAGCGACGAGTCGAAATGCGCCCCTCGGGCGGGTGACGTTGCTCTGCTCTCTCTCAACCGAACGGGTGACCCTTCCGGTCATTGAGCGAGGAGCGAAGCGACGAGTCGAAATGCGCCCCTCCAAAGGGTGACGTCCGACCGGCAGCGCTGCTCTCTCACAACCGAACGGGTGACCCTTCCGGGCATTGAGCGAGGAGCGAAGCGACGAGTCGAAATGCGCCCCTCCAACGGACGACGTTCCAACTCGCAGCGCTGCTCTCCCAAAACCGAACAGGGTGGTACCCCCCCGGTCATTGAGCGAGGCGCGAAGCGACGAGTCGAAATGCGCCCCTTCCAACAGGGTGACGTTCCGACCGGCAGCGCTGCTCTCTCACAACCGAACGAGGACGGCACCCCCCAAGCAATTGAGCGAGCGGCGGAGCGACGAGCCCAATGCGGCGCTCAGCTGCGCGACGTTCCGATGTGCTGCCTTGCAACCATGTCGCACCCGGTGTCAAGGCGATACCGTTTCACGTGAAACATACCCGAACCCGGCGCAGAGTACCTTTGGCGCTACGGTCCTCACGCACGCGCAACCATCGGAGAGTACTTGCAATGTCGCGGTCACTGAGGGAGGAGCCAAGCGACGACACGAAAGGTACCCCTCTAAGGAGGCGACGTCCCGACTCGCTGCTCTGCCCTCTCACACCGAACCGGGGTGGCAACCCCCGTTCATTGAGCGAGGAGCGAAGTCACGAGACGAAATGCGCCCTTCCAACGGGGTGACGTCCCGACCCGCAGCGCTGCTCTCTCACAACCGAACGAGGATGGCACTCCCCCGAGCAATCGAGCCAGGAACGAAGCGACGAGACGAAACCCAGCTCCCGGAGCTACTTTTCGACTAATTGCGCCCGCTCAAAGACCGGAGATGCGACGATCCTGACGCGAGTTCGAGACGGTTTCACGTGAAACATACCCCCATCGACCGGTGCCCTCCTTTGCCCGTTGACTCGCTTGGAACGCTCGTCGACCGAGGACGGGCCGCTCCTGTCGTGAGCGCGAGAGGGTTTCACATGAAACACCCCAGATCGATCGCCGACGGTCTCCCACCAAGCTTGCCTGTGTGGTTTCGACTTGATTCTCTGGCTGAACCGCCCGCTGCTCTTCCGCGCCAGTCGCGAGAGCGAGGCCGTTTCACGTGAAACATGAGCTCGTATTCAGGGCGAGGTGCATGCCATGAGAGAGTGACGTTTCGCCTCGCTGCGTTTGCTCAGCGGCGGGCTTCTCCCCCAGCCCTCGGCAAACGAAGAGCACGTTCCTGCGAGCTCCACCCCTTGATGGCCGCGAAGCCGCCCTCGATGAAAGCGAGCCTTTTGGAATGGCTCCACCCTTGGATCTGCTTCTCAAGCGCGAAAGCCTCGTCGATGCGGTCGAGTTCGACAGACCAGATGAGCTCAACAGGCAGACGACACGAGGTGTAGTGGCTGCCGAGCCCCTGTTGGTGGGCGGCCAGCCGATCTTCTAGATTCTTGGTGCTTCCGGCGTAGAACGTGCCATCTGAGCAGCGCAGGATGTAGGTGTATCCAGTCATCCAGAGAACCTACGGTTTGCGGAGTCTTCAGAGGCTCGGGGAATCGTTAACTGTGGATGGAATGATCACCGGGCCACCCTGTGCATACCAGTGCGTTTCGACTCGCTACGCTCGCTCAACGACCGGAGGAGGGTCATACCTGCAGGTCTACAGACGCGATCACGTGAACATCCCGACGCTCGCTCAACGACCGGATGGCTCAGACTTTCATCTCCGACAGAGGCGTTTCACGTGAAACATCATCGCCATTCGGTTAACGACCAAGGTAGAGCCCGCGGCCATTGAGCGAGGAGCGAAGCGACGAGACGAAATGCCCCCTCCACCCGCGGGAAGGCGTTTCCACTCGCTACGCTCGCTCAACGACCGGATGGCTCAGACTCTCATCTCCGACAGAGGCGTTTCACGTGAAACATCGTCGCCGTTGCTCAACGGCCGAGGTAGAGCCAGCGGCCATTGAGCGAGGAGCGAAGCGACGAGACGAAATGCCCCGCCCTCGCCCGTGGGAAGGCGTTTCGACTCGTTACGCTCGCTCAACGACCGGATGGCTCAGACTTTCATCTCCGACAGAGGCGTTTCACGTGAAACATCATCACCGTTGCTCAACGAGCGAGGAGCGAAGCGACGAGACGAAATGCCCCCTCCGCCCTTGGACTCGCTTCGCTCGCTCAACGACCGGCTTCCGGCAGTGCGTTTGAGTCCCGTGCGATCGCTCGCACGACCGGGAACGGGAGGACCACGCCCAACGACGTCAGGCGCGCACGCGCGCGCGGACGACTCGTGTCGTCTCGGAGAGCAGGTCCTCCCCCAGCACCTGCACGGTGACATCGGTCACCTTGTGCTTCTTCAGCACCTTCTGCGCGGACTCGATCTCGGCCGGCACGTTGTGCCCCTTCAGCAGGATGAGCTCGCCGCCGTCTTTCACCAGCGGCGCAGTGATCGGCACGAGAGTGCGCATTGCGCTGACCGCCCGCGCGGTCACCACATCGAACTCGAGTCCCACGTCCTCGGCACGGGCGCGCATGACGGTCACGTTGTCGAGAGACAGAGCCTCCACCTGCTCGGTGAGCCAGGTGACCCGGCGATCCATCGGCTCGATCAGCGTCCACTGCACATCCGGCCGACTGATCGCCAGGACGAGACCAGGAAGGCCAGCACCTGAGCCCACGTCAGCAACCGATCCGTAGAAGAGAGGCGCAGCGATCGCGGAGTTCAGGATGTGCCGGGTCCAGATTCGCGGCAGCTCGAGCGGCCCGATCAGCCCCCGCAGCTCGCCCTCGGCCACGAGCGCAGACGTGAACCTGCGCGCGAGGTCGATGCGAGACCCGAAGAGATCGGCGGCGACAGCCGGTTCTGGCTCTACGGCTGAGGTCGACATCAGAGGGATCCTTCGCTCAGGTGGGGCACACATGCCGGTCGTTTCACGTGAAACATCCGGCGCGATCAGCCTCGCGAGATGACCGTGTGCCGGTCGGCACCCTCGCCGTACGATTCCGACATCAGACCGCGATCCGACACGATGTCATGCACGAGCTTGCGCTCGTAGCTCGACATCGAGGGAAGGGATGCCTGCGTGGCACCCTCGTTGAGCTTGGCGACGGCAGCATCCACCAGCTGTTCGAGCTGGCGGCGGCGAGTATCGCGCGAACCGCCGATGTCGAGAATCATCCGCGAGAAAGTTCCGGTCTGATTCTGCACCGCCAGGCGGGTGAGCTCCTGGAGGGCCTGCACCGTGTCTGGCGCCGAGAGCACAGCGATGCCGTCGCCCTCCGCCTCGACCGAGACATAGGCCCGACCCTGGCGCACATCGAGGTTGAGATCACCGTCGATGTCGGCGATGTCGAGCAGCTCCTCGATGAAGTCGGCGGCGACGTCACCCTCGTGCTCGAGCTCTTCGACCGACGGGGCGGCCTTCACATCGTCGACCATCAGTTCGACCCCTTCTTCTTCGCGCGCTTCTTGCTCATCGGCTGCTCGCGCTTCGGAGCCTCGGCCTTCGCTTTCTCGACCTCTTCGAGCTTGCGCTGCTCCTCAGCCTCGTATACGGCCATCGGCACGACCTTGCCCTGCGCGTTGACAGCCTTGCCCTTGCGGGCCAGACGCTCCTCGCGAGCCTTCGCGGCCTCGGAGCCGGGCGTCGGCATCTCGCGGATGACGAGGAACTGCTGACCCATGGTCCACAGGTTCGACACGAACCAGTACATGACGACGCCCAGCGGGAAGAACACACCCGAGAAGATGAAGCCCAGCGGCAGCACGTAGAGCATGATCTTCTGCATCTGGTACGCCTGGCCGGTCTTGGCCTCGGGCGACAGGTTCTTCGAGATGATCTGCAGCTGGGTGAAGAACTGAGACAGGATCATGAGCACCACGAGGGTCGCGAGCAGCGCGATCGCCGAGGTGTTGCCGGCGTTCCATGCATCGCCGAGGTTCTCGTGCAGCGACACGGTGCCGAAGACCTTCGCGTCGTAGAACTGCTCGGTCAGCTGCGCGTTGAGCAGTCCGACACCGCCGATGCCCGCCTTGTGGTGCTTGGTGACGTCGTTGAGCACGCTGAACAGGGCGAAGAAGATCGGCATCTGCACCAGCAACGGCAGGCAGCTCGACATGGGCGTCGTACCGTGCTTCTTGTACAGCGCCATCGTCTCGCGGCTCATCGCCTCGCGAGAGAGCTGATCCTTCTTGCCGCGATACTTCTCCTGAACTTTTCGCAGCTCAGGAGCGATTTCCATCATCTTGCGCTGGCTCTTGATCTGCTTCACGAACAGCGGGAAGACCGCCGCGCGCACCACGATCACCAGACCGATGATCGACAGAACCCAGGTCATGCCGTCGGCCGGGGCCATACCCACCGCAGTGAACAGCCAGTGCCACGCGACGAGAATGAGCTCAACCGCCCATTTCAGCGGCCACAGGATGATTCCCAGGAAGTCCACTGTTCAGTCCTTTCGAGCAGGTACGACGAACCCGCGTGGGGTCAGTTCGTATCGGAAATGAGCGTGGGGCTTGACGTCGTCGACGCCGCCCGCGCTCCACGGATTGCAACGCAGGATGCGCCAGACGGAGAGCACTGCTCCCCAGACGGCGCCGTTCTGCTGAACCGCCCCTACAGCGTACGCGGAACAGGACGGGTAATACCTGCACACGTCGCCATACAGCGGCGAGATCACCGCGCGATACAGCGTCAACAACGCCAGGGCGAGATTGCGCGGCAGCAGCGCGATGCCTTTCACCAGATCGGATGCCCGGAACCGCGCCGTTCCGAACGCGTACGACGGCAGCGCGCTCATGCGCGCGCCGATCCAGGCAGCACACGTCGCAGACAGCGCTCGACGTCGGCGCGCAGCGCCGCGAAATCCGCGGTTGCCGATGCAGGAAGGGCACGGATGACGACATCCGTGCCCTCGGGAACCATGTCGATGAACTCCGCGCACACGGCCTTGAGGCGTCGGCGAACGGTGTTGCGAACCACAGCGGTTCCTACCTGCTTGCTGATGATGAACCCGAACCGGGGAGCCCGCTGATCCGCGCCGCGAAGCACCGAGGTGATCAGGCGTGGTCCGCCGCATCGTGTTCCCCGCCGGACCACCTGTCGGTAGTCGACGCCGCGGGTCAGACGATTCGGCCGGGCGAGCACTGGGCTGTCAGGCCGAGAGCTCGGTGCGGCCCTTCGCGCGGCGAGCCGAGAGGATGGCGCGGCCGGCGCGGGTGCGCATGCGGGCACGGAAGCCGTGCTTCTTGGCGCGACGACGGTTGTTGGGCTGGAAAGTGCGCTTGCTCATGGAATCACTCCGGGAATGGTGTCACCGGGTCTGAACATCCGGAGACGAGGGGGTACTGCCTGAATGGCATAAGTCAACCGATTAAGGGTACGACCTGCCGCCACGCAGGGCAAATCAGCCGCCGGACAGCCCGCACCGTGCCGTTTCGGCGCCGTCGACGGACGTGGAGTTGCGCACACCCATTATCCACAACTGTGGAGATCCGGCAGGCGCATGACACTCCCGCGTGTTTCCGCGGGCGGGTTGCTGTTAACAGCGGCTGTGACTACCGTGGCATCCGACGTTATCCACAGGGGGAGATCACGCTTCACGCGCGCTTTCCACACTTCCGCCCGGAGCACCATGACCTCTGCCGCCCACCCCGATGTGCCCATCTGGTCGACCCTGCTCGAGCGACTCGCAGACGATGAGCGGGTCAGCCCGCAGCTGCGCGGCTTCCTCAGCCTGGTCGTGCCGGCCGGTGTCATGGGCGGCGTGCTCTACCTGGACGTGCCGAACGATCTGACGGCGGCGCAGATCAACAAGCGACTGCGCGTGCCCATGATGGAGGCGCTCTCGACGATCGGCGACGAGGTCACCTCGTACCGCACCGTGGTCAATCACGAGCTCATCGACCAGCCGACGATGTCGGTTACGGTTCCCGACTTCGTCACCCCCGAGCCTGTCCGCATCGAGTCGCCGATGGAGCAGCAGCCCGCTCCCCTGCGCCACGAGTCCCGGCTGAACCCGAAGTACACCTTCGACAACTTCGTCATCGGGCAGTCCAACCGGTTCGCGCACGCCGCGGCGGTCGCCGTCGCCGAGGCACCCGCGAAGGCCTACAACCCGCTGTTCATCTACGGCGACTCCGGACTCGGCAAGACCCACCTGCTGCACGCCATCGGCGACTACGCGCAGTCGCTGTACGCCGGGGTCAAGGTTCGCTACGTGTCGAGCGAGGAGTTCACGAACGATTTCATCAACTCGATCGCCAACAACCGCGGAGCGGCGTTCCAGAGCCGGTACCGCGAGGTCGACATCCTGCTCATCGACGACATCCAGTTCCTGCAGGGTCGCGCCGAGACGCAGGAGGCGTTCTTCCACACGTTCAACCAGCTGCACGATCACAACAAGCAGGTCGTGATCACCAGCGATGTCGCGCCGAAGCTGCTCACCGGCTTCGAGGATCGGATGCGCAGCCGTTTCGAGTGGGGTCTGATCACCGACGTGCAGGCACCCGACCTCGAGACGCGCATCGCGATCCTGCGCAAGAAGGCGCAGAGCGAGTCCCTGCACATCCCAGACGAGGTGCTCGAGTACATCGCGACCGTCGTCTCGTCCAACATCCGCGAGCTCGAGGGTGCGCTCATCCGAGTCTCGGCGTTCGCCAGCCTCAACCGCTCGATGCTCGACATCTCGCTCGCACAGACCGTGCTGCGCGACATCGTCGACACCACCGAGGACAACATCATCTCGCCGACCGACATCATCACGGCCACGGCGGCGTACTTCAAGCTCACCGTCGACGACCTGTACGGCTCGAGCCGCTCACAGCAGATCGCGACCGCGCGGCAGATCGCGATGTACCTGTGCCGCGAGCGCACGAGCCTGTCCCTGCCGAAGATCGGTCAGCTGTTCGGGAACCGCGATCACACCACCGTGATGTACGCGGTCAAGAAGATCAGCGAGCTCATGAAGGAACGCCGCTCGCTGTACAACCAGGTCACCGAGATCACCACGCAGATCAGCCGACGCTGACGCCTCGACACGCCTGATCCTGCGCCGAATCCGACCGGTTTTCCGCAGGCCTTGTGGATAACTTGTGGAAAGAATCCTTTCCGGATGCCTCCGCGCCGACCCCCCTGTGGATAACGCGAAGACCCCCTTCGACCGGCCATGCCCCCGAAACCCGCGGATTCCTCAGGGATTCCACATATCACACGGCTGTAGTTACCTACTCCCTGCTGATATCCACCGGGTTATCCACAGAATCCACAGTTGTTAACACCGTTAAGAGATCTCCATCACATCAGGGGCCATTCGATGACCAGACGGATGTGGACGAACCTCGGCGAACGACATCTTCGAGGTGCTGGACGGCTGGCATCCTGCGGCTAGCATGGGATCGCCTGCAGTGCGCCCGCTGCAGCGAGCAGGTACTACGAGGGAGCGCCCGTGAGGTTTCAGGTCAACCGCGATGTGTTCAGCGAGGCTGTGTCCTTCGTCGTCAAGCTGCTGCCGCAGCGCAATCCGCAGCCGATCCTCGCGGGAGTGCTCATCGAGGCATCGGATGAGGGCCTGACTCTCTCGGCGTTCGACTACGAGGCCTCCGCGCGCACGACAATCGAGGCGACCGTCGATGAGCCGGGCACGATCCTCGTGCACGGGCGACTGCTCTCCGACATCGCGAGCCGCCTGCCCAATGCGCCCATCGAGATCGCCGTCGAGGACGACGGCGGCGTCGCTGTCACCTGCGGTTCGGCGCGGTTCACCCTGGCAGCCATGCCGGTCGAGGAATATCCCTCCATCCCCGAGGTCACCGGATCGACCGGTGTCGTGCCGGCCGAAGAGTTCGCGACCGCGATCGCCCAGGTCGCCTTCGCGGCATCCCGCGACGACGTCACCCCCGTGCTCACCGGTGTGCAGCTCGAGGTCGCCGAGCACAACCTCAGCCTCGTCGCCACCGACCGCTACCGCGTCTCGCTGCGTGACGTGCCGTGGGACGGCGAGGTCGCCGAGCAGTCGGCGCTGGTTCCGGCTCGCACTCTGACCGAGGTCGGCAAGACGTTCGCCCATGCTGGCAACATCGAGGTCGCGTTCTCGGGAGCCGGCGATCGCGAGATCATCGCGTTCACCGCCGGCAACAAGACCGTCACTTCTCTCCTGATCAAGGGCAACTTCCCGCCGGTGCGCCGGCTGTTCCCCGAGCAGACCGACCACTACGCGGTCGTCAACACGGGCGAGTTGATCGAGGCCGTCCGTCGTGTGGCTCTGGTGCTCGACCGCTCGGCACCGCTGCGCTTCACCTTCAGCGCCGACGGCGTGACGATGGATGCCTCGGGCAGCGAGCAGGCCCGCGCCTCCGAGTCGGTCGACGCCCACCTGAACGGCGGCGACGAGGTGACGCTCGGTCTGAACCCGCAGTACCTGCTGGAGGCGCTCGGCGCCGTGAAGAGCGAGTTCACCCGCGTGACGTTCACCTCGAGCGACAACGCCAACAAGCTCAGCCCGGTGCTGATCACGAGCCAGACATCGGTCGATCAAGCGGGCCTCGACTCGTTCAAGTACCTGCTGCAGCCGAACCTCCTGCTGCGCTGACCGGGTCATCGGCTCTCCGGGCCGATGTCGGGGCCCGAAGGTAGGCTGTAGCGGTGATCGTGGAGCACCTGAACCTGGTCGATTTCCGCAATTACGCGACCGCCGACCTCACGTTGCACCGCGGACCGAACGTGCTCGTGGGCAGCAACGGACAGGGCAAGACGAACCTGGCCGAGGCGATCGTCTTCCTCGCGACGCTGGGATCGCATCGGGTCTCGTCGGATGCGCCGATGGTGAAGGATGCCGCGGAGTTCGCCGTCATCCGCGCCCGCCTCGCGCACGGTGAGCGCAAGGTCCTCGTCGAGGTGCAGCTGAACCGGCAGGGTTCGAACAAGGCGCGCATCAACGGCTCCCCGTCTAAGACCAACGAGCTGCCGCGCTACGCGCACGTCGTGCTGTTCGCGCCGGAAGATCTGCAGATCGTCCGCGGCGATCCTTCCTCTCGCAGAAGATTCGCAGATCAGATGCTCATTCAGCGCACCCCGAGGATGGCCGGGGTGATCGCCGACTACGAGCGCGTGCTCAAGCAGCGCACCGCCCTGCTGAAGTCCGCGCGGGCTCGCGGTGTGCGCGGCGAGGGGCTGTCGACCCTGGATGTCTGGGATGACAAGCTCATCGCGCTCGGCTCGGAGATCATCCACGCCCGGATCCGCCTGGCGGCGGACCTGCAGGGTCCGGTGGCCGACGCGTACGCCGCGATCGCCGGTGCCGATCACCGTCCGCAGCTCGAGTGGGCGCTCTCGGTGCGCGGCGGCGATCCCGAGGAGGGGGCCGATGCCGACGTCGAACCCGATGCGCGCGGTGAGATCGCCGATCAGTTCCGAGCCGCGCTGCAGGCGAAGCGGTCGAAGGAGATCGAGCGGGGGCTCACCCTCGTCGGTCCCCATCGCGACGATCTGATCCTGCGGGTCAGAGATCTTCCCGTGAAGGGCTACGCCTCGCACGGCGAGTCATGGTCGGTGGCGCTCGCGCTGCGCCTGGCGTCCGCCGAGCTGCTGCGCACAGAGTCCCCCGCGGGCGATCCCGTGCTGATCCTCGACGACGTGTTCGCCGAGCTCGACGCCGATCGCCGGCAGCGCCTCGCGGCGCTGACCGCCGGCTACGAGCAGGTGATCGTCACCGCCGCCGTCGAGGCCGACATCCCCGAGCCGCTGCATCGCCACGTGGTGCGGATCAGCGCCGGCACGATCAGCGACGACCGCGAGTCGGGAGGTGATCCGGATGCCTGATCCGCAGCCTCCCGAGACGGTCGCCACCTATCTGCGACTGCGCGGACTCAAGCCGAGCGCGAAGAACTGGAAGCGCAAGAAGCGCATCGAGGTGGATAACGACAATGCGCCGTTCACCAAGGGGCGCGACCCCGGCACCCTCGGCGACGTGCTCGCCAAGCTGACCAAGGACTCGGGCTGGGAGAAGACCCTGGCGGCTGAAGACCTCGTGCGTCAGTGGGCCGAGCTCGCCGGGGCCGATACGGCGAAGCACTCCGAGCCGGTGTCGCTGGAGCGCGGGGTGCTGACGGTGAAGTGCGACTCGACGGCGTGGGCGAAGAACCTCCAGTTCATGCGCGCCGTGATCATGACCGAGATCGGCAACCGCTATCCGGATGCCGGAGTGCAGAACCTCCGGTTCATCGGACCGGATGTGCCGTCGTGGAAGTGGGGTCCGCGCGTCGTGCCCGGACGGGGCCCACGGGACACCTACGGGTAGGGCATCACGGCCGCACCCTCAAGCGCTCAGAATCGACCACACGGCGTTTGAGGCGCATGTCGACCCTCGAAACCCGATAGAATGAGTGGGTACTTTCGATGTGGAGAACCATTCCTGATGACGCCTGAAGAACCTTCGACCAGCCCTGAGCAGGATCCGACGAACAGCTCAGCGACCGAGAACAGCTCCTCGAAGGTCTCCGGTGACTACGGCGCCGATCAGATCCAGATCCTCGAGGGTCTCGAAGCCGTGCGCAAGCGCCCCGGCATGTACATCGGATCGACCGGACCGCGCGGTCTGCACCATCTCGTCTACGAGATCGTCGACAACTCCGTCGACGAGGCCCTCGCCGGCCACGCCGACAACATCGAGGTCACCATCCTCGAAGACGGCGCCGTCCGCGTGGTCGACAACGGCCGCGGCATCCCGGTCGACCCGCACTCCTCCGACCCGAACAAGTCGACGGTCGAGGTGGTGCTGACGATCCTGCACGCCGGTGGCAAGTTCGGCGGCGGCGCCTACGCCGTCTCGGGCGGTCTGCACGGCGTCGGCTCGTCTGTGGTGAACGCGCTCTCGACCCGGTTCGAGGTCGAGGTCAAGCAGAAGGGCTTCGTCTGGCGGCACAGCTTCGCCGAAGGCGGCACCCCGCAGCAGAAGCTCGAGAAGGGCGAGGCGACCGACGAGACCGGCACCGCCATCACGTTCTGGCCCGACCCCGAGATCTTCACCGAGACGATCGAGTTCGACTACGACACGCTGCGCACGCGCTTCCAGCAGATGGCGTTCCTGAACAAGGGCCTGCGCATCGCCCTGCGCGACGAGCGTCCGGCATCCGCCATCGAGGACGAGGTCGACGGAACCGTCGTCTTCCGCCAGCCGGCCGAGGTCTTCCTCTACGAGCGCGGTCTCGTCGACTACGTCGAATACCTCAACAAGGTGCGAAAGGCCGAGGTCGTCAACGACGAGGTCATCGCGTTCGAGTCCGAAGACACCGAGCGCAAGATCTCGCTCGAGCTCGCGATGCAGTGGACCACCTCGTACACCGAGAACGTCTTCACCTACGCCAACACGATCAACACCCATGAGGGCGGAACGCACGAAGAGGGCTTCCGCGCGGCGCTGACCAGCCTGGTCAACCGCTACGCCCGCGCGAACAACCTCCTCAAGGAGAAAGACGAGAACCTCTCGGGCGACGACGTGCGCGAGGGACTCACGGCGGTCATCTCGATCAAGCTCGGCGAACCGCAGTTCGAGGGGCAGACCAAGACCAAGCTCGGCAACACCGAGGCCAAGGCGTTCACGCAGAAGATCGTGAACGAACAGCTCGCCGACTGGTTCGACCGCAACCCGCAGCAGGCGAAGAACGTGATCCGCAAGGCGATCGACGCCGCGACCGCACGTCTCGCCGCCCGCAAGGCGCGAGAGACCGCCCGCCGCAAGAGCGTCTTCGAGTCGGCCGCGATGCCCGACAAGCTCAAGGACTGCACCAGCAAGGACCCGTCGATCAGCGAGATCTTCCTCGTCGAGGGTGACTCGGCAGGCGGCTCGGCGGTGCAGGGTCGCGACCCGCACACCCAGGCGATCCTCGCGCTGCGCGGCAAGATCCTCAACGTCGAGCGCGCGCGTCTCGACAAGGCGCTGGGCAACAAGGAAGTCCAGGCGATGATCCAGGCCTTCGGCACGGGCATCGGCGAGGACTTCGACATCGAGAAGGCCCGCTATCACAAGATCGTCCTGATGGCGGATGCCGATGTCGACGGCCAGCACATCACCACGCTGCTGCTGACGCTGCTGTTCCGTTACATGCGCGGACTCATCGAGGCCGGCTTCGTGTACCTCGCGATGCCGCCGCTGTACCGCCTGAAGTGGTCGAACTCGCCGCACGAGTACGTGTACTCCGACGCCGAGCGCGACGCGCTGCTCAAGCACGGCGCCGAGAACGGCAAGCGTCTGCCGAAGGATGCCGGCGTGCAGCGCTACAAGGGTCTGGGCGAGATGAACGCGAAGGAGCTGTGGGAGACCACGATGGATCACACCACGCGCACCCTTCGCCAGATCACCATCGACGACGCCGCAGCGGCGGATGAGATCTTCAGCGTGCTGATGGGTGAGGACGTCGAGTCGCGACGCACGTTCATCCAGCGCAACGCCAAGGATGTCCGCTTCCTCGACATCTGACGCTCGATCAGCGCAGCGTCCCAGATCCGACCGACCGGAATCGAAACACACATGACTGACGAAGAACGCCCCGACATCAACGCGGGTCACGAGCACGGCCGCATCAACCAGGTCGACCTGCAGTCCGAGATGCAGCGGTCGTACCTCGACTACGCGATGGCCGTCATCGTCGGGCGCGCGCTGCCCGACGTGCGCGACGGGCTCAAGCCCGTGCACCGCCGAGTGCTCTACGGCATGTACGACGGCGGCTTCCGCCCCGACAAGTCGTTCTCGAAGTGCGCCCGCGTCGTCGGCGAGGTCATGGGTCAGTACCACCCGCACGGCGACACCGCGATCTACGACACCCTCGTGCGTCTCGTGCAGCCGTGGTCGCTGCGCTACCCGCTCGCGCTCGGCCAGGGCAACTTCGGCTCCCCCGGCAACATGGGCGCGGCCGCCCCGCGGTACACCGAGACGAAGATGGCTCCGCTCGCGCTCGAGATGGTGCGCGACATCGAAGAGGACACCGTCGACTTCTCGCCGAACTACGACGGTCAGACCCAGGAGCCCGACGTCCTGCCGGCGCGGTTCCCGAACCTGCTCGTCAACGGATCGATCGGCATCGCGGTCGGCATGGCGACCAACATCCCCCCGCACAACCTGCGTGAGGTGTCGGCTGCCGCCCTGTGGGCGCTCGAGAACCCGCAGCTCCCCCGCGAGGAGCTGCTCGAGGGGCTGATCCAGCGGGTGCCCGGCCCCGACTTCCCGACCGGTGCCCAGATCCTCGGCACCAAGGGCATCCACGAGGCGTACCGCACCGGCCGCGGATCGATCACCATGCGCGCGATCGTCGAGGTCGAGGAGATCCAGGGCCGCACATGCCTCGTGATCACCGAGCTGCCCTACCAGGTGAACCCCGACAACCTCGCGGTGAAGATCGGCGACCTCGCCCGCGACGGGAAGATCACCGGCATCGCAGACATCCGCGACGAATCCTCCGACCGCACCGGTCAGCGTCTCGTCGTCGTGCTCAAGCGCGATGCGGTCGCGAAGGTCGTGCTGAACAACCTGTACAAGCACACCCAGCTGCAGGAGAACTTCGGCGCGAACATGCTCGCGATCGTCGACGGCGTGCCGCGCACCCTCGGCCTGGACGGCTTCATCACGCACTGGCTCGACCACCAGCTCGACGTCATCGTCCGCCGCACCGGGTTCCGGCTGCGCAAGGCGCAGGCGCGCATGCACATCCTGCAGGGATACCTGAAGGCGCTCGACGCCCTCGACGAGGTCATCGCCCTGATCCGCCGCTCGCCCACCGTCGACGAGGCCCGCGAGGGTCTGAAGACGCTGCTCGACATCGATGACGACCAGGCTCAGGCCATCCTCGACATGCAGCTGCGCCGCCTTGCGGCTCTCGAGCGGCAGAAGATCATCGATGAGGCGACCGACCTCGAGGCGAGGATCACCGACTACAAGGAGATCATCGCCACCGAATCGCGGCAGCGCGACATCGTGCGGCACGAGCTCACCGAGATCGTCGACCGCTTCGGCGACGAGCGGCGCACACACATCCTGCACGGCTTCGACGGCGACGTGTCGATGGAGGACCTCATCCCCGTTGAGGAAATGGTCGTCACCGTCACCCGCGAGGGCTACATCAAGCGCACCCGCAGCGACAACTACCGGTCGCAGCACCGCGGCGGCAAGGGAGTGAAGGGAGCGCAGCTGCGCGCCGACGACCTCGTCGAGCACTTCTTCGTCACCACCACGCACCACTGGCTGCTGTTCTTCACCGACAAGGGCCGCGTGTACCGCACCAAGACGTACGAGGTGCCCGAGGCGGGCCGCGACGCCAAGGGTCAGCACGTCGCGAACCTGCTGGCACTGCAGCCGGACGAGAAGATCGCCCAGGTGCTCGCGATCAGCGACTACCAGGCGAAGGACTACCTCGTGCTGGCCACGCGCAGCGGTCTGGTGAAGAAGACCCGCCTCGGCGAGTACGACACCAACCGTCAGGGCGGGGTCATCGCCATCCGCCTTCGCGACACCGACGAGCTCGTCAGCGCGAAGCTCGCCAACTCCGACGACGACATCCTGCTGATCAGCGCGAAGGGCATGTCGGTGCGCTTCCACGCGACCGACGAGGCGCTGCGTCCGATGGGCCGCGCGACCGAGGGTGTGCGGGGCATGAAGTTCAAGGACGACGAGGACTGCCTGCTCTCGGCATCCGTCGTCTCCGACGACTCGTTCGTGTTCACCGTCACCGACGGAGGCTACGCGAAGCGCACCACCGTCGACGAATACAAGGTGCAGAAGCGAGGCGGAACGGGCATCAAGGTCGCCAAGCTGAGCGACGAACGCGGCGTTCTCGCGGGCGGTCTGATCGTCTCCGAGGACGACGAGGTCTTGGTGGTTCTCTCCAGCGGCAAGGTGGTACGCTCTGCCGTGGCCGAGGTACCGGCGAAGGGCCGCGACACGATGGGAGTCGTGTTCGCCCGCATGTCCGGTGATGACCGCATCCTCGCCGTCGCTCGCAACAGCGAGCGCGGCATCGTTGAAGAGGATGGCGTGGAGACCGAGACTTCGGCACCCGAGACCCCCACCGCTGCCCAGACCCCCGCGGCGGAGACCCCCGAAGCCTGAGACACCCGAAGAGAGCACTGACACATGAGCACAGTCGCTGACAAGCTGGCGAAGAAGTCCACGCGCAAGACCGGAGGCAAGCAGGTGCGCCTGCGCCTGGTCTACGTCGACTTCTGGTCGGCCGTGAAGCTGTCGTTCCTCGGAGCGGTGGCGCTGGCGATCGTCACGATGGTGTCGTTCTTCCTCGTGTTCATGGTGCTGCAGGCGACCAACGTCATCGGCCAGACCGGCGCGTTCCTCGACACGCTCACCGATGGGGCGGTCGACATCGAGAGCCTCATCGGCCTGCCGCAGGTCATGGCGTTCGGCGCCGTCGTGTCGATCCTGAACCTCATCGTGTTCACCGTGCTCGGCGCGGTCGTCGCCGGTATCTACAACCTTGCGGTGAAGGTGACCGGCGGGCTGCTCGTCGGGTTCATGTCGAACTGATCTCCGGTGCGCCGGATCACACCACGCCAGTGGTGCCCAGCAGGGTTCCGATCAGCCAGGTGACGAGCAGCGCGATCGCGCCGCCGACCACGAGTCGCACGGATGCCCGCATCGCCGATGCGCCGCCCACCCGGGCCGAGATCACGCCAGTGGCGGCCAGGGCGAGAAGCACCGCGGCGAAGGTGACGGGCACGCGCCACTCGGGCGGAGGCAGCAGGATCGCCAGCAGCGGCAGCAGCGCCCCGACGGTGAACGAGATCGCGGACGAGATGGCGGCGTGCCAGGGGTTGACCAGATCGTGTTGGTCGATGCCGAGCTCGACCTCGAGGTGCGCTGCCAGCGCGTCGTGCTCGGTGAGCTCGACGGCCACCTGATGAGCGGTCTGCTCACTCAGCCCGCGCTGGCGGTAGAGCTCGGTGAGCTCTGCGAGCTCCGCCGCAGGCATGGTGCGCAGCTCGTCGCGTTCCTTCTCGATCAGCGCTCGCTCGGTGTCGCGCTGGCTGCTCACCGAGACGTACTCCCCCAGCGCCATCGAGATCGCACCGCCCACCAGGCCCGCGAGGCCGGCGACGAGCAGCGCCGCGTTGTCCGTAGTGGCCCCGGCGACGCCGACGACGAGGGATGCCACCGAGACGATCCCGTCGTTGGCACCGAGAACGCCGGCGCGAAGCCAGTTCAGGCGCTGCCCGGTGCCGGCCGCGTGCGGCTCGTCGTCATGCGATGCCCCAGATGTGCTCATGCAGCCAGTGAACCATGCCGCGACCGGCCGGGAGGTAGGGAAATCCCGAATCGAGGTGTCGGGCTGGCTCCGTGTCGCGGTTGCGCGCCGAACCGTAGTTTTGAGTCATGACCACGAATCCGATCCCCCCGGCTCCGCCTGTTCCGCCCCCGCCTGTCCCGCCGGCCGCGCCGGTTCGCACGAAGACGGATGCCAGGCAGCCGCCGCTGCGGATACTCCTGACCATTCTCGAGCTCGCGGCGCTCGGCGCCGTCGGCTCTGCGGCGCTCGCCGCGCTGAGCGCGGTGCTCGGCGTCGGACTCGCCCTGCTGTTCGTGTTCGGCATCGGACTGCTGTTCCTGGTCGGCGTCGTGTACGCCATCTACGGCGTCGCCTGGTTCGAGGTGCGCAGGGTGGGCGGTCTGTACGGCGTCGATGTCGCCGACCTGCGCTGGCGTGAGCGCGCCCGGCCCGGCTTCGGCGGCTGGCTGCGCACCCTCGCCCGCCAGTCGGTCGACGGCCGCATGTGGCGCACGATGCTCAACTTCGTGCTCGCGTGCATCGCCGGCACGATCGTGCTGCGTCTGTTCTGGGGCGTGATCTGGTCGATCTTCTTCTCGTTCGCGCCCCTCTCCGATCAGGGCAGCGTGGCGGGTCCGTTCGGCAGCTATCTCGGTGCCGAATGGGCTCCGCTGGTCGGCATCGTCGGGATCGTCGCCGGCCTCGCGGGCATCGTCGGCCTCGCCCTGCTGCACCGCGTGCTCAGCCGCGCCCTCGTGATGCCCAGCCGCGAGGCCGAGCTCACCGCGCAGGTGCGCACCACCACGGCGCAGCGCGCCGGCGCCGTGCGGGCCGCAGAGCTCGAGCGCACCCGCATCGAGCGCGACCTGCACGACGGCGTCCAGCCGCGTCTGGTCTCCGTCGGCATGACGCTGGGACTCGCCAAGCAGAAGATCGAGACCGATCCCGCCGCCGCGAAGACGCTGATCGACGAGGCGCACACGTCGACCAAGGCGGCGATCACCGAGCTGCGTCAGCTCGCCCGCGGCATCCACACCTCCGTTCTCGACGACCGCGGCCTGGACGCCGCGCTGTCGGCGCTCGCCGGTCGCTCGCACATCCCCGTGCAGCTGGACGTGCGCATCGACCCGTCGGTGACGGGTGCGAACGCATCGTGCCGCGATGCCGAGGCCGCCGTCTACTTCGCGATCGCCGAGTCGCTGACCAACGCGGCCAAGCATTCCCGTGCCAGCGAATGCCGTGTCGTCGTACGCAGTCGTGACGGCGGGCTGTGGGCACGCGTGGAGGACAACGGCATGGGCGGCGCGCAGGTGCAGCCCGGTGGGGGCCTCGACGGGATCACCAACCGGATCCTCGCCGCCGGGGGGACCTTCCGCCTCGACAGCCCCGCCGGTGGCCCGACCAGCCTGGAGGTGACGGTGCCATGCGCATCCTGATCTGCGAGGACTCCGTGCTGCTGCGCGAAGGGCTTGTCCGCCTGCTCGACGACGCGGGTCACGAGGTCGTGGCAGCCCTGCCTGACACGACCGGCCTGATGGATGCGGTCGGCGCCTCCGACCCCGACCTGGCCATCCTCGATGTGCGGCTGCCGCCGACGTTCACCGACGAGGGGATCCGGGCAGCGCTCGCGATCCGCGCGGCGCGACCGTCGCTGCCGATCCTCGTGCTGTCGCAGTACGTCGAGGAGCGCTACGCCAGCGATCTCATCGCCGCACAGACGGGACAGACACAGGGCGGGGCGCTCGGCTACCTGCTCAAGGATCGTGTGGCCGACGTCGCCGAGTTCGTCGAGTCGGTCGAGCGGATCGCCGCCGGGGGCACTGTGCTCGACCCCGAGGTGGTCGCGCAGCTGCTCACCCGGCGCAACCGCGACGAGCGCATGCTGCGGCTCACCGAGCGCGAGCGCACCGTGCTCGCCCTGATCGCCGAGGGCAAGTCCAACAGCGCGATCGCCGCGATGCTGTTCCTCAGCGAGGCGAGCGTCGAGAAGCACATCACCGCCATCTTCCAGAAGCTCGGGCTCGAGCCCGAAGACGGCAACCGGCGAGTGCTCGCAGCACTCGCTCATATCGAGAACTCAGGTTCGGCGGAAGCCGGCCGCAACGACCAGGGAGGGCTGCGATGAGCGGCAAGAAGAGCATCGGTGCGATCACCGTGGTGATCGCCGCATTCGGCGGAGTGGTGCTGCTCGGCTCGGGCGCATCGGCCGCTGTGACGGGGCTGCAGCAGATCGGTCCGCAGTCCGGGCAGCTGTCGACGGACGCCTCCGGGGTGACTTCCGTCGACGTCGAGGTGGGCGCCGCGGACATGCGCGTCCTGTTCCACGACGTCGACGACGCGGAGCTGCGGGTGGAGGGCGCCTCCACCAACGGCTGGACGCTGCGCACCGACGGTGAGCGCCTCGAGGTGCGCGGACCCGACCGCGGGTTCGACTGGTGGAGCCCCGACTGGCTGCGCGGATCGGCGCGGGTGTCGCTCGTGCTGCCGCAGGAGCTGGAGGGTGCCGACGCCGATCTCACCCTGCACGCCGGCTCGCTCGATGTCGACGGCGAGTTCGACCAGCTGGGCGTCGATGTCAACGCCGGCGCCCTCTCGATGCAGGGCGACGCGCGTGATCTCGACGTCGAGGTGAACGCCGGTCGAGCCGATATCGAGCTGCGTGGGGTCGACCGCGCGCAGTTCACGGTCAGCGCCGGGCGCGTCACGTCGACGCTCACGAGCGTGCCCGACAGCGTCGTGTTCACCGTCTCCGCCGGTGCGCTCGACCTCACCCTTCCTGACACCGAGTACGACCTGCGTCGCGACGTCAGCGCCGGATCGCTCGACAGCGGCCTCGATCAGAGCAGCAGCAGCGCGCATCGGATCAGCGGCAGCGTGTCGGCCGGATCGGCCACGCTCCGCCCCGGCGGAACAGCCGAGTGAATCCGAAACGCCCGGCCTGCACGCAGGCCGGGCCCGATTCGCTTTTCCCCCGGATCATCCGGTAAAGTCTTGGAGGTTGACGGGGCTATAGCTCAGGCGGTTAGAGCGCTTCACTGATAATGAAGAGGTCCCAGGTTCAAGTCCTGGTAGCCCCACTCCGACAACGAAGAAGGCCCCGCTCCGGCGGGGCCATCTTCGTTGTCTCAGAGCTCTGGTCCGCGCACGATGCGCACAGGTCCGCGGGCTTCGCTCAGCTGCACGGGCTCACCTTTTTGTGTGACGATCACCTGGCCCTCGTCGGCGAGGCGAGCCGTGACGCGACGCACGTCGTCCATGATCTCCCGCCACGACTCCGCGCCCACGGTGCGCGCGACATCGCTCGGGCATATCGAGGAATCCTGTCGCTTGCGGACGAGAGCGCGCACAGCGGCGGCGATCCTCTCGTCGAACTCGGTCCCCGAGCGCTCCTCCCACCACGGCGCACCCCGCTCACCCAGTGCGGTCTTCGCGTCGCCGACCCGTCGCCTGGCGTCGCTCTCCCCTGCTCCGACCGCTCGCCGCGCCGACATCAGCTCGTCGACGAGCTCCTGCCGGAACGTCTCGGGAATCGCCGGGTCGGTGGCGCGCCACCGTCGGCCGTCGACGATGATGTGGTGGCCGTCGGCCGTCTTCTCCGGTCCTGCCTCGTCCGCTCCCATGTCTCCAGCATCCACCCGGTATCCGTGCTCGGAAGGGACTTGACCGCGGGCGCCGCGCGCGCTGACGTGTAGTGCGACACGCGCGGGCATGAGCCGGCCGGTGCCGGAGTGCTGTCCGCAACCTGACGGCATGTATCATTGAACCCGCGGTGTTCGCGCCGTTCGGGGGCCTTAGCTCAGTTGGTAGAGCGCCTGCTTTGCAAGCAGGATGTCAGGAGTTCGAATCTCCTAGGCTCCACATCATGAAAGCCCCGACGTCGTCGGGGCTTTTCGTTTCATTCCGATGCGCGGAAGGTCTGTCGTCCACACAGGTGCGGATGCCAGGCTGGACGCATGACGCTGCCGCACGCTGACATCGATCCCGACGGACTGCTCGAGTACTCGGTGGTGTTCACCGACCGATCGCTGAACCACATGTCGAAGAGGTTCGTCGGCGTCATGCAACAGACCATCGACATCCTCTGCGAGGCGTACAACGCCGACAGCGCCGCGCTCGTCAACGGCGGCGGCAGCTTCGCGATGGAGTCCGTCGCCCGTCACCTCGCCACCGGTCGGCGCGCGCTCATCGTGCGCAACGGCCTGTTCTCCTACCGCTGGTCGCAGATCCTCGAGATGGGCGGCGTCGCCTCCGACGTCACCGTCTGCCTCGCCCGCCCCGACAGCGACGACGTGCAGGCGGCGTGGAGCCCGGCGCCCATCGACGAGGTCGTCGCCGCGATCCGCGCCAAGCGCCCCGACGTCGTCTTCGCGCCGCACGTCGAGACGGCGGCCGGGATCATCCTTGGCGACGACTACGTCCGCGCGCTCGCGGACGCCGTGCACGAGGTCGGCGGCGTGCTCGTGCTCGACTGCATCGCCTCCGGCGCCATGTGGATCGACATGGATGCGCTCGGCGTCGACGTGCTGCTCTCCGCCCCGCAGAAGGGCTGGAGCGGGTCGCCGGGCGTCGGGTACGTGATGCTCAGCGCACGGGGACGGGATGCCGTGGCATCCGGCACCGCGACCAGCTTCGCCCTCGACCTGAACCGCTGGCTCGCGATCTCCGATGGCTATCGGGACGGCTCGGCCGGGTACCACTCGACGATGCCGACCGACACCATCGCCGGCAACCTGCAGCAGATGATCGAGACGCGCGAGCGCGGCTTCGACGCCCTGCGGGATGCGCAGATCGAGCTCGGCACCCGGGTTCGCGCCCTGCTGGCGGCGCACGGGCTGCCCTCGGTCGCGGCATCCGGCTTCGCCTCCCCCACCGTCGTGGTCGTGCACACCACCGATCCCGACCTGCGCACCGGCGTCGCGTTCAGGGCGCACGGCGTGCAGGTCGCCGCCGGCGTGCCGCTGCACTGTGACGAGCCCGACGACTTCTCGAGCTTCCGAGTCGGACTGTTCGGGCTCGACAAGCTCGCTGATGTGGATGCCGCCGTGGCACGCCTCGAGAAGGCGCTCTCCGCGATCTCCCGGTGACGAGCGACCGGTCAGAACGCGGTGGCGGCGGTGACGACGTCGTCGATGGCGCGCAGCGATTCGATGCCCGCCCGTGCGGTCGGCACGTGGGTGTCGTCGAGCTCGGCGGCGAGCACCTGCAGGTTGCGGCTGACCAGGGGCAGTGCGCGCTCGCTCATCACGGCGGCGACCTCGTCGACGAAGGACGGGATCGCGCGCACGACCTCGCCGCTCAGCAGCAGAACAGCGGGGTCGATGATGTGGCAGGTGTTCATCAGCATGCGCCCAAGCACCTCGGCGGCACGGCGGGCGATCGTCGTCGCCGGGGGATCGCCGGCGTGGATGAGCTCGGTGAATCCGGCCCAGTCCGTCGACGTGCCGCATCCCGTGTTGAGGTCGCGGAGCATCGCGGGGATCGATGCGTACTGCATGAGGCAGCCGGGGTTGCCGCAGGTGCACAGCGGGCCGTCCCAGTCGTAGACGGTGTGACCGAGCTCACCCGATCCCCCGCGCACACCGGAGTGGATGATCCCGTCGACGATGTGGCCGGAGGTGATGCCGTAGCTCACGTCGACGTACAGCACGTCGGCGTGACCGCGTCCCCTTCCCCAGAGATACTCGGCGAGGCCCTCCAGGCGTGCGGTGTTCTGCACGTGCACCGGAACGCCGAACCGGCCGACGAAGAACTCCTTCGGGTTCACCCCGTACCAGCGGCTCGAGGCCCGCTGGGCGTACACGTCACCCGACTGGGCGTCCATCTGGGTGTCGACCGCGAGGTGCAGCGCGTGCAGGTCGCCGGCGCCCAGTTCGAGCTCGCCGAGAAGGCGGTCGACCAGGTCCGCCCCGGCACTGATCCGCTGCTCGGGTGATGCGCCGGGGTCGGTATGAAGTGTGAATTCCTTTAACACCCGCCCGTCCATGGTGGCGACCGCCACAGTGCACACGTCGACGAGGAAGACGACCGAGCCGAGCACTCCCATCCGAGGAGTCGTGCCGATGAGGTTCTTCAGCGAACCGGGCTCGGGATCCGTCTCCTGCACCCAGCCGTCGGCCGAGAGTCGATTGGCGAGATTGGTCACCGTGGCGCGCGATACGTCCAGGGTGCGCGCGAGGTCCGCGCGATAGGCCGGCCCCTCTGTGATCAGAGTGCGGAGCAGGCGCTGCGCGTTGGGTGTGAGCGTGGTCACGCGGCATCCCTCCTCCGGGTCGATCCGACACTATCGCGAGCGGGCCTACGGCACCGTCGCGCATCGATGACCGTCACGATTCTGTTGAACAAATTGACAATCTGATCTCGAGCAAAGGAGGAGACCAGTATGACCGGGGGAGTACTTCGATCCGCAGATCCTCACCTCAGACGGGGTGCAGATCGTGTCCGGGTATCCGACGGATGTGATCACGGATCTGGCTGCGCGAGCGGGACGTGTTCGATGACACGCTCACGATGTACACGTCGGATCAGGGGTTCTTCCTGGGCGATCACGGCTGGTTCGACAAGCGGTTCATGTACGACGAGTCGCTGCGGATGCCGTTGGTGCTGTGCTGCCCGTCCCGCATCCCGGCGCGGGCGGAGCCGCTGACGCAGATCGTGACGAATGTGGACTTCGCGCAGACGATCCTCGACACCCCTCACCACAGCCAACCCGAACCCGCACTCCTGCACACCACCACCCAGACCTGAGCGGCTCCGTGTCGACGAGGGCGTCCCGTCTTATTCTGTTCAGGCACGCACCCCCGAATCACCCGCGTGCACAGGAGGGCTACCGTGGCGGAGATCCTGCGGATGGACTCAGACGACCCCGCCGACGTCGAGCAGATCTGGACGACGTTCGTGCCTTCGGCGTCGGTGCTGCGCATCGACCCCGCCGATTTCGCGTTCCGCTGGCGGTCGGTCACCTTCAGCGACCTGAGCATCGTGCGGTACTCGCTGACCGCCGAGGTGCACTCCCGGGTGAAGCCCGAAGACCAGCTGTTCGCCTGCCGGCTCGTCACGGGGGACGGCGTGCTGCGCAGCCGACGCTCGATCATCGACCCCGGAGCGCCCTGGGCGACGGACAGCGCTCAGGTCGAGGCCGAGTGGAACGGCACCGCCGAGGTGTCGGCTCTGATCTTCGATCGCATGCGGGCCCAGGACCTCGCCCGGCGGATCACGGGCGACGACCTGCTCTCGCTGCGGCTGACGTCCGTGCACCCGCGCTCCGACGCCGCTGCGCGCCAGTGGGTGCGCGCCTTCGACTATCTGATGACGTCCGCCATGGCCGCAGAAGGCGATGAGCTCATCGAGGCCGGCCTCGCTCGGCACGCGCTGACCGTCGTGCTCAGCTGCTTCCCGTCGACCTTCTCGTCGGCGATCGCCCGTGACGGCGGCGGCGACGGCGCCGCGACCGTGCGCCGCGCTCTGGCCTTCATCGACGAGAACGCCCACCGTCCGATCACCGTCGACGACGTCGCCGAGGCCGTGCACATCTCGACGCGAGGCCTGCAGTACTCGTTCCGGCGCAGCATCGACGCCACGCCCACCGAGTACCTGCGACGTGTGCGCCTGGATGGAGCGCACCGCGACCTCCGCAACGGCGCCGCCGGGGATTCGGTGTCGCAGATCGCCCGCCGCTGGGGCTTCGGCAACTCGTCGCGGTTCAACTCGCTGTACCGGCAGACCTACGGGCGCTCGGCGAAGGAGACCCTCGAGGGCGACTGACCGCACGAAAGCGTTCATCTGACGAACAGCGCTTGCGCCACCGGGCGCCGGAACGCCGTTCAGGATGCACGGGCCGGGTCGCGGCCGTACGGTGAGGACCGATGGGACTCATCTACTACGGCAACTCACCCGACCCGATCGAGGTCGATGACCGCACGCTCGCGCACCTCAAGGTCGTGATCGCGCTCAAGCTGCGTCGGAACGAGAGCTTCACCCTGTCGTGGCCGCACCCTGACGCGACCGGACGCTCGACGCTGTGGCTGCACCCCTCCATCCCGCTGCGTTTCACCTTCGACGAGCCGGTCGCCCCCGAGCTGAGCCAGCAGTGGCTCAGCGAGCTGTCGAACTCGGCGAACTCGAGCGGGGGCATCCTGCTCACCGCCGAGCACATCGAGCCCCTCGAGCCCGCCTGACCTCCCCGCGGGCACCAGGCCACGACTACTGTGAGTCCATGGATCTTCGTGTCGCCGCCTACGGGATCGTCACCGACGACGATGGAAGGTTGCTGCTGGCGCGGTGGGTCGAGGGGCGTCGTGTGGCGTGGACCCTCCCCGGGGGCGGACTCGAGAACGGCGAAGATCCCGAGCTGGCCGTGCGCCGCGAGCTGCGCGAGGAGACCGGCTTCCAGATCGAGACGACGCAGCTGCTCGGCATCCACTCACGGGTGATCCCCGCGTCGCGCCGAGTGCGGCGGGACGAGGACAAGGTGCCGCTGCACACCCTGCGCATCGTGTACCGAGCGGAGATCACCGGCGGGGAGCTGCGATTCGAGAAGAACGGGTCGACCGACATGGCGGCCTGGTTCACGCTCGACGAGGTGGCGGGGCTGCAGCGGGTGAAGCTCGTCGACATCGGCCTGCGGATGGCCGGGCTGTTGCCGACCCCGGCGGCTTCCTGACCGATCGCACCGAGACGGCCGGTGGGTCCCTCCTGCGCTGATATCGTGCGGTCATGGCTGCCGCACCCGCTGGGACGCTTGGCCGCTGGCCCGATCCGGATGGCCGTCGGCAGAGTGTGGATGATCGCGGGCGCGGCGCGCACGGCTCTGCGGGAGCCCCGGTCGGGCGGTTCCTCGCGATCGCCGCGGCGCTCCTGCTCGGAGTCCTCGCGGCGGCGCTGCTTCTCGGCATGCCCGTGCCGTCTTCTGCTCTGGCGGGTCTGACGTTCACCGTGGCCGTCGGGGCGTTCGCGGTGCTGATGCACCGCCGCCACTCGCACCGGCGTCTCGGAGCGGCGAACGTCGTCACGCTCGTGCGGATGGCGATCGCCGCTCTGCTGCTCGGCATCGTGCCGGCCGGCGGCGTCGCCCTCACCGTGCCCCCGGTGGCGGTGGTGGTGGGCGTCGGCACACTCGCCCTGGCGCTCGACGGCGTCGACGGGCTGCTCGCCCGACGCCAGGGCACGGCGTCGTCGTTCGGCGCGTCGTTCGACATGGAGGTGGACGCGGCGTTCGGTCTCGTGCTCGCGATCCTGGCGATGCAGGGGCCCGCGGGGCCGATCGCGCTGGTGCTCGGTCTGCCGCGATACCTCTTCGCGATCGCGGTGGTGCTGCTGCCGTGGCTGAACGGCCCGCTCGATGAGCGATACAGCCGCAAGGTGGTGTGCGTGGTGCAGCTCATCGCGCTGCTGGCCCTGCAGCTGCCCTTCCTGCCCGTACCCGCATCGCTCGCGCTGGTCGCCGCCACGGGTCTGGCCCTCGCGTGGTCGTTCGGCATCGATGTGCGCGCGCTCTGGCGTCGGAGGATCACGTCATGAGCGCGGAGAGGGGCGTGAGCACGCGCGGCGGTGCGCGTCGCTGGCTGGCACGAGCCTTTCAGCTCATCGCCAGTCTCGCGCTGCTGGTGATGATCTGGCAGATCGCTGGAGGTGCCGAGACCGTCGACCTGCTGCGCAATGCCCGCCCGGGCTGGCTCGCGATGGCCGTTGCGCTGCTCATGATGCTGACCGTGCTCGGCGCCCTGCGCTGGCGCCTGGCCGCAGCGCCGCTCGGCATCCGGCTCAGCGCGGCAGGCGCGATCGGCGAGTACTTCCTCGCTCAGCTGGTCAACACCACACTCCCGGGCGGGGTGCTGGGCGACGTCGGGCGGGCCGCCCGCTCACGCCATGAAGCCGGAGTGGTCGCCGCGGCCGGGGCGATCGTCGTCGAGCGCACGATCGGGCAGCTCGCGATGCTCGCCGTGCTCAGCGCGGGCTTCGTGGCCACGCTCACGCTGACCACCTCGATCGACTGGCCGCGCCCGGTGCTGATCGCGCTGGCCGTGCTGCTGCCGGCCGCCTGGGCGATCACCTTCGGTGTGCTGATCGGTCTGCGCGTGCGCACCGCGGGAGCGGGGCGCTTCGCTCGGGCTGCGCACGGACTGCGGCGCAGCCTGCGCAGCGCACCCTGGCGGCAGCTGGTCCTCGCCATGGCCGCCGCCGCGTGCGTGCTGGGCGCCTTCGCCTGCTGCGCCGTCGCCGTGGGCGCGCCGCTCAGCTTCGCCGCCGTCATCGCCGTCGTGCCCCTCGTGCTGCTGGCCATGCTCATCCCGGTCGCGATCGCCGGCTGGGGTGTGCGTGAGGGCGCAGCCGTCGCGCTCCTGCCCATCGCCGGCCTCGGCGCCGCGCAGTCGCTGGCGGTCAGCATCTGCTTCGGCCTGATGGGCCTGATCGCGGCGCTCCCGGGGGTGGCCGCCGTCTGGGCCCGGCGGCGTGCACGCCCGCATGACATGCTCGCAGCAGCGCCGGCATCCGTTCCCCCGAGATCCAGGAGACCTCATGAATGATCCAGATCACACCGCTGTGCTCTCGCGACGCGCTCTGCTGGGCGCCGGTGTGCTCGGTGCGCTCGGTCTGGGAGCGGTGGCGTGCAGCGCTCCCGGCGGCGGCACGGCCGCAGACGGACCGGTCAGCGAGGTCGCGCTGCAGCTGTCCTGGCTGCACTCGGTGCAGTTCGCCGGCAGCTACCTCGCCCTCGACCGCGGCTGGTGGCGCGACGAGGGTCTGAAGGTCAGCCTGCTGCAGGGTGGCCCGAACGCCCCCGTCGAGCCACCGGTGGTGTCGGGAGCCGCCCTCGTCGGCATCTCCGCGGCCGACTACACGGCGGCGGCCGTGGCCGAGGGGGCGCCCTTCAAGATCATCGGGGTCGCCATGCAGAAGAACCCCTTCGTCATCGCCTCGCTGCCGGCACGCCCCGTGAACGAGCCCAAGGATCTGGAGGGTCTGCGCATCGGGATGGCCACCGCCAACACCCCCGTGCTCGAGACGCTGTGCACCCTGAACGACGTCGACATCGACCGCATCGAGGTCGTGCCCACCCAGTACTCCGCGCAGCCGCTGCTGGCCGGCGAGGTCGACTGCCTGCTGTGCTGGGAGACCGATCTGCCCGTGGCGATGGCGGTGCAGGGCGTCGAGGCGGTGACCATGCTGATGGCCGACCACGGCTATGCGGTGCACTCGCAGACGTACATCGCCACCGAGCAGAGCCTCGCCGAGCGTCGCGACGAGCTCGTCGCCCTGATGAGCGGTGAGATCCGCGGGTGGGAGGCGTACCGGAAGGACACGGATGCCGCGACGAAGCTGACCCTGGAGATGTTCCCGGATGCGGGGCTGGATCCCGAGGTGCAGAAGCTGCAGGCGCAGCGTCAGGTGCCGCTGATGTTCTCGGATCTCACGGATGAGCACGGCTTCGGCTGGTGGACCGACGAGACGGTCGAGGCGAACCGCAGGACCCTCGCACTCCTCGGTCGCGATGTCGACGCCGACCTGTGGGACCGATCGATCCTGGAGCAGATCCATGGCGGGTGAGCCCCCGGTCGTGCGCCTGGAGGCGGTCAGCCGCACGTTCGGCGGCCTGGAGGTGGTCGCGTCGACGGATCTCACTCTCGCCACTGGGCAGACGACGGCCCTGGTCGGGCCGTCCGGCTGCGGGAAGTCCACCCTGCTGCGTCTGATCGCGGGACTCGATCAGCCCAGCGCCGGCCGGGTGATGATCGACGAGGCGACACCGGATGCCGTCGCTGGACGCGGCGACCTCGCCGTGGCGTTCCAGGACCCGTCCCTGCTGCCCTGGCGCACCGTGCGGGGCAACATCGCCCTCGCGCAGCGGCTCGCGCGTCGCCCCGCCGACCCCGATGCCGTCGACCGGCTGATCGCTCTGGTGGGCCTCGAGGGCTTCGGCGACCTGCGTCCTGCAGAGCTCTCCGGCGGCATGCGCCAGCGCGCGGCGATCGCCCGTGCTCTGGTGACAAGACCCCGGCTGCTGCTTCTGGACGAGCCGTTCGGTGCGGTGGACGAGCTGACCCGGCAGGATCTGCTCGCCGACCTGCCACCGCTGTGGCGAGGGGGAGGGGCGACCACAGTGCTCGTCACTCATTCCATCGCGGAGGCGGTGCGGCTCGCCGATCGGATCCTCGTGCTCAGCCCGCGCCCGGCGCGCGTCGTCGCCGATGTGCCGGTCACGCTGCCGCAGCCGCGCCCGGCTCAGCTCGCCCGGACCCCCGTCTTCGAGGCGCTGGTCGATGAGGTGACATCCGCTCTCGCCCGCTCGCGGGGCGGGGCGGCTGCATGAGCCCCGCCCGCATGGTCGATCGGCGCCCGCTTCGCACCGCGCTCACGGTGCTCGCACTGCTGCTGCTCTGGGAGCTGGCCGCGCGCCTGCTCGAGGGCGCATACGTGCTGGCCGCGCCGAGCGAGATCCTGCTCACCCTGAAGGACGAAAGCGGACTGCTGCTGCGCGCCCTGGGGGTGACCGGGGCCGCTGCACTGGCCGGCTTCGCAGTCGGCAACCTCGTCGCTCTCGCCCTCGCCGCGCTCGCCGTGCTCCTGCCGCGCACGCAGTCGGTCGTCACCACCGTCGCACTGGTGGTGTTCTGTCTTCCCCTGGTGGCCACCGGACCCGTGCTGCGCGTGCTGCTCGGCCCGGGAGACGGCCCGCAGGTTGCCCTGGCGGCGCTCGCGGTGTACTACACCACGATGATCCCCGTCCTCGTAGGACTGCGTGCCGCGCCGGCGGGGTGGTTCGATCTCGTGCGCAGCTACGGCCGGGGGCGGGCGGCGGCGCTGCGCTTCGTGCGGGCACGGGCGAGCCTGCCGTACTTCATCGCGGGCCTGCAGATCGCGGCGCCCGCCGCGTTCCTCGGCGCGATGGTCGGGGAGTTCACCGGGGCCGAGAGCGGGCTGGGCGTGCTGACCGTGCGCGCGGCGCGCGACCTCGACGTGCAGCTGACCTGGGCGATCGCCACCGTGGCGACGGTCGTGTCGGTTCTCGCCTATGCGCTCGTCGGCGCCATCGGGCGACGGCTGCACGCCGGGCCGCCGCCGCTCATCCTCGCCCCGCCCCGCCCGCCCGTCGCCGCCGCGCACCGGGTGCGCCGCGCGGTGGCATCCGCCCTCGGCTTCGTGGTGGTGATGGTCGTGCTGTGGTGGGGCGGGATCATCCTGACCGGGCTGAACCCGTTCTTCGCCCGCACTCCGGTCGACGTCGCGCGCGTGCTGCTCGGCGCCGACGACGGGGGAGCGGTGCGGGATGCCCTGTTCGCAGCCCTCGGTCAGACGGCGGCTCTCGCCGTGCCCGGATACCTCGCCGGTCTCGCCGTCGGGGCGGGCCTGGCGATGCTGCTCGTGCTCGCTCCGTCGGTCGCCGCGGTGACCATGCCCATCGCCATCGCGCTGCGTGCCGTGCCCATCGTCACCACCGCGCCGCTCGTGGTGCTCCTGCTCGGCCGCGGGGCCGCGGGCGGGATCGTGCTCGTCGCGATCATGGTGTTCTTCCCCACGCTCATCGCATGCCTGCAGGGGCTCCGCCAGGCGCCAGGGCAGGCTCTCGACGTGCTGCGCAGTTACGCGGCGCCCGCACGCATCCAGCTCGTGCGGGTGCGGATCCCCGCGATGCTGCCCAGCTTCTTCGCGGCCGCGCGCATGAGCGTGCCGGCCGCGGTTCTCGCGGTCACCGTGGTGGAGTGGCTCGCCACGGGCACGGGCATCGGCAACGCCATGGCGCTCGCGGCGTCGCGCTCGGGGTACGACCTGCTCGCCGGCGCGACGGTGCTGGTCACCGCGGCGTCGGCGCTCGGATACGCCCTGGTCGGTGCGGTGGAGTCTCGCGTGCTGCGCCGTTACGCCCCGGAGCAGCGATGGTGAGCCGCGCCGTCTTCGCGGTGCCCGGCGACCTGCGCACGGTCACCGGCGGTTACGTGTACGAACGCAGCCTGCTGGAGGCCCTGCGCGGCCTCGGCATCGACGTCGCGCATGTCCCGCTCGGCGCGTCGTTCCCGGAACCATCGCCCGCCCACGTCGCCGAGGCCGCCACGGCGCTCGCCGCGGTGGACGACGACGTCCCCCTCATCCTCGACGGGTTCCTCGTCGGTGCGATGCCCACGACCGCGCTCGCAGCCGTCAGCGCTCCGATGGTCGGCATCGTGCACCACCCGCTCGCGCACGAGGAGGGGCTCGACGCGCAGCGGCGCGGGCACCTCTTCCGAACCGAGCGCGACAACCTGCGGCTGCTGCGCGCCGTGCTCGTCCCCAGCCCGCACACCGCGCGCATGCTCATATCGGAATACGACGTGCCGGCCGAGCGCATCACGGTCGTCCGGCCCGGAACCGTGCGGCCCGGAACCGTCCGTCCCGAGCCGGCCCTCCCGCGTCCGTTGAGTGCCTCGGCAGTGGGGCCGGACCCCTCCGCACCGCCGCTCGTGCTGGCGGTCGGCATCCAGCATCCGCGCAAGGGTCACGACGTGCTGCTGCGCGCTCTGGCCCAGCTCACCGACGTGCCCTGGCGCGCCATCATCGCCGGCACGCCGCACGATCCCGATCACGTCGCCCGCCTGCACGAGCTGACCGGGCAGCTCGGCCTGGTGCACCGGGTGCGGCTCGCAGGCGCTGTGAGCAGCGCCGAGCGCGACGAGCTCTACCGGCAGGCCGATGTGTTCGCTCTCGCCACCCGCTACGAGGGCTACGGGCTCGTCTTCGACGAGGCCCTGGCGCACGGTCTGCCGATCGTCTCGTGCCGCACCGGCGCCGTGCCCGACACGGTGCCGCCGGATGCCGGGTTGCTGGCGCCGCCCGACGATCCGGATGCCTTCGCCGCGGCGCTGCGTGCGCTGCTCGTCGATCCGGAGCTGCGGGCACGGCTGGCGGCATCGGCCGCGCGGGCGGGTGCCGGACTGCCGACATGGCGCGACGCGGCGCGCGTCACGGCTCGCGTGCTCGACGCGGTGCTGTAGTGACCCCAGGCGGCGCGGCGCGCTCCGCCGTCAGGCTCTCGCGTCAGCCAGCTCGGGGATGCTGATGTCGGCGACCACGGCGTCGTAGGCGCGGATCAGGTCGTCCGCATCGGTGAACAGGCTGTAGCCGTGGGTTCCGGCGCCCATGGCGATGCGTCGCCCGACGATCGTCTCGTCGGCGTACACCGGCCAGTCGCGGGTGCTGCCGATCGGGACGATCGTGCCGCGCTCGTAGCCGGTCGCCGAGAGGGCGAGATCGGGCTCCGGCAGACGCAGCCGGTTCACGCCGACGACGGCACGCAGCTTGGGCCACGAGATCGACCGTCCGCCGGGCACCAGTGCGAACAGATACGTGTCGTCCGACCTCTTCACGACCAGGGTCTTCACGATGTCGGACGGCTGCAGACCGAGCAGCGCGGCGGCCTCCGGCAGACTGCGTGCCTGCGGCCGCTCACGGATCTCGATCTCGAGTCCCCGAGCGGCCGCAGCGGCGCGGACCCGCTGATGCGGGTCGGCTCCGGTCATGCGTTGGGGGGCGACAGCGGGTCGTCGGCGACCCACAGCTCGTCGTCGGCGCGCAGCGCCTGCCACGCGGCGGCGACGACGCCGATTGCCGCGGCTGCACCGAGCACGATAGCGATGACCGACCCGATGCCCATGCTCTTCTTCGGCGGGGCGACGTGACGCGGACCCCATCCGAGGTCCTGACGCTTCTTGTTGGCGACGTCCCAGGCCGACAGCGCGGTGCCGACCACACCGCCCACGATCGGCACGACACGGTCGTCGACGACGTGCTTGCCGAATTTCACACCGCGATCGACGGTCGGGGCGAGGTGACGCTCGTACGAGTCGTGCACGGTGGGCATGATCTGCTCGCGGTTGAAGTTGCCGAGCTGGCGACCCGCCTCACGGGCGATGTCGGCGGCGTGTCCGACGAGAACCTGCTGCGACTCCCAGAGTCGTCCGGCGTCCTGCTGAAGTCGACGCAGTTCCTTCTTGCGCTTGCGGCTGAGATTCACGTTGCTCTCCCGTCGGTCGGTCGATGTCCGTTCCGCCACTCATCCAACCACAACACACTGAATACGAGCAGAGTCTGGCGGTGCAGGCGTCGACACGAGACAATACGCCGCGCCCGCACAGGACCGCTCTGCGAGAATGTATCCATGCCTCACGCATCTCACGTCGCAACCCTGCACACCAACCACGGTGACATCGTCATCAACCTGTTCGGCGACCACGCCCCGAACACGGTCGCCAACTTCGTCGGCCTGGCCGACGGCTCCAAGGAGTGGACGCACCCCGCTACCGGCAAGCCCGGCGAGGGTCCTCTCTACAAGGACGTCATCTTCCACCGCATCATCCCCAACTTCATGATCCAGGGCGGCGACCCGCTCGGTCAGGGCATCGGCGGTCCGGGCTACAACTTCAACGACGAGATCCACCCCGAGCTGAACTTCAACGACCCGTACGTGCTCGCCATGGCCAACGCCGGTCTGCGTCGCAACGCCATCACCGGTCAGGCCGAGGGCACCAACGGCTCGCAGTTCTTCATCACCACCGACCCGACCCCGTGGCTGCAGGGCAAGCACACGATCTTCGGCGTGGTCGCCGATGACGCCTCGAAGGCCGTCGTCGACGAGATCGCCTCGGTGCGCACCGGCGCGCAGGACCGTCCCGTCGAGGACGTCGTGCTGCACTCGGTCGACGTCGTCGCCAACTGATCCCGCACAGCTCGAGCCGATCCGGATGACCTCCCCCGATTTCACGCGCAACCGCGAGAACTTCTGCTACCGGCATCCGGATCGGCAGAGCTTCGTGCTCTGCCAGCGCTGCACCCGCACCGTCTGCGCCGACTGCCAGACCCAGGCCCCCGTCGGCGTCATCTGCCCGGAGTGCATGAAGGCCGACCGCAAGGCGCAGACGCCGGCGCAGCGGCGCGCGAGCCGCGTCTGGCGCGGAGGGTCATCCGATTCGTCCCGCCCTCTCGCGACCTACGTCATCATCGCGGTGACGGCGGTCGTCGGCGTGCTGCAGGTCGTGCTCGGGCCGATCGTCGATCGCACACTGCTGTTCGCCACCCCGTACCTCTTCCCCGACATGTTCGGCGGAGGGTTCACGTTCGAGCCGTGGCGGCTGCTGACGGCCATGCTCGTGCACTCCGGCATCATGCATTTCGCGCTGAACATGCTCGCGCTGTGGATGATCGGTCGCAGTCTCGAGCCCCTGCTCGGCCGTTGGCGCTTCGTCGCGCTCTATCTCATCGGCGGCCTCGGCGGGTCGGTGGCGATGGCCGTGCTCGATCCGGGTGTCGCGACCGTCGGCGCCTCGGGCGGCATCTTCGCGCTGATGGGCGCGCTGCTCGTCATCGGTCGGCACATCGGCGCCAACATCCGCGGCATCCTGGTGATCCTCGCGATCAACCTCGCCATCGGCTTCATCCAGACGCTCAACATCGCCTGGCAGGCGCATATCGGCGGTGCCGCAGTGGGCGCCCTGATCGGCGTGATCTTCGCCCGAACGCGACGGCGTTCTCAGCGTGTGGTGCAGATCCTGCTGCTGGTCACGCTGGTGATCGCCCTTCTCGCGGTCGCCTTCATCGTCTCGCCGATCGTCATCCGCGGCACGCTCTGACCGGCCCGAGCCGAGTTGTGCACACGTCGTGCACAGGTCATGCACAGGGATCTGCACAGCATTTCCCCATAGTTATCCACAAGCCTCTCCACACCTGGGGAGAATTACACGGGTGTTATTCACAGGTGAAGAGGGCTGTTGACAACCGGCCAAGGGAAGACGAACGCCCTCCCACCGAAGTGGAAGGGCGCGTCGTTCGCGAGTGCGGGTCAGCGCCACCGCGTGGTCATCAGGAAGCCGATCAGCGCGATGCCCAGACCGATGCCCAGGTTCCACGAGTCGAGCCCGGGGATGGGGAAGCGCGAGCCGGAGATGTAGTAGACGAGGATCCACACCAGTCCGAGCAGCATGAAGCCCACCATGACGGGCTTGAACCACACGGCGTTCGGGGCTGCTTCGCCCTCGGGACGCTCGACAGCGGGTTCTTCAGGGTTGCGCTCACGTGCCATGCGCATCATTCTAGCCGTGCGAATAGACTTCCCCTCATGCATGCGGTCGCGACTCCCCCGGCGCCGCGAGACCGCTCGAGACCACGACCGCAGTCGCGTGCGACGTTCGCCAGCGTGATGGGTGAGCTGCTGCTCACCGCCGGCGTGCTCGTGCTGCTGTTCATCGCCTGGCAGATGTGGATCGGCGACCTCATCATCGGGGCCGAGAACAACGCGAAGGGCGCGGCCCTCTCGGCGCAGTGGGCCGACGAGGAGGTGCCGGCGCCGCCGCTCGCGCAAGACGAGGACGGCGGGACGGTGCAGACCCTGCCGGTGCTGTCGCATCCGGCGGATGCCGAGATCTTCGCCAACATGCGCATCCCCCGCTTCGGCGACGACTACAACGTGAATATCGCGGGCGGCACGAGCCGTGAGCGCACCCTCGACCGGATCGGGATCGGGCTGTACACGCAGTCGAAGATGCCGGGTGAGATGGGCAACCTCTCGCTCGCTGGTCACCGCACCACGTGGGGCAAGCCGTTCAACCGCATCGACGAGCTGCGCCTGGGTGACGCGATCGTCGTCGAGACCCGAGACGGGTGGTTCACCTACCGGTTCCGCAACCTGCAGTACGTGAAGCCCTCGGCAGGGGACGTGCTGCTCGATGTGCCGCAGATGCCCGAGACGCCCGCCGGCGACCGCCTCATCACCCTCACCGCCTGCTCTCCGCTGTACTCCCTCGCCGAGCGCATCGTCGCCTACGGCGTCTTCGAGGGATTCCAGCCAAGAGCGGACGGCCCGCCCGACTCGCTCACCCCCGTCGACGAGGCGAAGCCATCCGCCCGGGAGGCTCTCTGATGTACGCCGCACTCTGGCGCCTGCTGCCCGGCCCGTGGTGGGTGCGCCTGCTGATCGTGATCGCGGTCGTCGCCGCGGTGCTCTACGCACTGTTCTTCCACGTCTTCCCTTGGATCAGCCCCCTGGTCACCCCCGGGGAGGTGGATCTGCAGTGAGCGTGCGGGTTCTGGTCGTCGACAATCACGACAGCTTCGTGCACACGCTGATCGGATATCTGCGCGAGCTGGGCGCGCAGGTCGAGATGGTCGAGGCGGATGCCGCCGGCGACGCTCCGGATGCCGTGGTGCGCCGTCACTGGCAGGAGATGCTGCGCGGGTTCGATGCGGTGATGATCTCACCCGGCCCCGGCACACCCGCGGATGCGGGCGCGTCGATCGCGGTCGTGCACCTGTGCGCGGAGACCGGCATGCCACTGCTCGGCGTGTGCCTCGGACATCAGGCGATCGGCGAGGCGTTCGGCGGCGTGGTGGGGGCCGCACCCGAGCTGATGCACGGCATGGTCTCGCAGGTGACGCACGACGGGTCGGCGCTGTTCGACGGCATCCGCTCGCCGTTCGCCGCCGGACGCTACCACTCGCTCGCCCTCTCCGACACCACGCTGCCCGCGGTGCTGCGGGTGACGGCCCGCACCGAGCAGGGCACGATCATGGCCGTGCAGCACGCGACTCTGCCGATCCTCGGCGTGCAGTTCCACCCCGAGAGCGTGCTCACCGAGAGCGGGCACCGCCTGCTGGGAAACTGGCTCGCGTCGGCGCGGCGAGATCAGCCCGCGGGCGTCACGCAGTAGCGCAGCTCCACCGTCGAATGGATCGCCACCTCACCCGGCGAGACCGACATCGAGGCGACCACGTCGGGGATCTGGCCTTCGGTGCACGGGCCCAGCTCGACCGGCTTGGCCTCGAGGCCCAGCTTCTCGAGCTGCCCGGTGGCGGCATCCATCGAGAATCCCGTCATGTCCTCGAGCGTGACCAGCCCGCTCGCGACCACGAGATCGACGACGGTGCCCGGGGCGACCTGCTCGCCCGCGGCCTCGCTGGCGCTGAGCACGGTGCCGGCCTTGGCGTCCTTGTCGTTCTGCGGACGCACCGTGCCGAGCTTGAGCTTCGCATCGGCGAGCACCTGCTTGGCGGTGTCCTGCGCGAGACCCTCCACCACCGGCATCTCGATCGTGTCGGCGCCGGTCGACACGTACACGATCACCGAGGTGCCCTCGGTCAGCTTGGCGCCCGTCGTGGGCGACGAGCGGATCACATGGTCTTCCTCGAAGTCCATGCTGGACTCTCGACGCATGTCCGGCACCAGGCCGTTGTCCTCCAGGGCTTCCTGGGCCTCGTCGGAGGTCAGGTTGACGAGGTTGGGCACGGTGACCGAGGTCGTCGGCACATCGTTCGGGCGCATCGTCAGCGTGATGACCCAGATGAGCACCGAGATCAGCAGCACGGCGAGCAGCGCGACGCCGGCCCAGATCCACGCGACCGGTGGGCCGGACTGCGTGCGCGTCATGGTGGTGTCGGTGCTCAGCTGCCGCAGTGAGCGGGCGGTCTCCTGCGCGTGGCGCGGGTTCGGTCCGTACAGCTCGCTGGTGAGCGCGCCGATGTCCTTCTTGCTGGGCGTCCCGCCATCGGACACGTTCTTCAGCGCGAGACGGAACGATCCGGCGTCGGGGAAGCGCTGGTAGGGATCCTTGGCCATGGCGCGCAGCACGATGGCATCCAGCGAGCGGGGCACCTGCTCGTTGATCTCGGTCGGAGGCGTCGGCGTCTCGCTGACGTGCTGGTATGCGACCGCGACCGGGGAGTCGCCGCGGAAGGGCTGGCGGCCGGTGAGCATCTCGTACAGCACCACGCCGGCCGAATACAGGTCGGTGCGTGCATCGACGGACTCGCCCTTGGCCTGCTCGGGCGAGAAGTACGCGGCGGTGCCGAGGATCTGCGTCGTCTCGGCGACGGTCGACGACGAATCCGACACGGCGCGGGCGATGCCGAAGTCCATCACCTTCACGGCGCCCTTGTCGGTGATCATCACATTGCCCGGCTTGATGTCGCGGTGCACCACGCCGGCGCGATGCGAGTACTCGAGGGCCTCGAGGATGCCGTCGGCGTAGCGGATCGCGTCGGCGACCGGCAGGGGGCCCTTCGCGATGATGTCCTTCAGCAGAGTGCCGTGCACGAGCTCCATCACGATGTACGGCTCGGTCTGCGCCGCGCCGTCGCCGGACCGTCGGGCGTCTGAGCTCGACGACGGGTCGCCCGCGTCGTACACCCGCACGATCGAGGGATGCGACATGCGCGATGCCGCCTGCGCCTCGAGGCGGAACCGCGTGCGGAACGCGGTGTCGCGTGCGAGCTCGGGATCGAGGATCTTGATGGCGACGTCGCGACCCAGCGTCAGGTCGTAGCCGCGGTGCACCTTGGCCATGCCGCCTTGACCGATGACCTCATCGACGCGGTAGCGCCCGGCGATGATGCGCGGCTCTGGCGACACGGACGCCCCCCTCAGATCTCTCAGACAGTGTCTTCCAGATTACTCGCTGGCGGGGGCGCCCTCGGTGCCCTCGGTGCCGGTGCCCTCGCCCTCGGCGGGCGGGGTGGGGGTGTCGAGCGCCTGGATCTGCTCTTCCATCTGCGGCGACCGCGGCGAGGGCAGCTCGTCGCCGCAGTACGCCACGTAGCTGGCGGTGACCGTGGCCCCGGGGGTGCCGGTGATCGTGATGGGTGCGCTGAGCTCACCGCGACCGAAGCTGCGCTCCGCGCTGCCGTCGGCGAACGTCGCGTTGGTGATCTTCACGCTGTAGGCGCTCAGCGGGGGAACACCCGACGGGCACTCGAAGTTCGTCCAGTTGAGGGTGACCGTGGCTCCGGTGGTGGGGGTGTCGCTGAGGGTGGGCTTGGATCCCGGCTCGGGGATGGTCACCGCCGCCTTGTACGTCGTGAGCGTGATGGTCGAGCCCACCTCGACGTTGCCCTCGTCGCTCACGCTCTGCACCCAGCCCGCGCGGTCGGGCGAGCTCGCGGCGGTGTTGCCCTCGACGCATTCCCCGACGAGGTCGTTGTCGGCGAGGATCTGCTTGGCCTCGTCGCACGGCCGGTCGGTCAGCTGCAGCGCACCGACATCGACCAGCGCCTTCTCGGTCTCGGTCGGCGTCGGAGTGCTCTGCGTGGGCTTCGGCTTAGCGGACGTGGAGGTCGGCGCCACCGGCTTCGCCTCGTCCTGATTGCTCAGCATGGCGATCAGGGTGCCGCCGAGCACCAGCACGAGCAGCGCGATCAGGGCGATGAGCGGCCATGTCCACGGGCTGCGCTTGCGCTTCTTCGGCTCCTCGGGCTCGGTTGTCGTCGCGGCCACTGCGGCACCGGCGGGCAGCTGCGCGGTGGTGGGCATGATGCGCGTGGCATCCTCGCCGCCGACCCCGTTCAGGATGCGCGTCGCGTCATCGGCATCCACCACCCCTGCGCCGGCGATGGCCGGAACGGCGATCGCGGCCGAGTTCAGGTCTCCTCGCCGCAGCGCCTGCGCGGCGCGCGAGACCGTGGCGGCCGACGACGGCCGATCCGCCGGCTTCTTCGCGATCATCGCCATCACGAGGTTGCGCACCGGCACGGGCACCGAGTCGGGCAGCGGCGGGGGCTGCTCGTTGATCTGCGCCATGGCGATCGCCACCTGCGACTCGCCGGTGAACGGGCGCTTGCCCGCCAGGCACTCGTACGCGACGATGCCCAGCGAGTACACGTCGGTCGCGGGTGACGCGGCGTGGCCCGAGGCCTGCTCGGGGGAGAGGTACTGCACCGTGCCCATGACCTGGCCGGTCGCGGTCAGCGGCACCTGGTCGGCGATGCGCGCGATGCCGAAGTCGGTGATCTTCACCCGTCCGTCGGGAGTGATCAGCAGGTTTCCCGGCTTGATGTCCCGGTGCACCAACCCCGCCGCGTGCGCGGCCTGCAGGGCCGATGCCGTCTGGGCGACGATGTCGAGCGTCTTGTCGGCGCTCAGCGCGCCGTCGCGCTCGAGGATCGTCGAGAGCGCCTCGCCGGGCACGAGCTCCATCACGAGGAAGGCGGAGCCGTTCTCCTCGCCGTAGTCGAAGACGCTGGCGATGCCCTCGTGGTTGACGAGCGCGGCGTGACGGGCCTCGGCGCGGAAGCGCTCGAGGAACCCGGGATCGCCCATGTACTCGTCCTTGAGGATCTTGATGGCGACGGTGCGGCCGATGACGTGATCCGTCGCCTCCCACACCTCGCCCATGCCGCCGATCGCGATCCGCGACAACAGCTCGTAGCGTCCTCCGAACGACACACCCTGCGTCGGCCTCATCTGCCCAGCACCGCCTCTATGACCTTCTTGGCAATCGGAGCGGCGATCGTGTTGCCGCTGCCCGACTTGCCTCTTCCACCGCCGTCTTCGACGACGACTGCCACCGCGACCTGCGGATCCTCCGCAGGCGCGAAACCTGTGAACCACAGCGAGTACGGCTTGCCGCCGTTCTCGGCCGTGCCTGTCTTTCCGGCGACATCGACGCCGTCTATTCTTGCACCCGTCGCCGCTCCGGAACGGACGCCCTCGACCAGCACCGAGGTCAGCGCCTGGGCGGCCTCGGGGTCGAGCGCCTCGCCGAACACCTCGTTCTCGAACTGCGTGTGCACCGCGAAGTCGTCGCCGATCACGGCGTCGACCATCCGCGGCTTCATCACGGTGCCCTCGTTGGCGATACCGGCTGCGACCATCGCGATCGTCAGCGGGGTCGCGGTGACCTTGCCCTGCCCGAAACCCGACAGCGCGGTCTCGTCGTCGCTGAGCCCGGACGGGTAGCTCGAGGGGGTGACGGCGAGCGGGATCTCGAGCTCGGCGTTGAAGCCGAACTTCTCGGCCATCTCGCGGATGCTCTGGTCGCCGAGCTCGACCGCGAGCTCGGCCATCGGGATGTTGCAGCTGAGCTTCAGCGCCTGGGCCAGCGTGGTCGTCTCGCCGTCGCCGCACGTCCCGCCCCAGGCGTTCGAGACGGTCGTGCTCGTGCCGGGCAGGGTGTACCGAGCCGGGTTGGGGAAGGTGGAGTCGAGCGTGTACTCGCCCGATGCCAGTGCCGCGGCCGCCACGACGACCTTGAACGTCGACCCGGGGGGATTGAGATTGCCGCCGATGGCGCGGTTGTACAGCGGCTTGGCGGGGTCGGCCGCGAGGCGGTCGTGCTCGGCGTTGACGGCGGCCGGATCGTGCGCCGCGAGAGCGTTCGTGTCGAACCCGGGGGTGGAGACCATCGCCAACACGCGGCCGGTCGCAGGCTCCAGCGCGACGACGGCTCCCTGCAGCCCGTCAAGCGCCTCGTACGCCGCCCGCTGCGCGGCGGGGTCCATTGTCAGCTCGACGCTCAGGCCCTGCTGCGGTTGACCGGAGAGGATGCGCTCGATCTCGCCGAAGAACGCGTTCGATCCGGTGCCCGACAGGTCGGAGTTGAGTGCCTGCTCGATGCCGGTGCGCGAGTCGAGCACGGGGTTGTAGTAGCCCGTGATCGGCGCCCACAGAGCGGGATCGGTGTACACGCGCTGGTACTGGTACCGGTCATCCGCCGAGACGGACGTGGCGATCGCGGTGCCGTCGACGATGATCGAGCCGCGCTGGATCTGATAGCTGTCGAGGCGCGTGCGGGTGTTCGCGGGGTTCTGCGCCAGGTTGTCGGCGTCGACCACCTGGATCCAGCTCGTCGCGACGAACAGCGACAGGAACATCGCGAGGATGACGAAGCTCAGTCTGCGGAGTTCTTTCGTCATCAGCCGATCACCACCCGGGGCTGGCGGCGCACCGCGTCACTGATGCGCAGCAGTAGCGCGACGATGAGCCAGTTGGCGACGAGCGACGATCCGCCGGCCGCGAGGAACGGTGTGGTGAGACCGGTGAGCGGGATCACCCGGGTGACGCCGCCGACCATGATGAACACCTGCAGTGCGATCGTGAACGACAGGCCGGTGGCCAGCAGCTTGCCGAAGTCGTCCTGACCTGCCATGCCGATGCGCAGTCCACGGCTGACGAACACCATGTACAGGCAGAGGATGGCGAACAGGCCCACGATCCCCAGCTCTTCGCCGAGGCTCGGGATGATGTAGTCGCTGTGCGCGAGTGGCGTGATCTGCGGACGCCCCTGACCCCATCCGGTACCGATCAGCCCGCCGTGCGCGAGGCCGAAGATCCCCTCCACCAGCTGGTAGCTGCCGCCGTCGCGCGAGATGATCTCGGGGTTGAAGGCGTCGAGCCAGTTCGTGAAGCGGCGCTGCACGTACGCGAGGATGCGGGTGGCGAGGAATGCACCGGTGGCGACGCCGACCAGTCCGATCAGCACCCAGCTCGTCTTGCCCGTGGCGACGTAGAGCATCGCGATGAACATGCCGAAGATCAGCACGCCGGTGCCCAGGTCGCGCTGGGTCACGATGATCAGCAGCGAGATGAGCCACACCACGAGCACCGGTCCGAGCTCGCGCATGCGCGGCCACGTGATGCCGAGGAATCGCTTGCCGACCGAGCTGAGGCTCTCGCGGGTGCGCACCAGGTATCCGGCGAAGAAGATCGCCAGGCAGATCTTCGCCAGCTCGCCCGGCTGGAACGAGAAGATGCCCCCGATCGAGACCCACACATCGGCGTTGACGCCGCGGGCGCGCAGGCCCGGGATGAACGGCAGGATCAGCAGCACGATGCCGGCGAGCCCCGAGATGTAGGTGAAGCGGTAGAGCACTCGGTAGTTGCGCAGCGCGATGACGATCGCGATCGCGCCGGCCAGCGAGATGGCCGTCCAGGCGAGCTGCTTGTTCGCGAACGAGTCCCAGCCGGTGAAGTTCTTGGCGATGTCGATGCGATAGATCATGGCGATGCCGAGGCCGCTGAGCACGGTGGCGATCGGCAGCACGAACGGATCGGCGTCGGATGCCACGACCCGCAGCACGACGTGCAGCGCGAACACGAGCACGGCGAGCCCGCCGCCGAACACGAGGATCATCGGGTCGATCCTGTCGAGTGCCCCCAGCTGCACGAGCGTGAGGGATGCCCCCGAGATGAGCAGCGCGAACAGCAGCAGCCAGAACTCGCGGTTGCGCTGCTTCTGTGGCGTGCGGATCTTCTTCAGCGCCTTCAGAACGCTGGTGTCGGCTGAGACGGCGGTCATGGCGTCGGCACCTCCGTCGTGGCTGCGGGACTGGGCGACGGCTGGGGCTGCGCCGGTTCGATCGGCAGCACCATCTTCGCCAGCCGATCGGTGATCGCCCGGGCGTCGGACAGCGACCGCGCGTTGATCGTGCGCTCGACCGACGAGCGCTGGTACGACTGCAGATCGGCGAGCAGGATGCCGGTGTCCTCCACCTCCGTCGAGAGCGAGAAGGGCCCGATGCTCTGCTGCACGCCGCGGTAGATCACGACGCTGTCGTCGTCGGCGCCGACGAAGTAGCGCGTCTGCGTCCAGTTGTACGCGAACAGGCCCGCGCCGACCAGCGCCAGGATGGCGACGAAGAGGGCGAAGAGCCAGGCGAAGCGGCGGCGACGTGCGCGGCGGCGGTCCTCTTCGATGATCTCCTCGAAGAAGTCGTCGGAGTCCGGCTCGAAGTGGCTGGGTTCGTTGGCGGCCTGCAGCACGGGGTGCAGCCATCCGGTGAGCGACGGTCGCGGCGCGGGCACGGGAAGGTCGGATGGGTTCGACGCGGCACCGACGATGGTGGGAGTGCCGGAGGAGAGCGGATGTGCGCCGCCCACGTCGACGAGCACGATGGTGACGTTGTCGGGTGCGCCGCCGTCGAGGGCCTGCTTGAGCAGGTTGTCGGCCGTGCGGCCGGGCGCGAGTCCGAGACGCATCGCCTTGGCGATGTGCTCGTCGTCGACGACACCGGACAGCCCGTCGGAGCACAGCAGCCAGCGATCGCCCGGCCGCGTCGGCATGACGAACATGTCGAGGTCGGGGGCGATGTCCATATCGCTGAGCACGCGCATCAGCACCGAGCGACGCGGGTGGTAGCGAGCCTCTTCGACCGTGATGCGGCCCGAGTCGACCAGCCGCTGCACGAAGGTGTGGTCGGTGGTGATCTGCGTCAGCGCGTCGTCGCGGTAGAGGTAGATGCGGGAGTCGCCGATGTGACCGATCACCGCGTGGTCGTCGACCATCACGATCGCGCAGAGCGTGGTGCCCAGACCCGCCAGCTCGGGGCGCTCCTTCGAGGCGCGCACGAGGTCCGACGCGGCGGTGGTCGCCGCGGCCTGCAGCTCGGCCTGTGCATCGTCGGTCGACGAGTAGCCGCGGTCGAGGGCCTCCATGCGCGAGATGGCGATGGTCGAGGCGACGTCTCCGCCGGCGTGACCGCCCATGCCGTCGGCGACGACGAAGAGGTTGGCGCCGGAGTAACCGGAGTCCTGGTTGTTGGAGCGGACCTTCCCGGTGTGGGAGATCGCAGCGCTCGAGCCCTCGAAGACCATCTCGATGCGGCGCCCTACGACCGCAGCTCGAACGTCGTGGCGCCCACCTTGATCGGGGTGCCGATCTCGACCTGCAGAGGCTTGTCGCCGAGGCGGCGGCCGGCGAGGTAGGTGCCGTTTGTCGAGTCGAGATCCTGGATGGTCCAGATGTCACCGCGCTTCGACAGGCGCGCGTGATGGCTGGAGGTGTAGTCGTCGCGGATCACCAGACCGGATTCGCTGGAGCGGCCGATCGAGAGGGAGTCGGCCGAGCCGAGCGGCACCTCCAGGCCCGTCTTCGGGCCGGAGGTGATGATCAGATGGGTCGGGACGCGGTTCGCCGGGGTGCTCTTCGACGGCTGCGGAGCGGGGGATGCCGCCGCAGGCACCGCCGCGGCCTCGCCGGCGGGCATCTTGCGCACGCGGACCCCGAAGAGGTCCGCCCGCAACGAGTACACGACGCCGAACACGAAGAACCACAGCAGCACGAGGAATCCGATGCGCAGCAGCAGGAGCACGAGTTCACTCATGGGTGACTCCTCGACTGGAACTCGGGGATGCCGGAACGACCTGGAAGGTCAGCTCGGTGCGACCGATCGTGAATGACGTTCCGGGGGCGAGGCCGACCTCGCGGATCTTGTGCCCATCGACCTTGGTGCCGTTCGTGGAGCCCAGATCGCGCAGCATCCCGCGCTCGCCGTCCCAGAGGATCTCGGCGTGACGGCGGCTGGAGCCGGCGTCGGCGATGGTGATGTCGGCGTCGCTGCCGCGGCCGATGACGGTGCGTGCGCTGGTGAGCGGGTGTCGGCGGCCGTCGATCTCGACGACGCCCTGCCAGTCGACCGTGCTCTCCACCGACGAGGAGTTGACCCGCACCAGCCCCGTGGCGACGCGCTCGTCGGCCTCCATCGAGATGTGCAGCGGGCCGGCGAAGCTGTAGCCCTGGGTGCGAGCGTGTGCGGTCAGCAGCGCGAACAGCTCGTCGTGCAGGGCGCGGCCGAGTGCCCGCATCCGCTCGTGGTCGTCGGGGCTGAGCCGCACGAGATAGTCGCTCGGGGTGATGATGCGGTCGCGGCTGACGACAGCCGCGTTCGTGTCGGCCTCGCGCCGCAGCGCCGAAGCGATCTCGACGGGCTGCACGCCGCTGCGGAAGGTCTTGGCGAAGGCGCTGTTCACAGCGCGCTCAAGACCCTTCTCAAAGCTGTCAAGTAGTCCCACGGGGCTCCTCTGGCATGCAGACCGGTAGGGCCATCGTAGTCAGGCAGGCTGGATAACCGCTTCTTGGGGTCCGGCCGGTTCGAAGCAGGCCGTCCGTCGTGATAGCCTTTCCAGGTTGAGTTCTTCGGAACGAGACGATGCGCGAGTGGCGGAATAGGTAGACGCGCTGGCTTCAGGTGCCAGTGCTCGCAAGGGCGTGGGGGTTCAAGTCCCCCCTCGCGCACACGATGAGATGAGACCCGGATCCGGAAGGATCGCGGGTCTCATCTCTTTTCCGGCGCGTCCCCGCGTGCGCGATCGCCGGACGCACGGCGTACGGCGTACGTCAGGAGTGTCCGGGCGTGGGCGTGTACAGGTACTCGTCGAGCACGAGCTCGCCGCTCGCATTCAGAGCCGACATGATCGTCGACACGCGCTCTGGTTCGATCGGCGGGAGCACCGCGGTGTCGAAGCCGAACTGCAGGGGGATGGCGGGGTGCACCCAGATGGTGGTGCGCGCATCTTCGGCGTCCGCGCCGCGCACCCACGTCATGAGGAAGCTCTCGTTGCGCCGCAGCTTCGTGCCGATGACGATCTTGAGATGCGCGAGCGTCGCGTCATCGATAGTGATCGGTGCAGCGGTGCCGTCGTACTTCAGTCGTCCCATACTCGGATGATAGGCCGACGCCGCCGCTTCCGGCGGTGCTCTCTGTGTGGGATCACCACCGTCGGTACAGATCGGCGAGAGCGTGCACACCACCGGTGCCGTAGGCCGTCAGCTGCCGCTGCGATCCGGTGCCCTCGCTGCGCAGCCGACCCAGATGCTCGTCGACGAAGGCTGCGTCACCGAGATGCTCAAGGGCGGGGCGGATGCCCTCGAGCATCCGCTGCACCGCCGCCCAGGCGTCTTCGACGCCGCCCTCCGGCGTGAACAGCCGCGCGTGCATGCCGTGACGCGCGGCCAGCCACAACGCGGCGTCGAGCTCGGCCGCCGGCGGCGCCGCATCGGACATGTCGTCCGCCACGACGATCGCGCGCGTCAACGCCGCCAGCAGCAGGGCGTCGTCCACCCGCAGCTGCGCATCGGCGACCCGCACCTCGACGGTGTCGAACCGCTCCGACAGGCGCACCGCCCACGAGGTCGAGCCGCGTGAGGGCAGCAGGCCGATGCGCACCACCTGATCGACGGTGCGGTGGTACTCGTCGGCGTCGCGAAACGCCGGGGGCGCCCACGACACGGGCAGCCGGCGGATGAGCACGCTGCGCCAGCTCGCCAGACCGGATGCGACGCCGTAGGTGAACGGCGAGTTGGCGCTGAGCGCGAGCAGCACAGGCAGCCAGGCGCGGACGCGACGCAGCGCCCGCACCCGCTCCTCGTCGCCGAACACCTCGACGTGCACGTGCAGGCCGTTCACAGCGTGCTGCCGGGTGAGCTGCCCGAGCAGCGTCGACACGTCGTCGTAATGCGTCGAGGGTGAGATCAACGGGGCGCCCCACTGCGCCAGCGGCGCGCCGGTCGCCGCGATCAGCGCGTTCTCGGGCGCCAGCCGCGCCAGCATCCCGCGCATCGCGTCCAGCTGGGTGCCGGCGGCGGTCAGCGTGCGCACGGGATCGGTCGCGCACTCGAACTGGCATGTCAGGTACTCGGAGGTGATCGCACCGCCCTCGGGTGCGGGGCCCTTGACCTGGGCGACGATCTCGCTGCCCGAGAGGGGCACGAGGGCGGACGCGTCGAGCAGCAGAAACTCCTCCTCGATGCCGAACCGTGTGGCATCCATCGAACCTCCTCGTCACGACAGGCTGATACGACGAGCGCCGCCGACCCGGAGGTCGGCGGCGCTCTGTCAGGCACGGCGGCCTCGGGGCCTACTTGTCGAAGGCGTCCTTGACGTCGTCGCCGATCTTCTTGGCGTCGGCCTTGACCTGGTCGGTCTTGCCCTCCGCCTGAAGGCGCTCGTTGTCGGTGGCATCGCCGATGCCCTCCTTGGCCTTGCCCACGAGCTTCTCGGTGTTGTGCTTGGCGTCGTCCATGGCTCCCATGTCGTTTCCCTCCGTTCGGGGCGGCATCGCCGCCCGGTCTGACGTTGGAAATGCCAGCGTGTCACCGCGACGCCCATTCGAGCCAAGGGATTGACAGGCGAGGCGGCCGGCGTTATCGCCGCGGCTGGCTCGCCGGAGACATGAAGCGGCTCGGAGAGAACGTCGGCCTCGCTGTGCTGACGTTCCTCTCCGAGCCTGCAATCCCCATGAGGTCCTTCACGACGTATCCTGAAGGAGCGTGCGGTGGGATCTGATCGCTTTTCTCCGAATCCCCCTTCGGTGACGGCTACCTCCCCAGTTTCCGACGATCTCCGCATGCAGCCGGCCCCTCGCCTGCGCCTTCCCCAAATGGTGAGGCTCGGGTGCCGCTCTCATCATGACACCGTTTGGCCGATTTGTCCCCCATATGGGGGACAAATTTTCAAAAAAGTGTGTATGCTGACATCAGACGCACCCTCCGGTCGTCTTCGGCCCTCACCGCTCCCCCCGCGGTGGGGGCCATCCACATTTCGTGCAACATTTGCATCACCTTCGACTCCGACCTGTTGACGAACGGGTCGCCTGGGATAGCGTTAGCGCAGTCGGGGCGTCCTGCGTCGGCATAGCAATCAGCAGAACGGCAGTAAATGAGCACCCAGGGCACGGTCAAGTGGTTCAACTCGGAGAAGGGCTTCGGCTTCATCTCCCCCGATGACGGAGGCGCCGACGTGTTCGCGCACTACTCCGCGATCCAGTCCAACGGCTACCGCTCGCTCGACGAGAACCAGCGCGTCGAGTTCGATGTGGCGCAGGGCCCCAAGGGCCTGCAGGCCGAGAACATCCGCCCTCTCTGAGGCGGGTTCCGAACTCCCCGGTGCCGAACGGCATCGGGGAGTTCTGCGTCTGCGGGACTGTGCCCCGCGGGTTTCAGCCGAGCAGGAGAGCGTGCAGCTCGTCGGCACCGGCGACCCGCGCCTTCGCTCCGACCGCCTCATCCGGCCGACCGAAGCCCCACTCCGAGAAGATGACGGGGATGCCGTGCTCGGCCGCTCCGTCGACATCGTGGTGGCGGTCGCCGATCAGCACGGGCTGGGAGACGTCCGCCCCGGCGGCTTGCAGCCGCTCGAGCGCCTGGCCGATGACGAACGCCTTGCCGTCGTGGTTGCCGACGGATCCGACTCGTGCGCCCGAGACCGCGGTGAACAGCGGCGTCAGCTCGTAGTGGTCGAGGATCGCCTTCACCTGGTTCTCGGGCTTCGTGCTGGCCGTCGCCTGGGGGATGCCCGCTGCGTGCACGGCGTGCAGCACCTCGGCGACACCGGGGTAGAGGTCGACCGAGGCCGCGTATCCATCGGCCGCCGCGAGGGCGCGATAGCGCTGCACCGCCTCCGCGGCCTGCACGGCGTCCATGCCGGCGCGGAGCTGGAACGACTCGAGCATGGGCGGTCCGATCCAGAGCGAGAGCGCATCGGGATCCGGCTCGGCCAGGCCGTACGACGCGAACACCTGCCGCAGACGGGGAAGGATGCCGGCCGAGGCGTCGGCGATGGTGCCGTCGACGTCCCAGAGGATGCAGGTGTAGGGCGAGGCGGACATGCATCCAGCCTAGGGTGCCGGCGACACACCTCTTCCCCTGGCGTCGAGAGCACGGGACCTCGGCGAGTGAACGGGACGTTCGCGCGAAGGAGCCGTGCAGTCGGTGACGTCCCGTGCTCTCGGCGTGGGGGTGCGTGGGGCGTGACGGTCAGAACAGGCGGGGGATGCCCGACTCGAGGCCCTTCATGCCCTCGTAGTCGAGCACGACGCAGCGGATGCCGCGGTCTTCGGCGAGCACGCGGGCCTGCGGCTTGATCTCCTGGGCGGCGAACACTCCGGTGACGGGCGCGAGGTGCGGGTCGCGCCCCAGCAGCTCGAGGTACCGCGTGAGCTGCTCGACGCCGTCGATGTCGCCACGGCGCTTCACCTCGACCGCGATCGCGGCGCCACGGGCATCCCGCACCACGAGATCGACCGGCCCGATCGCCGTCGGGTACTCGCGACGCACCAGCGTCGCGCCCTCGCTGATCAGGTCGACCTGCTCGGCGAGCAGGCGCTGCAGGTCGGCCTCCACGCCGTCCTTCTGCAGGCCCGGATCGATGCCGAGCTCGTGCTGCGAGTCGTGGATGATCTCGTAGATCTGCACGCGCAGCGCGTCTCCGGTCTTGCGGTGCGTCACGCGCCACACCTCGACGACGCCGGCGCTCGCCTCTTCATCGCCGGGCACCTCAGGCGCGAAGGAGCACGGCGGGCTCATCCAGTTGAGCGGCTTGTAGCTGCCGCCGTCGGAGTGCACGAGCAGACTGCCGTCGCCCTTGTGCACCAGCAGGCGGGTGGCGAGGGGCAGATGGGCGTTGAGCCGACCGGTGTAGTCGACCGAGCAGCGGGCGATGACGAGACGCACCCGAAGAGCCTACTTCGTCAGCGCCGGCTCGTCGGCGTGCAGCGGCTTCGCGGCCGACGAGAACAGCCCCGACATGATCACGAGCGCGACGAGGATGAACAGCGTGTTCAGCAGCCCGATGTGCTCGCTGATCAGGCCGAGAACGGGTGGGCCGCCGAGGAAGGCGACGTAGCCGATCGTCGCCGCGGCGCTGACGCGCGCGGCCGCCTTGGCGGGATCGTCGGCGGCGGCGGACATGCCGAGCGGGAATCCCAGCGAGGCGCCGATGCCCCACAGCACGGCGCCCAGCAGCACCAGCGGGAGGCTCGGGGCGAGGATGAAGAGCAGGATGCCGGATGCCGCGGTCGCGGCCAGCACGCGCAGCACCGCGACTCGACCGAAGCGATCGACGAGCGGACCGCCGAAGAGGCGCACGACGGTCATGCCCACGGAGAACACCGTGAGGGCCAGGGCCCCCATGCCGACCTCCTCGCCGTGACCCTCCACGACACCGAGGGCGATCCAGTCGTTGGCGCCGCCCTCGGCGAACGACATGCCGAGCATGACGACGCCCAGCGCGTAGGTGCGCGGCTCGCGCCACGCCTCGAGCGCGGTGTGCATGCGCTGGCCGAACGACGCCTTCTCACCGGGCGACGGGTCGAGCGCGGCCTCGCGCACCGGCACCTGGAAGAAGCAGACGACCGCGGCGAGGAGGATGATCGCGCCGATGATCCCGGCGTGCGCCGCGACGTTCATCGACAGCAGGGCCGCTCCTGCGCCCGCACCGGCGCCGATGACGGTGCCGAAGCTGAAGAAGGCGTGGAACACCGGCAGGATCGTTCTGCCCATCTGCTGCTCGATGGCAGTGGCCTCGACGTTCATCATCACGTCGACCGAGCCGTTGCCGAAGCCGAACAGCACCAGACCGGCGATGACGACGGGCACGGAGCCGAGCACGTCGGTGCCGAGGCCGATGAGGATGACTCCCGAGCCGAACATCAGCATCCCGATGAGCATGCCCAGCCGCGCCCCCGTGCGAGCCATGACGAGCGGACCGGTGGAGATGCCGATGATCGACGCGATGCCCATGCCGAGCAGCAGCAGGCCGATCTGCGCCTTGTCGATCTGCAGGGCGGCCGCGATGCTCGGCACCCGGGAGGCCCACGTCGCGATCGACAGACCGCTGGCGAGGAAGATCGCGAAGATCGCGATGCGCCAGCGGACGAACTGCGAGCGGGTGAGGGCGGTGTCCATTCGACCATCGTAATCGAAACGATTCGATCCCCGCGGCCGGCCGGGCGAGGGCCGGGTTATCCTCGGAGGATGAGCCCGGGACCGCGTCGAGCGACGATCGCCGACGTCGCGCGCCGGGCGGGGGTGTCGACCTCGACGGCCTCGGTCGTGTTCAGCGGGAAGGTGAACGTCGCCGAGGCGACGCGCGAGAAGGTGCTGACCGCCGCAGCCGCACTCGGCTACGCCGGGCCGGACCCGCGCGCCGCGTCGCTGCGCACGGGTCGCAGCGGCATCGTAGGCGTCGTGCTCGCGGGGGAGCTGCGGCACGCCTTCCTCGACCCGGTCACGACCGTGATGATGGACGGACTCACCGACGCGCTGGCGTCGATCAGCGCGGGCATCCTGCTGCTGCGCGACGACCCGCGCGACGACGAGCCGCCGCCGATCATCGATGCTCCGGTCGACGCGGTGGTGCTGATCGGATGCTCGCCGCGCACCCGCGAGGTGCTCGACGCCGTGCGGCAGCGCGGCTTGCCCGTGGTCGTCATCGAGGGCGACGCCGGAGACGACGTGCCCCAGGTCTCGCTCGACAACCGAGAGGCCAGTGCGATCATCGCCCGCCACGTGCGACGGCTGGGACACAGCGCTGCCGCGACCATCACCCTGCCGCTCGACTCCGCCCGGGAGCGCGCCCCCCTGACTGCGCAGCGGGTGGTCGACGCGACGGTGCCCGTGACCCTGGACCGGCTCGCGGGCTTTCGTCAGATCTTCCCCGACGGCACCGGCGCCTCAGCCGCGGCGAGCCTGGTCGACGAGGGGTATCTCGCCGCGCGGATGCTGCTGGCCGATGAAAGAGGCGCGGTGCGCACCGACCGGCCGACCGCCATCGTCGCGCAGAGCGACCTGCTCGCCGTCGGGGCGATCCGTGCGGCCGAGGACCTCGGCCTTCGCGTGCCGCACGACCTCACCGTCGTCGGCTTCGACGGCATCGCCGCCGACGGGCTCGGCTCGCTGAAGCTCACGACCATGGCGCAGCCGGCACTGGCGAAGGGGCGCGCGGCGGGGGAGCAGGTGGCCCGGATGCTCGAGGGCCAGGAGGGCCAGTCGGTGCACTTCACGTGCCAGTTCCGCGCCGGCGAGACGGTGGCGCCGCCGGCGGAGCGACTCTGACCCCGGGGCGTCGACGCACTCAGAGCATCTCGAGCGGGACCGGTCGTCGCGGAGCCGGGAACAGCCGGTCGATCTCCGCCCGCACGTCGGCGGGCAGCGTCATGCCGAGCACGGCCGCGTTCTGCCGGGCATGGGCCACGGAACCGGCCTTCGGGATCGCCAGCACATCGCCCTCGCGGATCACCCAGGCCAGCACGAGCTGCGCCGCGGTGAGGCCGCTGTCGGCCGCGAGGGCCTGCAGCCGAGGGTCATCGAGCAGCCGCGCCTGCTCGAGCGGCGAATATGCCATCACCGGAATGCCCTGGGATCGCAGCATCGGGAACAGGTCCAGTTCCGGACCGCGGCGGATCGGGTTGTAGAGCACCTGATCGGTCGCGCATCCGTGCGGGAGCTCGGTCATGTCATCCGGATCGAGGTTGCTGACACCCCACGCGACGATGTCGCCGTCCTGCTGCAGCCGCTCGAACGCGGTGACGGTCTCGTCGAAGGGCACCGAGCCGCGCCAGTGCAGCAGATAGAGGTCGAGACGGTCGGTGCCCAGCCGGCGCAGACTCGCCTGCACGGCAGAGCGCACGCCCGCGGCCGACGCGTTGTACGGCAGCACCTTGCTCACCAGGAAGACCTCGTCGCGCCGCCCGCGGATCGCCTCGCCGACGAGCTGCTCCGAGCGTCCGTCGCCGTACATCTCCGCGGTGTCGATCACGCGCAGCCCGGCATCCAGCCCGGCTCGGATGGCGTCGATCTCCTCGTCGCGACGCGACGGCTCATCGCCGACGAACCAGGTCCCGATGCCGATCTCGGGCACCGTCACACCATGCGGGAATCGGATGCTCATGCCCTCAGATTACGAGCCGCGGCGCCGATCGGTGCAGATGCGCCCGTAGAATAGAGTCACATCGCCCGCCTGTGCCGGAAGGCCTCGACGAGCTTGAGGAGCCGCTTATGCTGTTGCTCCTCGCCGTGTTCCTGGCAGGGTCTGTGATTCTCCCCTTCCTGGTGCGCTGGCTCGGAGCACAGGCATTCGTGCTCGGCGCGCTCATTCCCGCCGCCGCATTCGTGCACACACTCGTGCAGACGCCGCAGGTGATGGATGCTCGCGATGCCCCGTTCGAGTCGTACAGCTGGATTCCTCAGCTCGGGCTCAACCTCTCGATGCGCATGGACGTGCTCGGGTGGGTGCTGACGCTGATCGTGACCGGGGTCGGCGCACTCGTGCTGCTGTACTGCCGCTGGTACTTCTTCGACGACGGACGCGAGGTCGGTCAGTTCGCCGGCGTGCTGCTGGGCTTCGCCGGCGCGATGTACGGCCTCGTGCTCACCGACGATCTGGTGATGCTCGTCATGTTCTGGGAGCTCACGAGCATCCTGTCGTACCTGCTGATCGGCCACTACCGGCGCCGCGCCGCCAGCCGACGCGCTGCTCTGCAGGCCCTGCTGGTGACGACGCTCGGCGGCCTGGTGATGTTCGTCGGGGTGATCCTGCTCGTGATCGAGGCCGGCACGGCGAGCATCCGGGAGCTGCTCGCCCTCGCACCGACCGGACCTCTCATCGATGCCGCGGTGGTCATGCTGCTCATCGGCGCGATCACGAAGTCGGCGCTCTTCCCCTTCCACTTCTGGCTGCCCGGGGCGATGGCCGCGCCCACCCCGGTGAGCGCCTACCTGCACGCCGCCGCCATGGTGAAGGCCGGCATCTACCTGATCGCGCGCTTCGCGCCGATCTTCGCGATGTCGGCGCCGTGGCGGCCGATCGTCATCACGCTCGGCGTGCTGACGCTGCTGCTCGGTGGCATCCAGGCACTGCGCGAAACCGACCTCAAGCGAATCCTCGCGTTCGGCACCGTCAGCCAGCTGGGCTTCTTCGCCGTCGCCGTCGGCTACGGGACGCCCGCCGCGGCGCTGGCGGGCCTGGCCCTGGTGATCGGACACGCGCTGTTCAAGTCGGCGCTGTTCCTCATCGTGGGCGTGATCGACCGACAGCTCTCGACGCGAGACATCGATGAGCTCTCCGGCCTCGGACGTCAGGCGCCCGTGATGGCCACCGCCGCGTTCATCTCCATCGCCTCGATGATGGGGGTGGCGCCCACGATCGGCTACGTGGCCAAGGAGTCCACGCTCACCGCGCTGCTCGAGGACGCACAGCACGGCTCGGCCTGGGGGTGGGTCGCGCTGATCGGGGCCACCATCGGCGCCGTGCTCACCGCCGCCTACGGATGCCGCTTCCTCTGGGGAGCGTTCTGGCGCAAGAGGGACCGCGAAGGCGCGGCCATGCCCGAGACGGCATGGCCGGACCCGCCGGTCGGATTCCTGTCTGCTCCGATCGTGCTCGCCGGTCTCACGATCGCCGCAGGCATCGGCGCGCCCGCCGTCGACGTGGCCCTGCAGGGGTACGCGACGAGCCTGGGCCCGGAGGAGCCGGGCCACCTCGCGCTGTGGCACGGACTCGAGCCCGCGCTGCTGCTCTCGATCGGCGCGATCGCGGCGGGCATCGGGGTGTTCGCCCTCAGCATCCGCACCCGGTGGGATCGCCGCAGCCGCATGCTGCCGTTCACCGCCGCCGACGCGTACTACCTCGTCATGCGCGGCGTCGACCGCCTCTCGGTGCTCACCACCAGCCTCACCCAGCGCGGGTCGCTGCCGCTGTACGTCGGCACGATCTTCGTGGTGCTGCTCGCGGCCGAGGCCACCGCTCTCGTCGCCGCGCTGCCCGAGCGGCTGGCCCTGTCCGCCTGGCACACGCCCGTGCAGATCGTCGTGGCGCCCGTGATGGCCGTCGCCGGGATCATCGCGGTGCGCGCGCGCAAGCGGTACACCGGCGTGGTGCTCGTCTCAGTCACCGGACTCGGCATGGTCGTGCTCTTCGCAACGAGCGGGGCCCCCGACCTCGCGCTCACGCAGATCCTCGTCGAGACGGTCACGATGGTGACCTTCGCCCTGGTGCTGCGCCGGCTGCCGTCGCGCATGGGCGAGCACAACGCGTCGGTCGGGCGCATCCCGCGCGCGGTGCTGGCGATCGGCGTCGGCGTGGTCATGGCATCCGTCGCCATCGTCGCCACCCAGGCGCGCATGTTCGATCCCATCTCGCTGGACTTCCCCCGACTCGCCTACGAGCTCGGGCACGGCAAGAACGTCGTGAACGTCGCCCTGGTCGACCTGCGCGGATGGGACACCATGGGCGAGCTGAGCGTGCTGGTGCTGGCGGCGACCGGTGTGGCATCCCTCGTCTTCGTCACCCACCGGGCCGACCTGCTCTCGGCGACCCGCGATCTGCCGGAGACGACCCGGCGGTCGACCGCCCGCCGTCCGCTCGTCGAGACGGACGAGGGCCTGCGCTTCCAGACCGCCGAGAACAGCGGCGCGCCGCGCGCGTGGCTGGTCAGCGGGCCGCAGGTCAAGGCCGAGAACCGCTCGATCCTGCTCGAGGTGATCGTGCGGGTGCTGTTCCACACGATCATCCTCGTGTCGATCTACCTGCTCTTCGCCGGCCACAACCTTCCCGGCGGCGGCTTCGCCGGAGGGCTGGTCGCCGGGATGGCGCTCGTGATGCGCTACATCGCCGGCGGCCGCTGGGAGCTGGGGGCGGCGGCGCCGACCGACGCGGGTCGGCTGCTCGGCGCGGGGCTGGTCCTCGCCGTGGGGGCCGCTCTCGTGCCGCTGTTCTTCGGGATGGCTCCGCTGCAGAGTGCCGTGTGGGAGGCGGAGGTGCCGCTGCTCGGCCACCTCGAGTTCGTCAGCTCGACCATCTTCGACGTCGGCGTCTACCTGACGGTGATCGGGCTCGTGCTCGACGTGCTGCGCAGCCTCGGCGCCGAAGTCGACCGTCAGACGCTCGAGATGCGCAGCCGGGGGGTGACGATCTGATGGACGTCTCCCTCACCCTCATCGTGATCATGGCCGTGCTGTTCGCCGCCGGGGTCTACGCGATGATGGAGCGCAGCCTGACCCGGGTTCTCATCGGGTTCCTGCTGCTCGGCAACGCGACAAACCTGCTGCTGCTGATCGTCATGGGCGTTCCCGGAGTGGCGCCTTTCTATGGCGAGGAGGGGAGGGTCAGTGATCCGCTGCCGCAGGCGCTCACCCTCACCGCGATCGTGATCACCTTCGCCGTGTCGGCGTTCCTGCTCGCCCTCATCTACCGCTCCTGGCAGCTGGGTCAGGCCGACACCGTCGAGGACGACCTCGGCGACATCGCGGTCCGCGAGCGGACGGATGCCGAGGAGGAGCTGTTCGACGACGAGTCCTCGAGCGAGGACGAGGACGCGACCACCGACTTCGTGGGCGTCACGACCGCCCCGATCACCGTGCTGCACATGCGCGATCATCCGGCCATCGACGACGATGCGCCCGTGGACGTCCCCGACCGATCCGCCGCGGAACCGGACGATGACGGGGGTGATCGCTCATGAGCGCACTCGTCCCACTGATCGTCATGCTGCCGCTGCTCGGAGCCGCGATCACGCTGATCTTCGGCCGCAACCCGCGGCTGCAGGTGGTCGTGACGACGGCGACGCTCGTGGCGGTCTCGATCATCGCCGCGGTGCTGCTGGCCGCGGTGGATGCGGCGAACGAGCCGTTCGCGGTGTCGGTGGGCGGCTGGCCCGTGCCGTTCGGGATCATCCTCTACGTCGACCGGCTGGCTGCCCTGCTCGTGCTCATCTCGAGCGTCGTGCTGCTCGCGGTGCTGCTGTTCTCGATCGGTCAGGGTGCCGCGGACGGCGCCGAGGAAACGCCGATCTCGATCTTCAACCCGACGTACCTCATCCTCGCCGCGGGCATCTTCGACGCCTTCATCGCGGGCGACCTGTTCAACCTGTACGTCGGATTCGAGATCCTGCTGGTCGCGTCGTACGTGCTGATCACCCTCGGCAGCACCGAATCGCGCATCCGCACCGGCGCGGTGTACATCGTCGTCTCGCTGGTGTCGTCGATCCTGTTCCTCGCCGCGATCGCGATGATCTACGGCGCGGTCGGCACGGTGAACATGGCGCAGGTCGCCGAGCGCGTGGCGCAGCTGCCGCAGGAGACCCAGCTGGTGCTCCACCTGATGCTGCTGATCGCGTTCGGCATCAAGGCCGCCATCTTCCCCGTGTCGTTCTGGCTGCCCGACTCGTATCCCACCGCGCCCGCACCGGTCACCGCCGTGTTCGCGGGCCTGCTGACCAAGGTCGGCGTGTATGCGCTGATCCGCACCGAGACGCAGCTGTTCGCCAGCAGCGACGTGAACACGCTGCTGCTGGTGGTGGCGCTCGCCACCATGGTGGTCGGGGTGCTCGGCGCCGTGGCCCAGGCGGAGCTGAAGCGCATCCTGTCGTTCACCCTGGTCAGCCATGTCGGCTACATGATCTTCGGACTGGCGATCGCGACCGAGGACGCCATCGGCGCCACGGTGTACTACATCGTGCACCACATCGTCGTGCAGACCACGCTGTTCCTCGCCGTCGGTCTCATCGAGCGCAAGGCGGGAAGCACGTCGATCCTGCGGGTGAGCGGTCTGATGAAGGCGGCACCGGTGCTCGCCGTGCTGTACTTCGTGCCCGCCATCAACCTGGGCGGACTGCCGCCCTTCTCGGGTTTCATCGGCAAGGTCGCGCTGTTCGAGGCGGCCGCCGGCGTCGGCACTCCCCTGATGATCGTGCTCATCTTCGGTGGCATCCTGACCTCGCTGCTCACCCTCTACGCGCTGATGCGCGCCTGGAACCTGGCCTTCTGGCGCGAGGACGACGGGGCCGCCGAGAACGACGGCCGCATCGAGTACCTGGGCAACGCCCCGGCCGCCGACGAGCAGGGCGAGACGCGTGAGATCCCCGCCATCATGACGTATGCCACAGCGGGCATGGTGGCGGTGACGGTGGCGCTCACGGTCTTCGCCGGTCCCCTGTACGCCCTGTGCGACCGCATCGGTGCCGGGCTGCTGCAGCCGGTCACCCTCGAGCAGATCGACGAGGGGGCGCCATGATGAACCGCGAGACCCGGCGCCGCATCCGCCGCGACATCCTGCTGCAGCTGCCGTTCATGCTCTGGCTGGTGCTGCTCTGGCTGCTGCTGTGGCATCAGTTCACGCCGCTGGCGGTCGTCAGCGGCATCGTGATGGCCGTCTTCGTCACCCGCGTCTTCCGGCTGCCGACGGTCGAGCTGCTCGGCCGGATCAACCTCTGGCATTCGCTGGTGTTCATCGTGCGCTTCATCGGAGCGGTGGTGATGGGCGCCGTCAGCGTGACGATCCAGGTGTTCGACTTCCGCAGGCAGCCGGGAGCGGCGATCGTGGAGGTGCCGCTGCGCTACGCCGACGACATCGTGACCACCCACGTCGCCGTGGCCGCATCGCTCATCCCCGGGTCACTCGTCGTTGAGAGCGACCGCGACCGGCGCACCCTGTACCTGCACGTGATCGGGATGCGCGACCGCGACGACGTCGACCGGTTCCGTGCCGAGGTGCTGCGCTGGGAGCGTCGCATCGTGCGGGCGGTGGGCACGCCCGAGCAGTACCAGGCGCTCACGCGCGACGAGGAGCAGGCGCGCCGTGCATCCGCCTCGCCGAAGGGAGGCGCCGGATGAATCCGCTGCTCATCGCCATCCTCGTGGTCTTCGGCATCGCCGCCATCCTCTGCGTGATCCGCATCGTGCGCGGACCGTCGATCCTCGACCGCACGGTCGCCTCCGACGTGCTGCTCACCGAGGTGCTCTGCGTGCTCGGCGCCGACATGGCCATCAACGGTCACACCCGCAACGTGCCGGTGATGCTGATCATCGCGGCGGTCGGCGTCTTCGCATCCATCTCCGTCGCCCGCTACGTCGCACGAAGGGACAACACGACACCATGACCGTGACGTCGTTCCTCGAGATCACCGTGCCGGCCGCCGTGGCCGAGACCATCGCGCTGATCCTCGTGCTGCTCGGTGCGATCCTCTGCCTCTCGGCGGCGGTGGGTCTGCTGCGCTTCCGCGACGTGCCCAGCCGACTGCACGCGGCGACGAAGCCGCAGGTGCTCGGGCTCGTGCTGATCTGCCTGGCGATCGCCGTGTCGCAGCGCACCATCGGCGGCATGCTGCTCGGCTTGGTGATCGTCATCCCGGTCATTCTGCTGCAGTTCGCGACCGCTCCGCTGTCGGCGCACATGGTGGGGCGTCAGGCGTACCGCAACGGCACGATCCAGAAGCACAGCCTCGTGGCCGACGAGTACGCCGAGTCGAAGCAGACCCCGCCCGCCGCCGGCTGACCGTCCCCGGCCGCCCGCGCGGATACGGATGTCGGCGGCATGAACGGATGTCGGTCGATTTCGGTGGATTCAGCCGACATGCGTCGGATCCGCCGCCATGTGTGCACGACGGCCGGCAGCCCGCGCGGCAGGCCGGATCAGACGCTGCGGACGAAGTCGCGGATCGTGGCGGCCGCGCCACCGGAGTCGCTGATCAGCGTGCCGTGGCCGTGGTCGGGGATCTCGGCGAACCGGGCATCCGGAACCATGTCGACGATCTCCTGGCACCACGTCATCGGCGCGAGCGGGTCGCGCTGGCCGCGCACGACGAGCACCGGCACGCCCACGCGCGGGTAGGCGTTCTCGGGACGGTGCACGATCGTCGCCTTCATCTTGGTCAGCAGGTTCGGGCCGCCGCGCAGGTACTCGCGTGCCCCGCGCCAGAGCACCTGCGGTCTCTCGTGCAGCAGATCCCAGAGCAGGTAGCCGGCTTGGGCCCGGATGCTGCGCGACGCGCTGTTCACGGTGGGGCCGGCAAGCACCAGAGCCGACACGACCTCGGGGTGGCGCACCGCGATCTCGGCGGCGATCTGGCTGCCCATCGAGTGGCCGAGCACGACGGCGTCGTGGATGCCGCGGGTGCGCAGGAACGCGGCGACCAGATCGGCGTGACGCTCCATGGTGAGCACGCGCTCGGGCTCGGGGGCCTCTCCGAAGCCGGGCAGGTCGAGTCCGATCACCCGGCCGTGCAGATGGGTGGTCAGATCGAGGTAGACGCTGCGGCCCATGCCGATGCCGTGCAGCAGCACGATCGGCTTGGAGCCGTCGCCGAAGTCCTCGTGCACGAGGGTTGCCCCGGCGTGCGTGAATTCGCCGATGTCGGCGGGGATGCCCTCGGGTGCGAGCAGTCGTTCCGGCATCCCTCTACGCTACCCGGCGGGTGTCAGCACCAGCTTCTCGACGGTCGCCCTCTGCACCGCCTTCGTCGAGAACGCCCACGGCTTCTGGATGCCCTGGGCCCAGTCGCTCGTCTGGTCGGTGTAGTGCGCGGCGAAGGCGTGGCCGCTGGCTCCGGTGAGGTGGTTCCACGTCGAGGCGTCGAAGTCGTCGAGGTCGATGAGCATCCGCATCGACGGCACGGTGACGGTCGCATACGACTCGCCGAGCCGCCAGCCGGTGGCGTTCACGACCGAGGCACCGCCGCCGACGGGGTACGGGCCGCGGTTGAAGAGCATCTCGATCGGGGCGATGCCCGACGTGCCGAGGGTGGCGTGGGTCAGCGACAGCGCGTGCAGGTCGCCCCAGCGCCATGCCGTGACGTCCTCGCCCTGCAGCCCGGCCAGCTCGTCGTACGCCTGATCGGCCGAGAGCGCCAGCATCGAGCGCATGTCGTCGACATCGATCCGGTCGTTCACCCAGAGCGGATCGGTCTCGTCGTCGAGCATCGCGCCGACGACCGTGAACAGTCGGCCCTGATCGCCCACCGGCATCGGCACCTCCCGCTCGAGGAAGATGTTGTGCACGAGGTTCGACCACAGCACGTTCGCGTACGCCGCGGCCGCCGAGTCGGGCTTGTTCTGCGCGTCCCACGTGCGCAGCAGCTCGACGGCGGCCTTGGGGCCGGTGCGCTTGACGGGCACCTCGCTCATCACGGTGGCGAGCTGCTTGCCGATCCACATCTCCTCGTCCATCTGGATGTCGCGCATGTCCTGAGCGGTGAGCGGACCCGCCGCCGACCTGCGCTCGATCAGATGGGCGATCCGCGCGGCGCGGTAGCCGTAGTCCCAGTCCTTCGACAGAAAGTACTCGTAATCGTCGCCGACGATCGCGTTGTTGGCGGTGACGATGTAGCCCTCGGGCGGGTTGAACGAGACCGGCAGATCGTCGAACGGGATGAAGCCCTTCCAGTCGTACGTGCTGTCCCAGCCGGGCTGGGGCAGGGTGCCGTCGCCGGCGCCGCGGATCGGCAGGCGCCCCGGCGCCTGGTATCCGATGTTGCCCTCGAGGTCGGCGTAGATGAGGTTCTGCGCCGGGACGTCGAAGAGGGATGCCGCGAGGCGGAAGTCATCGAAGTCCTGCGCGACGTTCATGGCGAACAGCGCGCTCGACGTGGTGCCGGCGTCGAGGGCGGTCCAGCGCAGACTCACGGCGGTGTCGCCGGCCGGGATCTCGGGGGCGCCCTCGAGCACGAGCGGCTCGTCGCCGACGCTGACCACCGGGTCATCCGCGATGGCGGTGAAGTCGTCGGTGAGGCCGGAGATGATCGGGCCGTGCGCGGTGCGGCGGATGGTCAGCGGGACGTCCTCGCCGCCGGCGACCTTGATGACGTCCTTCTCGACCTCGAGCGGCTGCTTCTTCCCGTCGCGCCAGTACGAGTCGCCTTCGATCTTCTCGACATAGAGGTCGGCGACGTCGGTGGTGAGGTTGGTGAAACCCCAGGCGATCTTCGCGTTGTGCCCGATCACCACACCGGGCATGCCCGAGAACGAGAACCCGCCGACGTCGAACGGGCAGGCCTCGCTCACCTCGCGGCACTTCAGCTGCACCTGGTACCAGACCGACGGCAGCGCGGCGCCGAGGTGCGGATCGTTGGCGAGCAGCGGCATCCCGCTCTCGGTGAGATCGCCCGAGACGACCCACGAGTTCGACCCGATGCCCTCGCCGGCGCCGCCGAGCAGCATGCTCGCCGCCTCGATGACGTTCTCGGCCTCCTGCCACTGCACGGTGCGCAGCGCGTCGGTGACGCCGGCCGTTCCGCCGGTGAAGGCGGCAGGGGCCGCGTCGGTCGCGACGGGCTCGACCGGCGTGATCTCGGGGACGATGATCGGGTTCTGATCGAACGGGTAGTCGGGGTAGACCCGCTCGATCATCGCGCGGATCGACTCGGCCGTGTCGGCGGCATCCGCCCCGTCCGGCACCGCTGCGCTGAGCCGCGCGGCGAGCAGCGCGCGGTCGGTCTCGTCCTCGATGTTGGTGCGCAGGTCCCAGGCCATCGCCTTCAGCCAGGCGACCGAGTCGGCCGGCTCCCAGGGCTCGGGCTCGTAGCCGGGGTTCTGCATGCCGAGCACGGCGTACTCGAGGGAGAGCTCGGCGCCGGAGCGCGACGACAGGTAGGCGTTCACGCCGTCGGCGTACGACTGGTAGTAGCCGAGCGTCTTCTCGTCGAGCGCCTCGACCTCCTGCTCGGCGACGGTGCGCCAGCCGAGTGTGCGCAGGAACTTGTCGGTGCCGACCTGCGAGGCGCCGAACATCTCCGACACGCGACCGGAGGTCACGTGCCGGCGGAAGTCCATCTCGAAGAACCGATCCTGCGCGTGCACGTAACCCTGCGCGAAGAGCAGATCCTCGGCGCTCGAGGCGGTGATGGTGGGGATGCCCCGGTCGTCGCGCTGCACGATGACGGACTTCTGAAGGCCTTCCACCGACAGCTCGCCCGAGGTCTGCGGGAAGGAGCGCTGGATCGTCCAGGTGACGAAGAACGCAGCCGCGACGGCGACGACGACGAGCCCGGCGATCACGAGGAATGCGATCCTGCCGATGCGGGATGCGAGGGGTCGGCGGGGTGCAGGAGAGGGGATATCGGTCGTCATCGGCGGAAAGTCCTCGAGGGGTAGGTGGGACTGCGTGTCATGGAGTCCGGGTGCGCGTCTCGGGCAAGCGCGCGCCCTGGCATCCTACCCACTCGCCGGGCGAGATCACATGAGCTTCGTCGACTTCAGCGCCGCCAGCATCTTCTGGTTGCTGTGGATGAAGGGTCGCCGCAGCACCAGGCCGAGAAGCAGGGCGGGGATCGCGAACGACGCCAGCCAGCCCAGCGAGACCCAGTAGTCGTTCTGGTACACGCCGGCGATGGCGGAGCGCATCGCGTTCACGGCGTGCGTCGCGGGCAGGAACGGGCTGATGTTCTGGAACCACTGCGGCAGCACCTGCAGCGGATACGCGCCGCCCGAACTCGAGATCTGGATCACCAGCAGCAGCACCGCGAGCGCCTTGCCGGCGTTCCCGAAGGTCACCACCAGCGTGTAGATGATCAGGGTGAACACCAGACCCGCCACCCATCCGGCGAGGATGAGCAGGAACGGATGCTGTGGCTGCACCTGCGTGAAGAACACGCTGCCGAGGCACACGAGCGTGCTCTGCAGGAAGGCGACGAGCGCGAAGATGCCGAACCGTCCGAGATAGGTCTCGGTGGGGGAGAGGTCGGGAAGGCCGGTTGATCCGTCCCGGGGCGGATCGACGCGGATCGCGACCGAGGTGAGCAGCGCGCCGACCCAGAGGGCGAGCACGGTGTAGAGCGGGGTCATGGCGGCGCCGAAGCTCACGACCGAGTACACCGGCACGCGGGTCAGCTCGACCGGCTCGGCGAGGTGCATCGCGAGCGCGCGCGGGTCTGCGCCGATCACGTCGGTCAGCTCACTGAGATCGCCCGTGTCGATCGCGGTGGTCAGCGCGGCGCTGAGCTGCGCGAAGCGGTCGGCCGTGTCGGTGAGCGAATCCGAGATGCCGGTGGTCAGCTTCTGGGCATCCGCCAGGCCCGAACCGGTCGACGACGAGCCGGTGAGCGAGTTCGCGGCCGATGTCAGGTCGCCTGAGATCGAGTCGATTCCGCCGCCGATGCTCGAGAGCGTCGAGGCGAGTGCGTCGAGCTTGGGCTGCAGGCCGTCGGTGTACGAGCGCCGCGCATCGTCGACGGCGGCCTTCGCCTGAGCGGTGAGCTTCTTGATCTCGTCGCGGGTCGCCTGGCTCGACTCGCTCGAATCCGTCACCTGGGAGGCGGCCTCGTCCAGGCGATCCTGCAGCGCCTGCTGACGGGCGATGGCGGCGTCGATGCGCGAGACCGAGGCGTCGAAGGCGTCGAGCAGGCTCTCGGGCAGCTGCGGACGCACATCGTTCACGAGTCCGTCGCGCAGTTCCTGCTGCTGGTCGATCTGCACCTGCACCCGGTCGGCGAGGGAGCCGATGGTGCCGGCGGCGCTCGCCGACTGCGAGTCCATCGCGGCGTAGACCTCGTCGATGCTGTCTGACACGCCCTGGTAGCCGGCGGAGGTCTGCGCCAGGGCGTCGCCGAGCGCAGAGGCCGACGACGAGAGCACCTTCTTGAGTGACGCGGCGGCGTCCTTCCCGCCGCCGAGCGCCCCTCCTGCGTCGCGCAGAGCGTCGCCGGATCCGGTGATGAGACCCGAGGCGCTGTCGACCAGCGGCCTGCTCGATGCGATCAGCGAGCCGAACATGTCTGCGGTCGACGCCCCGGCGCGCAGCTGAGCCGCGACCGAGTCGGCACGCGCCTGCAGCTTCGACAGCGCGGCCTGGGTGTCGGCGTCTTCGAGGTAGTCGGAGAGAGAGGTGAGGATGTTCATGCCCGCCTCGCCGAGAGTCTCGGTGAACACCTCGTTGATGCTCGTCGACACCTCACTCGCGCCCTGGTCGGTGACCTTCGGCGCGAGGGCGTTCTTCTTCTCGTTGAGGTAGTAGTCGATGCGCGTTCGGTCGGCGCCACTCGTGTAGAAGGTCATCATGTCGGCGCTGAAGGTCGGCGGAAGCACGATCGCCGCGTAGTACTCGCCCGAGCGGGTGCCGTCGACAGCGTCCTCTTCGGTGGTGATGACCCAGTTCAGATCGTCGTTGGCGCGCAGCGCCGAGACGACCTGCTCGCCGACGTTGAGCCGGATCGGCACGAGATCGCTCTGATATCCGTCGTCCGTGTTCGCGACGGCCACGGTCAGGTTGCGGGTGTTGTCGAACGGGTTCCAGCTGGCGATGACGTTGAACCAGGTGAACAGCGACGGGATGACGACGAGCCCGAACAGCACGATGACGACCATGACGCTGCTGGTCGCGCGGCGGATGTCGTGGCGCATGACGGCGATGACGTGGCTCACTCGTCGCCCTCCTTCTCGTGCGGCGTGTCGGTGGTCGGCCCGGGTTCCGGTTCGGGTTCCGGATGCCCGGGAGCGGCGTCCACCGCCTCGGAGGCGGCGTCCTCCGCAGCCGGGGCCTCGGCTTCCCGCGTCTCCTCCTCGGGCGCGAACAGCTCGTCGAAGGCGACGGTGTCGTCGTCCGTATCGGTGTCGTCGTCCGTATCGGTGTCGTCGTCCGTATCGGTGTCGTCGTCCGGATCGGTGGCGGAGACACCGGCTGCCGCGGCCGACGCGGAGGTCGCGGCCCCCACCGGCGCGGTCCCATCCCCATCGGTGAGCACCTCGCCCTTCGCAGAGTCATCGATCGACAGGGCACGGCGCAGCTCGGCATCCGGCATCGCGCCGATCTCGGCGGCCTGCTCGATGCTCTGCCTGATGTACTCCAGCGTGACGACGAAGCCGATGAGCAGCAGGCACCAGAGGGCGGCGAGGCCCAGCACGACCGCCTTGGCATCCGGGATCAGCCAGCCGCAGAGTGCGAGCACCACGAGACCGGCGGCGCCGACGAGCAGCGTCAGGCGCAGCCGCGTGGGATAGTGCTCGCCGAAGCGCTGCGCCCGCCCGGCGACGTCAGCGCGGAAGCCGTCGCCGTCCGTGAGGGCGCGGATGATCTCCGGGGTGCGGCGGCGACCTGTGACCTGCACCTCCTCGCTGACCATGAGCTGGCTCTCGGCGAGACGACGGTTGAAGAGCAGGGCGAAGTTGCTCAGGCGGCCGCGCAGGAAGAGCCCGAGGATCCAGGCCAGGGCGACGAAGATCGACAGCGCGCCCATGAAGCGCCACCAGTGCAGGCCGTAGAAGCCGCTGATCGTCTCGCGCATCGCGTCGATGCCGTACGTGAACGGAAGGAACGGGTACAGCCCGCGGAAGAAGTCGGGCATCATCTCGATCGGATACAGACCCGAGGCGCCGGGGATCTGGAAGATCACCAGCAGGATGCACAGGCCCTTGCCGACGATTCCGAAGCACACCGACAGTGCGTAGATGATGCTGAGGTACGCCAGCCCGATGAGTATGCCCGTACCGACATATGCGAGCGCATTCGCCGTCTGCACGCCGATCACGAGGTTGCCGATGGTGACCAGCGCGGCCTGGAAGATCACGATCGTCGCGAACAGGAGCCAGCGGCCGATGTACGCCTGTCGCACGGTGATGCCCTCGACGCCCTCGGTGTCGACCTCGACGCGCATGATCACCATGAGCACGAACGCGCCGATCCAGAGCGAGAGGTTGGTGAAGAGCGCGGCCATCGCCGAGCCGTAGGCGGCCGTCGGGAACATCACGTTCGTGTCCACCTCGACGGGCGAGGCCATGAACCGGGCGATCGCATCGGGTTCGAGCCCGGTGATGGTGCTGAGCTTGTTCCAGATCTCGGCCGAGCCGAGGGCGAGCACGTCGGTGCGCACGGTGCCGAGCCCACCCTCCGCCGCGGCGAGGTCGCCGTCGAGAGCGGTGAGCGCGTCGGAGGTGCCGGCGAGCTGGGCCCTGAGGTCGTCGAGCAGGCTCTGCGCCTGCTCGACCTGGGTGCGCTGCGCGCCGAGCGCCGACGAGAAGGCGTCAGCGCTCGACGAGAGCTGCGACATCGCGCGGTTCAGCTGCGGCACGCTGTGTGTGAGCGCGTCGCGGATGGCCGTCGCCGAGGTGGCTGCCTGACCGACCGCGCCGTTCACGCTGTCTGCCGCCTTGGTGACAGAGGTGATGGTGCTCGAGACGTCGGTGTTGAGCTGCTCGAGCTGGCTCAGCACCTGCTGGTCGGCGGCGTTGCGCTCTCTCAGCGCGTCGATCGCAGCGCTCAGGCGCTCTGCGGCGGGCGAGCCGGGCTCTGTGCCGTCGAGCACGGCCTGCAGCTCGTCGAGAGCCGTGGCGTTGGACTCGATCACGGCGGTCAGGTCGTCGACGGTCGTGCCGACGGCCACGTTCGCCTGCTGCAGGCCCGCGGCGAGGGTGGCGATCGAGCCGTTCATCTTCGCGGCGGCCTCGGCGATCAGCGTCGAGCCCGAGACGTAGGCCGAGGTCACGCTGTCGGTCACGGTGAGCAGCTCCTGCTGCGCCTCGGCGGCGATCTTCTGCGCCTGGCCGACGGCGGCCTGCACCTCGCCGAGCGTGCGGTCGACCTTGCCGAGGGTTGCGGAGGCCCGGTCTATGCCGCTCGCGGCATCCTCCAGACCCGTCTGCAGCTCAGCGAGCCGATCACGTGCCGACGAGACCTTGCCGGTCGCGTCGTCGAGCGCGCTGACCGTCGAGTCGCGGGCGTCGCTGAGGCGGTCTTCCGCACTCAGCCCGGCATCCTTCAGCTGCGCGCTGATCGCCTCGGCGACCGTCGACACGAAAGTGCTGTTGATCTGGTTGTCGAGGGTCGAGGCGCCGACATCGGTGATCTTCGGCGCGATCGCGTTGGCCTTCTCGTTGACGAAGTACTTCAGCTCCGGGCGGGTGAACTCGCCGGTGGTGATGCTGAGGAAGTCGCGGCTGAAGTCGGGCGGGATGATGATCGCGGCGTAACTGCGGCCGCTGCGCACGGCATCCATCGCGTCGTCCTCGTCGACGAACTGCCAGCCGAGCTTGTCGTTCTGCTTCAGCTGATCGACGAGCTCGCCGCCGACGTCGATGTGACCCGTGAGGTCGGACGAAGCGCCGGCGTCCTGGTTGACGATGGCGACGCTCACCTGCTGCGTGTTCGAGTACGGGTCCCAGAAGGCGACGATGTTGAACCACGCGTACAGCGACGGGGTGACGATGACGCCGATGATGATGATCCACGCCTTGCTGACGCGGGCCAGCCGGCCGAGGTCGCGGCGGTAGACGCGCCAGGCGTTCGGCTTGGCGTCGATGGTCGGGTCGCTCACGCGGGTGTCTCCGTGATGTCGGGGTGGGCGGTGAGCAGGTCATCGGCCTCGCGCCACGACAGGCCAGCGATGCTGAGCACGGTACGAACGGCGAGGTTAGCGGCCCCGCTGCTCGACGCATCGGTGCGTGCGACGACGGTGCGCGCGACCTCTTCGATGAGGCGGGAGAGTGTGGGCGCCGCCATATCGGTGCGGAAGCTGCCGTCGTCCTGGCCTCGCTGCACGAGCTGCGCGACGGCCCGGCGCAGGGGCGCGAGCGCGTCGGCGGTGTGCTCGACGTGCGCCTCGTCGAGGGCGAGCGCTGCGGCGAACTGCACGTGCGCCGCCTCCTGCCACAGCCGCGCGGCGAGGCGTGCGAGCGCGGTGCGTGCGTCGGCGTCGCTGATCGACTCGGCGATCGCGTTGAAGCGCTGTGCCCCCGTCACGATCAGCTCGCGGATCAGCGCGTCGCGGTCGTCGAAGTGACCGTAGAGCGTGCGGCGGCTGAGGCCGGCGCTGCGCGCGATGACGTCGACGCTGGCATGCGGGTCATTCGCGAGCGTGCTGCGCGCGGCGTCGAGGATGCCGGCACGATTCGCGAGCGCGTCGGAGCGAGGTGAGCGGGGCATGGTTCAAGGATACGTATGTTGCACAGTGGTGTGCAACATACTTCGGTGAATTCTCAGCGTCGCGGATGCAGAACGGGGGCCGACACGCAAAAGGCGCGGATGCCGTAGCATCCGCGCCTTTCGGGGGATCAGTCTGTGCCGGAGTCGAAGGCTGCGCCCTCGGATGCCAGGTCGACCGCTTCGGCGAGCTGCTCGTCGTCGGTCTCGGATGCCGAGATCTCGGCGGCCTGGCCGGCCGTGACCTTGCCGACGAGCTCGCCGGTCGCTCCGCCGACAAGGCCCAGGCCCGCATACTGCTCGAGGCGCGAGCGCGAGTCGGCGATGTCGAGGTTGCGCATGGTGAGCTGGCCGATGCGGTCGACCGGGCCGAAGGCCGCATCTCCGACGCGCTCCATCGAGAGCTTCTCGGGACCGTACGAGAGGTTCGGCGACTCGGTGTCGAGGATGGTCCAGTCGTCGCCGCGGCGCAGCCGCAGCGTGACGGTGCCCGAGATCGTCAGGCCGACCCAGCGCTGGATCGACTCGCGCAGCATGAGCGACTGCGGCTCGAGCCAGCGACCCTCGTACATCAGCCGGCCGAGACGGCGACCCTGCTCGTGATACGTCGCGAGGGTGTCTTCGTTCAGGATGCCGTTGACCAGGCGCTCGTGTGCGATGAACAGCAGCGCCATGCCGGGGGCCTCGTAGATGCCGCGCGACTTCGCCTCGATGATGCGGTTCTCGATCTGGTCGCTCATGCCGAGGCCGTGGCGACCGCCGATGGTGTTGGCCTCCATGACGAGCGCGACGGGGTCGCTGTACTCGGTGCCGTTGATGGCGACGGGGCGGCCGCCCTCGAACGTGATCGTCACGTCTTCGGTGGCGATCTCGACCGAGGGGTCCCAGAACTTCACGCCCATGATCGGGTCGACCGTCTCGAGCGAGACGTTCAGGTGCTCGAGGGTCTTCGCCTCGTGCGTGGCGCCCCAGATGTTGGCATCCGTCGAGTACGCCTTCTCGGCCGAGTCGCGGTACGGGAAGCCGCGCTCGACGAGCCACTCGCTCATCTCCTGGCGGCCGCCGAGCTCGGTGACGAAGTCGGCGTCGAGCCACGGCTTGTAGATGCGCAGGCGCGGGTTGGCCAGCAGACCGTAGCGGTAGAACCGCTCGATGTCGTTGCCCTTATAGGTCGAGCCGTCGCCCCAGATGTCGACGCCGTCGTCGCGCATCGCGCGCACGAGCAGGGTGCCGGTGACCGCGCGGCCGAGCGGGGTGGTGTTGAAGTACGTCCTGCCGCCGGAGCGGATGTGGAATGCGCCGCACTGCAGAGCGACGAAGCCCTCTTCGACGAGCGCCGTCTTGGCATCCACCAGGCGCGACGCCTCGGCGCCGTACTCCAGCGCACGGCCGGGGATCGACGCGATGTCGCTCTCGTCGTACTGGCCCAGGTCGCCGGTGTAGGTGAAGGGCACGGCGCCCTTCTCGCGCATCCACGCGACGGCGACGGAGGTGTCGAGACCACCGGAGAAAGCGATGCCGACCTTTTCGCCGACAGGGAGGGACTGGAGCACCTTGGACATGGATTCAAGTGTATCGGCGCGCGGCGTGTCGCCCCGCCGGATGGCGCGACGCATGCCGTGCAGGAGTTCTCTCGAAACGCAGGAGCTCTGTGCTCGGATTCTCCTGCGTTTCAGGAGAACTCCGGCGTTTCGTGCGGCGGGGAAAATCCGATCACGCGAGTAGCGTGGGGCCATGGGTCAGGCAGTGCTGTGGGGTGCGGTGGCGGCATCGCCGCTGCTGGTCGGCGCGCTGCTCGCGCTCGTGCGCAGGTGGCCCGAACGGCTGCTCGGCATCATCCTCGGCTTCGGAGCGGGTGCGCTGATGGCGTCCATCGCCTTCGAGCTGTGGGAGCAGGGCGTCGAGCTCGCCGGGCACGGCCCGCTCATCGCCGGAGTCGCCGCGGGTGCGCTCTGCTACTACATCGCCGCACGCATCCTCGATGCGCGGCAGGCGAAGCGGAAGGCGGATGCCGGTGGCGGCTCGCTCGCGATCGGGGCCCTGCTCGACGGCGTCCCGGAACAGCTCGTGCTCGGCATCGGACTCGCCTCGGGTGAGGGCGTGGGCGTCGCCCTGATCGTCGCCATCATCGTCTCGAACCTGCCGGAGTCGATCGGCTCGGCGTCCGACCTGCTCGAGGGCGGGATGCGCCGGAGCCGCGTGGTGCTGCTCTGGGCGGGCGTCGCCGTGCTCTGCGCGCTCGCGACCGTGGGCGGGTTCGCCCTGGCATCCGTCGTCGACGACAGCTTCCGCGCCGGAGCGAACGGCTTCGCCGCGGGAGCCCTGCTCGTCATGCTGGTGGACTCGATGGTGCCCGAGGCGCAGAAGAAGGCGACGGAGTCGACGGGTCTCGCGACCGTCATCGGGTTCGCATTCGCCGCCTGGCTCGCGCTCGCCGCCTGAATCTGGGCCGGCCGCCTCAGCCTGTCGCCCGTGCTCAGCCGAGGCGCTCGGCCAGCCAGGCCGCCTGACGCTGCCACTGCACGCCGAGCCCGCCCTCGTGCTGATTGAACGCGTACTCCACGACTTCGGCGCCGCCACGATGGCGATTCGCGGCGGCGTACACGGTCGACGGCGGGCAGACCGGGTCCATCAGGGCGACCGAGTACAGCGCGGGCGCCTCGGCGCGAGCGGCGAAGTTCACGCCGTCGAAGTACGACAACGTCTCGAACGTCTGCGCCACGGCTTCCCGATGCACTGAGAGATATCGCACGATCTCCTGGTACGGGTCGCTGTCGGTCAGCCCGACCGCGCGCTCGAAGTGGCAGAGGAACGGCACGTCGGGCATCACGCCCACGAGTCCGTCGCTGAGTCCGGCGGCGGCGATCGCGATGCCGCCGCCCTGGCTGCCGCCGGTGACCGCGATGCGGTCGGCGTCCACCTCGGGCAGCGTGCGCACCGCGTCGAGCAGCAGAGCGGCGTCGGTGAACACGCGGCGGTAGTAGTACTGCTCGGGGTCGTCGATGCCGCGGGTCATGAACCCGGGCGCCGAGGCGCCGGTGCCGTGCGGGTCGGGGGTCGAGCCGCCGGTGCCCCACCCGCTGCCCTGCCCGCGCGTGTCCATGAAGACCCACGCGTAGCCGGATGCCACCCAGCCGAGCCTCTCGTGCGGGAGGCCGCGCCCGCCGCCGTAGCCGTTGTACTCGACGACCGTCGGCAGCGGGCCGGTCGCCCCCGCGGGAACCACGTACCAGCCGCGAACACGATCGCCGCCGTAGCCGCTGAAGCTGAGGTCGTACACGTCGACGAGGCTGAGCGGCGTCTCGATGCGGGTGCGCTCAGCCGGCTGCGCGAGGGCGCGGGCCTCTGCGAGAGTGCGCTGCCAGAACGCGTCGAAGTCGGCGGGCTCGGCGACGGTCGGCCGGTAGGCGTGCAGTTCGGCGGGGGAGAGGTCGAAGCGGGGCATGGTGACTTCCGTGTCGGGGATGCGGGTTTCAGCAGGATGCCAGAGGCGGGCGATCAGGGTGAGGCGGGCGCAGGGCCCGTCGACTCGCGCACCTCGAGCCGGGGCGTCGAGTCGAGGTGCGCGGCAGGGGCTGCGCCGTCGAGCACACCGAACAGGCGGCGGGCGACATGCGCCCCGAAGGCGACGACGTCGTGGCTGAGGGCAGTGAGCTTGGGCACCGTGTGACGGCAGATGAGCGAGTCGTCCCACGCGATCACCGACACGTCTTCCGGCACGCGGATGCCGGCGCGGGCGAACACGCCCAGCGCGGCGATCGCCATGATGTCATTGTCGTAGATGAACGCTGTCGGCCTGCGCTCTGAGCGGATCGCCTCTTCGGTGACGCGGGCGCCCTCGTCGGCGGTGTAGTCGGTGCGCAGCAGCACGCCCTCGCAGCCGAGCTCGGCGGTCTCGTCGCGGAAAGCCGCGTCGCGGATCTGCGTGTGCACGAGACCGGCGAGTCCGGCCACACGCGCGATGCGCCGGTGACCGAGTGCGGCGAGTGCGCGCACCGCCTCGCGCTGGGCTTCGGCGTCGTCGGTCCACACGGTCGTGAGTCCCGGTGCGGAGCTCGGATCGCCGACTGCCAGAGAGGGGAACTCGCTGTGCTCGGTGAAGTACGCCACGCGGGGGTCGTCGACTCTGATGTCCATGAGCAGCAGCGCGTCGACCCGGCGCGTGGTGCGCCAGCGACGCAGGGTCTTCAGCTCGCTGGCGGTGTCGGGGGCCATCTGCAGCAGCAGAGCGTGATTGCGCGGCGCGAGCTCTCGCTCCATGCCGGCGAGGAATTGCATGTAGAACGACTCGACGCCGAGGTTGTCGGGGTCGCGGGCGAGCACGAGCCCGAAGCTGTTGGACTTCTTCACTGCGAGCGCCTTCGCGGCCGTTCCCGGCATCCACCCCAGTTCGTCTGCAACGAGCAGGATGCGTGCGCGGGTGCTCTCGGACACGCCCCTGCGTCCGTTGAGCGCGAACGAGACCGCACCCGGCGAGACGCCGGCACGCTCGGCGATCTCGGCGATCGTGACCGATGACCTGGGTGCGGGGCTCTCGTTCTTATCGCGTGGCATCGGCGGGTGGCCTCTCTCCTGTGCCGCGTTCGACGAGCCAGGTGGGCAGCTCGATCTGCCGGGTGAAACCGGTGGGCTCGGCCACTCTCTCGAGTGTCAGTCGCGCCGCCTGGCGCCCGAGCTCCTGCGGGTCGTACGAGACGACGCTGACGCCCAGCACGTCGGCGGTGTCGAAGTCGTCGAAGCCGATCAGCGCAGGCTCCGGCCGGTCGGGGCGCGCGCGGAAGGCACGCAGTGCGCCGATCGTCATGCGGTTGTTGCCGGTGATCAGGGCGGTGGGCGGCTCGGCGGCGTCGAGGGCGGCGGTAACGGTCTGCTCGGCGGGAACGTCGCGGTCGTCGACCAGATACTCGAGGGATGCCGTCTCGTCGACCCCATGCTCTGCCATGGCGGCACGATAGCCACGCAGGCGCTCGACCTGCGTGTACACGTCTGCCGGGTTGCAGAGGTACGCGATGCGGCGGTGGCCCAGCTGCAGCAGCCGCGAGGCCGCCTCGTAGGCGCCCCGCTGGTTCTCGAGCACGATCGAGTCGGCGACGAGGTTGCGGGCGGGCCTGTCGATCGCGATCACGGGGGTGCCGAGCTGGCGCTCGCCCTCGAGATAGGCCTGGTCGTCTGACACGGGGATGATCAGCAGAGCGCCGATGCGCTGGGCGAGCAGTGCGTCGACCACGCGCTCTTCGCCGTCGACAGTGTCGTCGGTCGTGGCGACGAGCAGGGCGTATCCGTGACGGCTGAGCTCTTCTTCGAGACCGGCTGCGACCTTGTAGTAGAAGGGGTTCGCGAGATCGCCCATGACGAAGCCGATGGTTCGCGATGCGCCGCCCCTGCGCAGGTTGCGTGCGAGGGTGTTCGGCCGGAAGCGCAGGCGTCGGGCTGCCGCGAGCACCCGCTCGGCCGTCTCTGCCGAGACCATGTCTCGGTGCGTGTAGACGCGCGACACCGTCTTGGAGCTCACCCCGGCCAGGCGCGCGACATCATCGAGCGTCGCCCTCGGCTGCACTGACATCCCGGCTCCTTCGCGGTGTGTGACCTGGTCGAGCCTAGCAGGCGGCGGAACCGCGTGTCTGTCGAAAGACATTCAGTAGACATTAGTTGAGTTTGTTCGTCGCGATCCCCGTAGAAACCCTTGAAAAATCGACGATCTGAGCACTCAATCGATTCAGCCAGCGATCTAGACAGCCAAGACATTTAGTTGCAAAGGCAGCGCGTTCGTGCATACTCTGACACCGCAGCCACCCGAGGGGGAGGCGCCCCAGTTCAAGGGTGAACCGACAAGGAGTGCACACATGGCAAAGAAGGCAGCGGCTGTCGTCGCAGTGCTCGCCGCCGCGGCCGTGGTACTGAGCGGATGCTCGTCCACGGGCGCGAACGACCCCGGCAACTCGATCGACGGCGAGGTGAAGGGCAGCATCAAGGTGCTCACCAATCGCACCGACCTCGTCTCAGACGGCACGTTCGACGCCTACGCCAAGGCGTTCGCCAAGAAGCACCCGGGCGTGAAGGTCGAGTTCGAGGGAGTCAACGACTACGAGAACTCGATCAAGACCCGCCTCAACGGCAACAAGTACGGCGACGTGCTCGCCATCCCTTCGGCCGTGAAGCCCGGCCAGTTCGCGCAGTTCTTCGAGCCACTCGGCAAGACCGCGGACTTCGCCGAGAAGTACCGCTACACCGCGAAGCACAGCTACGACGGCACCCAGTACGCAATCGCCTCGGGCGGCAACGCGAACGGCGTGCTCTACAACAAGAAGGTCTTCGAAGAAGCAGGCATCGCGGAGCTGCCCACCTCCGCCGACGAGTGGCTTGATGCGCTGGAGAAGATCAAGGACAACACCGACGCCATCCCGCTCTACACGAACTACAAGGACGGCTGGCCGCTGTCACAGGGTATGGGCAGCCTCGGCGCCATCACGAACGACCCCGACGCCGCGATCCACATGGCCGAGGACAAGGCGCCGTGGACCGAGGGCACCGACATCTACGCCATCGACTCGCTGCTGTTCGACTCCGTCGAGGCCGGCCTGACCGAGCCCGACCCGCTCACAACCGACTGGGAGAGCTCGAAGACCGAGTTCGGCAGCGGCAAGATCGGCACGATGGTGCTCGGCTCGTGGGCGATCTCTCAGATGCAGGCCGCAGCCGAGAAGGCGGGCGCATCGCCCGATGACATCGGCTACATGGCATGGCCGGCGAACGTCGACGGCAAGCAGTACGCCACCAACGACGGCGACTACGGCTACGCCATCAGCAAGCACTCCAAGAACAAGGCCGCCGCACTGGCGTGGATCGAGTTCTTCACGGAGGAGTCGGGCTACACCGACGACCAGGGCATGGTCTCGACCCTGAAGTCGGCCGACCTGCCGGCCAACCTCAGCGGTCTCGAAGAGGCGGGCGTCACCCTCATCGAGCCGGCCGCGGCACCCGAGGGCAAAGAGAGCCTGCTCAGCGACACCTCGAACGACGCGCAGATCGACCTGTACGGCCAGGTGTACCGCCAGAAGCTCGTCGACATCGCCCGCGGCGCCGCCGACGGCGACAAGGACAGCTACTTCGACGAGCTGAACAAGCGCTGGGCTGCGGCCGTCGAGAAGAACAAGAACTGATCGAGCGCAGCAGGAAGCACTGACGATGGCCCTCACGACACCCGATACCGCCGTGGCGGATCAGACGGCCCTCGTCGTCACGGAAGGGCGCCGCCCCCAGCGGCGGCGCCCGGCCGGACGACGGCGGATGCTGACCACCCTCACCCCGTGGCTGTTCCTGGCGGCCGCCGTCGGGCTGCTTCTGCTGCTGACCTACTGGCCGGCGCTGAACCTGCTGTACTTCAGCGTCACCGACTGGGACGGCGTCGACCTCGAGAAGAACTTCATCGGCGTCGAGAACTTCGTCGCGGTGTTCACCCGGCCCGAGATCTTCCAGGTCTTCTTCGTCAGCCTCTACTACTTCGCCGCGACGTTCGTGCAGATGGGCCTGGCCCTGTACTTCGCTGCGATCCTCAGCTTCAGCACCCGCTTCTCGAACCTGTTCCGCGGCGTGCTGTTCTTCCCGTACCTGATCAACGGCGTCGCGATCGCGTTCATGTTCCAGTACGTGTTCGCACCCGACGGCTCGCTCGACATCGTGCTCAGCTGGTTCGGCGTGACCGACCCGCCGCACTGGCTCGGTGACCCTGATGTGGCCAACTGGTCGCTCGCGAGCACCTCCGTGTGGCGCTACACCGGCCTCAACTTCGTGCTGTTCCTCGGCGCGATCCAGTCGATCCCCAGCGAGCTCTTCGAAGCCGCCGACATCGACGGCGCATCGAAGTGGCAGCAGTTCTGGGCGATCATCTTCCCCGGCATCCGCCGGGTCGTCGCGCTCAGCTTGATCCTCGCGATCTCCGGCTCGCTGTCGGCCTTCGAGACGCCGTTCATCATGACCGGCGGCGCGAACGGCACGGCCACCTTCGTTATCAAGACGGTTCAGGAGGCCTTCGTGTTCAGCCACGTGGGCCTCGCCTCCGCGATGGCCGTGGTGCTGCTGGTGATCGTGCTGCTGGTCACCTGGATCCAGCGCAAGCTCTTCCCCGACGAGAAGGTGGACCTGTCATGACCACGGTGACGCACGCGAGGACCGCCCCCAGCATGGGTGCCATTCGCGCCAGGGTGGCCGGAGCCAAGACCGCGAAGTACGCCAGCCTGCTGCTCGCAGCGTTCTGCACTCTGCTCCCGATGGTGGCGATCCTGTTCGCCAGCTTCAAAGACGGCAGAGAGTATGCGCGCAGCGGTGCGCTGACCCCGCCGGAGAACTGGCTGAACTTCGAGAATTTCTCGACGGCGTTTGTGCAGGGGGCGATGCTCGAGGGGTTTGTGAACACGCTCATCGTGCTGACGGTGTCCCTGGCCGGCACGATCTTCGTCGGCAGCATGGCGGCCTACGCGCTCGACCGCTTCACCTTCCGGGGCAAGACGCTCGTGATCGCGTTGTTCATGATCGCCACGCTGGTGCCGTCCGTCACCAGCCAGGTCGCCACGTTCCAGCTCATCAACGGTCTGGGTCTCTATGACACCAAAGCCGCACTGATCCTGCTGTTCACCGGCACCGACATCATCGCCATCTACCTGTTCATGCAGTTCATGGCATCCATCCCCATCTCGCTCGACGAGGCGGCCATGCTCGACGGTGCCAACCGGTGGACGATCTACTGGCGGGTCATCCTCCCGCTTCTGAAGCCGGCTATCGCCACCGTGATGATCATTAAGGGCATCGGCATATACAACGAGTTCTACACTCCGTTCCTCTACCTGCCGTCCGAGGGTCTCGTCTCGACGACGCTGTTCAACTTCAAGAGCACTACCAACACGCAGTGGGAAGTCATCGCTGCCGGAACGCTGCTCGTCATCATCCCCTCCCTGGTCGCCTTCCTGCTGCTGCAGAAGTGGATCTACCGGGGCCTCATCGCCGGAGCCGTGAAATGAGCATCGACATCGCCCCTACCGTCGCGCTTGCGCCTGTCAGCACCCCGCTGCACACCGAATGGACGCTTAATGCAGCATCGGGTCCCGTCCCTGACGCCTTCGCGCTGCCGGACGCCGTGCCGGCTACCGTCCCCGGCTGCGTCCACACTGACCTGCTCGCCGCCGACCTGATCCCCGACCCCTACCTCGACGACAACGAGGCTTTGCTCAAGTGGATCGGCCTCGTCGATTGGACGTACTCCACGACGTTCACCTGGAACGCCGACGGCCACGCGCGTCACGACCTCGTCTTCGAAGGGCTCGACACCGTCGCGACGGTCACGCTCAACGGCAGGGTGATCCTCGAGGCGGCCAACCAGCACCGCACATACCGCGTCGACGTGCGCGAGCACCTCATCGAGGGCGAGAACAGCCTCGTCGTCGCGTTCCGGTCTCCTGTGCGCTACGCCAACGAAAAGAGCATGGAGTACGGCGCGCGCCCCCGACCCTATCCGCTGCCCTATGAGGCGATCCGCAAATCGGCCGCGAGCTTCGGGTGGGACTGGGGCATCGCAACCTTCACCAGCGGCATCTGGCGCCCCGTCCGCCTGGAGTCGTGGTCGGTCGCGCGCATCGCCGAGCTGCGCGTGAACGCCGCGCCCGCGGCATCCGGTGCGAAAGGCGGCCGCGCCGAGATCGAGGTGGTTGTCGAGCGCGAGAGCTCGGCGTCGGAGGTCGAACTGCAGGTGAATGCCGCTGTCGCCGACGCCACAGCATCCGCCATAATTCCCCCGGGTGTCGACCGCACATGCCTCGCTGTTGTCGCACCTGCCGCGGAGCTGTGGTGGCCGGCTGGATACGGCGCGCAGCCGCTGTACGCGCTTGAGGTGACGCTCGGCGCTGGCGGCGATGCGGTCGCCGCGGCGAGCCGCCGGATCGGCTTCCGCTCGGTGCGGTGGAACAACGAGCCGGATGCCGACGGCACTCCGTTCACGCTGGTCGTGAACGACCAGCCGGTGTACGTGAAGGGCGTCAACTGGATCCCCGACGACGCGCTCACCTCGCGCGTCGACCGCGCCCGTCTCGAGCGGCGGATGCACCAGGCGCTGGATGCCAACCTCAACCTCATTCGCGTGTGGGGTGGCGGCATCTACGAGTCTGAGGACTTCTACGATCTCTGCGACGAGCTGGGCCTGTTGAGCTGGCAGGACTTCCTGTTCGCCTGCGCCGCCTATCCCGAGGACGAGCCGCTGCGCGGCGAGATCGAGGCCGAGGCCCGCGAGCAGATCGTGCGCCTTTCGTCGCACGCCTCGCTCGTGCTGCTCACCGGTAACAACGAGAACGTGTGGGGTTACGAGGACTGGGGCTGGAAGGAGCACCTGGACGGCAAGACCTGGGGCGCGTACTACTACCACGAGCTCTTCCCGCAGCTGGTCGACGAGCTCGCTCCGCACGTGCCGTACTCGCACGGCAGCCCGTTCAGCCCGCACGGTCAGCATCCCAACGATGAGGCACACGGCACCATGCACCTGTGGGAGCAGTGGAACCGGCAGGACTACCCGACGTACCTCGATCACCGTCCGCGCTTCGTGGCGGAGTTCGGATGGCAGGGACCTGCGACGTGGACCACGCTCACCCGCAGCATCTCCGACGCCCCGCTCACCCCAGAGTCGCCCGGCATGCTCGTGCACCAGAAGGCTGACGCCGGCAACGACAAGCTCACCCGCGGCCTGCTGCCGCACTACCGCATGCCGTCGGACATGTCGGGCTGGCACTGGGCCATGCAGTTGAACCAGGCCGAGGCCGTGCGCTTCGCGCTCGAGCACTTCCGCTCGCTCGCACCGCTCAATTCCGGCTCAATCGTCTGGCAGCTCAACGACTGCTGGCCGGTGACCTCGTGGTCCGCGGTCGACGGCGACGAGCGGCTCAAGCCGCTCTGGTTCGCGTTGAAGAGCGCGTTCGCGCCGCGGGTCATCTCGCTGCAGCCGCGCGAGGACGGGCTTGCCGCCGTGCTCGGCAACGACACGGCCGAGCCGTGGTCAGGCGAGCTGGTCGTGCGCCGCATCGGGTTCGACGGCGAGGCTCGGGCGACCCGCCGGGTGCCGTTCACGGTCGCTTCGCGCGGATCGCTCGAGGTGCCGGCGGATGCCGGCGTCGCGACCGCCGTCGATGCGGGCGGTGAGCTCGTCGTGGCCGAGGCCGGCGGCGTGCGCGGAGTGCGCTTCTTCGTCGAGCCGCGCGACTCGCAGCTGGTCGCGGCGCAGTACACCACTGAGCTCGTGCCCGTCGAGGGTGGCACCCAGGTGCGCATCACCGCGCAGAACCTGCTCAAGGACCTCACGCTGCTGGTCGACCGTGCCCACCCCGACGCCGTCACCCACGAGGGTCTGATCACCCTGCTGCCTGGCGAGACGGCCGCGTTCACCGTGCGCCACCCCGCCGACGCCGACCCCGCGGCGCTGCTCGCCCCCGAGGTCGTCCGCACGGCGAACGAGCTGGTCGTACGATGAACGACTACATCGCCGGCATGACGTGGGGGTGGACGGGCATCCGCGGCACGTGGGCGACACCCCAGGCGTCCGCCTCCATCGCCGCGATGGCCGATCACGCCGTCAACTGGACCGCCATCGCCTACGCCATCGAGCAGCCCACCGCGCAGTCGACCGAGATGCCGTGGGATCAGGCGCCGACGGTCAGCGAGGACGAGATCGTCTGGGCGATCCGCGAGGCGAAGTCGCACGGGCTGAAGGTGTGCCTCAAGCCGGTCGTGAACGTCAGCGACGGCACCTGGCGCGCCTACATCGGCTTCTTCGACTGGGACGTGCCCGGCGAGCCCAGCTGGGGCGACTGGTTCGCGTCGTACCGGGAGTTCATCCTGCATGCCGCCCGTCTCGCCGAGGCGGAGGGCTGCGAGATGCTCTGCGTGGGGTGCGAGATGGTGCGCGCCGACGGCCGTGAGGCCGAGTGGCGTGCACTGATCGCCGACGTGCGCGAGGTGTACTCGGGCGTCGTCACCTACAACTGCGACAAGTACCAGGAGGACCACGTCACCTGGTGGGACGCGGTCGACGTGATCACCTCGAGCGGGTACTACCCGATCGACCGGTGGGATGCCGAGCTCGACCGCATCGAGAAGGTCGTCGAGGCGTCCGGCAAGCCGTTCTTCTTCATGGAGGCCGGATGCCCGTCGCGCACCGGCTCGGCAGACAAGCCCAACGACTGGAGCCTGCCCGGCGAGCCGTCCGGTGCCGAGCAGCTGCGCTACTACCGTGCCATGTTCGACGCCTGCGACCGCCGGCCCTGGATGCGCGGCTTCATGCTCTGGGACTGGCCGCCCGCGCTGTTCGCGGAGGCCGACGCCTCCGCGAACGACGACTACTGCCCGTACGGCAAGCCCGCCGGCGCGTTCCTGCGCGACGCGTACCGGGAGCGCACGACCGGCTGAACCGACGGTTCGCACACACCCCGATCAAGGAGATTCGACGATGAATCGCAGTATCCGCTTCACCGCCTTGGCCGGTGCGGCAGCGCTCCTCGCAGCGCTGGCCGCGCCGGCATCCGCCACCGCCACCCCGGCTGCCGCGCAGCCGACAGCGGCGGCGCCGGCGACGTCCGCCCCGGTCGACCTGGTCGACGACGAGGCGACCGCCGAGACCCGCAGCCTGTTCTCGTACCTGCGAGACGTGCGCGGCGAAGGCATCCTGTTCGGCCACCAGCACACCACCGATTACGGCGAGACGTTCGAGCAGCGCGATGGCACGTCGTCCGACGTGAAGGCCGCGACGGGCGACTATCCGGCGGTCTTCGGCTTCGACACCCTCATCATCGAGGGCCGCGAGCGCCCAGGTGAGGCGGATGCGAGCCGCGAGGTCAACGCGCGCCGGCTCGGGCAGTCGTTCGTCGAGGCCGATGCGCAGGGCGGCATCGTCACCCTCAGCGCGCACATCGAGAACTTCGCCACCGGCGGCGACTTCTACGACACCTCCGGCGACGCGCTGCGCTCGGTGCTGCCCGGCGGAGCGAAGCACGCCGAGCTCACCGCCTACCTCGACGACATCGCGCTCGCCGCGACATCGGCCGTCGACGAGAGCGGCGACCTGGTGCCGGTGATCTTCCGCCCGTGGCACGAGAACGCCGGATCGTGGTTCTGGTGGGGCGCGGCGTTCGGCACCCCCGGCGAGTACGCCGAGCTGTACCGCTTCACGGTCGAGTATCTGCGCGACGTGAAGGACGTGCACAACCTGCTCTACGCCTTCTCGCCAGGCGGCGGCTTCGGCGGCGACGCCGAGCTGTACCTGCGCACCTACCCGGGCGACGAGTTCATCGACGTGCTCGGCTACGACACGTATGACGAGAAGGCGTCGACCGCGTTCCTCGACGGGCTGACCGACGACCTCGGCATGCTCGCCCGTCTTGCCGACGAGCGCGGCAAGGTGAGCGCGTTCACCGAGTTCGGCATAACCGGCGGCATCCGCCCCGACGGCGAGAACCCCAACCCGCACTGGTACGAGGATGTGCTGGGCGCCATCAAGGCGGATCCGGATGCCGCGCGCACGACGTTCATGATGACCTGGGCGAACTTCGGTGGCGCGACCACGCCGTATACGCCGACCGAGGGCGAGATGCTGCCCGACTTCCTCGGGTATCACGCCGACTCGTACACGCTGTTCGCGAGCGACCTCGACGGCGTCTTCGACCGTCAGGTGGAGGTCGTTCCCGAGGCGCCCGTCGCGCACCTGGCCTCGCCGGCCGGCGGCGCGCGAGTCGCGGGCGAGAGCACTGTGCTGCGGGCGTCGGTGCAGAAATTCGAGGGCGTCGACCGCGTGCACGTCACGGTCGCCGGCACCGACCAGTCGATCGAGCTGTCCGCTCCTCAGGGCGGATCCCTGTGGTGGACGGGCGAGTGGAGCATCCCCGCGGCGCTGCGCGACAACTCGACCCGGGAGCTCACCCTGCATGTCTCGGCCGCGGGCGAGCAGATCGATTCGGCCACCTCGGCCGTGATCCTCGGAGAGCGGCCTGTGCTGGCACCCGGCGTCGTAGACGACTTCGAGGGCTACGGTGACGACACCGCGCTGCAGAGTGAGTTCGTGCAGTACGGCGCCAACACCATGTCGCTGCAGCGCGCCGCCGACGGCGCGGTGGGCGGCGGCGACAAGGCCCTGCGGCTCGGCTACTCGTTCGCGACCCAGTCGTACACCGGTGTCGGCAAGCAGCTGAGCGTCGATTGGTCGGCCTTCGAGGAGTTCGAGGCGTGGATCGACCCGGATGCCTCGGGAAACAAGCTCGTGCTGCAGATCTCGGCCGGCGGCATCGCCTTCGAGGCGTACCCGTCACTCAGCGGCGATGAGCCGTCGCTCGTGCGCATCCCGTTCGCCGACTGGCGCCCCGCCCCGTGGGACACCGCGCACGCCGACGCCCGCCTCACTCCCGAGATGCGGGCGCAGACCACGCAGTTCAACATCTACGTCAACGCCGTCGACGGCGGGGCCACGAGCGGGTCGCTCGTGCTCGACGAGCTGCGCGCGGTGCCCGGCACACCGCCGGCGCCGGTGTACCGCGACGTGCCGCGCGACAGCGCCGATCACGATGCGATCGTGTGGCTGCACGACACCGTGCTCGATCTCGGCGACCGCAACGGCGCCTTCCACCCGCAGCGTGCGCTGAAGCGGGCCGAGGCCGCCGAGATCTTCGCGGCGTACCGGGCGGATGCCGGGGCGCCGGCGACCACGAAGCGGCTCGCGGTGGCGGAGGCGCTGTGGAGACTGGCGGGCGCACCGAAGCCGACGGCAGCGCAGCGGTTCTCGGATGTGCCGGCCCGTTCGGCCGACGCGCTGTCATGGGCGGTCGAGCAGGGCATCGTCGCTCCGCAGTCGGCGACGAAGTTCGGCGTGAACGCGCAGATCGACCGCGCCGACATCGCCCGCTGGCTGCACCGCACCGACGCGTTCATCACCGCATCCGCCGGGGTGACGCTCGCCGACTTCGGCAGCGGCGCGCAGGGCTGGACGATCGCCTCGTGGGAGACCAACGGCGGCGCGGCCACGGCGGGCGACGGCGTGCTGCGCGTCGACCCCGGAGCCGGCGGCAACTGGCTGAGCTGGACGGGCGGCGTCGACCTGAGCGAGCGCACGCAGCTGCTGATCGACGTGTCGAAGACCAGCGGGCTCGACACGAAGGCGGCGCTGCAGCTCGGGCCCGACTGGACCTGGTGCGAGACAACGCAGAGCGGCTGGACCGAGAGCGCCGGCACCGTCGCGATCGACCTGACCAGCCTGCCGGCCGACTGCCTGGCGCTGCTGGGCGACGTGCGGGGCTTGAATCTCCACTTCTCCGAGGGCCACCACGAGATCGAGGCCGTGAGGGCCCGCTGAATCCCCGAAACCACTGAACGCTGGAGTTTTATGAACGACGACATACGGATGCTGCGCCGTGACGGCGTGGCCGTCGCCCTCCGCCTCGCTGACGAGCGTCTGCCCTCGATCGCGCACTGGGGCGCCGACCTCGGGGTGGAGACGATCGCTGCCGCCGAGCTCGATCTGATCACCTCACGCCAGACCGCGCCCGGTACGCTCGACGCCGCCTGGAGCGTGCCGATCGTGCCGCAGGAGGCCGACGGCTGGGCCGGCACTCCGGGGCTGCTGGTCACGCGTGACGGCCTGCCCGTCTTCCCACGATGGCGGGTTCACGGCGTCGATGAACTCGAGAGCGGGCTGGTCTTCGACGCCCGCGATGAGAGCGCAGGCCTCGTGCTGCGTTCATCGGTGCAGATCGCCGAGGGCGGACTGGTGCTGGTCGAGCACGAGCTGCGCAACGACGGCGACGGCCACCTCGATGTCGCACGGCTCGACGCCATCCTCCCGGTGCCCAAGAGGGCCGAGAAGCTGACCACCTTCGGCGGTCGGTGGACCGGCGAGAAGCAGCCCACCACGTACGACATGCCTTCGGGGCCGACGCTGCGCGAATCGCGCCGTGGCCGTGGTGGTCACGACGCCCCGTGGGTCGCTGTGGCGAGCGTCGGCGCACCGCGTAATCGCACGGGCGAGATCTGGGCCGTGCACCTCGGCTGGAGCGGTGACCTCACGTATCGCGTCGACCGCATGACGGAGCACGTCACGATGATCGGCGCCGGAGAGCTGCTGCGCCCGACCGAGATCCGCCTCCCGGCGGGCGGAAGCTACCGCAGCCCCGTCGCGTACTTCGCCTGGTCGGAAGCCGGGCTCGACGGCATCTCACGTCGATTCCACGCCTGGATGCGCTCGCGCGAGAGCCACCCCACCACCCCGCGCCCTGCGGTGCTGAACACGTGGGAGGCGGTCTACTTCGACCACGTGCCCCAGACGCTCGAGCGTCTCGCCAGACGTGCCGCCGAGGCCGGCGTCGAGCGCTTCGTGCTCGATGACGGCTGGTTCCCGGCCAGACGCGATGACACCGCGGGCCTCGGCGACTGGATCGTCGACCGCGAGACATGGCCCGAGGGCCTCGAGCCTCTCTCTCAGCTCGTGCACGAACTCGGCATGCAGTTCGGTCTGTGGTTCGAGCCCGAGATGATCAATCTCGACTCTGACCTCGCGCGCCGGCATCCGGAGTGGATTCTCGGGAACCCGGCCTCGGTGCCCAGCCCCGAAGGGCTGTCGTGGCGCACGCAGTATGTGCTCGATCTCGCGAACCCCGAGGCGTTCGAGCACCTGCGCGCACGGATGTCGGAGCTGATCGCCGCGCTCGGCATCGAGTTCATCAAGTGGGATCACAACCGGGACCTCGTCGAGGCCCTGCACGAGGGCCGCCCTGGCACGCACGCGCAGACGCTGGCGGCGTACCGGCTGATGCAGCGGATCAGAGCCGACCACCCCGGCATCGAGATCGAGTCGTGCTCGTCGGGCGGCGCCAGAAGCGACCTCGGCGTGCTGCAGCACACCGACCGCGTGTGGGCGTCGGATTCGAACGATGCGATCGAGCGGCACGACATCCAGCGCTGGACCGAGCTGCTGCTGCCGCCCGAGCTGATCGGGGCCCACGTGGGTCCCTCGCCCGCGCACTCGTCGGGCCGCGTACTCGACCTGTCGTACCGCATCATCACCTCACTGCAGGGGTCGGCGGGGTTCGAATGGAACCTGCTCGACTGCAGCGACGACGAGTTCGAGCAGATCACGGCCTTCACCTCCATCTACAAGCAGCTGCGACCGGTGCTGCACAGCGGCGAGGTCGTGCACCCCGACGTCCTCGACCCCGCCCTGCGCGTGCGCGGAGTCGTGGCCGTCGACCGCAGCGAGGCCGTCTGGACGTTCTCGACCGTGGCCGCGCTACGAGAGGCGCTGACCGAGCGGGTGCAGCTCGACGGCCTCGACCCCGATCGGCGCTACCGCGGCCGCGTGCTTGACGCGGTCGGCAAGGCCGAGTGGGGCTGGGTCACGCCGGGCTGGCTCTCAGCCGGCGAGTTCGAGGCGAGCGGGCGCGTGCTGCGCGAGATCGGGCTGCAGCTGCCGACGCTGTGGCCGGCGCAGGCGATCCTGCTGCACCTGACAGTCGTCTGACCGGGCGCTGCACGACGAGGGGCTCCGTACCATCAGGAACGGAGCCCCTCGTCGTAGGCCGTCGATCAGCCCGCGGCGATGAAGAGGCGCCCGGCGCCCGAGACCTTCACCGCGGCCGCCCGTGAGATCAGCACGGCGCGGCCGCGCGGCACCGCGATGCGCTCGTCTTCGGATGCCAGTTCGAACTCTCCGTCGGTGGCCAGGGCGATGGCCGCGCCGTCGAACGCGATCTCACCGTCGGACGCGACGGCGTAGAGCTCGAACCCGGGGTCGTCGGGGGTGCCGCGCCCGGCCGGCCGGAAGACGCGGATGCCGTCGGACACGACCTCGGGCACCAGACGTGCGTCTCCGCCTTCACGCGCATCGAGCACCCGGTCCAGTTCGACGGTGTCGATGTGCTTGCCGGTGAGGCCGCCGCGCATGACGTTGTCGCTCGGACCCATCAGCTCGATGCCCGAGCCGCGCAGGTACGCGTGGATGTTGCCGGCGGGCAGCCACAGCGCCTCGCCGGCGCGCAGGGTGATGTGCTGCAGCATGAGCGCGCCGAGGATTCCGGGGTCGGCGGGGTGCGCCTCGGCGATGCGCGCGAGGAGGGCGAGACGAGCATCCCGAGTCGCGGCTTCGGTGACGGCCGCGACAAGCGCAGGCAGGCTCTCGTCACCCGACAGCAGCCACAGGAATGCGTGCCGGATGCCGTCGGCGCCGGCCAGGTGCTGCTGCCAGGTCGACAGCGCGGCCGACGCGTCGGCGTCGCCGTCGATCAGCTCGGCCAGCGCCTGCAGGTCGGCCTGCACATCGGCGACGGGACGGAATCCGCACAGCGCCTCGAACCCGTCGTGCAGGGCGACGATCATCTCGGGCTTGGCGTGCGGGTCGCGGTAGTTGCGGTGCGGGGCGTCGAGGGGGATGCCGAGGGCGTTCTCGCGCTCGAAGCCCTCCTGAGCCTGAGCGGTGCTCGGGTGCGCCTGCAGCGACAGCGGCTCTGCCGCGCACAGCACCTTGAGCAGGAACGGCAGGGCCTCACCGGTCTCGCGCTCCCACTCGTCGAGCGTCTGCCAGGGCGCGTCGCCGACGACCCGGCTCGGGGCTGCCGGGTGCGCGCCGAGCCACAGCTCGGCCTCCTTGCGCCCGGTGGGCGCCGTGCCGCGCACATGTGCGACGCCGTCGACGAGGCCCCAGGCGTAGTCGCGCGGAGCGTTGTCGATCTCGAGGAACAGGGGGGTCGTCATGAGGCGGCTCCGATCGGGACGAGCTCCGGTTCGCGCGTCACCTCGGCGAGGCTGTGGCGGAGCGGATGCTGAGGCGAGAGGTCTGCGAGTGCGGCGGCGCCGTCGAGTCCGGTGCCCGCGGCGGGTACGAAGCGCGAGCCGGGACGGGCCGCGAGCACGCTCTGCGTGAACGCGTCATGGATGAGCGTCGACTGCAGCACGCTTCCGGTGGCGCCGACGGCCGCGTCGTGCGGGGCATCCGTCTCGTGCAGGGCGGTGACCACCGACAGTGCGAGCTCGTCGGCCGCGGCGAGGCAGATGCCGTGCGCGATGGCGTCGCCGGCGGCGGCGAGCTCAGCCGTCGTGCGGGCGAACGACGCGACGATGCGCACGCGGTCGGGCGCGTTCTGCAGAGAGAAGTAGGCGGCCTCGAGGTCGGGCCAGCGCTCGCGCACGACGTCGGTCAGGCCGGTGGCGGGTCCGCGGCGGTCGTGGGCCCGCATCACGGCGTCGAGTGCCTGGCGGCCGATCCAGTAGCCGCTGCCCGCGTCTCCCATGATGTTGCCCCAGCCGTCGACCCGAAGAGCGCTGCGGGGCCCCACCCCGAGGGTGACGACGCCGGTGCCGACGGCGATGACGGCGCCCGGCTGATCGCCGAGCACCCCGAGGAACGATGTGATCGAGTCGTGCGCGACGAGCAGGCGCTGGACTCCACCGAGACCAGGACGGCGCATCAAGTCGCCCGCGGTGGTGTCGGCGTCGGTGAGTCCGCTGAGCCCGATCGACACGATGCCGGGCGCGCCGGCGACGTGGGCGGCCTTCTCGATAATCTCGGCGAGCTGGGGCACGAGCGCCCGGTCGGTGAGCACACCGGCGACCACGTCTTCACGTGTGGCGCCGTCGCTCCAGCGCAGGCGCAGCTTGCTGCCGGTCTGACCGGCGTCGATCGCCAGGAGGTCGGGGTTCATGGGCTCTCCTGAAGTGCACGGGCGGCATGGTCGCCGCTGAATGTCATCGTAGGACATCCGCGCGCGTGCATCCAGGCCCTCGATGCGCACCTGTCCATCTCTGTCGCGGAGTGGTGAGCGGGCTCTGACCGGGATTCAGCAGTGCTCCTGCGGGACAGGCCCTCGGCCGTCCGCCAGATGTCCCGATCCATGTCCGACGGAGACAGACTCGCTCTGTCGGTCAGCGCACGCGCTCCACTAAGCGCTCGCGGAGCGGATGCGCGGGGCCGAGCTGCGCCAGCGCCACCGCGCCGTCGAGGCCGGATCCCGCGGGCGGCACGAAACGGGCATCCGGTCGCTCGGCGCGCACGGCGCTCTCGAAGGCGGAGCGGATGAGGTCCGACCCGAACACCCCGCCGATAGCGCCGACGGCGGCGTCGGCAGGTGCGTCGGTGACGCGCAGCGCGGCGAGCACCGCGGTGGCCAGCTCGGTCGCGGCCTCGCGGCAGATGCGGATCGCGACCTCGTCTCCGGATGCCGCGTGCTGTGCCGTCGGTGCGGCGAACGACGCCACCGTGCGCACGCGGTCCTCCGATGCCTGCAGTGGCACGTAGGCGGTCTCGAGGTCGGGCCAGCGCTCCTGCACGACAGCCGTGAGGGTGGTGGCGGGGCCGCGCCCGTCGTGCGCGCGCATCACGGCATCCAGCGCCGTGCGGCCGATCCAGTATCCGCTGCCCGCATCGCCCATGATGTAGCCCCAGCCGTCGACGCGGGTCGAGTGCTCGGGGCCGACGCCGAGCGTGACGACGCCGGTTCCGGCGGCGACCACTCCGCCCTGACGGTCGCCGAGCACACCCAGGAACGACGTGACCGAGTCGTGGGTGACGACGATGCGGTGCACGTCGGCGAGATCGGGGTGCTGCAGCAGGGCATCCGCCTCGCTGTCGGCCGAGGTGAGACCCGAGACGCCGAAGGTGATGGTCGACGGCACCTCGTCTGTGACGCGAGCGACCTCGGCGACGACGGCCGCGAGCTGCGGCGTGAGGGGTCGGTCGGTCAGCACGCCGGGGAACAGCCATTCCCGGGCCGTTCCGTCGGCCGCGACCAGGCGGGTCTTGATGCCCGTCTGTCCGGCGTCGATGGCGAGAAGAGTGTGCTCGGGCAAGTGATCTCCCTGATCGATCGAAGTCCGCGGCGCGCGGCCAGATGCCAGCGTAGGACACCCGCACCCGTCGCTGCGGCGCAGATGTCAAGCCCCCTTCGGTCGATGCCCCACCGGGATGTACTGGTGGCCCACCCCGCCCCCAGCGAAGGAGACCATCGTGACGTCCCTGTGGCTCGACGACCAGCGTGAGCGCATCCCCTGCGACACCTTCGAACCCGGCGCGCACTACGACGTGGTGGTCGCCGGCGCCGGCATCACCGGACTCACCACCGCGCTGCTTCTCGCCCGTGCCGGCCTGTCGGTCGCCGTGTTCGAGTCGCGCTTCGTGGGCGCGGTGTCGACCGGCAACACCACGGCGAAGCTGAGCCTGCTGCAGGGCGGCGTGCTCTCAGGCATCCTGTCGCGCGGATCGAGCCACGTGCTCAAGGCGTACGTCGAGGGCAACCGCGAGGGTCAGGCGTGGATGCTGCGCTACCTCGACGAGCACGGCGTCGCCGTGCAGCGGCGCGACGCGTACACGTATGCGGGTACGGCCGACGGGATGAAGAAGCTGGATGCCGAGTACGAGGCGTGCCGCAAGGCCGGACTCGACGTCGAGCGGGTGCACACACTCGACCTGCCGTTCGAGACGCACGGCGGTCTGCGCCTGGCCGATCAGGCGCAGTTCGATCCGATGGACGTGCTCGCCGCGCTCGCCGCAGACCTGCGCGAGCGGGGAGCGATGATCGTCGAGGGCGCGCGGGTGAAGGATGTCGAGACGGGCGAGCCGAGCCGGGTCACCACCTCGCTCGGTGAGGTGTGGGCGGGCACGGTGGTGCTGGCCACCGGCATCCCGATTCTCGATCGCGGTCTGTACTTCGCCAAGGTGAAGCCGTTGCGCTCGTACGCGCAGGCGTACCGCGTGCCCGGCGCTCGACTGCCGCAGGGCATGTACCTCTCGATCGACTCCCCTGGTCGCTCGCTGCGCACCGCGCCGGTCGGCGGTCCGACCGACGCGCCGGTCGGCGACGAGGAGCTGCTGCTCGTCGGCGGCAACGGCCACGTCGTCGGGCGGGAGGACGACACGCAGCGCCTCGTCGACGACCTCGAGCAGTGGACCCAGCAGCACTTCCCCGGTGCCGTGCGCACGCACGCGTGGTCGGCGCAGGACTACCAGTCGATGAACCTGGTGCCGTTCGTCGGCTGGATGCCGCGCACCGGCAAGCACGTCGCGCTCGCCACCGGGTACAACAAGTGGGGCATGACCAACGGGGTCGCCGCCGCGCTGAGCATGACCGCCGACATCCTCGACGGGAACATCTCGTGGGCGAAGACGCTGCACCACCGCATCACCCTGCCGAAGGACGTCGCGAACAGCGTCGTCGCGAACGCGCAGGTGGCGGGCGAGCTGGCATCCGGATGGGTGGGGAGCCTTCACCCGCTGCCCGACGAGCCGCCCGCCGAGGGCGAGGGCGTCGTCGGTGCGGAGGACAAGGAGCCGGCCGCAGTCTCGACCGTCGACGGAGTGACGTGCCGGCTGTCGGCCGTCTGCACGCACCTCGGCGGCATCGTGTCGTGGAACAGCGCCGAGCGGTCGTGGGACTGCCCGCTGCACGGCTCGCGCTTCGCCGCCGACGGCACCCTGCTGGAAGGTCCGGCGGTCGAGGACCTCAAGCCGATCGACGAGCCGGAGCTGCCCGGCGACGAGCACGTGCCGGTGGACGAGCTGCCGTAGGAGGGTGAAGCGACGGCCGGCGCGAGCCGTATGCGGGCCCGAGTTCGGTCCGTCAGAACCCCGGGTACTCCTGCAGGCGCTTCTCGAACTCGACGCGGTCGCCCTCGGGCAGCACGCGACGGGCGAAGACGACGAGCTGGATGCCCTCGAGCGGCTCGCCGGTCTGCGTCGCGATCGCCTCGCGCTGCGTGCGGAACTCCCCGGTCGGGTCGTTCGACAGGTCGTAGGCGTAGGCGTAGAAGCGCATCGGGTCGGGGTAGCTGTCGCTGTAGTACTCCCAGGTGTGCTGTCGGGCGGGCTCGGTCGAGCCGTACAGCTTCGCGACCATGTCGGGTGAGATGCCGGTGCCGACCTGGTTCAGCGAGTACAGATCGCTCATGCCCCGCTCGACGAGCACCTCGCCGATCACCTGCATGACCTCGCGCTTGCGGGCGTCGTCCTGCACCGGCTGCTCGGTCGTCCACACCGTCGACGTGTACTTCTGCAGCATCGACTCGCCGCCGTAGCCGTTGCGCTCGGGGCTGACGTCGGCCGTGCCGTTCTGCACCCACGTGTAGCCGAAGCGCTCGCTGACCCGCGTGCGGATCGCCGCCATCAGCGCATCGCCCTCGGCCTGCACCTCCTCCAGAGACGGGCCGCTCAGGGCATCCTGCGGCGAGTGGTCCTTCACCGCCGGATACGCCTCTTCGTGCCGCTGCTGTTCGGACTTCGTGCCGTCGTACGCCTGATTCGCGGCGGACTGCAGCGCACCCATCGCGCCGACCGTCGCGACGTTGAAGACGAGCGAGACGGCGAGGGCGATCGCCCCCAGCATCCGGCCCCGCGGGGTGAGCAGAGCCGCCACGATCAGGCCGACGATCGCCAGCTGCAGCACGAGCAGCGTGACGCCGTAGAGGGCGTCGGTGCCGCCGGCGAGCATAAGCAGCAGCAGGATCACGGCGAAGATCGCCGTCGCCGAGATGGCGGCCAGGCCGAGGGCGTTGACTCCCTGCTTCCGTGCGACCGCCGATGGGTCGGTGTAGGTGGCTCCGGATGCCTGGGGCAGGCCCGCCGCAGCATCCAGCCCTCCTCGTGCACGGGCGGCGCCCGCGTACCCGCCGGGCGGGGGAAGGGGCGGCGCGCCTTCGGCGCCGCCGACGTACCTGCTGCGCTGACGATCTACCACGGCTTGTCCGTTCCGCCGCCGCCGTCACCGTCGTCGCCCTGGCCCTCGCCGAGCTGGTCCTCGCGCTCCTGGGCGCCCTGGTTGAGGCGGTCTTCGATGTCGTCGAGCTTGTCCTGCGGGGTCTCGGACTGCTCGCCCTCGCCCTGTTCGGGCTGCTGCGGCTGCTCGGGCGGCTGCTGACTCTGCTGCCGCTTCTGCTGCTGACGCTGCTGATTCTCGTCGAGCGTGTCGCTCATGTCGCGATCCGGCTGCGGAGACTGCTGCTGCGCCTCGTCGCTGCGGCACTCCTCGGGCGTCTCGACGGTGATCTCGAGCGCCTCGCCGTACAGCTCTGCCGCCTGCGCGGCATCGCCGTCGGCCTGTGCGGCATCGCCCTGCCGCTCGACCACGAGAGAGAGGTTGATGAGCACGGGGCACACCTCGAGGCCCTGCGCGAGCGGAACCGCCCGCTCGAGCTCAGACCGCGCCGCATCCAGTTCGTCGGCCCCGCCTAGAGCGGTGCCGATGTTGTACGGCGCCCTGACGGGCTCGAACCAGTTCAGCACGTCCTGCCCGCGCGCGGCCGACTCCGATTCGGCGTACTCCGCCGAGACGAACGAACTGATCGACGTATGCGCGAACGCGTACATGCTGAGCAGCTTGACGACGAGCAGCAGCGCGGCGAGGGTGAGCGGCAGGGTCGCGATGGCGACCCAGCGCCGGATGCTGCGGCGCCGACGGTTCACGGCGAGCAGGGCCGCAGCGGCATCGCCGTTGGCGGGGGCGGTCATGAGGTCGACCCCTTCTCGCGTCGCGCGGCGGTCGAGAGTCCGCGCAGCCGCACGATCGACATCGTCGCGAGCGCCACCTCCACGGCCAGCAGAACGATCAGCACAAGAGCGGCGATCCAGTACAGCTCGATGACGTTGCCCACCTCGCCCGAGGCCGCGTAGTCGGTGGTGCTGCCCGGCGCCTCGGGCAGCTCGATCCCGGCATCCGCCGTCCGGTGCTGGTACTCGACGCCGAGCTGCTCCGACACCTGGCGCAGATTGTCCTCATCGATCACCGACATCGCGGGTGCGCCCTGATATTCGATGTAGCCGCCGGCCGCGGCGCCGGCCCCGGTGGTCTTCTTCATCGGGCCGCCCTCGGTCGTGCCGTAGCCGAGCACGGCGCCGCCGTCGACGTACTTCGCACTCGATGCGAACGACTCCGGCTCGCGCGAGGCGGTCTGCTCGCCGTCGCCGAGGTAGAACACCATGCGCGCGCGTTCGGGCGACGCCTTCGCCGCCGCCGACAGGGTGTCGGCCAGCATCCGGTTCGCGATGCCGATCGTCGATCCGCGCGACTGGTCGGTGACCTCGGGCCGCATGACGTCGAGCGACGACATGAGCGCGGTGGCATCCGTCGTCAGCGGCAGGCGCAGCTGCGCAGCCGCGTCGAAGCTGATCAGCGCGAAACGAGCGCCGGGGTACTCGTCGACGATGGCCTGCACGTCAGCGCGCACGCCCTCGATGCGCGGCCGGCCCCCGGCCCAGTCCTCGGCCACGATGCTCGCGGTCGTGTCGACGACGATCACGACATCGGTGTCGGTCGCGAGGGTCTGCGAGCTGCCGCCGGGGATGCCGGGGCGCAGCAGCATCGCGAACACGACGACGATCATGCCCAGGCGCAGCGCCCAGAGGCCGCGCTGCGGGCCGCGCACGAGCGCGCGGATCACGAAGAACGCCGGCACCGCGCAGAGCAGAGCCAGCAGGATCGGATGCAGGACGGGCTGGAGGATCATGCGCGCACCTCACCGGCATCCCGAGCGCCGCCGGCGTCGCGAGCGCTTCCGGGGTCTCGCGCACGGCCGGCATCCCGCACGAAGATCAGCAGCACGACGAAACCGAGCACGGCGACGAGCATCAGCGCGATCCACAGGTTCGGGCTGTCGACGAGCACCACCTGCGCCTGCCCCTTCAGCGCCGTCGCCTCCTGCTTCTGGATCTCGGAGATGATGTCGCCGACCGTCGTCGTGTCGCGCAGCGCGTACGACTGCCCGCCCGTGAGCGCGGCGGCATCCGAGAGCTGCGCGCTGACCCGCGCGTCCTTGCCCTGCACGGGATTGAGCGCGAAGACGCGCACGCCCTTCGACTTCGCGTACTGCGCGGCCTCCTCGATCGTGAGGATCGACGCTCCTGCCAGCTCGTTGTCGGTCGCGAGGATCACCGACCGGCTGCGCTCGTCGTCCTCATGGTCGAAGCGCATGGTGCACGCGGCGAGTCCATCGCCGATCAGCGAGGCGCCGGGTCCGTTGAGCGTGCCGACCCAGTGCTCCGGTGTCTCGTCGACGTAGTCGAAGCTGGCGCGCACGTTCTGCAGCTGCTCGCGCACGAACGTGTAGTCGTCGGTGAGCGGGAAGACCTGCACCGGCGAGCTGTTGAAGATCGTGAGCCCGATCCGCTCGCCCTCGAAGCCCTTCAGCAGCTCTTCGAACACGCTCAGCACCTCGACGTCGACCTCCGACATCGACCCCGACACGTCGAGGCAGAGCATGATGTCGCGGCTGGTGTTCACCGGCTGCACGGTCTTCGGCGCCATGGGGCGCGCGGCGACGACGCCGCCGAGCAGCACGGCGACGGCTCCGAGCGCGACGATGCCCGACAGCAGGGTCATCCGCCGTCGCACCGCGGTGCGGAACGACGGCAGGCTGCGCAGGCGCTCGGCGCGTGAGACGAGGGCGGCCGGGCGGTCATCCGGCCGCACCCTCGACCGGATGCCGAGCAGCACCCCGACGACGATCGCCGCGACCAGCACGCCGAGAGCGACGAGGAGCATCCACCACAGGTTCAGTGCCATGTCGTCACGACCTTGCGGGCGGCCTCGGCGCCGTGGATCGGGTCGATCGCGGGGCCGCGCTGGAAGATGCTCGGGTAGTAGTGCCGGCGGATCGCGTCGATGAGCGCCGGATCGACGCCGCGGGCGATCAGATCGTCGAGCGAGAGCACGGGCGCTTCAAGACCCGAGTACTCGTTGACGAACGCGCGCACGGCGCGGCTGAGCTCGAGGTTCGCCTGTCGGGGCGGCATATTCCCCGACCGGTATGCGTCTTCGATGCGCTGCACGTCGGCGAGGTACTCGCCCCGCAGCTGCGCGAGCACCTCCGCGGTCGGCGGGGCGGATGCCGTCTCGCCGGGAAGGTGGATGCTGCGCCTCGGCCGCGTGAGGAACACCAGCAGCCAGGCGCCCGCGGCGAGCAGCAGCAGGATGCCGATGGCCAGCACCAGCCAGCCCCAGCCGTACTGCGCGGGCGGGTAGAGCTCGTCAGGAGCGGGCATGCGACCTCCTGTTGAGCATGGTCAGCAGCGCGGGCACCGCGCTGGCCTGGCCGCCGAACTCGGCGTGCGTGATCTCGAGACGCCGCAGCGTGGCGTCCCGCTGGGCGGTGTGCGCGGCCTCATCGGCGGCGACCTCCGCCATCACCTCGGCGTCGCCGTGCACGAAGTCGGGGATCAGCCAGTCGCTGTCGACATCTCGGCGGTGCGTGCCGCCGGATCCGGGGCGGATCACGGGGTCGGCGTCGCGCACGGTCAGCCAGAGCACGTCGTGCTGCACGGTGAGCCGGCGCAGCAGCCCCTCGGTCTCGGCGGTCAGCGGTGCCTCGTCGGTGATGAGCACGACGATCATGCGGCGGGAGATGGTGCGTGCGGTGTAGCGCAGCAGGGCATCCCGATCGCCGGCGGCGGAGCTCGCGTCGATCGCCGCGCTGACCGTGCGCAGCGCGTGCTCGAGCGCGCCCTCGCTGCTGCCGGTCGCCAGCCGGCGCACGCGGTCGCTGTCGCCGTAGACGACCGCGAAGTCGTCGCCGTGGCGCACCGTCAGGAAGCCGAGAGCGCCCATGAGCAGCACCGCGAGGTCGCGTTTGCTGCCCTCGTCTTCGGCGAGAGCCCGCATCCCTCGGCTGGAATCCATCAGGAAGAGCACCGTGTGCTTGCGGGTCGCCTTCGTGCGCTTGATCAGCGGCTCGCCGTGCCGCGCGGTCGCGCGCCAGTCGATGTCGCGCACCTGATCGCCGAACTCGTAGGGGCGCAGATCCTCGAAGTCGAGGCTGCGCCCGCGCAGCAGCGATGCGTAGGCGCCGTCGAGGGCGTGCACCGACTTCTGCGACGAGCGGATGAAGAGCTTGCTCTTCACCTGGGTGATCAGCGTGGCCATGGGCTCAGGTGCAGGTCACGGGGTTGGCACCGACGCGAAGATCGCGTCGATGATGTCTTCGCTGCGCACGCCCTCGGCATCCGCCTCGAAGGTCAGCAGCACGCGGTGGCGCAGCACGAGGTGGCGCAGGGACCGCACGTCTTCCGGCAGCACGTGGGTGCGGCCGTTCAGCAGCGCCAGCGCGCGCGACGCCTGCAGGAAGGCGATGCTCGCGCGCGGGCTCGCGCCGTACTTGATGAAGCGCGCGCGCTCCTCGCCGATGTACGGGGCGGGGTTCCGCGTGACGTACGCCAGCTGCACGATGTAGTTGCGGATGGCCGGGTCGATGTACACCCGCGAGGCGATGTCCTGCAGGTCGTGCACGTCGTCGAGGCTGATCGCGCCGGGCACATGGCGGTCGGGATCGAGGGCGCCCGAGTCGATGCGGTTGAGGATCTCGAACTCCTCGGCCGGGCTCGGATACTCCACGATCGCCTTGAGCAGGAACCGGTCCATCTGCGCCTCGGGCAGCTCGTAGGTGCCCTCCTGCTCGATCGGGTTCTGGGTGGCGATGACGAGGAACGGCCGGGGCAGCGGGTGCACCTCGCCGCCGATCGTCGTCTGCCGCTCCTGCATCGCCTCGAGCATGGCCGACTGGGTCTTCGCGCTCGAGCGGTTGATCTCGTCGAGCAGCACGAAGTTCGCGTGCACCGGGCCGAGCACGGTGCGGAAGCTGCCGGTCGCCGCGTCGTAGATCTGGCTGCCGGTGATGTCGCTGGGCAGCAGGTCGGGGGTGCACTGGATGCGCTTGAAGCTGGCCTTCACGGTGTCGGCCAGCGTGCTCGCCGCGGTCGTCTTCGCAAGCCCCGGCACCGACTCGAGCAGGATGTGCCCGCCGGCGATCAGGGCGATGAGCAGGCTCATGCGCAGGCGGTCCTGTCCGACCATCTTCGTGGCGTACGAGTCGGAGATGACGGTGAGGATGCGCTGCGCGCGAGCGAGATCGTCGCCGTCGGCCGGGACGCGTGCGGCAGGTGCCGGCGGGGGCGGCGTCGACGGTGCGTGAACGGGAAGATCGGTCATCTGGCTCTCCTCATCGGGAGCGCACGCGGCCCGCGCAGCCCTGCACCAGCGTAACGTTCCGCGGTGCTGACGATCCCGATCGCGCGTCAGCGTGATCGACGGGCCCTCGGTCGCACTCCGACGACCGGGCGGGGTGTGAAATGCCTCTCCGATAGGATGGATCCGCCCGATCAGGGCCAGTTCATCGGCCGGTGCAAACCCGGCGACAGCGTGCAGCACCAGGGGGTACACGCATGCCAGGAATCGTGATCGTCGGCGTTCAGTGGGGCGACGAGGGCAAGGGCAAGGCCACCGACCTGCTCGGCGAGCGCACCGACTGGGTGGTCAAGTTCAACGGCGGCAACAACGCCGGGCACACCGTCGTCATCGGCGATGAGAAGTACGCCCTGCATCTGCTCCCCTCCGGCATCCTCAGCCCCGGCGTCAACGCGGTGATCGGCAACGGCGTCGTCGTCGACCTCGCCGTGCTGTTCCAGGAGCTCGACGCGCTCGAGGCCCGCGGTGTCGACACCTCGCGCCTCAAGGTCAGCGCCAACGCGCACATCATCACCGCGTACCACCGCACCCTCGACAAGGTCACCGAGCGTTTCCTCGGCAAGCGTCGCATCGGCACCACCGGCCGCGGCATCGGCCCGGCGTACGCCGACAAGATCAACCGCGTCGGCATCCGCGCGCAGGACCTCTTCGACGAGAACATCCTGCGGCAGAAGGTCGAGGGCGCGCTCGATCAGAAGAATCACCTGCTCGTGAAGATGTTCAACCGCCGTTCGATCACGGTCGACGAGATCGTCGACGACCTGCTGTCGTACACCGAGCGGCTGCGCCCGCTCGTCGCCGACACCGGCCACCTTGTCGACGAGGCCCTGACCCGCGGCGAGGTCGTCGTGTTCGAGGCCGGTCAGGCGACCATGCTCGACGTCGACCACGGCACCTACCCCTTCGTGACGTCGTCGACCGCGACGGCCGCAGGCGCGGCATCCGGATCCGGTGTCGGACCCAACCGTCTCGACCGCATCGTCGGCATCGTCAAGGCGTACACCACCCGCGTCGGCTCGGGCCCGTTCCCCACCGAGCTCGAGGACGAGATGGGCGAGTGGCTGCGCAAGACCGGGTTCGAGTACGGCACCACCACCGGGCGCGACCGGCGCACCGGCTGGTACGACGCCCCCATCACCCGCTACGCGACGCGCGTGAACGGCATCACCGATCTCGTGCTCACCAAGCTCGACGTGCTCACCGGGCTCGAGCAGATCCCGGTCTGCGTGGCGTACGACGTCGACGGCACGCGGTTCGACGAGGTGCCGGTCAACCAGACCGACTTCCACCACGCCAAGCCGATCTACGAGTACTTCCCCGGCTGGAGCGAGGACATCTCGAAGGCGCGCACCTTCGACGACCTGCCGCAGACCGCGAAGGACTACGTGCTCACCCTCGAGCGGATGAGCAACACCCGCATCTCGGTGATCGGCGTGGGCCCCGCCCGCGATCAGGTCATCGTGCGCCACGACCTGATCGGCTGACCCCCGGCCTTCTCGGTGGCGGCACGGTAGTCGGCTCGATGAACGGATGTCGGCGGTTCCGGGCGGATTCCACCGACATCCGTGCTAACCGCCGACATCCGTCCACGGGCGCGGGAGAGGATGCAGCATGACGCGGTTCTGGGTGGGCGGATACGGCGCCGACATGGACGGGGAGGCCGAGGGCATCGGCCTCCTGTCGGTCGATGGCGGCGGCGGGCCGTCGACGCTGCGGCACCGCGGTGTCGCAGCTGCGGTGGCGTCGCCCTCGTGGCTGGCCGCGCATCCGACGCTCGACGTCGTGTACGCGGCGCTCGAGGGCGCAGGCACGGTGCAGGCCTTCGCGCGGGCCGGCGAGGCGGCGCTGCGTCCGCTGGGTGAGCCGCTGCGCGCCGGCGACGGCGTCTGCCACCTCGCGGTCTCGCCCGGCGGGCGGATGCTGATCGCCAGCTGCTACGGGGACGGCCGCGTCGTGCGCTTCGGCATCGCCGACGACGGCGCGCTGGTGCCCGCCGGGGTCGACAAGGCTGCGGCTCTCCGCGCCGCGCTCTTCGGCGACGAGGGCGCCGGTGAGCAGCCGGATGCCGATCCGCAGCGCTCTCGCGACCCGCACCCGCTGCCCGTCGGCGACGAGCCGCGGCAGTCGCACGCGCACGCCGCAGTGTTCCTGCCCGACGGGCGCATCGCGACCACCGACCTCGGCGTCGACCTGGTGCGCATCTGGCGTGCAGCCGGACAGGCGCTCGCGCTCGACCACGAGGTGGTGCTGCCACGGGGAACCGGCCCCCGACACATGGTGCTGCACCCCAGCGGGCATCTGCACGTGGTGACCGAGTTCTCGTGCGAGGTGTTCACTCTGGCATCCGCCCGCGACGGCAGCTGGGGCCTGGTCGCCGCGACTCCCGCCTCGCCGATCGCCCAGGTCGGAGTCGACTTCCCCGCCGAGCTCGCCGTCTCGCGCGACGGCGACACTCTCTACACGGCGCTGCGCGGCAGCAACACGCTCGCAGCGCTGCGCGTGCGCGGTGGCGGCGAGGTGCTCGAGCCGCTCGCGCTCGCCGACTCGGGCGTCGACTGGCCGCGCCATCACCTCGTCTACGACGGCACGCTGCTCGTGGCGGGGCAGCGCTCGGGCACGGTCAGCGTGGTCGACCTCGACGAGCGCACCGGCGCTCCGCGCGAGGTCCGCCACGTCACCGAGGCGCCGACGCCGACCGTGATCCTGCCCGCGCGCTGAGCCGAGCGCGAGGCGAAGCGCCTGTCAAGCCCCGGAGGTGAATCCGCGCCCTCGGCAAGACTGGCCGGATGAGCGACGAATACGACGTCATCGTCCTGGGCGGCGGGCCCGTCGGCGAGAACGTGGCCGACCGAGCGGTGCAGGGCGGGCTGACCGCCGTGATCGTCGAGAGCGAGCTCGTCGGCGGCGAGTGCTCGTACTGGGCGTGCACGCCGTCGAAAGCGCTGCTGCGGCCGATGCAGGCGCTGCGCGCGGCGCGGCACGTGCGCGGCGTCGACGGCGGCACCGTCACGCCGGCCGAGGTGCTGGCGCGGCGCGACGAGTTCGTGGCCCACTGGTCCGACGACGGGCAGGTGACGTGGCTGCAGAGCGCCGGCATCGATCTCGTGCGCGGGCACGGCCGACTCACCGCCGAGCGCGAGGTCACGGTACGCACCGACGACGGCGAGCGGGTGCTGCGAGCCCGGCACGCCGTGGCGATCGCGACCGGATCGGATGCCGTGATCCCGGGCATCCCGGGTCTCGCCGAGGCGCAGCCGTGGACCAGTCGCGAGGCGACCGGCGCCGAGAAGGTGCCCGCATCTCTCGCGGTGATCGGCGGGGGCGTGGTCGGGGTCGAGATGGCGACCGCGTACGCCGGGCTCGGATCGACCGTCACCCTCATCGCCCGGCACGGGCTGCTCGAGCGGATGGAGCCGTTCGCCGGCGAGCAGGTCGCCGACGGGCTGCGCGGGCTGGGCGTCGACGTGCGGCTGAACAGCAGCACCACAGCCGTGCGCCGCGACGCCGATCGCGTCATTCTCACCCTGGACGATGGTGATGAGATCACGGCTGCCGAGGTGCTCGTGGCGACCGGACGCGCACCGCGCAGCGCGGACATCGGGCTCGAGGTCGCCGGGCTCGAGCCAGGCCAATCGATCGAGGTCGACGACACGATGCGCGTGCCCGGCTCCGACTGGCTGTACGCGGTCGGCGACGTCAACGGCCGCGCCCTGCTCACCCACCAGGGCAAGTACCAGGCTCGCGCCGCCGGCGACGTCATCGCCGCCCGCTCGCGGGGCGAGGTCGTCGCCGACGACGCGTGGGGTCGCCACGTGGCCACGGCCGATCATGCTGCCGTGCCGCAGGTCGTCTTCAGCGAGCCCGAGGTCGCCTCGGTGGGGATGACGGCGGATACCGCGCGCGCGGCCGGCCGGCAGATCGAGGTCATCGACTACGACCTCGGCGCGGTGTCGGGTGCCGGGCTGCACGCCGACGGATACCAGGGCACGGCGCGCATGGTGGTCGACACCGAGCGCGAGGTGGTCCTCGGAGTCACCCTCGTGGGCGCCGATGTCGCCGAGATGCTGCAGGCCGCCACGATCGCGGTGGTCGGCGAGGTGCCCATCAGCCGGCTCTGGCACGCCGTCCCGGCGTATCCGACGATGAGCGAGATCTGGCTGCGGCTGCTCGAGGAGTACGGCAGGCAATCCGCATGAGGCTGCTGCGCACTGCCCGCCCGCGCGGGCGCAATCCGCTGCGACCCGTGCTCCGAACCGAAAGCGTGAACGGGGCGAATCGGAGCGCTCCCGCCGGAATGTCCGGTGCGTCGCCTACGCTCGAACCGATGCCAGGAGGTACGTGCATGAGAGCTGTCCCCGCAGGAGCCGTGAGCCGATGATCGAGTTCCGGTCGGTCACGAAGACATTCCCCGACGGCACGCACGCCGTCGACGACTTCAGCCTGGTCATCCCGTCGCGCAAGACGACCGTCTTCGTCGGCTCGTCCGGATGCGGCAAGACCACGCTGCTGCGCATGATCAACCGCATGGTCGAGCCGACCTCGGGCCAGGTCGAGATCGACGGCGAGAGCGTTCTCGACGGCGACCCCGTCGCCCTGCGCCGCCGCATCGGCTACGTGATGCAGAACTCCGGCCTCATGCCGCACTTCACCGTCATCGACAATGTGGCCACCGTCCTGCGCCTCACCGGCGTCTCGCGTCGCGACGCGCACGCCCGGGCACGTGAGATGCTCACCACCGTGGGTCTCGACCAGTCTCTCGCCGACCGCTACCCCAGCCAGCTCTCGGGCGGGCAGCAGCAGCGGGTCGGAGTGGCGCGCGGGCTGGCCGCCGACCCGAACATCCTGCTCATGGACGAGCCGTTCGGCGCCGTCGACCCGATCGTCCGCGCCGACCTGCAGCAGGAGCTCATCCGCCTGCAGGCCGAGCTCGACAAGACCGTCGTGTTCGTCACCCACGACATCGACGAGGCGTTCCTGCTCGGTGATCAGGTGGTGATCCTCGACCGCGGGGCGCGGATCGTGCAGGTCGGCGGTCCCAGCGAGATCATCGAGAATCCGGCGGATGCCTTCGTCGAGGCGTTCATCGGCGCCGAGCGCGGCCGCCGGGCGCTGAGCGTCAAGCAGACCCCGACCGGCGCCGTCGTCGTGGACTCCGAGGGCCGCACGCAGGGGCGGTTGGTGGAGGGCGCATGAACTGGGTGATGGACAACCTGGAGCTCATCGTCGAGCTCACGGTGACCCATCTGCGCCAGAGCCTGATTCCGATCGTGCTCGGCCTGGTGCTGTCGGTGCCGCTCGGCTGGGTCGCGTGGCGCTACCGGCTCGTGCGCGGACCGGTCATCGTGCTCACCGGTCTGCTGTACACGATCCCATCGCTCGCCCTGCTGATCCTCATGCCGGCGGCGCTCGGGTATTCCGTGATCAGCGAAGAGAACCTCATCGCCGCGCTGACGATCTACGCCGTCGCGATCCTCGTGCGCGCGGTCGCCGACGGGCTCGATTCCGTCGACGAAGGTGTGCTGCAGGCGTCGACGGCGATGGGCTACGCCGCGCCCCGACGCTTCTTCGCCGTCGAGCTGCCGCTCGCCGGTCCCGTCATCCTCGCCGGCCTCCGCGTGACCGCGGTGTCGACGATCTCGCTGGCGACCGTCGGCATCCTCATCGGGGTGACCAACCTGGGCTACCTCTTCACGAACGGGCAGCAGCGCCGGCTGATCGCCGAGGTGCTCGCCGGCGTGGTCGCGGTGGTCGTCATCGCGCTCGTCGTCGACCTCCTGCTCGTGCTGGCGGGGCGGATGCTCATGCCGTGGACCCGTGCGACGTCGACCCGCTCCACGGCCGGCACCCTCAAGGCGGCCGGCGCATGAACCTCTTCGCCGACGCCTTCGCTTGGCTGTTCTCGCCCGACCGCCTGGTCGGCACGTACGCACTGCCCACCCTGCTCGGTCAGCACCTGCTGTACACGATCGTCTCGGTCGCGGTCGCCGCAGCGATCGCCCTGCCCGCCGGCTGGCTGATCGGCCACACCGGGCGCGGGCGCGAGATCGCCGTCGCCGTCTCCGGCGCCGCGCGCGCGATCCCCTCGTTCGGCCTGCTGGTGCTGCTCGTGCTCGTGCTCGGCATCCTGCAGACGCCGCTCGCCGCCGTCATCACCTTCGTGCTGCTCGCGATCCCCTCGCTGCTCGCCGGGGCGTACACCGGGCTCGAGGCCATCGACCGCCGCGTGATCGACGCCGCCCGGGCGATGGGCATGACCGAGTGGCAGATCTTCACGAAGGTCGAGCTGCGCCTGGGTCTGCCGCTGCTGATGGGCGGACTGCGCTCGGCGCTGCTGCAGGTGATCGCCACGGTCACGATCGCCGCCTACGTCAACCTCGGCGGCCTCGGATGGCCGATCATCCAGGGCATCCCGCTGAGCCGCTTCGACCAGGTGCTCGGGGGTGCGATCCTCGTCGCCCTGCTGGCCCTGGCCGTCGACCTGCTGATGGCGCTCGCGCAGCGGGCGGCCATGCCCGCGGGGCTGCGCACCCCGGCATCCCGAAAACCGACCTCGACGCCGCGCGCTCGCCGCGTGGCATCCGCTCCCGCCTGATCCCCACCGAAAGGCCTGCCATGTCCATGCACCGCAAGACCCGCACCGCTCTCACCGCCGGTGTCGCGATCCTCGCCGCCCTATCGCTCGCCGGCTGCGGATCGAACACCAACCCCCTCGACAAGCCCAGCGCCGACGACAGCGACACCGGCGGCGACACGATCGTCGTCGGCTCGCAGGCGTACTACTCGAACGAGATCATCGCCGAGATCTACGCCCAGGGCCTCGAAGACGCCGGCTTCACCGTTGAGCGCAAGTTCAACATCGGTCAGCGCGACGCGTACATGCCCGAGGTCGAGTCGGGCAACATCGACGTCTTCCCCGAGTACACCGGCAACCTGCTCGAGTACCTCGACAAAGAGGCCACGGCCACCAGCCCCGACGACGTGTTCGCCGCACTGCAGGACGCGCTCCCCGACGGGCTGACCGCGCTGCAGTACGCCGACGCGAGCGACCAGGACACCTACACGGTGCTGAAGTCGTTCGCCGACGAGAACGGGCTCACGTCGATCGCCGACCTGTCGAAGCTCAGCGAGCCCGCCACCATCGGAGCGGCCCCCGAGTTCGAGCAGCGCCCGTACGGCCCCGCCGGCGCGAAGGAGACCTACGGCATCGACCTGAAGTTCTCGGCGACCGGGCAGGGCACGCTCGAGGCGCTGCTCGCGGGAACCGTGCAGGTGGCCGACATCTACACCGCCGACCCGGCCTTCCAGACCGAGGACATCGTGGCGCTGGAAGACCCCGAGAACATGATCCTCGCCTCGAACGTCGTGCCGATCGTCTCGAGCGACATCGCCGATGAGGTCACCGACGTGCTCGAGGGGATCAGCGCCGAGCTGAGCGCCGAGGACCTCGTCGACATGAACGTGCAGAGCACCGTCGACGAGAAGTCGTCGGCGGAGATCGCGACCGCATGGCTGAAAGACAAGGGTCTGATCTGATCTTCGGCTGAGACCGCGAGAGGCCGGGTGGGATCTCCCACCCGGCCTCTTGCGTGCGTCAGACGCGCTCGTCCTGCCGCGGGATGAAGATCTGGTTCAGGATGATGAGGATGGATGCCGTGGCCGGCACCGCGACGAGCGCACCGAGCAGCCCGAGCAGGGTGCCGCCGACCAGTGCGCCCAGCACGACCAGCAGGCCGGGCACCTCGAGGGTGCGGTTCATGACCTTCGGGGTGAGCACGTACGCCTCGATCTGGATGTAGATCAGATAGACGACGCCGAAGATCAGCGCGTTGACGGGGCTCGCGAGCAGCGCGACGACCGTGCCGATGGCGAGGAACAGCAGCGGACCGATGAGCGGGATGAGCGTCACGAGGAATGCGACGACGGCCATCAGGGGCGGGAACGGCAGCCCGAGCAGCAGGTACAGCACGAACGCCACCATCGAATTCGCGAACGCGAGGATCACCATGCCCTGCACGTACCCGCCGACCGACTCGGTGATCTGGTCGATGATGCCGCGGGCCTGCCGGCGCTTGCGCGCAGGTGCCAGGCGCAGCATCGATGTGATGATGCCGGGCAGGCCCACCACGAAGTAGAGCGTGAGCACGAACACGATGACGAACGCCGAGATGCCCTCCGCGATCGAGGTGCCCACCTTCAGCGCACCGCCGCCCAGCGCCGTCAGTGTCTTGCCGTCGGTGAGAAGCTTCTCGCCGTCCGCGAGCAGCGAGCCGATCTGATCGCCGAACTGCTTCTCGAGCAGCAGGTACAGGTCGGTGTGCATGAAGTCGTCGACCACTTTGGGCACCGACTTCACGAACGACGCGATCTGCTCGACGACGACCGGCACGATCAGCCCCAGTACGAGACCCACGGTCGCCACGAGCGCGACGATGACGATCGCCACGCTGAGACCGCGGGAGAGTCCCCACCGCTCGAGCAGCCGCACGGCGGGGTTCAGGCCGAGCGCCGCGAACAGGGCGATGGCGACGTAGACGAGCACCGTCGACAGGCTGGTGAGCGCCAGGGCCAGCAGGAACGCCGAGAGACCGCCGAGGGTGAGCAGGAAGCCCAGCCGGAACGGCCGATCCATGCGGGTCCACATCGAGCGACGCGGCGTCGGGGCATCGGCCGGGGAGGGGTGCTCCGCGGCTTCGGCGGCCGCGGCTGCGGCATCCGCCTCGTCGGCTGCGGCACTGGCTTCATCGGCGGCGGCATCGGCTTCGATGGCCGCTCCCGTCTCTGCGGCCTCCGCAGCATCTGCGGCGCGGCTCGCCCTGGCAGCCGCGCGGGAGTCGCTGCCGCCGGAGGCGGCGGACGACGTGGGGTCTTCGGAGCTCATGGCGATCACTCTATGGCCGGCGCCGACTTGCCCCTGCCTTCTCGGCCCGGGCTTGACTATCGTGAGAGGTGCGACCACCCCTTGGAGGATCCCATGTCCGACGAACACGCACACGACGCTTCCGGCCCTGCCGAGGGCGAGTACACCGACGCCGACCACGCCGACGGTCAGGGCGTCGTGCACCACGGCGCCCACGCCGCCGAGGCGGAGGGCGAGTACACCGACGGCGTCTACTCCGCCGACGGCCGCGAGGTGCACCATCCCCATCACGGCGAGGGTGCGTACACCGACACCGAGGGCCGGGCGACCGACGTACCGGCGGAGGACGAGGGCGAGTACACCGACGGGCGCTACCCCGACGACGGCGGTGCAGGGCGCGCCGACGGCCGGCACAGCTGACCCGTGGGCACGGACGACGCGCGTGCGGCGCGCGCTGAACTGCTGCGCCTGCGCGCCAGCATCGACAACATCGACGCCGCACTGATCTTCATGCTCGCCGAGCGCTTCCGCTGCACGCAGCAGGTCGGGCGGCTCAAGGCCGAGCACGACATGCCCGCCTCCGATCCCGGGCGCGAAGAGCAGCAGACCGCGCGCCTGCGTGCGCTCGCCGAAGAGGCGCACCTCGATCCGGAGTTCGCCGAGAAGTGGTTCAACTTCGTGGTGGCCGAGGTCATCCGCCACCACACCGAGGCCGCCGAGAACCGCTGAGCCGCGGCGGAACTCCGAAGATCCTGGCGGTACGGGGCCGAATCCGGGCCGGCGGGCGCGGTTCCGGCTCGTCTCTCCTGAGTTGAGACGCTCTCGAGCGCACGACCATGTCCGCCGGGCTTCAGTGGACGTCATTTCCGTGCGACAATATGATCGTTAAGAACGCGTAAGCTTCAAAAACTTGCAGTCGGGAGTAGCCATGACCATCACCGCCGGTGCGCACATGCGCGCGGAGCTCACCTCGCAGCCGGAGACCTGGGCGCGCGCCGCCGCGATGCGCGACGAGCAGGCTCTGCTGCCCGCATCCGGTGCTCGCATCGCCGTGGTCGGCTGCGGCACCTCGTGGTTCATGGCGCAGTCGTACGCCGCCCTGCGCGAGTCGGCGGGTCACGGCGAGACCGACGCGTTCACGGCATCCGAGTTCCCGTTCGGCCGCGACTACGACGCGATCGTCGCGCTGACCCGTTCGGGCACGACCACCGAGGTGCTCGAGCTCACCGAGCGCGTGAAGGGCGCCACTCCCGTGGTCGCCGTGGTCGGCGACACCGCCTCGCCGCTCGTAGATCTCGCCGACACCGTGATCGGCCTGCCCTTCGCCGATGAGCAGTCGGTCGTGCAGACCCGGTTCGCGACCACCGCCCTCGCGCTGTTCCGCGCGTCGCTCGGCGAGAACCTCGACACGGCGATCGCCGACGCGCAGGCCGTGCTCGACGGCACCGATGACCCAGCTCTGACCGAGGCCGAGCAGTACAGCTTCCTCGGCATGGGCTGGGCCATGGGTCTCGCGCACGAGGCCGCGCTGAAGATGCGCGAGTCGTCGCAGTCGTGGACCGAGTCGTACAGCTCGATGGAGTACCGCCACGGTCCGATCGCGATCGCCGCTCCCGGCCGCGTCACCTGGCAGCTGGGCGCCGCACCCGAGGGGCTGCAGGCGCAGGTCGAGGCGACCGGAGCGCGCTTCGTGCACAACGCGATCGACCCGATGGCCGATCTGGTGCGTCTGCACCGCGTCGCCCTCGACCGCGCCGTGGCCAAGGGCCTCGATCCCGACCAGCCGCGCAACCTCACCCGCTCGGTCATCCTCGCCGACTGACGACGCAGCGCATGTCCGAGCACGGCTCCATACCCGACGTGATCACCGACGCCTCCGGCGAGAGGCTCGCTGACGCGGCCGCGATCGGCGCCGGCGTGCCCGTGCTGGCCTTCGACGTCGGCGGCACCGACATCAAGTCGGCGCTGTTCGACGCCGACGGCAGAGCTCTGGGTCTTCGCCGCACGCCGACCCCGGCGGGCGGCGAAGACAGCCCGGCTCGGCTGATCGGACGGCTGGCCGAGCTGGCCGACGAGCTGCACACGCAGCATCCGGACGTCGTGCCGCGGGCGGTCGGTCTCGTCGTGCCCGGCATCGTCGACGCCGACAGCGGCATCGGCGTCTTCAGCAGCAACCTGGGCTGGCGCGATGCGCCGATGCGCGACCTGATGGCCGCGCGCTTCGGGATGCCGGTGGCGTTCGACCACGACGTGCGCACCGCCAGCTGGGCCGAGCACGTGCTGGGCGGCGCGCGCGACTACGCCAACGCCGTCGTGCTGATCATCGGCACCGGGATCGCCGGCGCCCTGCTCGTCGACGGCCGTCCGTACACCGCCGGCGGCTACGCCGGTGAGATCGGCCACTCGCCGATCGGGGAGTGGCCGTGCCCGTGTGGCGCGCGCGGATGCCTGGAGGCCATCGCCTCGGCGGGGGCGATCTCACGTCGCTACACCGAGGCGACCGGCGAGGACGTCGACGGCGCACGCGAGGTCATCGCCCGCGCCGCCGCCGGCGACGAGGTCGCCGCGAGGGTGTGGGATGAGGCCCTCGACGCGCTCACCATGTCGATCGCGCAGCTCACCGCCATCATTGCGCCGCAGGCGGTGGTGATCGGCGGCGGGCTCTCGCGAGCCGGCGGCGCGCTGTTCGACCAGTTGCGGGTGCGCCTCGCCGACCGGCTGAGCTTCCACCGCATCCCCGACCTGGTGCCCGCCGAGCTGTCCGGCAACGCAGGCATCCTCGGGTCGGCGCTGCGCGCGCGGCAGGTCGCGTCGGCATGATCGTCACTGTCACCCCCAACCCGGCGCTCGATCTCACCTGGCACGTCGCCTCGCTCACCGTCGGGGGCACCCACCGGGCGGATGCCGGGCAGGCCCGCGCCGGCGGTAAGGGACTCAACGTCGCCCGGGTCGCGCACGCCGAGGGCGCGCACGTCATCGCCCTGACGACCGTCGGCGGCGCCACCGGCGAGGAGTTCGCGGCAGAGCTGGCTGCATCGGGCGTGCCGCACGTGCTCGTGCCGGTCGCCGCGGCCACGCGCCGCAGCATCGCCCTGGTCGATGAGGCGCTCGGCGACACGACCATCGTGAACGAGCGCGGCATCGCCCCGACGACGGCGGAGTGGCAGGCTCTGCGCGACGCGGTGGCCGACGCCCTGGGCGACGCAGACGACCCGGCCCGTGTGCTCGTCATCTCGGGGAGCCTGCCGCCGGGCCTGCCGGACGACGCGCTGCCCGCACTGATCCGGCTCGGCCGCGATGCGGGAGTGCCCGTGATCACCGACACTTCGGGTCCCGCGCTGCTCGCCGCGGCGGATGCCGGGGCATCCGTGCTCAAGCCCAACGAGCACGAGCTGCGTGACGCCACCGGCCTCGACGACCCGATCGAGGGGGCCCGCGAGCTCATCCGCCGCGGCGCGTGTCTCGTGCTGCTCTCGCTCGGAGCCGAGGGGATGCTGGCCGTCTCGGGCACGTCATCCGGAGGCGTCTCGGTGCTTCACGCCCGTCTCGACGCCGCACTGGCCGGCAACCCGATCGGGGCGGGGGATGCCGGAGTCGCGGCATGCGCCGCGCTGATGGATGCCGGCGTCGACGACCCCGAGCAGATCCTGCGCCGCGCCACCGCGTGGTCGGCCGCCGCGGTGCTCATGCCGCTGGCAGGAGAGATCCACCCGTCCTGGCCCGAGCTCGAGGCCGCCCTGGTCTTCACCGCCGGACCCGCGCCGGCATCCGACCCGAAGGAAACCCGATGACACTCGCCTCCGCACGCGAACTCATGCGGTCCGCCGCAGCCGCCGGCTCCGGCCTCGGCGCGTTCAACGTGATCCACCTCGAGACGGCCGAGGCGCTCGTCTCGGCATCCGAGCGCGCGAACCTGCCGGTGATCCTGCAGATCTCGCAGAACTGCGCCGACTACCACGGCGGGCTCGAGCCGATCGGCTGGGCGACGCTCGCGGTCGCCCGCCGCGCGACGACCCCGGTGGCGGTGCACCTCGACCACGCCGAGCGCCCCGAGCTCGTCGACGAGGCCATCGAGCTCGGCTTCGGGTCGGTGATGTTCGACGGCGGCAAGCTCCCCTATGAGCAGAACGTCGAGATCACCGCCGACGTCGCCGCGCGCGCCCGCGCCGCCGGGGTGTACATCGAGGCCGAGCTGGGCGAGGTCGGCGGAAAGGACGGCGCTCACGCGCCCGGCGTGCGCACCGACCCCGACGAGGCGCGCGCGTTCGTCGAGGCGACCGGCGTCGACTCGCTCGCCGTCGCGGTCGGCTCGTCGCACGCCATGCTCGACCGGTCGGCGTCGCTCGACATCGACCTGATCGCCCGCCTGAAGGCCGCTCTGCGCGGCATCGGCCGCACCGGCGGAGACATCCCGCTCGTGCTGCACGGCTCGTCGGGTGTCGCCGACGAGGTCATCGTGCAGGCCGTGCGTGCCGGCATGACGAAGATCAACGTCTCGACGCACCTCAATGGATTCTTCACCCGCGCGGTCCGTGACACGCTCGCCGCCGACGAGAAGCTCGTCGACTCGCGCAAGTACCTCTCGCCCGCCCGCGAGGCGGTCGCCGAGGAGGCCGCCAGGATGCTGCGCCTGTTCGCCCTCGAATCCGCCTGACGGCCGCGCGGACTGCCAGACTGAGCGTGACATGAAGCGCGCCGCCAGACTCACCGCCATCCTCGACCTGCTCGCCGCCCAGGGCGAGGTGAGCGTCGACGAACTCGTCGATCGCTTCGGCGCGTCGGCGGCGACCACCCGCCGCGATCTCGACAGCCTCGCCGAGCGCCGGCTGCTGACCCGCACGCACGGCGGAGCGGTCGCCCAGTCGCTCGCCTACGAGCTGCCGATCCGGTACCGCAGCCACCACCGCACGGGCGCGAAGGAGCAGATCGCGGCCGTCGCCGCCGCGCTCGTCGAACCCGGCCAGGTGGTCGGACTCTCCGGCGGCACAACGACCAACGCGATCGCGACCGCGCTCGCCGCCCGTGACGATCTCGCCGATCAGGGCCTGACGGTCGTGACCAACGCCGTGAACATCGCCGCCCAGCTGGCGATGCGCCCCGAGTTCAAGGTCGTCGTCACCGGCGGGGTGATCCACCCGCGCAGCTTCGAGCTGGTCGGGCCCTTCGTCGAGCAGCTGCTCGGCGGCATCTCGCTCGACATCGCCTTCATCGGCGTCAACGGGCTCGCCGCCGACGCCGGAGGCAGCACGCACGACGAGGCGGAGGCCGCGGTGAACCGCATGATGGCGCAGCGCGCGGCCCGCGCGATCATCGTCGCGGACGCCTCGAAGATCGGCCGCACCGCCTTCGCGCACGTCGGAGGCCCCGAGCTCTTCCCGCTCGTGATCACCGATCCCACCGCGACCGACGATCAGCGCGCGGCGCTCACGGGCGCCGGGTTCGAGGTGCGAGCCGGCTGATCCGGATCGTCCGGTCTCCGGGCGGTATTGCCACGTGACCGGGCCGGAGACGTCATCCGGGCGCCATTCGGCCCATCATGCACGTCTGCAAGGCGCCTGGCAAGGGGCGTACGAGAAGTGCGGTTGCTGAGTAGCGTCTGGGCATGCACAGGCGCTGCTCGTTCTGCGTGGCATCCGCGCGCTCCATGGTCGGAGCCGCGGACATCCCGTGCGCGGTGCGCTCGTGCGACCGCGGAGGGGGTGGCAGATGAGCATCACGACGGCCCCGGAGGCGCTCGTTCCGGCCGAGGAGCAGGCGCAGAAGAACCGGAGGCGCTGGTTCCGTCGCGGGCCGAAGCCGGCACGCGACCGTTACAACAAGCGCGAGGCGATCGCCGGCTACCTCTTCATCACACCGTGGATCATCGGGTTCCTCGTGTTCACCGCCGGCGCGATGATCTATAGCCTGTACATCTCGTTCAGCAACTACAACCTCGCCACCAACACCGCGCGCCCCGTGGGGATCGACAACTACGCCGAGCTCTTCGACGACCCGCGCGTGATGGTCTCACTGGGCAACACGCTGTTCTACGTCGTCATGGCCGTGCCGCTCGAGATCATCTTCGCTCTCGTGCTGGCCATGCTGCTCAACAGGGTCGGCCGGGGCGCCGGCATCTTCCGCACGCTGTACTACCTGCCCAAGATGACACCCGCGGTCGCGACGGCGGCCGTCTTCTTCCTGCTGCTCAACGGCAACAGCGGCGTGATCAACGAGTTCCTGCGCCTGTTCGGCATCGACGGCCCGCAGTGGCTGGTCGACCCTGCCTGGGTGAAGCCGAGCATCGTCATCATGACGCTGTGGACGGTCGCCGGCACCATGGTGATCTTCCTCGCCGCGCTGAAGAACGTGCCGACGGAGCTGTACGAGGTGGCATCGCTCGACGGCGCGGGCAGCGTGCGCAAGTTCTTCGCGATCACCCTGCCGATGATCTCGGGGGCGATGTTCTTCAACGTGATCGTGCTGTCGATCGCCGCATTCCAGATCTTCGACCAGGCATACCTGCTGTTCTGGCGCGACCAGAGCAACTCATCGCCCGAGGCGTCGCTCTTCTACGCGATCTACCTGTTCCAGCAGGCGTTCCGGCAGTTCAACTTCGGCTTCGCCGCCGCCATGGCCTGGCTGCTGTTCGTCATCATCATGATCATCACCGTCATCCAGGTGAAGTTCGGCAACCGCTTCGTCTACTACGAGGGAGACCGCTGATGGCGACGTCGCTGCAACACACCCCTCGACGCCGGGACGACGAGAAGCCCGACCCGTCGACGGTCGTCAACACCGTGCCGAAGCGCTCGAGGTGGCGCCGCAGCATGAGCCAGCCGCGCAGCTTCGCCGTCCGGATCGTGCTGACGATCATCCTGGTGGGGTTCGGGCTGCTCTTCCTGTACCCGTTCGCGTGGCTGGTCGCGGCGAGCTTCAAGCCGCGCGGCGAGGTGTTCGACAACGCGCTCATCCCCAAGACGTTCGTGCCCGAGAACTACGTCGAGGTGTGGAACCAGCTGCCGCTGATGAGCTGGCTCTGGAACAGCGTCGCGATCGCCCTGCTCGCGGCCACCGCCGTCGCCGTCTCGAGCTCGATCGTCGCGTTCGGCTTCGCGTACTTCAAGTTCCCCGGGCGCGGTCTGCTGTTCGGCCTGGTGCTGGCGACCATGATGCTGCCCGGCGCGGTGACGATGATCCCGATCTACCTGATCTGGAAGGAGACCGGGCTGCTCGGCACCTGGGTGCCCCTGTGGGGCATGAACCTGTTCGGCTCGGCCTTCTACATCTTCCTGCAGCGGCAGTTCTACCTCGGGCTGCCACGGGAGCTGTTCGAGGCCGCGCGCCTCGACGGCGCCAGCTACTGGGGGCTGTTCTGGCGGATCGCCATGCCGCTGTCGGTGCCGTCGTTCGTCATCGTGTTCCTCTTCGAGTTCCAGGCGAGCTGGAACAACCTGTACTCCGCGCTGATCTACCTGAACGCGGGGTCGGTCGACGACTTCACCGCACCGCTGGGTATCGCGTACGCCATGACCAAGTACAGCCCCACGGCCGGCGGGCACGGCGACTACCAGTACGTCATGGTCGCCTCGCTCATCGTCACCGTGCCGATGCTCATCCTCTTCGCGTTTGGCCAGCGGTACTTCATCGAGGGCGTGGCCACACAGGGGCGGAAGGGCTGAGCTCCGGGCATCCGGAACTGCTTCAGAACCGCGGCGTCGCTCGCGACAGCCGCCAGACCGAGAGGGAGAGAGATGCACAAGCGCATTCTGGGAATCGCGGCAGTCGTCGCGGCGTCCGCCGTCGTGCTGACCGGCTGCGGCGGGGGTGGAGACGCCGCCGACATGGCTGATGACGTCGACTGGGGCGCCGACGCGACGGGCACGCTCAACGCCTGGGGATTCGAGAACGCCGACGACGTCGGGCAGTCCCGCCTCGACTACGCGGCCGAGCAGCTGAAGGACGTGAAGGTCGACCTCGACGCCACGGCCTTCGACGCGCAGAAGTTCACCACCCGTCTCGCCGGCGGCAACGTGCCGGACGTCGTGCAGATGGACCGCCGCTACGTCACCACCTACGCGGCGCAGGGGCTGATCATGCCGCTCGACGAGTGCCTCGACGAGCAGGACGTCGAGCCGCGCGACCACTGGTACCCGTTCGTCGTCGACGACGTCACCTACGACGACGCGATCTGGGCGGTGCCGCAGTTCTACCAGCCGCCCGCGATCCTGGTGAACAAGAAGGTGCTCGACGAGGCCGGCGTGAAGGCCGACCAGATCGACACTTCGAACCCCGACGTGCTGCTCGACGCTATCGGCAAGATCTACCAGGAGGAGGGCGGGGTGCCCACGCGCCTCGGCTTCGACCCGCAGGCAACCGGACAGAGCGGCCTGTGGATCCTCGGGATGGGCGGGCAGCTCAACGACGACAAGGGCGCCCCCACGCTCGACGACCCGAAGAACGTTGCGGGCATCGAGATGCTGAAGAAGATCACGGATGCCCAGGGCGGCTACGCCGCGGTGAAGAGCTTCACCGATTCGTTCGACACCTTCGGCGACAACAACCAGTTCGTCGCCGGTCAGGTCGGCGCGCAGGTGAACGCCCAGTGGTACCCGAACGTGCTCTCGCCGTACATGGACCAGCTCGAGCTCGAGGCCGTGCCGTTCCGCGGAGCGGACGGGGAGCCCTTCTCGGTGGCATCCGGAACGGCGTTCGTCGTGCCGGCCGGTGCGAAGAACCCGGCCGCGGCGTGCGCGTGGATGGTCGACCTGACCTCGGATGAGGCGTGGGCCGCCGCGGGCGAGGCGCGCGGCGAGACCCGCAAGAAGGACGGCGGCGTCAACACCGGCCTCTTCACCGGTTCGCCGGCGGCCGACAAGGCGATCCGTGAGGAATGGGTCACCGAGAGCGGCAACGCCGGGTTCGACCAGGTGATCTCGACCTACTACGACGTGGTCGACTACGGACAGTCGTTCGGCTCGTCGCCGGCCGGTCAGCAGATCCAGAACGAGCTCAACAACGCCATCACGGCGGCGCTGCTCGGCGACAAGTCGCCGGAGGAAGCTCTGAAGGATGCCCAGAAGGCGGCGATGCGGGCCTACGAGAACATCACGCAGGACTGACGAACGTGCGGTCGGGTCCGCGTGGTCACAGACCGCGCGGCCCCGGCGCCTGGGCGAAAATCAGGCTGGTGCTGGTGGAGGCCACCTCGGGTTGCAGGCTGATGGTGTCTGACACGAGTTCGCGCAGCGCACCGGCATCGGGAACCGCGACATGCACGAGGAAGTCGCGATCGCCGGCGAGGAAGTACACGCGCTGGGTCGCCGACAGTCCCTCCAGGTAGGTCTGGAATCGGCGCAGGTCGCCGCGGGCGTGGGCGTGCAGGCGGATGGTGATCAGCGCCTCGAGGTGCAGGCCGAGCGCTGCGGGTGAGATCTCGGCGTGGAAGCCGACGATCACGCCGTTCGCCTGCAGGGCCCGCACCCGCTTGAGGCATGTCGACTCGGCTATTCCGGCGATCGCGGCGAGCTCGGTGTTCGAGATGCGGCCGTTGCGGGCCAGCTCATGCAGGAGGGTGCGGTCTACGGCATCCAGCCCGGTCTGGCCGGGCGTCGAAGAATCGGGAGCCACGCGGTCACTTCCTCGTGTGCGGGTGAAGATTTCCACTGTTTCGGAGCGATTCTACGCAGGATCTTCGCTCTCGCATCCCGCGATCGTCGGAATCTGCATAATCACAGGTAGTGGGCGTGTTCTCTCGCGCCCACGATCAAGTGTCTCAGGAGGACGCAATGACGCGGACGATCATCGTCGGTGCCGGAATGGTCGGGCTCGCCACGGCCTGGCACCTGCAGGAGCGCGGGGTCGAGGTCACGGTCATCGACCGGGTCGGCATCGCCGCCGGCTCGTCGTGGGGAAATGCTGGCTGGCTGACGCCTGGAAAGACGATCCCGCTCGCCGACACCGGCCTGTGGACGTACGGGCCGAAGGCGCTGCTCGATCCGGATGCCGCGCTGCACGTGCCGTTCCGCGTGGATCCGGGGCTGTGGATGTTCCTCGGCCAGTTCGCCGCGCACGGCACCAACCGCGCCTGGGATCGGACGATGGCCGACCTCACGCCGATCGACCGGATCGCGCTGGAGTGCTTCGACGAGCTCATCGACGGCGGCGTGAAGTCGTGGACCCGTGAGGGGCCGTTCGTGATCGGCTTCAAGCAGGAGGCGGACTCGAAGGGCTTCCTGCACGAGATCGAGGGCGTCGTGCGCCACGGACAGGATGTGCCGTTCGAGCGGCTCGAGAACCCGCGCGAGCTCGCGCCGGTGCTCTCGGATGCCGTCACGCACGCGTACCGGCTCGACGGGCAGCGCTTCTTCGAGCCCGCGCCCTTCATGGAGGCACTGGGCGCCGCCGTCGTCGAGCGCGGTGCCGAGCTGATCACCGGATACGAGGTCACCGATGTGTCGTCGACCCGCCGGCCCGTGGTGACGATGTCGAACGGGCAGCGTCTCGAGGCCGACTCCGTGGTGATCGCGACCGGAGCCTGGATGCCGGCGCTCGCCCGCAGGCTGGGCGTTCGCACGCGCGTGCAGGCCGGTCGCGGATACTCGTTCACCGTGGCGACCGAGGTTCCCCAGGAGCACCCGGTGTACTTCCCGACTCAGCGCATCGCGTGCACGCCGTATCAGGGGCGGTTCCGCATCGCCGGCACGATGGAGTTCCGCCGGCCCGACGAGCCCTTCCAGCCGCGTCGCGTGCAGGCGATCATCGCGCAGGCGCGCGAGATGTTCCAGGGGATCGACCTCGACGACCGCCAGGACGAATGGGTCGGCTCGCGCCCCGTCACCCCCGACGGCCTGCCGCTGGTCGGCGCGACGCAGGCCCCGAACGTGTACGTGGCCGGCGGCCACGGCATGTGGGGCATCGTGCTCGGCCCCGCGACCGGCAAGCTGCTCGCCGAGCAGATCACCACCGGCCGCATCGCGCCCGAGATCCGCCCCTTCGACCCCCTGCGCTAGCCCGCGCGGGCGGGCGCCGGCGCCGCGTGCGGCCGCTCGCGTTTCGCGCCGCTTGCAGACGGGAAACGCCGGTGGCCGGGCATCCGCACCGGCGTTTCCCATCCGCCACCCGTGCGCGCAGATGGGAAACGCTGGTGACCGGGTCACCGCACCGGCGTTTCCCATCCGCCGGCCCGAGCGCGCCGACCCGGGCGGCCGCGCGGGCGCGGGTCAGGCCATCGAGAAGTCGTAGCGCTCCGGCACGGGGCGGTCGGGGAAGGCCTGGCGCCACAGGTCCGACATGCTCAGCTCGCCCTCGCGGATGTCGGGCACGTCGAACTCGTCCTCCAGCATCCGTCTCGCCTCGTCGGCGGCTTCGGATGCCAGCGCGGCGCGCACCGCGAGCACGCGGAACCGCCCCAGATCCCGGGTCGACGGCGGAAGCGAGGCGAGGAATCCGGATGCCTCCTCGGCGCGCCCCGCGCTCAGCAGCGCCTCGCCGAGTTCGAGCGCGAGGGGAGCGAGGTCGGGCGCCAGCGAGGCCGCGTCGGTGAGCGCGGCGATGCCGGCATCCGTCTCGCCCGTCGCCATCCGCAGCTGGCCCAGCCCGCGCAGCGCCCAGGCCGAGCGGCGCTGGCGCAGCGACGCCTCGTAGCGCGCCGCGGCCCGGGCGTGATCACCTGACGCGTGCGCCATGACCGCGCGGTGGTAATGCGTGAGCCAGGTGGCGGGCGCCTCGGCGAGCAGGCGGTCCCAGAGAGCGCCGGCCACGTAGCTCGCGGGCGCTGTGGCCGGGTCGGGATCGGTGGCGGATGCCATGCCGAGCAGTTCGCGCCAGTACCGGGCATCCTCGTCCTCACCGGCCTCGAACCGCACCCCGGGCAGGCTCTGGAAGACGGCGCCGTACCGGCTCGCCAGCGCGGCCTCCAGCGCACCCCACGGGGAGCCGACATTCATCAGCTCGACGGGATCCAGGTCGGCCACGGCGTCGAGGCGCGAGGCATCCGTGGCACCGGCCGCCCGCCGCACCTCCGCCCCGACCGTCGCGACGGCAGACGGCCACTCCACCGACGAGACGCCGTCGACCTGCAGGGGCAGGAAGGTCTCGGTCCACTCCCACGTCGCGCCTCCCGGCATCCGCAGATGCTCGTACTGCGTCGCCGCTAGCCCGCCCTGGATCTCGAAGTAGTGACCGCCCAGCCACTCCTGCCAGTGGTGCCCGCCGGTCGTGTCGCCCCAGACGAACAGCTTGCGCCCGGACAGCCGCTGCGAAGAGACGTGGCCGAGACCCGAGCCGTCGGCCTCGAGCGCGGCGATCCACGGCAGATCCGAGCCGTCGAGCGTGTAGAACCAGTCGGCCGCCGCCGGGGCCCCTGCCGGCCGGCTCACATCGGGCGAAGCGACGTCGACATGCGCCAGGGTGCCGTCGTACTGCGTCTGATAGGCGTGGGTCGCCGGGGCGAACACCCGCGAGCCGTCGGTCTGCGCGACGGCGATGTTCGTCCACCAATACATGCCCGTCTCATCGGCGTGCGGGTTGCGCACCCGCACGCGCACGTGCAGCGCGGCCACGCTCGAATCGAGCGTCGCGTCGATCTGCACGATCAGCCCGCGTACCCGCTCGTACTCCCACATCCGCAGCACCGGCTCGCCGTCGTGCGCGGTCAGGGCGGCGGCGTACAGCGGCGCGCAGGTGAGCGGCCAGTGCCCGCGCATGCCGATGTTCCACTCCACGCCGCCCGAGAACCAGGCGTTGCGCAGGGCGAGGTTCGCCGGCTGGAAGACCGCATTGCGGTAGACGAGATCACGTCCGGTCGCCTTGTCGAGCAGGCGCACGAGCCGCCCGCCGAGGTCGAGCGCGAACTCCGCGCGCAGCAGATGGTTCTCGAGCACCGCCAGCCGCATCGGCGCGGCACTGCGGTCGCGGGTGTACTGATCCTGCAGCAGATAGGGATGGATGCTGGTGACCTGGCCGTACCGGATGTTCTCGGCGATGGCATCCGGCAGCCCTTCGGTCGACGCCTCGTACGGAGCCTGCGGCATCGCCGCGACGGCGGGCAGGGGATTCGGCGCACCGACGGGCGCTGTCGGCAGGGTGACGGAGGCGAGCGAGAGCGAGGCAGTCATGATGCCGCTCACGTTAGCGCTCGCCGCCTCATCCGCGCAGGTCGCGCCGTGAGAGCGCCACGGCGGATGCTCCCGCCAGCACCACAGCGATGCCCCAGGTCAGCAGCAGGCCGCCGAGGTCGACGCCGTCTTTCAGCGGCGGCTGGTGGTACACCCACGCGTACGGCGAGAGGGCGTTCAGCCACTCGAGGTCGTCGGACTGCTTGGCGACCGCCTGGAACACGTAGCCGAGCACGGCGACGCCGGCGGCGACTCCCGTCGCCCACGCCTTGCGTCCGGTCAGAGCACCGGCGAGCAGACCCGCCATCGCGCTCAGAAACGCCAGCCCGGTGAGTGCCAGCGCGGCGCCCCAGATGTGCGGAGGATGGATGCCGAGCTGCGCCGGATCGTTCAGCGCGAACACGATCGCTCCCGAGAACACGCCCAGCCAGACGAGTCGCACGAGCACCGAGAGAGCCGACTCGGCGGCGTACTGCGCCCGCCCGATGCCGTGGGCGAGGTCGAGCTCGAGGCGCCCCGACTCCTCGGCCCCGGCGATCGCCGTCGAGCCCCACAGCACGGCGGCGATGGTCAGCAGCAGAAAGCCCATCAGGCCGTAGAACGTGCTCTGCGCATACCCGGCTCCGGTGGCGATCTGGTCGTAGCCGAGGGTGTCGATCAGCTGCTTGGGCATCGCCTTGATGACGCTGTCCAGTTCACCGTTCGCCCCGAAGCTCGGATACAGCGGCAGGTACAGGAAGAGCGCTGCCGCGAGGCCCAGGCTCCAGCCGATCACGCCGCGCCAGGATTCCCGGATGCTGCGCCGGAACACCGGCAGGATGCCGCTCATCGCGCACCTCCCTCGTCGTCGTGCTCGCCGACACCCCGACCTGTCGCCGAGACCCCGTGCTGCGGTCGTCGATGGCTCGGGGTGTCGGCGGCACCTCGGGGTGTCGGCGCAGGGGGATGCGCGCCGTACAGACGCAGCACGCTCTCTTCGAGGTCGGGCTCCTCGATCGTGAGGTCGTGCACGGTGACCTGCGCGAGGGCCTTCACGAACGGATCGATGGCGCCCTCGACGGTGGCGGTGAGCTGCTGCGCGTCGCCCTGCGGGGTGATCTCGAGATCGGTCACGCCGGGGATGCCCGTGAAGCGGCGGTGCAGGGCATCCGGATCGCTGCCGTCGAGCGCAACCCGCACCCGCCGCACCGAGCCCAGGCGGAGGGACGCGACGTCGCCCTGGGCGACGATGCGCCCGGCGGCGAGGACGGCGACCTCGTCGGCGACCTGCTGGATCTCGCTGAGCACGTGCGAGCTGAGCAGCACGGTCTGCCCGGCGCTGCGCGCTTCGCGCACCATGGTGAGGAACTCGCGCTGCATGAGCGGGTCGAGCCCGCTGGTCGGCTCGTCGAGGATCAGCAGCTCGGGTCGGTGCATGAACGCCTGGATCAGGCCCACCTTCTGCTTGTTGCCCTTCGACAGGCTGCGCACCGGGCGCGAGAGGTCGACGCCGAGCCGGTCGGCGAGCTCCGACGTGTAGCCGCGGTCGATCGGGCCCGACACCTCGGCGTAGAACGACAGCATGCGGTGCCCGGTCACCCGTCCTTCCAGCCGCAGCTCGCCTGGCACGTAGCCGATCCTTCGGCGCAGCCGCGCGCCGGCGCGGCGGGGGTCTTCGCCGAGCACCCGCACCTGCCCGGAGGTGGGCCGGATCGTATCGACGAGGGTGCGCAGCGTCGTAGTCTTGCCGGCGCCGTTCGGGCCGATCAGACCGTAGACCATGCCCGGCTGCACGTGCAGGTCGAGGCCCTGCACGGCGGTCTGCCGGCCGTAGCGCTTGTGCAGCCCGGTGATGTCGATGACGGAACTCATGAGTCCCCTCCTTCGGTGGGCGTTTCGGTGGGCGTGTCGGATGCCATGGCCCGGCGTGCCCCGTCGAGGAACACGGGGCTGGTGTAGATGCCGTGCGTGAGCAGCTCGAGGGTCGGAAGGGTGGTGCGCAGCATGCCGGCGGGGCTCAGCTGGTCCTGCCCGAGCACGCGGGCGATCTGCGTACGCATCATCACCGGTGCCAGGCCCATCATCGTGACCAGCAGCGTGGTCATCTCGGGGTCGCTCATCTCGACGAGAAGGCCGGCCGCTCGCTGCTCGTCGAGCACCTGGCGGGTGACCCGCACGATCTCGTCGAAGAGGCGGTCGGCTGCCGGCGAGCTGTCTCCGAGCATGCGGCCGAGGTAGTCGATGTACGGGCCGTAGCGCTCGGTGTCGTGCAGGGCGGCGCGGATGCGGTCGGGCGTCGGCGCCTCGATCAGCTCGTGCTTGTCGTCGATGAACGCCGCCACGACGTAGTCGTCGCACGCGGCGCGCAGCGCGTTCTTGTCGCCGAAATGGTGCACGATCAGCGCCGCGCTGACGCCGGCGTCGTGCGCGATCGCCCGCATGCTCGTCGCGTCGAATCCGTCGCGGGCGAAGGCGCGGATCGCGGCGTCGCGGATGCGGGCGCGGGCGGTGAGATCGTCGAATGCTGAACGCATGTACAGCACACTAAACACTTGTTCAGTTGTCGTCAAGAGGAGCCGTGGGTCTTCGAGTGCTCAGGTCGCACTTCGTCCCGGTAAGAGCGCCGAATGGCGGGACGAAGCGCGACCTGAGTGGGGCACAGGGCCGAGTGGCGGGACGAGTCGCGATCTGAGGGAGGCCGGGGGGGCAGCGCGAGAGCGCGGTTCGCCGCGCCGGATAGTGTGAGCGGGTGACGGGCTTCGACTATCAGCGACTGCGGCGGTTCCCCGACGTCGAGGCGCCGAACCTGCAGGCCTGGGATGCCACGGACGAGCTGCTCGTGCAGCGCGCACTGGCGGCCGGCATCGCGGGCGACGAGATCGCCGTGGTCGGCGACGAGTACGGTGCGATCGCCCTTGCGCTGACGGATGCCGGGCTGCACGGCATCCGCGTGCACCAGGACCTCATCACCGGGCGTCGCGCGCTCGCCGCCAACGCCCGCGCGCTCGAGCTGCCGCTGCCCGCCGCGCACGAGCTCGACAGCTCGCTTCTCGCCGGGGTGCGCTTAGTGCTGCTGCAGCTGCCCAAGGGGCTGGCCGAGCTGGAGGAGATCGCCGACGCGGTCGCCCGGTGGGCGGCGCCCGAAGTCACGCTCATCGCGGGCGGGCGGGTCAAGCACATGTCGCTCACGCAGAACGAGGTGCTCGCGCGCTTCTTCGCGCACGTGCAGCCGCAGCGCGCGGAGCGCAAGTCGCGACTGATCGTGGCATCCGGAGCCCTGCCCGTGCCTGATCAGCCGCCCTTTCCGGTGAGCCGGCAGCACGACGGCCTCACGCTCTGCGCCTACGGTGCCGCGTTCGCCGGTGCTCGCCTCGACATCGGCACCCGGGTGCTGATCGACGTCATGCCGACGCTCGCGCCGCCGGCCGGCGACCCGCTGCGCGTCATCGACCTCGGCTGCGGAACGGGGGCTCTCGCGGTGGCGTTCGCGCAGCAGCATCCGGATGCCGTGATCACCGCCACCGACCGGTCGGCGTCCGCGGCGCGCTCGGCGCAGGCGACCGTCGTCGCGAACGGCCTCGCGGGGCGCATCACCGTCACGCTCGACGACGCCGGTTCCGAGCTGCCCGACGGCTCGGCCGATCTCATCCTGCTGAACCCGCCGTTCCACCTCGGGGCGACCGTGCACGAGGGGGCGGGGCAGCGGCTGATCCAGGCCGCCGCGCGACTGCTGCGACCCGGCGGCGAAGTGTGGACCGTGTTCAACTCGCACCTCGATCATCGGGGTTTGCTGACCCGCGACGTCGGCCCCACCGAGCAGGTCGCCCGCACCCCGAAATTCACCGTGACGCGCAGCGTGCGCCGAGGCTGACGTTTCGCGGAATCCCCGGTGAGACGGTGAAATCGAAACCCGGATTTGCCACCGGATCAGCCATTCGTTAGCGTGGCTAGGTGGCCGTGAGGTCACATGACCAGTCCGCGGTCACGTCCTTCTTTCGATCCGAGCTGTACACGAAGAGGCGTGGGCGTACGGTCGATGTTCTATCGCGGGGATCCGAAATCCCCGTCTGCGCCGCTGTGCAGCTCTGTCGAAACGGCCTTGAGAACGTCACCCGGGCGTAACCGAAGCGGCCCGCCGAGACCCGAAGAAATCGGTGGGCAACGGGGGAAACGTGTCCGAAACCGCTCTTGAAGCGCGCAATATCTACAAGGTCTTCGGTCGGAATCCGCAGCAGGCCGTGAAGCGTCTGAAGGCCGGTGAGACCCGCACCGAGGTGCAGGACGCCGGCACCGCTGCCGTGATCGACGCGAGCTTCACCGTGAACCGCGGTGAGATCTTCGTCATCATGGGCCTGTCGGGCTCCGGCAAGTCGACCATCATCCGCATGCTCAACGGCCTGCACGACGCGACCGCGGGCAGCATCACCATCGGCGGAGACGCGATCACCGGCATCCCGGCCGGGCGCCTGCGCGACATCCGCCGCGACCGGGTGTCGATGGTGTTCCAGCACTTCGCGCTGCTGCCGCACCGCACCGTCGCCGCGAACGTGGCCTACCCGCTCGAGCTGAAGGGCGTGGGCAAGACCGAGCGCCTGCGCAAGGCCGACGAGATCCTCTCCCTGGTGGGTCTCGAGGGCTGGGGCGACAAGCTGCCCAGCGAGCTGTCGGGCGGCATGCAGCAGCGCGTCGGCATCGCCCGCGCGCTCGCCGCCGACACCGACATCCTGCTCATGGACGAGGCGTTCAGCGCCCTCGACCCGCTGATCCGCCGCGAGATGCAGGAGCAGCTGGTCGAGCTGCAGGCCAAGCTGCAGAAGACCATCGTGTTCATCACGCACGACCTCAACGAGGCGATGTTCCTCGGCGACCGCATCGCCGTGATGCGCGACGGCCGCATCGTGCAGATCGGCACGCCGGAGGACATCCTCACCGACCCGGCGAACGACTACGTCGAGCAGTTCGTGCAGGACGTCGACCGCGCGCGTGTGCTCACCGCCTCGAACGTCATGGAGCGTCCGCGCCCCGTGGTGGCCGAGTCCGCAGGTCCCCGCACGGCGCTGCGCCAGATGCGGGATGCCTACATGTCGGCGACCTACGTCGTCGGCCGCGACCGCAAGCTGGTCGGCATCGTGACCGACCGGGATGCCGTGAAGCTCGTCCGCAAGGGCGAGTCGTCACTGGCATCCATCCTCAAGCCGGCGCCTCAGGTCGTCGACGAGAACGAGGTGCTGATGAACCTGTTCATCCCCTCGGTCGAGTCGCCGCTGCCGCTCGCCGTGACCGACGCCGAGGGCCGCCTGACCGGTGTCATCCCCCGCGTCACCCTGCTCGCCGCTCTCGGCCCCGGACCGGGCGCGACCGGCGAGCTGACCCTGCCGCTGAACCCCATGCCGCAGGCCGTGATCGACGAGGTGCTCGCCGAGGCGAGCTCGTTCACCGAGGCCGCCGCCGAGGCGAACGATCCGACCGTCGCCGACACATCTGCCGGCACCGCTGACACCGAGGAGGTGCGCTGATGGATTTCCGCATTCCGATCGGAACGTGGGTCGCCGCGTTCGTCGACTGGGTCAAGGACAACCTCGACGGCCTGCTCGACGGCATCGCGTTCGTCTTCGGGTTCCTCGTGAACGGCCTGACCGCCGGTCTGCTGTCGGTGCACTTCGTCGCGATCATCGCGATCGCCGCGCTGATCGCCTGGCTGGTGCGCTCGTGGCAGCTGGCGATCGGCACCGCCGTGTCGCTGCTGCTGATCGTCGGCATGAACCTCTGGGTCCCCGCCATGCAGACGATGTCGCTCGTGCTCGTCGCAACGGTCGTCGCCGTGCTGATCGCGGTGCCGCTGGGCATCTGGTCGGCGCGCAACGCCACCGTGCGCGCACTGCTCAAGCCCGTGCTGGACTTCATGCAGACGATGCCCGCCTTCGTCTACCTGATCCCCGCCATCGTGTTCTTCGGGATCGGCGTGGTGCCCGGCATGGTCGCGACGATCATCTTCGCGCTGCCTCCCGGCGTGCGGCTCACCGAGCTCGGCATCCGCGGTGTCGACGCCGAGACGGTCGAAGCCGGGCAGGCGTTCGGCGCGAAGCCGGGGCAGATCCTGCGCGGCATCCAGTTGCCGCTCGCGATGCCGACCATCATGGCCGGCATCAACCAGGTCATCATGCTCGCCCTGTCGATGGCGGTCATCGCCGGCATGGCCGGCGCCGACGGCCTCGGCAAGATGGTCGTCGAGGCGATCTCGACGATCAACATCGCCAAGGGCGTCGAGGCGGGACTCGGCGTCGTGCTGATCGCCGTCTTCCTCGACCGCGTCACCGCGGCCCTCGGCACCCCCACCGAGAACCACGCCTCGCTGCTCGGAATCATGGCCCGTCGCCGCGAGGCGCAGCGCCGGGCCGCGGCATCCGCCCCTGTGCCGGATGCCGTGCTGCAGCCGGCCTGAGTCCCGCACCCCGCAACACCCGCAATCACATACATACGCAACAGAGAGAGAACATCGTGAAGAAGAAGATCACTGCACTCCTGGCCATCGGAGCCATCGGCTCGCTCGCGCTCACCGGCTGCGCTTCCGGAGGCGCCGGCGGCACGGGCGGCACCGGCGGCGACGCCGACGGCGGCTCGACGGGCGACAAGGGCACCATCACGCTCGGCTTCCTGCCGTCGTGGACCGACGGCCTCAGCACCGCGTACCTGCTCGAGAACAAGCTCGAGGAGATCGGCTACAACGTCGAGATGAAGACGCTCACCGACGCGGGCCCGCTGTACACCGGCCTCGCGCAGGGCGATGTCGACATCTACCCCTCGGCCTGGCCCGAGCTCACTCACGCCGAGTACATGGACGAGTACGGCGACGACATCGAGGACCTCGGCACCTACTACGAGAACGCGAAGCTGACCATCGCGGTGCCCGAGTACTCCGAGCTCACCTCGATCGAGGACCTCAAGGGCAAGGGCGCGGACTACGACGGCAAGATCATCGGCATCGAGCCGGGCGCGGGCCTCACCAAGCAGACCACCAAGATGCTCGGTGAGACCGGGCTGGACAGCGAGTACGAGCTCGTCACCTCGTCGACGGCCGCCATGCTCACCGAGCTGAAGAAGGCGACCGACGCGAAGGAGGACATCGTCGTCACGCTGTGGCGCCCCTTCTGGGCGAACGACGCGTTCCCCGTGAAGGACCTCGAGGACCCGAACGGCCTGATGGGCGAGTCCGAGGGACTGCACTTCCTGGGCACGAAGGGCTTCTCGGAGGAGTTCCCCGAGGCCGCCGAGCTGATCGAGAGCATCAAGCTCGACGACGAGCAGTACGGCGCGCTGGAGGACCTGGTCGTCAACGAGTACGGCGAGGGCAAGGAGCGCGAGGCCGTCGAGGCGTGGCTCGAGGAGTACCCCGACGTGATCAAGTGATCTGATCACCTGGCTGAGGCCCCTGCTTCCGGATGCCCGGGGGCGGGGGCCTCGGTGCATCAGGGGTCAGTGGGCCTCGGCACTGACGAGCTCGTCGGGGGCGCGGCGCGCTCAGCCGAGCAGTTCGGCGAGGGCGGGGAGCTGGGCCTCGTCCTCCAGGGCTGAGCCGACGGCGACCACGCGCACGCCGGCGTCGAGGTACGAGCGGGCGTTGCCCGAGTCCATCCCGCCGGTGGCGACGAAGCGCGCCTGCGGGAACGGTCCGCGCATCGCCGGGAACCAGCCGGTGCCGAGCAGGGATGCCGGGAAAGCCTTCAGCCACGTGAGGCCTTCGGCCATCGCGCGCTGCACCTCGGTCGCGGTTGCCACGCCGGGCAGCGCCGGCATGCCGGCTTCGTGGGAGGCGCGCACCACGTCGACATCGAAACCGGGGCTCACGGTGAACGCGGCGCCGGCGTCAGCGGCCTGGCGCACGTGCTCGAGCGACACGACGGTGCCCGCGCCGACGGTCAGACCGCGCTCGCGCGCAGCCTCTGCGACCACGCGCAGCGCCTCGACGTCGGTCGGCGTCTGCACAGGCACCTCGACGGCGGTGATGCCGAGATCCCACGCGCGGGTGGCGGTGGCGAGGGTGCGCTCGACCCCCATGCCGCGCAGGATCGCCATCAGCGGCACGTCGCGGAAGATCTCTTCGAAGACGGAGTTGTCGGTCATGATCGGTCGCCTTTCAGGCTGTGTGAGGGGTTTCGTCGGCGGGCGTGAGGGGGGTCTCGTCGGGCAGCAGGTCGCCGGTCGACTGCAGCACGAGGTGCGCCCGCCGGTGTCCCGCGAGCAGACGCTCGACTGCGGTGGATCCGTTGAGGTGGGCGGCGAGGTACCCGGCGGCGAACGCGTCACCGGCGCCGACCGCCTCGACGACCTCGGTCCTGATCGCGGGAACGAAGGTGCGTACATCGGTGCCGTGGTCTCGAGCGTACTCGGTGGCGCCGATGTCGCCGTCCTTGATGACGAGCAGCGCGGGCTCGGGCAGCAGCGCACGCACCGCGTCAGCGTCGGTCGTGCCCCACAGCCCGTCGGCCTCGTCGAGGCCGACGAACACGACATCCGCCCGGCGCGCCAGCGACAGCAGGGCCGGCGCCGCCGCGCCGGGCTGCCAGAGAGCCGCGCGGTGGTTGACGTCGAAGCTCAGGATGCCGTCGCCGGCCGCCACGCGGTCGATGACCGAGTCGATGAGCGCGGCGCAGCCGCTCGAGAGGGCGGGTGTGATGCCGGACACGTGCACGAGATCGGCGCGTTCGAGGGGCACGGCGGCCACCGTGTCCGGGGTCATCGCCGAGGCTGCGGATCCGCGCCGGTAATACAGCACGCCGCGGCCGGGGTCTTTGAAGTACACGCCGGTCGGGGCATGCGCGTCCGTCGTGACCCAGCGGACGTCGACGCCGTGCGAGGCGACCTCGTCGCGCACGCGCACGCCGAGCGCGTCGTCGCCGACCGCGCTGACCCAGGCGGTCGGGATGCCGAGCTGCGCGGCGTGGATGGCGACGTTCGACTCGGCGCCGCCGATCAGCAGCCGCACGTCCTGCGTGGTGGCGAGCGGCTCGGGGCGAGCGGGAGCGACGAGGGCCATCGTCTCGCCGATCGCGATCAGGCGTGGTGCAGCGGTGTCGGGCATGGTTACCATGATGAAGCGGCGTGTGCACACACTGCAATCAGTGTTGCACCATATGCACAAACAAGGAGACGAGCACATGAGCGATGACCTGTTGACAGCGCGCGACAAGGGCATCCCGGATCGGGCGATCGGCATGACGACCGCCGCCTTCCTCGCCACGAGTCCGCGCCTCGACGAATTCTGGACCCCCCTGATCGTGCTCGACGACGCCGCCATGCGTGCGAACGTCGCGACGATGGCCGACTGGTGCGCCGAGCGCGACCTCGAAATCATGCCGCACGGCAAGACCACCATGGCGCCCGACCTGTGGCAGCGCCAGCTCGACGCCGGGGCTCTCGGCATCACGCTCGCCACCATGGGTCAGGTGCGCACCGGGCGAGACCTCGGGCTCGACTCGATCATGCTCGCCAACGCCGCCGTCGACGCGCGCTCGCTGGCGTGGCTGGCTGGCGAGCTCGCCGACCCGGCCTTCCGCTTCGTGTGCTGGGCCGACTCGCTGGCCACCCTCGACGCGATGGAGCGGGGTCTGCGCGCGGTGCGCGCGCCCCGGCCGGTCGACGTGTGCGTCGAGCTCGGCGCTGCGGGAGGCCGCACGGGTGCCCGCTCGATCGCCGAGGCCGTGCAGGTCGCCGAGCGGCTCGCCGCCTCCGACGTGCTGCGCCTCGCCGGGGTCGCCGGCTACGAGGGCAGCCTCGCGCACGACCGCTCCGCCGCCGGACTCGACGCAGTCCGCGCCTACCTCGAGGCGCAGCTCGAGCTGCACCGCGCGATCACCCCGCTGTACGACGACGGCGAGCTCTACGTGACCGCAGGCGGCAGCGCCTACTTCGAGATCGTCGCCGACGTGTGGTCGGGCGCCGAGCGCGACGGCCGTACCCGCTTCACCCTGCGCTCGGGCGCGTACATCGTGCACGACGACGGCTTCTACCGCAGCATCTCGCCGTTCGACGAGGGCGGCACCGGGGCTGGCCCGCACTTCGTCAACGCGATGCACGGCATCGCCAGGGTCGTCTCCCGGCCCGAGGCCGGGCTGGCGCTGGTGGATGCCGGAAAGCGCGACCTGCCGTATGACGAGGGGCTGCCGATCCCGCGCGCCGCGGCCCCCGAGCTGGCCGGACCCTGGCATCCGGTCGACGCGACCGTGTCGGCGATGAACGATCAGCACTCCTACGTTCGCCCGGCCGAGCCGCTCGCGGTGGGCGAGGTCGTGCGCTTCGGCCTGTCGCACCCGTGCACCGCGTTCGACAAGTGGCGGGTGCTCCCCGTCGTCGACTCGATCGAGTCCGGTGTCGTCATCGACCTGATCCGCACCTGGTTCTGACGACATGTCGCAGAGTGTCACCCGCGCCGCGGCCATCCTCCGTGCGCTCGCCGCCGAGCCGTCGACGGTGAACGAGCTGGCCGAGCAGTTCGGTGTCCACCGCTCGACGATGTTCCGCGAGCTGCAGAGTCTCGAGCAGGTCGGGTTCGTGCGCCGGCAGGGTGACGGACGCTACGCCGTGGGCATGCAGCTGGCCGTGCTCGGCGGCGCGGCGCTCGAGCAGCTCGACCTGCGCGGCGCGGCGTTCGCGCACGTGCGCCGGCTGCACCGCATCGTCGGCAACACGGTGCATCTCGGCGCCCTGATCGGCGATGAGATCGTCTACGTCGACAAGGTCGAAGACGCCGCGGGCGTGCGCATGTACTCCCGCGTCGGCGCATCCGTGCTGCCGTACTGCAGCGGCATCGGCAAGGCGATCCTGGCCGAGCTGCCCACCGACCGCCGCGATGCCGTGCTGGCCGGCAGCGACTGGCATCCGCACACCGCCAACACCCTGACCACCCGAGCCGCACTCGACGCCGACCTGGCACTGACCGCGCGGCGGGGGTGGGCGTTCGACGACGGCGAGTTCGAGGACTTCGTCGGCTGCGTCGCCGTGCCGATCGTCACGTCGGCCGGCGTCGTCGGCGCGCTGTCGCTCACCGCGCTGCGCGTCGCGCAGAACCGCGCTCAGCTCGCGCAGCGCGTGCCCATGCTGCGCGAGACTGCGGCCGAGATCTCCCGCCAGCTGGGATGACCGAGGTCGTTCCCGCTGTCAACACCCCCCCCATCGAGCGGGCCCACCGTCGTAGCCTGTCGGCATGGACGGGTTCGCCGCCGTCGAGTTCGGCTTCGCCCGCGAGGTCTTGCAACGGGGCATCGCGGCGCTCTACCTGGTCGCGTTCCTCTCGACGCTGAACCAGTTCCGCCCGCTGCTGGGTGAGCGCGGCCTGCTGCCCGCCCCCGACCTGCTCGCATGGGCGACGTCGTCGCGCAGCCGGCGCCGGATGCTGCGCCCGACTCTCTTCACACGCCTGCGCTACACCGACCGGCGCCTCGTCGCCCTGTGCTGGGCCGACATGGCGATCGCCGCGCTGCTGGTGATCGGCCTGCCCCAGCTCGCGCCGCCCTGGGTGCCGATGATCTGCTTCCTGCTGCTGTGGGGCGGGTACATGTCGATCGCGAGCATCGGGCAGACCTTCTACTCGTTCGGGTGGGAGATGCTGCTGCTCGAGGCGGGCTTCCTCGCCGCGTTCCTCGGCTCGGCTGATCAGCCGCCGCCCACCGTCGTGATCGTGCTGTTCTGGTGGCTGGTGTTCCGGCTGGAGTTCGGCGCCGGGATGATCAAGATCCGCGGCGGGCGCGAATGGCGCGATCTCACCGCGTTGATGTACCACCACGAGACGCAGCCGATGCCCGGGCCGCTCAGCAGGCAGGCGCACCTGCTGCCGAACTGGTTCCACCGCGGCGAGGTGATCGGCAGCCATTTCGCGCAGCTGATCGTGCCCTTCTTCCTGTTCGCGCCTCTGGGCGCGCTCTGGCTGCCCGAGCTCCCCTGGCTGCTGATCGGATCGATCGCGGCGACGATCATCATCCTCACCCAGCTCTGGCTGGTGCTCACCGGCAACTTCGCCTGGCTGAACTGGGCGACGATCGTCATCGCGTTCTCGGCCGTCGCGCTGCCGATCCCCTCAGCCGCCGAGCGCCCCGGCATCCCGCTGTACTGGATCATCGTGACGTCGGCCATCGGCATCCTGTATCTCGTGCTCAGCTGGCCCGCCCTGCGCAACCTGTTCGCGCACCGCCAGCTGATGAACGCGAGCTTCAACCGCTGGCAGCTCGCGAACGCCTACGGCGCCTTCGGCACCGTGACGAAGCAGCGCATCGAGTTCGTCGTCGAGGGCACCGCCGACGCCGATCCGGATGCCGCGGACTGGCGCGAGTACGAGTTCAAGGGCAAGCCCACCGACCTGCGCCGGGTGCCGCGGCAGTTCGCGCCGTACCATCTGCGCCTCGACTGGCTGATGTGGTTCCTGCCGCTCGGGCACTCGCTCGAGGACTGGTTCACGATGTTCCTGGTGCGGCTTCTCGAGGCGGACCCCGCGACGCTCCGGATGCTGCGCCGCGATCCCTTCGAGGGAGAGCGGCCTGCCTGGGTGCGCGTCGTCTCGTACCGGTACCGCTTCGCGACCCGCGCCGAGCACCGCGAGTCGGGAGCGGTCTGGGTGCGCGATCGGCGGCACGTGCTCGTGCGTCCGCTGGGCCTGGGTCGCTGATCGGCCGATCAGAACGTGACCGGGCGCCGTCCCGCGAGGGAGGCATACGCGGCATCCACCAGGGCGACGGCGGCCAGCCCGTCTTCTGCGGTGACCCGAGCCTCTCCGCCGGTGCGGATGGCCTCGGCGAAATCGGCGAGCTGGGCGCGGTAGGGGTCGGCGCCGATCGGGTCGACGTCGGTGTCGAAGCGCAGGATGCCGTCGGATCCGGCCACCTCGACCGTCGACCGGAACGGGGTGCCCGGCTCGAGCCAGTCGGCGCGCAGGTGACTGATCGCGCCGTTGGCGTGCGTGAGCGTGACGTGCGCCGACACCGGCGGCGCGACGTGGCCGCCCACGGCCGGTGGGTCCTGCGTGGCCGACACCTCGACCACTGAGCCTGCCAGCCACAGCGCCTGGTCGATGTCGTGGATCATCAGGTCGCGGATGACCCCGCCGCCGGCATCCTCGGCGTAGAACCACGCGGAGTCGGGAGCGGCGACCGTGCGCCGGAAGGTCAGCTCGGTGAGCGTGCCGATCGTGCCGACGAGGTCGTGCAGGTCGCGGTAGCCCTCGAAGTAGCGCACGACGTGGGCGGGGAACAGCCGCGCACCGGCCCGATCGGCCGCGTCGATGAGCGCGTGCGCGTCTGCGGTGCTGATCGCGAGAGGTTTCTCGCAGACGACGTCGCGGCCACGCGCGAACGCCGCGCGCGCGATGTCGAGGTGGGTGGCAGTCGGGCTGATGATGTCGACCACGTCGACTGCGTCGATCAGCTCGTCGAGCGCGCCGATGATCCGGATGCCGTAGCGCTCGGCCAGCACGTCGGCATCCGTCCTGCGCAGGATCGCGACGTCGGCCCCCAGCGCGAGCCAGCCCTCGATGTGCGGCGGCGCGATGCCTCCGGCCCCGACGATCCCCACTCGCAGCGTGCTCTCCATGGCCCCGACTCTACGCCCGTCCCTTCCTGCCCCGCCCGCCCGCGGTCAGGGGCCGGGTCAGCCGGCGAAGGGGAGGGTGGGCTGGCCGCGCACGCCGAGCTCGACGGCGAAGAGGGATCCGGCCTCCGTGCCGTGGTCGGGGGCCAGGCCCTGCGCCGAGGTCGTGATGAACAGGGTGCTCAGGCCCTCGCCGCCGAAGGTGCAGGCGCTGACCTGGGGCACGGGCAGCGGAATCGTCTCGATCAGCGCGCCGGAGCTGTCGTAGCCGTGCACGACGGATCCGCCCCACAGCGCCACCCAGACGCCGCCGTCATGGTCGACGCAGAGCCCGTCGGGCGCGCCGGTGTCGGACGGGATCGAGACGAACGGGCGCCTGTTCACCAGGTCGCCGTCCGACACGTCGAACACGTCGATCCGGCCGGTGGCGGTGTCGGCGTAGTACGCGTGTGAGCCCTCGGTGGTGAACGAGATCCCGTTCGAGATGGTCACCGACTCGAGCACCGTCGTCACCGCGAGGTCGGCATCGATCCGCTGCAGCGTGGCTGCGCCCGGTGTGGCGGCGTAGGCCATCGAGCCTGCCAGCAGCCGGCCGGCCGGGTCGCAGCATCCGTCGTTCATCCGCACCTTCGGGTCGTCGATCAGCCGCGCCGCCGCTCTCGTCTCGCCGTCGGGCTCGTCGGCGAGGTGGAGCGTCCGCGCGCCGACCGCGACGAAGCCGCCCGCGCGCCGGGGGCGCACGAAGGCCAGGTACTCGTCGTCGACGTGTTGGCGTACGACGCCGTCGTCGCGCAGGGTCAGCAGGTCGCCGGCGGCGGCATCCACCCAGCGCAGTCCGCCCCACGCCGCAGCCCAGACCGGACCCTCGGCGTGACCGGCGATCGGACCGGTGACGTTCTCGACCTTCACGCCCGGGGATCCTCGCGTGGCAGCGGCATCTTCTGCGGTTCAGGTTCGGGCGTGATTCCGGATGCCCGTGCCGGGCCGATCTGACCGGCGACCTTCTGCTCGAGCACGTCGACCGCCTCGTCGGAGAGCAGGATCAGTCCGTCGAGCTCTTCGCGCACCCGCTTGTAGGCGAGGTTGCGCTCGGCCTGGGTGGCGGCGTCGTCGAGGGCGACGGTGAGCAGGTGCCTGGCGCGATCGAGGCGCTTGCGCTCGACCTCGCTGAAGTTCGCGTCGCGCAGCCGGCGGGCGTCGCGCTCGGCGATGTCGAAGGCGACGGCGTAGTCGCCCACCGCGTCGACGTACTCCGCGATCTCGGCCTCGCTGAGCTTCGCATCCGCCGACGCCGGACGCAGCGCGTCGGCGATCTTCTTCGCCCGCAGGAAGGCGGCGGTCAGCGGCTGGCGCCCATCGCTCATGGCCGGGAAGGCGATGAGCTTGGCGACGTCGAGCTCGTAGTCGAGCCACCGTGCGGTGACCTCGTCGTGCTCGGCGAACAGCCGCTCGAGCAGCTGCCTCGTCGAGGCGCGCTCATCGGCGGCGGCCTGGCGGGCGCTCTGGCGAGCCTGGTGCGGAGTGCCGCCGCGGGCGGCGAGCTGGGCCGCCTTGAGTTCGCCCTTCAGGCGCAGCGTCTCGAGTCGTCGCTCGTGGCGGCGCTTCGACGCGCGCTCCCACGACTTGCCGATGCCGCCGGCGACGCCCATCAGCGGGAACACCAGCCACCAGTAGCTGCCCGCGAAGTCCCACATGCCCCGGAAGAACTCATCCATGATGTGCCCCAGCCTACTTCTGCGCATCGCACCCGCGAAGGCGCATTCCCTGCGCTCTCAGCGCGCATCCAGCTATACCCCCGGGGGTATCGATACGATGATCCGGTACCCGACGTGAGGAGAACCGGAATGTGCCGAGCAGTGACCTGCCGAACCTGTGGCAAGACGACGTGGGCCGGATGCGGCCAGCATGTCGACAGCGTGATGGCCGGGGTGCCGTCCAGCGACCGCTGCCGCGGGCACGAGAACGAGCCGCGCACGGGCCTCTTCGCCAAGCTGTTCGGACGGAGCTGATCGCATGCGGGTGATCGTCATCGGAGGCGTCGCCGGCGGGATGTCGGCCGCGACCCGGCTGCGCCGGCTCGACGAGCACGCCGAGATCATCGTCGTCGAGCAGGGCGACCACGTCAGCTTCGCCAACTGCGGGCTGCCGTACTACGTCGGCGGGGTGATCGCCGAGCGCGACTCGCTGCTGCTGCAGACGCCCGACTCGCTGCGGGCGCGCTTCGCTCTCGACGTGCGCACCGGCGCTCAGGCGGTGGCGATCGATCGGGATGCCCGGGTCGTCAGCATCCGAGACATGCGCACCGGCGTGATCACCCGAGAGCCGTACGACCACCTCGTGCTCGCGACCGGCGCGAGCGCGCGTGACGTCTTCGACGCGCACCCGGGCGCTCCCGTCGTCTCGACGCTGCGCACGGTCGACGACGTCGACCGCATCACGCTCGCCCTCGCGGATCTCCCCGACGCGGGTCGCGCGGTGGTCGTCGGCGGCGGATTCATCGGCCTCGAGGCGGTCGAGAACCTCGTGCGCCGGGGGCTCGCCGTCACGCTCGTGCAGCACGGCGCGCACCCGCTCAGCCCCCTCGACGTCGAGATGGCCGCCCTCGTCGTCGACGAGCTGCAGGCGCACGGCGTCGACCTGCGGCTGCGCACCGCGGTCGAGTCGATGGATGCCGATGGCGTCCACCTCGACGACGGCAGCACGGTCACCGCAGACATCGTCATCGACGCCCGGGGTGTGCGCCCCGCGGCATCCCTCGCCGTCGATGCGGGACTCGCCACCGGCCCGACCGGCGGGATCGCCGTCGACGCGCTGCAGCGCACCAGCGACCCGCGCATCTTCGCCGTCGGAGACGGCGTCGAGAAGGTCGACGCCGTCTCGGCCGAGCCGACCCTCGTCACGATGGCGGGGCTGGCGAACCGGCACGGCCGCACGGCCGCCGACGCGATCGCCGCCGACGCCGGCCTGCTCGACGCGCACCCGGCCGACGCGCTGCCCGCGCTCGGCACGGCGATCGTCGGTGTCTTCGACCTCGCCGTGGCGATGACGGGCTGGAGCGAGAAGCGGCTGCGGGATGCCGGTCGCGCGCACCGCGTGATCCACGCGCACCCCGCCGACCACGCCGGCTACTACCCGGGAGCCGAGCGCCTCACGATGAAGCTGCTGGTCGATCCGTCGACCGACCTCATCCTCGGCGCGCAGGTGATCGGACGCCGCGGCGCCGACAAGCGCATCGACGTCATCGCGACCGCCATGCAGGCCGGCCTCACCGCCTCGCAGCTGAGCCGGCTCGAACTCGCCTACGCGCCGCAGTTCGGCTCGGCGAAGGACCCCGTGAACATGCTCGGCTACATCGCCGACAACGCGGCGACCGGTCTGACCGACGGCATCCAGTGGCACGAGCTCGAAGCCGCGGTGGCCGCCGGTGCCACGGTGCTCGACGTGCGCAGCGCGGGCGAGCATGAGGCCGGGGCCATCCCCGGCAGCGTGAACATCTCGGTCGACGAGCTGCGCGAGAGCCTCGACCGGCTGCCCGCCGGCGAGCTGATCGTGCACTGCCAGGTCGGGCAGCGCGGGCACACCGCCGTGCGGCTGCTGCGTCAGCACGGTCGCGTGGCGCGCAACCTCGACGGCGGGTATCTCACCTGGGCTGCGGGCACCCGGATGCTCGCGGCAGATCGCACTCTCGAGAAGGAGACGGCATGAGCACGGCGCCCGATGACGAGATCCGCAAGGTCGTCAACCGCCTGAAGCGCGCTCGCGGGCAGCTCAGCGCGGTGATCGACGCGATGGAGACGGATGCCGACTGCCGCGACGTCGTGATCCAGCTCGCCGCCGTGGGCAAGGCCATCGATCGCGCGGGCTTCGCGGTGATCAGCACGGCGCTCAAGCACTGCGTGATCGACGGTGAGGATGCCGACGACGGCGCCCCCAGCATGGCGGAGCTCGAGAAGCTGTTCCTCACCCTGGCCTGAGCCGCGTCAGGCCTTCTCCGCGCACGGCACGCACAGTCGCGCGAACGGCCGCACCTCGAGTCGGCCTTCGGGGATCGGGCGGCCGCAGTTCGCACAGATCCCGTAGTCGCCGGCATCCCACCGCGCCAGGGCGTCGTCGTACTGCCGCACCTCGTCGGCCGCGGCATCCGCCAGCGCCGACAGGCGCGACCACTCCGACGACAGCGTCACGCCCTCGGGGTCGTGCTCGTCGTCGTCGTTCGATCCCTGCCGGTCGTGCACGAGTTCGGCCAGGGCGGATGCCGTGTGCGCAGCGCGCGCGACGGCATCCTCCCGCTGCGCAGCGAGCGATTCGCGACTGATCCCGGCCATCCCGCCACCCTAGTCCCGGTTCGGGCGTTGTCGGGCGGGAGCCGTATGTCGCGTACGGGGTGCGGATGCCCGGCATCCGGCTCCTCGTGACTGGCTGCCGCCCCTCGAACGAGGCCGCCGCCGCCGACCCGCACCACGACGGCGAAGGATGCCACATCCGCGCCCGCCCCGCAGGGGCCTTGCCAGCATGGTGAGCGTGCGTGACGATGGGAACGCCAGATCGACGGGAGACATGATGCAGCTGGGAATGATCGGACTCGGACGCATGGGCGCGAACATCGTGCGCCGACTGATGCGCGACGGACACGAATGCGTCGGGTTCGACGTGAACCAGGACGCGGTCCAGGCGGTCGTCGCCGACGGGGCGACCGGGGCGAGCGACCTGCAGGACTTCGTCAGCAAGCTGCAGACCCCGCGCGTGATCTGGCTGATGGTGCCGGCCGGGCTCACCGGCACGATCGTCGAACAGGTCGCCGACCTGCTCGACGAGGGCGACATCATCATCGACGGCGGCAACTCGAACTACCGCGACGACGTGCGGCGCGCGGCCGCGATGCGCGAGCGCGGCATCGAGTACGTCGACGCCGGCACCAGCGGCGGCGTGTTCGGTCTCGAGCGCGGCTACTGCCTCATGGTCGGCGGATCGGATGCCGCGGTGCAGCACATCGAGCCGCTGCTGAAGACCATCGCACCGGGCGTCGGCGAGATCGTGCGCACACCCTGTCGCACCGGCGACCTCGCCCCGGAGGAGCAGGGCTACCTGCACTGCGGCCCGGCGGGCGCGGGGCACTTCGTGAAGATGGTGCACAACGGCATCGAGTACGGGATCATGGCGGCGATCGCCGAGGGCCTGAACCTGCTCGAGAACGCCGACGCGGGTGTGCGCGAAGCCGAGCACTCGGCCGAGGTCGCACCTCTCGAGGAGCCGGAGTTCTACCAGTTCCCCATCGACACCGCGAAGGTGACCGAGCTGTGGCGCCGTGGTTCGGTGATCTCGTCGTGGCTGCTCGACCTCACCGCGACCGCGCTGAACGAGAACCCCACGCTCGACGGCCTCGCCGGTCGGGTGTCCGACTCGGGTGAGGGCCGCTGGACGGTGAAGGCCGCCGTCGACGTGGGCGTGCCCGTGCCGGTGCTCTCGTCGGCCCTGTTCGAGCGCTTCGCCTCGCGCGATGAAGACCGCTTCGCCAACCAGGTGCTCTCGGCGATGCGTCTGCAGTTCGGCGGGCACAAGGAGCTGCCGGCCGGTGACGTGCTCGAGGCGGGTGGCCGCAAGTCCGAATCGAGCGACCGCGGGCAGTCCGACACCGCGTGACGGGCCGGTTCACTTCCGGGTGAGGTCTTCGGCGAGCATCACGATGATGCCGCTCGGCCCGCGCAGGTAGGTCAGCCGGTAGACGCCCTGGAAGTCGGCGACGCCGCGCAGCGGATGGCATCCGTGCTGCGCGGCGATTGCCAGCGCCTGGTCGAGGTCGTCGACCGAGAACGCGACCCGATGCATGCCGATCTCGTTCGGCAGCGTCGGGTCGGTCTCGATCGCATCCGGATGCAGGTACTCGAACAGCTCGATCCGGCCGTCGCCATCGGGCGTCTGCAGCATGGCGATCTTCGCGTGGTTGCCGTCGAGTCCGACGGTGGTGTCCGCCCACTCGCCGCTGACCTCATCGCGGCCGACGACGCCCAAACCGAGGGCGGTGAAGAACGAGATCGCCTCCTCGAGGTCGCGGACGGCTATGCCGACGTTCTCGAAGCGGATGCTCATGTCTCGGGATGCTACTCCCCGGCGTCGCGCTCGTCAGCGTCGTTCGCGTGCTCGCGCACCGCGGCGTCGTCGACCTGCGCGGGAGGGGTGTCCTGCAGGTAGGCGCGGTCGTCGTTGGGGTCGCCGGTGCCGTCGTCCATGCCGTTCTCGAGCAGCTCGTCGTCGGTGGGCTCGTGTGCGGGTGTGCTGTCGCTCATGCTGACTCCTTCGGTCGGTGGAGTCCACGATCGTCGCGCCGCTCGCAGCAGTCGAGAGGGTTGACAGCAGGATCAGCCGAACAGCAGCGTGAGCGCGGTCACCCCGCCGCCGCCGATGATCAGCGCGGCGATGGTGATCCAGGCGACCAGACGGATGCGCCGGTTGCGGCGCTCGCCGAGATCGCCGTAGTCCTCGCTGAGCTCGTTCACGCGGCCGGCTCGGTGACGGTCGGCCCGAACACCGCGGGCAGCGTGCCGCGCGAGGTCTCGCGCAGCTCGTCGACCGAGACGGTGAACACGTCCTGCACCTCGAGCGCGGGCTCGGTGTCGGTGACGCCGATGCGCAGCACCGGGTAGTCGCGTCCCTCGCACAGCCCGCGGAACTTCACGTCCTCTTCGCGCGGCACGGTCACGATCACGCGGCCGGTCGACTCCGAGAACAGGGCGGTGGCGGCATCCACTCCGTCGCGCTCCATCAGCTCGGTCAGCCAGACGCGCGCGCCGACGCCGAAGCGCATGACGCCCTCGGCGAGAGCCTGGCCGAGGCCGCCCTCCGACAGATCGTGCGCCGACGAGATCAGCCACTCCTCGCGCGCGGCTCCGAGCAGACCTGCGAGGCGACGCTCGCCGGCGAGGTCGACCTGCGGCGGCAGGCCGCCGAGGTGGTCGTGCACGACATCGGCCCAGGCCGAGCCCGACAGCTCGGTCGAGGTGACGCCGAGCAGGTAGATGTTGTCGCCGGCATCCTGCCATCCCGACGGGATGCGACGCGAGACGTCGTCGATGATGCCGAGCACGCCGACCAGCGGGGTCGGGTGGATCGGCACGTCGCCGGTCTGGTTGTAGAACGACACGTTGCCGCCGGTGACCGGGGTGCCCAGCTCGTAGCATCCGTCGGCCAGACCGTCGACGGTCTGACCGAACTGCCACATCACCTCGGGGTTCTCGGGCGAGCCGAAGTTGAGGCAGTCGGTGATCGCCGTCGGCGTGGCGCCGGTGACGGCGACGTTGCGGTACGCCTCGGCGAGGGCCAGCTGCGCACCCGCGTACGGGTCGAGCTGGCAGTAGCGGCCGTTGGCGTCGGTCGAGACGGCGAAGCCGAGGCCGGACTCCTCGTCGACGCGCACCATGCCGGCGTCGTCGGGGAAGGCGAGGGCCGTGTTGCCGCCGACGTAGTAGTCGTACTGGTTGGTGATCCAGCTGGTGTCGGCGAGGTTCGGCGAGCCGAGCAGCTGCAGGAACTGGGTGCGCAGCACGGCCGGGTCATCGGTGCGCGGAAGGTCTTCTGCGGCATCCGCCTGCAGCGCGTCGATCCACGTCGGGTACGCGACCGGACGGTCGTAGACCGGGCCGTCGACGGCGACGGTCGACGGGTCGACGTCGACGATGCGCTCGCCGCGCCAGTCGATGACGAGGCGGCCGTCGCCGGTGACCTCGCCGAGCACGCTGGTCTCGACCTCCCACTTGCCGACGACCTCGAGGAACGCGTCGAGCTTCTCGGGCGCGACGATCGCCATCATGCGCTCCTGCGACTCGCTCATCAGGATCTCTTCGGCGGTGAGCGACGGGTCGCGCAGCAGCACGTTGTCGAGCGAGACATGCATGCCGCTGTTGCCGTTGGCGGCCAGCTCGCTGGTGGCGCACGAGATGCCGGCGGCCCCCAGGTCTTGGATGGCCTCGACGAGCTCGAGCTTGTACAGCTCGAGGCAGCACTCGATGAGCACCTTCTCGGCGAACGGGTCGCCGACCTGCACGGCGGGGCGCTTGGTCGGTCCGGTGGAGTCGAACGAGTCGGATGCCAGGATCGACGCGCCACCGATGCCGTCGCCGCCCGTGCGGGCGCCGAACAGCACGACCTTGTTGCCGACGCCGGTGGCGTTGGCGAGCTTGAGGTCTTCGTGGCGGAGCACGCCGACGGCGAGGGCGTTCACGAGCGGGTTGGCCTGGTAGACGGCGTCGAACACCGTCTCACCGCCGATGTTCGGAAGGCCCAGGCAGTTGCCGTAGAAGCTGATGCCGCTGGTGACGCCGTGCACCACGCGCGGGGTGTCGGGGTGGTCGATGGCGCCGAAGCGCAGGGCATCCATCACCGCGACCGGGCGGGCGCCCATCGAGATGATGTCGCGGACGATGCCGCCGACGCCGGTCGCGGCACCCTGGAACGGCTCGATGAAGGAGGGGTGGTTGTGCGACTCGGCCTTGAACGTGACGGCCCAGCCCTCGCCCACGTCGACGACGCCGGCGTTCTGACCCATGCCGACCATGAGGCGCTCGCGCATCTCGTCGGACACCTTCTGCCCGAAGCGGCGCAGGTAGTTCTTCGACGACTTGTACGAGCAGTGCTCAGACCACATCACCGAGTACATGGCCAGCTCGCCGGAGGTGGGGCGGCGGCCCAGGATCTCCTTGATGCGGGCGTACTCATCGTCCTTCAGGCCGAGGGCGCCGTACGGCTGCTCCTTCTCGGGCGTCGCGATGGCGTTCTCGACCGAATCGGGAACGTGGGTGGTGGGGGTGTTCGGGGTGGTCACGCGCACTCCAAGAGAAGGGGGCCGGCGGGCACAGCCAGTTTAGTTCGTATTTCCTCGTCTCATTTCGTGACGACAGCCCCGCATCGACCCGCACCCCGACCGGCGTCTCAGCCGGTCGGGCGGAATCTTCGCGGCGGCGGATCGATTCCCGCCCACGCCGCCGTGAGCGCGGCCCTCGGGCGCAGCCGAACCGCTGCACATCCCGGTCTCGATCCCGGCGGATGCAGCACGAAGTCGTCCTTGCCCGACCGTGTGAGCCGCCACCCGTGATGGTGAAGATTCATATGGTGGAACCGACAGAGCAGGATCCCACGATCTATGTCGGTGCGGCCACGATCACGCTTCCACTCGTCGACGTGGTGCGACTCGCAGTACGACGCGGGCCGGTCGCAGCCCGGCCAGCGGCATCCGCCGTCGCGCACCGCGAGCGCGATCCGCTGCCGCGGCGTGAACAGCCGATGCTCCCGGCCGACGTCAAGCGGATTGCCGCACGCATCCACCGTGACAGGCAAATAGCCGCTGTCGCACATGCGCTGATCGGCGACCTGCGCGGGAAGGGTGACGACCCCGTCCTCGCTGTGCGCCACACCGTCGCCGGCGCCCGACGCGTCGACCACCTGCACCAGACGCACGCCGGCCTGTCGCGTGCCGAACACCGTCTCGGCGTCGGCGAGGGCTCCGGCACGCAGCACATCGAGGAACAGGTCGTACGCGAGCTGATCGTTCGTCCGCTCGTCGGTGCTCAACTCGTCAGCGCGCGCCCGTTCGGCGGAGTCGACGAAACGGGGCCCGCCCCGTCGTGGCCGCAGCGCACTGGCGAGAACCGTCTCGGCGAGCAGGCCGCCTTCATCGTCGAACAGGAACGAGCCGCGCCGGTTGCCGTCGGCATCCGTCCACAGTCGGAAGCTGCGGCGCTCGTGCCGCTCGAGGAAGCGCCGGTGCGCGCCGTCGGGATCGAGTCTGTCGCGCATCGCGCGCGCCCCATTGCGCAGCTCCTCCAGCGAGCGCGCCTGCGACTCCGCGACAAGCTGCTCTGCGGCATCCGCCCAGCCATCCCGCATCGACTCCGTCGGAGGCTCACCCAGCCCCAGCCGGATCGCGTCCTGCTGCCCCGCGGTGACCCGACCCGCGACCAGCGCCGCGGTCAACGGCGCATCCCACGCGGGCGCCGGCGCCACGGCATCCGCTTCACCCGGAACAGGTGCAGGCGTCAGCAGCGATTCGCCGATCCGCACCTTGCGGGCGGCGTCGGCCTTCGCCGAGCCGGTGAGCTCCTGCAGCAGCGACACGGCCGTGCGATGGCCGCGCGACTGCGCGAGCCCCGACTGCCCCGCCTCGCGCGCTGACCGCGCGGCGATGACGCCCGCCGCCGCGACCTGCGCGAGCTCGGCGCCGCGGATGAGCGCGGCCGATGCCTCGGCGACCGCGACCGTCTCGGCATCGCTCAGCCCCCATACCCGACCGGCGAGATCGCACGGTTCGACCCCCTCACCGAGAAGCGCGATCAGCGCGGCCGCGCTGTCGGTGATCTCGGTGGCGAACGTCATGCTCCCAGTATGGGAAGGGCCACCGACATTCCGTCGGCTCTGCTCACTCGACTCCCGCGATGCCGTCGCCGCCGGACTGCTCGGGATCGGCGCCGGGCTCGGTGCGCACTCGGGCGCTCGAGCCGTGCTCGCGCATGAGCTGCTCGCGCGGCGGCTGCGGGCGCTGGTAGGCGTACTCGCCGCCCTGCCGTCCGCCGTAGGGTCGGCCGTGGTCGGCGTACTCCTCGCGGAAGAACGCCAGCCGCCACCGGCCCATCGTGAGCAGCGCTCCGGTGCGCAGCACCCGGCCCTGCTCCTCGTCGCCGACCCGCTCACGGTAGGCGCCGCCACCGACCGGATGCTTGGCGTAGAGCACATACTCGTCCCCCGCCTCGTGGCGGATCTCGGCGTGCACCGATTCGAGGCCCTCGAGCACCAGATCGCAGCTCGGAGCCGACCCGATCGTGACCCGATCGGCGGTGAGGTCGAACACCTTCGGTGCGACGCCGTCCCACTGCTCGGCGTCGACCGTGAAGATGAGTCGCGGATGCCCAGCGCCCCAGGCGTAATGCGTGGTGGTGACCCGCCGCGGGCGGTTGCGCTGGAACGTCGGCGCGAGCGGCAGCAGCACACCGGCGACCGAGGGGATGGGCGGCAGTGACCGCGACGACTGCAGGCGGCGCAAGCTGCTCAAGGCGCTGAGCGAGCCGAGGCGCATGTGCGACGACCCCGTCACCAGCCGGGCCAGCACGCTGCGGCGCACGTCGCCGACCTCGACGAGCGGGCCCTGTGGCCCCTCGATCCGCACCGTGAGCCCCTGTTCGGCGAGCTGCTTGGCGAGCGCGTCGAGTTCGTGGAACTGGCTGCGGTGCACCGCCGGCAGCCGCTCGGGATCGCTGACGAAGACGTGCACGCGCCGCCCGTCGCCGGTGACCTTCACCGAGAAGGGAGGCTCGTCGCCGGATCCGAGCAGGGCGACGGTCAGGTCGGCGTCGACGGTGATCATGGCCCGTGCTCCCCGACGACCGGTCAGCCCGCGGACGGGGCGGAGTCCGACGACCCGCTGTCGGAGGTGAGCGTGTTGTCGCTCGTGGTGACGCGCAGGGTGCCGTTGATCTTCCAGGTCGCGCGCGGGGCGTCGGGACCGATGTCGCGGGGGACCTCGACGGTCATATCGTCGAAGGCGTAGTTGACGACGGCCCCGCGGCCGGTGAGGAACGACCACATCTCGCGGCCGAGGTCGGTCCAGTCGCCGATCGAGCGGGCTTCGGGGCCGCTGCTCGAGCCGAAGAGGTCGGAGGAGGAGGTGCTGCTGTCGCTCATTTTCGGCTCCTTTGCCGGTGTCGGTGATCAGACACTAGTCCTGCCCACCGACACCGGCAAGAGCCGATGTCGGATCGAGGTCAGAGGTCGACCTTGCCGCTCTCGCCGCCGTCGTACTGCTCGCCGGTGAGCTTCGATTTCACGAAGCTGAACACCGTCGCGATGCGCCCGCCCGGCGAGTCCCAGTACTCCGCCGATTCCGCCGTGAAGCGCACGAGGCCCACGTCGGGGTCGTCGGGTCCGCCGGGGAACCAGGCCTCGACCATCGGGTTCCACAGTTCGTCGATCTTGGAGCGGTCGTCGACCAGCCACGCCGTTCCGGAGAGCGAGACCCACGCGTCGTTCGAGCTCATCGAGACGTTCACATCCGCATCGGCGGCGAGCTCTTCTGCGGGGGACGAGCTCTTGGAGATCAGGAACCACAGGTCGCCGTCGAATTCGGCCTCCTGCACGGTGAACGGCCGGGCGACGAGCTTGCCGTCGCCCTTGCGCGTGGTCAACATCGCGAAGCGAAAGTCCTTGATCAGTTCGGCGACCTTCTTGCGGTCCTCGGTGGTGTCGGTCATCGCCTGCCCCTTCCTGCCGCCCGCGGGGTGCGGGCGCCGTGGCTGACCACGATGCCGTGGCCGCCGTCCAGTGGGCAGGGGGTTGCCGCGGCGCGAGCGCTGGGTTACGGCGACGCGATCACAGCCGGATGCACGCCGCGCCCCGGGGTGCCTGACCGCCGCGCGCAGGCTCAGCGGGGTGTGCCCGGAAGGCGGCTGGCGAGGTACGGAGCGGTGCGGCTGCCGGATGCCACGGCGACCGCATCCGGAGTCCCGGTCGCGACGATCCGCCCACCCGCATCGCCGCCGGACGGACCGAGGTCGATAACCCAGTCGGCGTCGGCGACGACGTCCATGTCGTGCTCGACCACGACCACGGTGTCGCCCGCGTCGACGAGCGCGTGCAGCTGCGCCAGCAGCAGGCGCACGTCGGCGGGGTGCAGACCGGTCGTCGGTTCGTCGAGCAGGTAGAGCGTGTGCCCTCGGCGCACCCGCTGCAGCTCGGTGGCGAGCTTGATGCGCTGCGCCTCGCCGCCCGACAGCTCGGTCGCGGGCTGGCCGAGGCGCAGGTAGCCGAGGCCCACGTCGAGCAGCGCGCGCAGGCTGCGCGCCGCCGCGGGGATCTCGGCGATCACCTCGGATGCCTGCGTGACGGTCAGCGCGAGCACGTCGGCGATCGAGTGCCCGTGCCAGCGGACCTCGAGGGTCTCGTCGTTGTACCTGGCGCCGTGGCAGGTGGGGCAGCGGCCGTAGCTGCCGGGCAGGAACAGCAGCTCGACGGCGACGAAGCCCTCACCCTGACAGGTCTCGCAGCGCCCGCCTGGCACGTTGAACGAGAAGCGCCCTGCCGTGTACCCGCGCTCGCGGGCGAGGTCGGTGCGCGCGAACGCCGTGCGCACCGCATCGAACAGCCCGGTGTAGGTGGCGAGGTTCGAGCGCGGCGTGCGGCCGATCGGCTTCTGATCGACGCGCACGAGACGGTCGACGAGTTCCAGCCCGTCGGTCGACCGCACGGTGAGCACGTCGATGTCCGACGGCGCGGTCGCCTCGGCGATCCCCGGCTCGTCAGGGTCGGTCTCCTCTTCGACCGAGTCGCCGGCATCGGCATCCGGATGCAGGTGATCGCGCACCACCTCGTGCAGCACGCGGCTGACGAGGGTCGACTTGCCCGACCCCGAGACGCCGGTCACGGCGACGAGGGTCTGCAGCGGGATCGCGACATCGACGTCGTGGAGGTTGTGCAGGCGGATGCCGTCGACGCGCAGCCACGCGGCCGCCTCGCGGCGCTCGCGTGCGGTCGCGCGCCCGCCCTGTGCGGAGGGGAAGAGGTAGGGGCGGGTGAGGCTGGCATCCACCTTCTCGAGTCCGTCGACGGGGCCGCTGTAGAGCACCTCGCCGCCGCCCTCGCCGGCGGCGGGGCCGACGTCGACGACCCAGTCGGCGCGGCGGACGACGTCCATGTTGTGCTCGACGACGAAGACGGAGTTGCCCGAGCGCTTGAGCTGCTCGAGCACCTCGAGCAGCGGCTCGGCGTCGGCCGGGTGCAGGCCTGCCGAGGGCTCGTCGAGCACGTAGACGACGCCGAACAGTCCCGACCGCAGCTGGGTGGCCAGGCGCAGGCGCTGCATCTCGCCGGGGGAGAGGGTGGTGGTCACCCGGCCGAGTCCGAGGTAGCCGAGACCGAGGTCGCAGAGTAACCCGATGCGGGCGCGCAGGTCGGCGGCGATCGCCACGGCCACCTCGGTGCGCTCGCCGCTGGCCGCGGTGGGCAGGGCCGGAGCGGGGTCGGTGATCTCGGTGGTGGGGCGCAGCACCGCGGCGAGCTCGGTCATCGGCAGGGCGTTCATCTCGGCGATCGAGCGCCCCGCGAAGGTGACTGCGAGGGCTTCGCGGCGCAGCCCGGTGCCGTGGCACAGCGGGCACGGCCCCGAGCGCATGAAGCGCAGCACCTTGGCCCGCATCATCGCGCTCTGCGAGTCGGCGAGGGTGTGGAAGACGTACTTCTTCGCGCTCCAGAAGCGGCCGTTGTAGGGCTTCTCGATGCGATCGCGTTGCGGGATGATCTGCACCACCGGCTGCTCGTCGGTGAACAGCAGCCAGTCGCGGTCGGCCTGAGGCAGATCACGCCAGGGGCGGTCGACGTCGTAGCCGAGGGTGATGGCGATGTCGCGCAGGTTCTTGCCCTGCCAGGCACCCGGCCAGGCGGCGATCGCGCCGTCGCGGATGCTGAGCGAGGGGTCGGGCACGAGCGAGTCCTCGGTGACGTCGTGCACGACGCCCACGCCGTGGCAGCGCGGGCAGGCGCCGGCGGCCGTGTTCGGCGAGAAGGCGTCGGAGTCGAGACGCTCGGTGACGCCATCGGGGTAGGTGCCCGCGCGGGAGAACAGCATGCGCAGCGAGTTCGACAGCGTGGTGACTGTGCCGACGCTGGAGCGCGAGCTGGGTGCGCCGCGCCGCTGCTGCAGCGCGACCGCGGGCGGCAGGCCGGTGATCGAGTCGACGTGCGGGTCGTGGCCCTGCTGGATCAGTCGGCGCGCGTACGGGGCGACGGATTCGAGGTAGCGGCGCTGCGCTTCGGTGAAGATCGTGCCGAAGGCGAGTGACGACTTGCCCGAGCCGGAGACGCCGGTGAAGGCGACGATCCGGTCACGCGGCATGTCGACGTCAACACCGCGCAGGTTGTTCTCGTGGGCGCCGCGGACGCGGACGAACGGATCGGCGGCCGGTGACGTGTCGAGCATCCGAACGAGTCTAGTGAGCGCGCATCAGGGGTCTGAGCGCGGAGTCAGGTTCTGGAGCCTCAGCGCAGCGCCGCCCGCGCGAGCGCGCCCGATCATTCCGATTCGGGCGCCTCACCGGGGATGAAATAGCGCACGGGCGACAGGCCGGTGCGCACGATGGCCTCGCCGCCGGCGTCGAGGAACTGATCGAACGTGGCGACGCTGAGCGTGCCCTCGGGGTCGGCGACGATCACGTTGTCGACAACGGGCAGCAGCGACGCGGTGCCCTTCGGCCAGGCGGCGAACGTGGTGGTGACCCCGGTCTCGAGCACCCGGGTCTTGGGGACGAGGAAGAGCACGTCCGGGCGCTGCAGCGCCTCGCCCTGCCGCTCGTACGCGCGCACGGCGAACAGGCGCAGCACGCGCTGGATGCGCATCTCGAGGTCGGGGAAGTGCTGCAGCCAGTCGAACCGGCCCCACTGCCGGTCGGCGAGCACCACCGGGTGCACGCTGACCAGCGGCCCGCCCGCGTCGTAGAGGCGCTCCGCGTCGTCGAGCACGCGTGCGACCGCGGCCTCGTCGTCGGCTCCGACGATCGCGACGTGGTCGCGCGCCAGCGCGAACACCACGGGCGCGCCCGCCAGGGCATCCGCCGGGATCCGGCTCGGGTCGACGAGGACGGATGCCGCGACTGCTTCGTCATCGATGAGAATCATCCCGTCGACGGCGGCGGGGACTGAGCCGGCGGATGCCACGGCATCCGCCACCACGTCGGCGAACGGGCGGGACCAGGTCTCGACCTGCCCCTGCGTGACCGCCGCTCCGGACGGATCGGTGAGCCCGACGAACAGCTCGCCGCCGACGTACTCGACGCGGGGATGCGCGTCGCCGGGGGCGGTGACCGCCAGCACGCCGAGTTCGCTGGCTGCATAGATGCGCGCCTCAGTGTCCATTCCGGAGTCTCCCCACACGTTCGTTCTCGTCCTGCCCTGCAACACTATCGGCCGGGTCCGACTGGACCTTCGTCAGCGCGCGGGGCGGGAATGCGCGCTCTACAGGCGTCGACGGCGAAGTCGACGACGTCCGCCCACTTCCATGCCAGGTTCAGGCGCGGCATCTTCTTCGCCTTCGTCGGTCGCCGATCCGACACCCAGCCGATGGGAACGATGTGCAGCGCCATCCGGAGTGTGGGAGCGCCGTCGTGCGCCCGGTGGTAGACGAGCACGATCGCCCGATCTCCGACGGCCCACCAGGCGGCCGCTGCCACGCCGGTGTGGGCCAGTTCGGCGGCGTACAGCGCCGGACCGCCTCGGCCGTCGAAGTCGACACTGAGCGGCTCACCGTACGCGTAGCGGCACGCACTGATGATGCTCTGCCCCAGCTCATGGGCGCGGGTGCGCAGCGCTTCCCGCTCGGTCTCCGCGAGGTCATCGGCGTCGGGCATCCAGAACAGCGGGACGATCCACGCGTCACCGCGCGACAGCGCCGGCACCTCGGGCGTCAGCCACCGATCGCCGGTCGCGGGCGCTGTCGACGTCAGCTGCTGCACGGCCGCGTCGACGATGGTCCCCCCAGAGGCCACCATCCGATCGCCGTGGAACGTGATCACCGCACCAATGCGCAGCGAATCCGCCGAGAGACCGCTCATGAGACAGCCGACCCCCGGCCGTCGTGCGGCCAGTCGGCCGGATCCCACCGCACGTCGATCCAGCCGGTGGCGGGGCGCGCCCGCCGCTCGGACACCCAGCTGATCGGCACCACATGCAGAGCCAGGGCGAGGTCACCGCGGTTCTCGTCTCCGGTCCAGACCAGGGTGACGCCATGCGCGTGGTCGATCTCCCACCAGGTCGCCTCGGTCGTATTCGCTTCGCGGAGCGCCGCCGTGTACGCCGCCACCTCATCGTCGCCGGTGCGGGCGAGGTCGATGCGGATTCCTCGACCGGCGCGGTACTCGCACGCGCCGTCGATCCCGTCGGCCAGCAGCCGCATGCGATGCCGCTGCTCTCTCGGATCGCCGGTCGGCGTCCCGACCTGCGCGCCCAGCGGCACGATTAGTGCATCACCGCGCGTGGCGAGCGGGAGGCTGTCGATCACAGATCCGGTGAGGAGCGCTTCGACGTTGCGGACGACGACCTCCGCATCAGCCGGGATCCGCCACATCGAATCGGACATCGCCCCACGATCGCCGCCCGCGTGCCTGAGCTGCGCTGCGAGAGCGTGCGCTGCGGCGGATGCACCGTCGCCGACGCGCGTCACCTCGGCAGGCCGAGACGCCGCGATGAGCGGATGCCATTGGCCGAACTCCGGGACGGCTTCGCGCAGGGCTCCTGTGTCGACACCGTCGACCTGGCTGAACTCGTCGTCCTCACGCGGGGTCCGCACCGTGAGCTCGAGCACCCCGTCGGTCGAGATGTCCTGCGTGACGCTGATGACGTCGACGAGCGGGATCTGCTCCTCACCCGCTGGGTAGAAACGATCGGTGACGCGTCGGCAGAACAGCATCCCATCGATCTGCTCCCACACCACCCGCCGCAGCAGCTTCTTCTGCGCGGTGTGGAACGAGACGGTGAAACGGAGCGAGTTCGACGACACGTCGAGCGTCCATGAGATGGGCTGGTCGACCGGAATCACCGTCAAGCCGCCGCCCTGCTGATATTGCTCGCGGGCCTCGTCGACGCTGAGGTAGGGATCGTCGCCGAGGGCTTCGAGACGGTAGATCTCGAGGCGCCGCGGGTAAAGGACAGAGGTCATGCTGAGACCCGCGCCGTCGGTCGTCGAGCGGGTCTCATCACGCCAGGTCGATTGTGAGGTTGTCGAGTTCGACCACCTGTTTCCAGCTCCACCGCAGGTCGAGATCGGGAATCGGGTCGGTGGCGAGGGACTCGTCGAGCCAGCTCGCGGGGACGACGTGCAGGGCGACGGCCGGCCATCCGCGCGTCCAGACCAGCGCGACGGTCGTTCCGTCGTCGAAGCGCCACCACTCCGCTCGGTCGGCCCGGGAGCTCTGCAGTGCCTGTCGGTACGAACCGGTGCTGTCCACCGGTTCGGAGGTGTCGGTGAGGTCGACCGATGTGGCTGGGCCCGCGGCGTCGACGATCGAATCACGCACGCGCGACACGAAAGTCCGTATGTCGTCGTCGTCTGCGTAAGGATTCCAGCCGCGATCGACGTCGCCCCGCCAGGTGAGAGGGATGACCTTCGCCTCACCGCGCACGAGCACGGGCACGTTCTCAGCCAGCCAGCCGTCTTCTGTCGGTTCGGTCGCCCCGGGGAGCAGCCCGTGATGCTGCACGATCAGGTCGCGGGCGTCGGAGGGCAGCAGTGCGCCGCGGTTCACGGTCGACCGGTGGAAAGGTCCGGGCGGGGCCACGTCGTCGTCGTACGTCTTCGCGGCGGCGAGGGCGACGACCTCATCCCACGACCAGTTCAGGTCGGTGGGCGGCATCTCTCCGTCGATCCATTCGATGGGGATGACGTGCACCGCCACTGCGTCGACGGGGGCGGGAAGAGAAGCGCCGTAGGTGACGAGGACGATCCTCCAGAGCGAGTCGCCAGGACCCCACCAGTCGGCGCGCCTTGCGCCGGTGCGCAGGAGCTCGGCCGCGTACGTCGGAGAGTCGACGGCCCGAGGAACGTCGAGATCGATCCCGTTCGTGTGCATCCACCGGTACTCGCTCGCAGCTTGTATCGCCGACCAGAGGGAATTCGTCTGGGCGCGCAGCTCGGCGGAATCGGCGGGCTCGGCGTCGCCTCGCCACGACACTGGAACGATGAGGGCGTCTCCTCTGCGCAGCGCGGGGACGCCGGCCGTGAGCCAGCTGTCCTCCGCCGGCAGAGCGCGCCGCTCGGTGAGCATCTCTTCGAGGGCGGCGATCACCACCTCGCCCGAGACCGGAAGAACAGCGCCTCGCTGCGTCGCTCCCGCCTGGAAGGCGAGGGGAAGTGAGGTCTGGCGCGGATGCCTCAGATCCACAGCTTGAGGTCCTCCTGCCGCCCGGGCCAGCTCACGTCGCCGCGTGTGCCGTCGCCGATCCCGGTCGCGGTCTCCGGAATATCGATGACGGCCTCAGGATCACCCGTCGGGAGATACCCGCCAGGGATCCACTGCGGATTGGCCCCGCCCTCGTTGCCATCGGGAAGGCGAAGCCCTGCGAGCTCGTGGGGAGCGAAGTGCCGGATCTCGACATCCTTCGGCAGTCCGTCTGCACCGATGTAGTAGTCCGGCTTCATACCGAGCCGCACGGCCAGCTCACGAGCGTTGCCGCCGGTCTCGTCGAGAATGCTCTGCAGCTCCGATGTCGGGAACACGAAGGTCATGTTCCCGTTTCCCGGACCGTACTTGTCGAGGTTCCCGGTGAGATAGATGCGGCTTGCCCCGTCGGCGAAGCGAGCCTTATGCGCTTCGATGTAGTCCTCGTCGAGGTACGCGGAGGGGTGCGGCCGGTTGCCGTTTCCGGCGTCGACGATCTGGTTGGGCGTCGGCCCGTCCTTGCGCCAGCCCTTCTGCAGTGCGTCGGGCACGACATCCGTGTCGTCGAGGTCTTTGATGTCGACGCCGTTGCGCTTGGTCTTGTCGCCGTGCTTGCGGAACATCTCCGCGAGCTGACGGACGTGGATCGGGGTGTCGTCGAGGGCCCTGAGCAGGGGCTCGACGGCATTCTTCAGCGGGTGTCCCATGGTCAGCCTCCCGTGATGTTCAGACCGGACAGATCGGCCATCAGCTGTGCGGTCAATGACTCGACGTCGGACGCGTGCTGCTCCATCTCGCCTTCAGCGTGCTCGAGAGCCTGCAGGTCGGCGTAAAACTCGTCGGGGTCGCCGGCGACGGCCTCGACGATGGGGGAGTCGAGGGCGGCCGAGATGACCTGGGGCAGCTCGTTGGCGAGAGGCTCGATGGCGAGGGGAAGCAGCTGGCCGAGCAGCTGCTCGACGGCGATGTCGACCGCCGCGTTGAGCAGCTTCTTCTTCAGCAGCAGCATGGGCCCGGCGCCGAGCGCGGTGACGGGGTTGGTGAGCATGCCGACGAGCGTGATCATCGTGGTGGTGACGTCGGCGATCACCTTGATCTTCAGTCCGAAGACGACGTCGGCGGCGATGTCGATGCCGCCGGGCACGGGCTGCAGCAGGCCGAGCAGCTTCTCGAGGTTCTGCGACCGGTTCGTGTTCCACGCGCTGACGTAGGCCGGGCCCGCCTGCCCGCGCATGGCCGCGGCCAGGTCGCCGTTGACCTTGCGGTCCATCTGCTGGATCTTGCTCTCGAGGTCGCCGCGGAAGTTCGAGATCATCACCCCGGCACGACGAAGCTCGTCCTCATCGATGTCGGGCCAGTCGAAGCCCAGCTTCTCCATCACCCAGATCAGCTCATTCGGCAGCATCATCCCCACAGCACAACCTCCACCGGTACAGGCTATTCGGTCGCGCGATATTCCGGCGATGGGGAGAAGGACCCATGCTCGGATGTCCGATGCCGGCGTCAGCGACCGGCGGCACCCGTGCGCGGCTCGGCCGGCGCGGCCCCGGCGCGGGCGCTCGACCGTTCACGCCGGGTCTGGATGCGGTAGTCGAGCGCCACCGGAGACACGGGGCGGTCCACCGCGAACGCGCCGGTGCGCACGATGTCGGCACCCAGCTCGATCAGCGCCTCGGTGATCTGATCGACCCGCTCGGGGGAGGACTGCTCGGGGCGGGCGGTGTGTGCCCGGCGCAACATCGAGCCGATCGTGTGCACGTCGGCGACCAGTGTGCGGGCGTTGCCCTGCACGTCGACGCCGGGGGTGACGACCGTGGCATTCGGATGCGAGTAGAACACGCACGTGTCGATGTACGGCAGGTCACCGACGCGGGGCGTCAGGTAGGCGTGCAGGCGGGAGGCGCCCACGCGCACCTGGCGAACCGGCGACGCCTGCCCCGGCTCGACCCGCAGACCGATCGTCGCGTCGTCGCGCTGGCGCAGGTGCACGGCGAATGGCGGGGTCAGCTTCTTCTCGTCGAGCAGGGCCTCGAACGGAGCAGCGAGCTCTGAGGGGCGGGTGCCGTCGAAGACCAGACCGTTCCAGTACTTGCTGTCGATGACGAGCACGGTGTTGTCTGTGACGACGACGTGGTCGATCTGTGCGCAGAACGATCGCTCTTCCGAGACGACGGCGAAGACGACGTTGGTCGCGACGATCGCATTCAACGATGCCGCCTCGCACGCCTTCACCAGCGCTTCGCGGGAGTTGAGCTCCCATCGCATCCCGCGCGCGGCGAGGTGCAGAGCGCGGTCGCGCAGCGCGTCGCTCGCCGCCTGTCCGGCGTTCAGCGCCAGCACCTGCTGGTGATGATCGGCGGTGACTGCGGCGAGGTGCTGCGCGTGCATACGCGCGTCGTCATCGCGCTGCGTTTGCCACTTCCGCCGCTGCCGGCGGTACATGACTAGCACCAGCACCAGCAGCAGAACGAGGGCCAGCCCCACACCGTACGTCGTCGTCGTGTCCACGCCCCTGAGTTAAGCAGCAAATGCCGACGTTTCCGAGCATGAGTCGACACGCGTAGATGCGCCCGGTTGCCTGCCCTCATGCTTCCCGACACTGACGTCGACACTTCTGCTGCTTCGAGCCCCCCTGGATCTCGCTGATCGTCGGTATCGCGGCATCCGTTCTCATGCTCTTCCCGTCGTGGGTGGGCGGCGGCCGGCTGCCGCTGCAGAACATGTGGCACGAGCAGACGATGCCGGAGGACATGCCGTTCTCGCTGCTGCCGCTGAGTCAGTACTACGCGCTGAGCATCTTCGTCATGCTGCTGCTCAGCGCGGTGGTCGCCGGCCTCGTCGTGCGGATGCTGCGGGCGCGCGCCTGGCCGGCGGCGCTCGGCGTGCTGTTCGTGCACGTGATCGCGACGGTGCAGAGCTTCGCCGTGCTGGCCGGTAGGCTCGGCATCGCCGACGGCTCAGCCGGATCGCGCGAGTTGCTCTACTTCGGCGGGATGCTCGGCGGCGTGCTGGCCGGGATGCTGCTGGCGCAGCTCGGATGCTGGACGGCCTCGCGCCCGGCGGTGCCGCTGCCCGCGCTGTCGGCCGTGCCGGCGCGCACCTGGCTCGGCTACACGATCGCGTCGTTCGACCCGATCTACGGCTACCCGCCCGAGGTAGGAACGGTGCTGCGCTGGGTGCCCGCGGTGATCGTCGCCGCCGCCTCCGTTCCCGCCGCTCACTCCTTGCAGACTCCGCGTTGGCGCGCGTCACTTAGCAGCCGTTCGACGACGAGCACCGCGCCGCGCCCGACCGCTGTATGGGCTGATTGTCGGAGGAAAGCTGAACTTGATCATTCCGGCAGCCGCAGTGGTAGTGGCGCGCATGGATCTCGGTAAGGGACCGATACGCTCGCGCAATGGAACCTGTAACCCCGGCGACGCTCGCGCTGGACTTCGGGGTATCACAGAAGCGTGTCCGCGACGTCCTCCGGTCGCTGTACGGCACACTCCCCGACGATGCCACGAGGTGGGTGCTTGACGATCTCCAGGCGCTCGAAGTTCGCTCCCGACTCCCGCCAGTCTCCGATGAGCCGGAGTGGGCGCTCGAGATTGGAGATCGGGTCCGTCGTCGCGCGATCCATCGCCAGTACGGTGGTCGCCACCAAGGCGGGATAACCACATCGACGAAGACGCGCGACATCTTCATCTTTACTGACCCCGCCCGCGGCGCACGATACGGGTACGACCTGCTCGAGCGGCTGCGGCCGGACGGTACGTTCGCCTACACAGGCCAGGGCCCCTCGGGAAACCAGGAGTTCATTGACGGAAACAAGGCGCTCTTAGAGTCAGCCGACGAAGGGCGCACAATCCGCCTCTTCAATGCGAAGTCGCCCTACGCCACATACGTGGGCGCCTTCACGACGGGTGATCCAGTGTGCGAGCTCCATATGATTCCCGGTGAGGACAAGGTTCTTCGGCGGGCAATTGTTTTCAACCTCGTGCCTCTCGACGCGAACCCGATCCTTCTGGCACCGAACCGCAGCCAATTGCGGATGCTCAAACCTCAGATCGGCCCCTGGAGTCCGCCGGACGCGTCGGACATGAAGCTCGTTGTCGATGGCACGCAACTCCCGCCGGGTGACCGAGTAGTGTCGCGGGTCGAATTTCAGCTGCAGGCTGACTTTGGTCGATGGCTGGAAGGCCGCGGCACCCCTGCGAGCCGCCTGCGGCTGCCCGTCGGCGGGACCATCATCGAGCCAGACATGTATGTCGAGGCCGAAGGTTGGGTGGTCGAGGCGAAGAAGTCAACCGGACGCGAGTACGTTCGTATGGCAATCGGCCAAGTGCTCGACTACGCGCACAACGCCCGAGAACTCGCTGCGGAGGTCTCTCCGATGATCCTTCTGCCTGGGCGGTCGGAGCCCGATTTGCAGGAGCTCTCTGCAGACCTTGGGATAACAGTCGCCGCGCGCGACGGCGACTCGTTTGAGCTGCTCCACCCCTAGCCGGGGGTGCCCCGCGCAACGATTATTCGCACTGCGGGAATGTCAGCCGGAGCCCAATCAAGCGATTCGAGATCTCGCGCCGGCAGCCAGCGCACGTCGGCATGCTCGGTCAGCTTGGGAGCGCCTGACTTCAACGTGCACCAGAACGTGGTCAATGTGACTTCACCGAAGTCGTAGGCGTGCGTGGTCGTCGTCAACGGCGCACCGACGTCGACCGTGCAACCGAGCTCTTCCCGAATCTCGCGCTCGAGCGCGTGCCGAGCCGTCTCCCCAGGTTCGATCTTTCCCCCCGGAAACTCCCAGCTGCCGGGCAGACTGCCGAGCGGACCTCGTTGCGCGCACAACACCGCACCATCGCGGACCACCACCGCGCCGACCACCTTGATCTGCTTGCCCACAGGCTGCCCTTCGACTGGAGATTCCGCACGCTGGTGCGGCAGGCGGGATCTGAGCCAGTGTAGATCGGCCGATCGTTCCAGCACCGCGGGTGCGGGCGTGCGCCCATATTGGGTGGTCTGCTCGTACCCGGTGGACGTAGGGGAGTCGCTGCCGACGAGCCGCGTGCGATGGGCCAGGATGGGAGAGTTCGCGGCGTCGCTGCCGCTTGTTCGTTGCCCTACAGCAGGAGTGCCCACCTGTGGTGAATCACGTCGCCTTCATCTGGAACATCGCCGAGTCCCTTCGCGGCCCGTTCAAGCCCTCGGAGTACGGGTCGGTGGTGCTGCCGTTCACGGTGCTCCGCCGTCTCGACGCCGTGCTCGCCGACACGAAGCCCGCTGTGCTGGAGGCGGCGAAGTCCATCGGGTCGCTCCCCGAGATGCTCCAGGCGATCAAGCTCCAGGAAGCATCGGGCCACCAGTTCTACAACACGTCCCCGTTCGACTTTGCCAAGCTCGTCGCCGACCCGCAGGATCTCCGCGCGAATCTGTCCTCGTACCTGGCGGGGTTCTCGTCGAACGTGCGGGACATCTTCGAACGGTTCGAGTTCGACAAGACGCTCAACAAGCTGGCCGAGAAGAACAAGCTGTTCGCGGTGACTGAGAAGTTCGCGCAAGCGGATTTCCACCCCCGCACCGTCAGCAACATCCAGATGGGCCTCGTCTTCGAGGAGCTGATCCGGTTCGCGAACGAGAAGTCGAACGAGACCGCCGGTGACCACTACACCCCGCGTGAGGTGATCGCGTTGATGGTGCAGCTGCTGTTCGCCCTCGACGACGACGCGCTCTCGAAGTCGGGCGTGGTGCGGGCGATCTACGACCCGACCGCCGGCACCGGCGGGATGCTGTCCGTCGCGGACGAGTACCTGCGAAAGATGAACCCGGGCATTCAGCTCAGCCTGTACGGGCAGGACTACAACGACCAGTCCTACGCGATCTGCAAGGCCGACATGGTCATCAAAGGGCAGGACGTCGACAACATCGCCCTCGGCGACACGCTCACGGAAGACGCCTTTGACGGTAAGAAGTTCGACTACGGCCTATCCAACCCGCCGTTCGGCGTCGACTGGAAAGACCAGCGCAGCTTTGTCGACGACGAGCACACCAAGCTCGGCTTCAACGGCCGCTTCGGACCCGGCACCCCCTCGGTGAGTGACGGGGCGATGCTGTTCCTCCTCCACCTGGTGTCGAAGATGCGCAAACCCGAAGACGGCGGCTCCCGCATGGCGATCGTCCTCAACGGGTCACCGCTGTTCTCCGGCGGCGCCGGCGGCGGCGAGTCAAACATCCGCAAATGGCTGCTCGACAACGACCTCGTCGAGGCGATCATCGGGCTGCCGAAGGACATGTTCTACAACACCGGCATCTCCACCTACATCTGGGTGCTCACCAACCGCAAAGACGAGGCCCGCAAGGGCCGGGTGCAACTCATCGACAGTCGCGAGATGTTCACCAAGCTCCGCAAAGGCCTCGGCTCCAAGCGCAACGAACTCTCCCCGAAGAACATCGAGACCATCGTCAGCCTGTATGCCGGATTCGAGGACAGCGAGTACTCGAAGATCTTCCGCAACGAGGACTTCCTCTACCGCACCATCACCGTCGAACGCCCCCTCAAACTCAACTGGCAGGCGACTCCGGACAGAATCGACACCGTGTTCGAGGCGAAGGCGGTCCAGAAGCTGAGCGAGACGGAGGCCGCGGCCCTCCGCGCCTCGCTCGACCGGCTCGGCGCCGACACGGTCTGGAAGAACCGTGCAGAGTTCCAGAAGATGCTGAAGGATGCCGCGAAAGCCGAAGGCCTCAGCCTCCCAGCCCCGCTCCTCAAGACGGTGACGACGGAGCTCGGCGAGCAGGACGACACCGCCGATACCTGCACAGACACGAAGGGCAGGCCCGAGCCGGACGCGTCACTCCGCGACACCGAGAACGTGCCCTGGGACGAGGACATCGACGCCTACGTCGCCCGCGAAGTCCTCCCCTACGCACCCGACGCCTGGGTCGACCACAGCAAGACCAAAGCAGGCGCGGAGATCCCCTTCACTCGCCAGTTCTACCAATATGTCCCGCCGCGGCCGCTCGAAGAGATCGACCGCGATCTGGAGGCGGTCATGGACCAGCTCCGGGCGATGCTCATCGAGGTCGAACGGTGAGTGCGCCCTGGCTCGGCGAGCTCCCACCGGGATGGCAGGAGATTGCACTTCGCTATCTCGCGCGTGTTGAGACAGGTTCCCGTGACACGGTCGACGCGGTGCCGGGTGGTGAGTACCCCTTCATCATTCGGTCGCAGAAGCCGCTCGAGATTGACTCCTTCTCATATGACACTGAAGCAGTCCTGACAGCTGGGGACGGAGCTGTTGGTGAGATCTTCCACCATGTCGATGGTCGATTCGAAGTCCACCAACGGGTCTACGTGATGCACGACTTTCGCGGCCTGCACGGACGGTTCTTCTTCTACTATTTCTCGTCGCAGTTCGGTCAAACGGTGGCATATGGGGGTGCGCAGTCAACCGTCGCCTCTTTGCGTCGGCCGATGTTCACCGGATTCCCTGTGGCAGTGCCGCCGCTGAAAGAGCAGCGGGCGATTGCGGACTATCTCGATCGGGAGACGGCGCAGATCGACGCGTTCATCGCGAAGAACGAGGAACTCATCGCCCTCCTCGCCGAACGCCGCGCCGCAGTCATCGCCGGAGCAGTGACCAGAGGTCTCAGCGAGAGCGTGGAGTTGAAGGACAGCGGCGTTAAGGCTCTTGGGTCAGTCCCTGTCAACTGGAAGGTCGCCCGCATACGTGATGTGGGCCGAGCGATCATCGGCCTCACCTACTCGCCGGAGGAGATCTGTGGCGAGGACGATGGTGGCACGCTTGTGCTGCGCGCCGGCAACATCCAGAATGGCGAACTTGCCTTTGAGGACTGTGTATACGTAACGAAACCGATTCCCTACGCGCTGAAGTTGCAGGAGGGTGACATCGTGATCTGCGCACGGAACGGGAGCGCGCGGCTGATTGGCAAGAATGCGATCGCAACCGGCGAAGTTGTCGGTCAGACTTGGGGTGCGTTCATGGCGGTCTTGAGAACGCCTATGAATGAGTACCTGCGCTGGGTACTCAACTCCACGATATTCACCGCAAGCCTTGGGGCCTTTTCGACGTCGACGATAAACCAGCTGACCTCATCAACGCTTCACTCGCTTCGGTTCGCTATGCCACCAATGGATGAGCAGGCGGCGATCTCGGGCTACCTTACGGAAGCAACTGCCGCGACAAACGCTGCGATCCGCGCGGCGGAGCGTGCTGTCGATCTCGCGCGCGAGCGTCGCGCCGCCCTGATCTCGGCTGCGGTGACGGGCAAGATCGACGTGGGGGTGGCTACATGACGAGCATGGCTGGGGCGCATCTGGAGTCGGTGCTGGAGGACGAGATCGCCGAGCATCTCACCGCGAACGGCTGGCAGTACTCGCCGACCGATGCCGGGTACGACCGAGAGCTCGCGCTGTTCCCCGAAGATGTGCTCGGCTGGCTCGAGGATTCGCAGCCAAACGAGCTCGCGAAGGTGGTTCGCCCCGGCGATACCGAGGCGCAGCGTGAGGCGGCGGGGCGCAGCATCCTGACTCGTCTTTCGAAGGCTCTCGACAATGATCCGTTGAAGAACGGCGGGACGATCCGGATCCTGCACGAGGGCTTCTCGATGGTGCCGCTGCATGGCGGAGCGGTGAAGTTCAAGCTGGCACAGTTCCGGCCGGCGACGACGAACAACCCCATCACGCTCGAGGCGTACGCGAAGATGCGGGTGCGGGTGATGCGTCAGGTGCATTACTCGGCGAAGCACCCGAACAAGGCGCTGGACCTGGTGCTGTTTGTCAACGGCATCCCGGTCGCGACGATCGAGCTGAAGACGGACTTCACTCAGTCGATCGGCAATGCGGTGGCGCAGTATCAGTTCGATCGGAATCCGGCGGGTGAGCCGTTGTTCGCGTTCGCGAAGCGGTCGCTGGTGCATTTCGTGGTGTCGAACTCCGAGGTGCGGATGACGACGAAGCTCGCCGGCGCCGCCACCCGGTTCCTGCCGTTCAACAAGGGCGCGGACGAGGGTGCGGGAAACCCGCTGAACCCGACCGGGTCGGCATCCGCGTATTTCTGGGAGGAGATCCTGCAGCGCGACACCTGGCTGCAGTTGCTGGGGTCGTTCGTGCACCTGCAGGTCGAGGTCGATGTCGATCCCGACACGGGCAAGAAGACCCGCTCCGAGAAGGTGCTGTTCCCCCGATATCACCAGTGGCGGGCGGTGACCCGACTGGTCGACGCGGCGCGGGCGGAGGGCCCGGGCAACCGATACTTGGTGCAGCATTCGGCGGGGTCGGGGAAGACGAACTCGATCTCGTGGCTCGCGCACCGCCTCTCGCAGCTGCACGACGACGCGAACGAGCGGGTGTTCGACACGGTCGTGGTGGTGACCGACCGGACGGTGCTGGACAAGCAGCTGCAGGACGCGATCGCGCAGTTCGAGAAGCAGGCCGGGGTGGTGCAGTCGATCACCCGGGATGCGGGTGAGCCGAAGTCGAAGCAGCTCGCCGCGGCGCTGACCGGTGGCAAGAACATCGTGATCGTGACAATCCAGTCGTTCGAGGCGCTGATCACCGCAATCCAGACTTTGCCCGAGCTGAAGAACCGCCGGTTCGCGGTCATCGCCGACGAGGCGCACTCGTCACAGACCGGGTCCACCGCGGGCGCGCTGACGAAGGTGCTGTCGCCGGCGGAGCAGGCGGCGGTGGCGGAGGGGGCGCCGATCGATTCGGACGCGTACCTGCAGTGGGCGATGGAGGTCACGGCATCCGCCCCCAACATCTCGTACTTTGCGTTCACCGCGACGCCGAAGGCGAAGACGTTGGAGTTGTTCGGGCGGATCCCTGAAGGTGGGGACCTTCCGGAGCCGTTCGATCTGTATTCGATGCAGCAGGCGATCGAGGAAGGGTTCATCCTCGATGTGCTGCAGAACTACACGCCGTACAAGGTGGCGTGGAAGCTGCAGCATCCCGATGGGGACTACGACGGTGCCGGTGAGGTCGACGAGTCGACCGCCGTGAAGGCGCTGGTGCAGTACGTCCGGTTGCATCCGACGAACATCAGCCAGAAGGCGAAGATCGTCGTCGACCACTTCCGCGCATTCGTGCAGCCACTGCTCGACGGCAAGGCGAAGGCAATGGTCGTTACTGGCTCGCGGATCGAGGCTGTGCGGTGGAAGAAGTACCTCGACAAGTACATCGCTGACAACGGGCTCCTCGGCGTGCGGTCGCTGGTGGCGTTCTCGGGCACGGTCGAGGACCCGGACGATGTCGGTGAGGGGCTGACGGAGCGCACGCAGAATCCGGGTGTGCAATCGGACCTTGCCGAGGCGTTCAAGCCGGCCACGTTCAATGTGATGATCGTGGCGGAGAAATTCCAGACCGGATTCGACCAGCCCCGCCTGGTCGCGATGTACGTCGACAAGAAGCTCGGCGGCGTGCAGGCGGTGCAGACCCTGTCGCGGCTCAACCGCACGTACCCGGGCAAGGACAAGACGTTCGTCCTCGACTTCGTCAACGACCCCGAGGACGTGCTCGAGGCCTTCAAGGTCTACTACCGCAAGGCATTCCTGACGGCGACGACCGACCCGAACCTGATCTACGACCTCGTGATGAAGCTCGACGGCGCGGGGATCTACGACATGGCCGAGGTCGCGCAGGCCTTTGATGCTGCCCTCGCGGGTGGGGTGAACGTCAACTCGAAGGTGTCGGCTGCGACCGCGCCGGCGGTGGACCGGTTCCAGAAGCGGTGGGTCGCCGCGGTCCTGGACGATGACAAGACCGAGCAGGACGACCTGCAGCTCTTCAAGGTCGACGTGGGCAACTTCGTGAAGTTCTACGACTTCATCTCCCAGGCCCGCAACCTCGAAGACACCGACCTCCCTCGACGGCACTACTTCTTCCGCCGCATCCTGCCCCAGTTGTCGACCGCGACGATCCTGGAGCCGGTCGACATCTCAGACGTGACCCTTGTCGGCTACAAGATCAGCGCGGGCGAGTCGGTGAAGCTGAACCTTGAGCAGGGGCCGGGCCTGGATCCGATCACGGCGATCGGGTCTGGTGCGATCCACGAGAAGCACCGGTCGGCGCTCGAGGAGATCATCCACAAGCTCAATGAACGTCTCGGCGACAAGTACGGCGTGGGCGTCATCGATCTGCAGATGAACCACATCGTCGGGAAGCTGGCCCTCGACGTGGAGCTCGCGAACCAGGCAGCGGTGAACAGTCCACAGCAGTTCGCTGAGTCGCCGGCGTTGCCGAAGGCGTTCACGAAGGCGTTGCTCGGCGTGCGGGACGACACACCCGCGTTCATCGACGACCTGTTCAGCGACGGGGTTCTGTACGCCGACCTGAGCAAAGCGCTGCCGGCGATGCTGTACGAGTACTTGAAGATCAAGGGAGCTTCGAGCCCCACCTTGGGAGGCGACGCATGAACATCTGGGGGGTCCACAACAACACGCTTACGACCGAGCTAGTGGACGAGGGGTTCATCAGCCTCGGCTGGGACGATCTGGGGGATCTGCGGTCCATCAGTGCAGGCCGCGAAGGTCTGAAGAATGCGCTCGCCGAGGCGGAGCCCGATGCCAAACCGCGTTCGATCGCCGGGCAGGCAGGCGTGCTTACCCGCTTTCGCGATGAGATGCGTCCGGGCGATGTCGTCGTTGCCCCCTACAAGCCCGACTCCACGATCAACCTCGGGCTCGTCGTGAGCGATTACTACTTCGAACCGACGGCAGAGACGCACAAGCACAGGCGCAAGGTCGAGTGGAAGCGCGTCGGTCTCCCTCGCACCCTCTTCTCCCAGCCTGCCTTGTACGAGATCGGTTCCGTACTAGCGGTCTTTCGCGTCCGCCGCCACCGGGACGAGTTTTTCGCTGCGCTAGACAGCCCGGAAGAGTCGTTGGACGAGCTCGCCAAGACGATCGACCTCGCGGCAGACGAGTCGGCGACCGATGACGAGGTCGATCAGCCGCGCGCATCCCGGATCGAGCGACACACCCGTGACTTCGTACTTGAGACTCTCCATAGGAAGCTGAGCCACCAGGACTTTGAGGAGTTCACAGCCGCACTGCTCCGCGCGGTTGGCTATCAAGCTCGCGTGACCCAGTACTCGCAGGACGGCGGGGTTGACGTGATCGCGCACCGCGACCCTCTTGGTGTCGAACCACCGCAGATCAAAGTCCAGTGCAAGCACCGCACGGGCACAGTCGGCGCGCCTGACGTTCAGCAGCTCATAGGTACGCAGGGTCCGGGTGAGCTTTCTTTGTTCGTGACCCTGGGGAGCTACTCGCGCGATGCCCTTGCGATCGAGCGGCAACGCCCTGGACTGCGACTCCTGTCTGGTGAGGATGTCGTCACGATGGTGCTGGAGAATTACTCCGAACTACCGGAAGCTTGGCGATCGATTATCCCGCTCACCCGGGTCCTTGTCGTTGCGGACATCGCCGAAGGCTAGGTAAACAAGCGCACGATTAGCTGGAAAGCGAGTCCGGAACTGTGACAGCGTGAATTGAGCGAGTTGACCTGCAACCCGACAGCGCGGGCTGCATGCGCCCCGCCAGGCGTTGAAGGCTACGAAGAGTAGGTGATCGTCGGACTGTAGGCGGGAGCTCGGTCAGCTGGATTATCTCGGATCCGCTCGGCCAAACGCTCGAGACTCTGGGCGCGCAGAGCGTCACTTTGCTCGCTCGGGGCCGGATAGACCAGAGCGAACGCGTCCGGGAAATTCGCGGCGGCAATATCGACCCAGGCCGGCTCGATTGCGCGCGCGTATGCGAGTTGCCCGCCCAGACGGAGCACAACACGGTCTATCTCCTGACGAGCACGAGCCGCATGCTCGACCAGTCCGTACTGCGTGATGTAGTACAGCTCCTGGCGAATCCGTCTTTTGAACGGCTTTGGCAGCCTCGGGCGATCCTGCTCAGCGATAGACAGACCTGTCACATAGAGCGGCTGACCATGCTTGAGGACACGGGTCTTGGCCTCGTTGAGCTCGTGTCCATGGCGGCCCACAAGCTCTGCCATTTGATCACGCATGTCGAAGGGGTCTGGGCCGGACAAAGCAATGTCGTCCGCATAACGAGTCACGGCAAGTCCCGCGTCATCAGCCAGCCGAGCGAGTTCGGCGTCGAAGCGCGACATCGAGACGTTGGCCATCGCGGGGCTCGTTGAAAAACCTGTCGGAAGTTTGCCAGACACGGTTACGAGGCGAGCGAGGAGATCGGCAACGGGTTGGGTGAATCCGTAGTCGACGAGACCTAGGGCGACCGCGGTGATCGACACGTGGCCAAAGAAGTCGGCCAGATCGAAGCGCTGCATGAACCCGTTGCCAACATGCGGTAGTGCGTTAGCGAACGTGGATCGTCCTCTCACGTATCCGGTCACATGCGGCGGGAAATCGGTTGCAACGCTGGTGAGCAGCGCAACGATCCTCCGGTGAACATGTTTGAGCGACTCGTCGGCCGGTACGGTGATCTGCCGAGTGCGGTGCCCACGCGTCACCTCGAATGACTGCACCGATTGACCGCGGTCAAGAGCCTGTGCCAGCAACTCAAGGAACGCGGGGTCAGCTGCTAGGTACGGGGTGAGCTGCTCCAGCGTCCGAATTCTTGAGGCCGGCGAGGTCCGGGGGCTCATCATCCCTGACTAGTAGTGGACCGTAAAATCACGAGCGCGACTCGCGCCCCAAATGCTTGCCGCCCGGACCTCATAACAACTCTATTCCCTTCCTCGCCGACTGGTGGACTCGTCGGTCGAAGTCGATTAAGTGGGCCAGGTGGACGTCTAGCCCACTGTTGATACGGTTTGCCACGAAGGGCTTGGGCTTTTCGAACAGGGCAATGCTCGCCAGCGCGAGGACGTAGTCTGCGAGCGCCAAGGCTGGCGACGCCTTAGTCCCGATTCGAGCGGCAACTGTGAGCGTTGTCCGAGCGATCGACCGCAGGTCGTCGTAAACCGTGGCGATGATCTTGGAATAGTAGCTGTCGAGGCTTGACTCGGTCTCAAAGACGAAGAGGAGCTCTTCGGTGCGGTAACGGAGGATGATGCTGCGCGCCAGCGTGTAGTACATGTTGAGAATCAAGTCCTGGTCAGCAATCTTCGCACTCCGCCGCGAGAACGCGACATGAGCGCGGAAATCCATCGATCTGAAGACGCGAACGAACTCGCCGCGGACAGTGTCGTTGTCTTCGACGTGGTGAAATCCGCGCGCGGCGAATGCGTCGCGCTTCGCCCCGTCGTCCCAGTAGAGATTGTCCGAGAGGATGTCGCCGTGCACAGCCACGACCTGCTGCTCAAGACGCTGTGCATCAGGGGTGACGACAGCGCCGACGAGGACACCTGGCGAGTCAGCATGAGTGCCCGACTCATCGAGAAACACCGTGATCACGGGCACCATGCTTTCACCGTTTACGGCGCCCGTGCGGCAGACGCTCCGCTCCGGTCTGAGCCCGCGGTGCGGCCGGCAGGCGCGTGGTGGATCCGGATTGGGGCGACGCTTGAAGTGCGCGCGACGAGCGATTCGGAAGATGGAGAGCATCAAACTCTGACGATCGAGATTCGGTAGGGCCGACGTCGGCGGCTGGCGCTTGGATCCGCCACTCGGCAATTCGGTGGAATAGACCCGAAGACGCTTCACGGCTGAGCCGCTCTGGCCATTCTGCGTCGTTCACTTCCTGCGAGCGACGCCAGGCAACGACGGATCCGACACAATGAGGACGGCACGGCTCCCCACCCTCATCACGCCCCCGTCGACGCGAGACGCACCTGCGCAAACCCCTTCCCCGGCCAGACCTCCGAGACGAGACGAACGACGGCGCAGGACGATCGACACAAGACGATGCACGCAGGCACCTCGGGTGATGGACACCCTTTAGAAGCACTCCCCCACACATACCTGCACACCAGAAAAATACCTGGATGAGGTATAAAACGCATCCTATCCTGGCGGCATGCGAGGCGGCCTTGAGCGATGGAAGCGAGGGGTCGAATCCCGAGGGGTTCGACAGGCGATCGGCTACGCGCTTGAGGGCACATGCGATGCTCACCTGCACCACTCCCCCGGCGTTGACGCGCTCGAAGCGTACAGCGCAGCATCCGCTCAAACCGTCTCGCGATTCATTGTCGCGAGCGGCAGGATCGGCAGCGACGAGCTCACCGCCGGCGGCCTTCGTGTCTGGCTCACCGGACACGACCCGATCACCGGGGAAGAGCGCGGCCATCAGCGGCTGAGCCCTGGCGCCGACCTGCTGCTCGACGGAACGCTCAACCACCCGAAGTCGTACAGCATCGCTGCGCTGCTGCATCCCGAGCTCGCCGCCGAGTTTGAAGCTCTGCAGGACCGGTTGCGTGACCGCATCCTGCTCACGTGGCAGACGGAGCTCAACGCACGGCGCGGGCACGGAGGTCTCATCCGCGAGGAGATCGCCCGCATCGAGGTCGTCGAACTGCAGCATCGGCGCTCGCGCGCGCTCGACCCGCACATCCACCGTCACCTCTGGCTGAACATCAAGGTGCTCGGCGTGGACGGCAAGTGGTCGAACCTCGACTCGCGCGCCGCGATGAAGCTGCACACCGTCGTCAACGCCGAGGGCGAGCTCGCCGCGCGCACCGATCCCGTCTGGATCGCCGCGCTCGCCCGGCACGGGTACACGCTCGACGAGACTGGCGAGATCGCCGAACTCGCCGGCGCCGTCCGACCCGTCGCGCGCCGGTCAGCGCAAATCGAAGGCAACCGCGCGCGGCTGATCGCGGAGTGGTCGGCGGCGCACGGAGGATCTGCGCCGAGCGTGGAGGTGCTGCAGCAGATCGATCGACGCGCGTGGGCGGTGTCGCGTCCGAACAAGCCGGCAGATCTCGATGAGAGGTCGTGGGAGGCGCGCGTCCGCGACGAGATCGCAGCGATCGATCCGAGTCTGGTCACCCCGCGCGCACCCATCCCCGTTGCTGCGGCAGACCCGCATGCCGTCGATCTGGATCTGCTCGCGGCATGGGCGATCGTCGACGCGGACGAGCGATCCACATCATGCGGCGGGCGGTTCAGCATCTTCGACATCCGCGCCGGTGCAATACGCGCGCTCTCGCGCACGGGCGTTGTTGCGGAGCGCGACCGGCTCGATGGCGTGATCGCCGAGATCACTGAGCGTGTCAGGGGTTCCGTCTATCGGCTCGTTGCGGAGCCGCCGGCGCACGTCAAGGCGTTCATGGCGACCGAGACCGTGCGCGCCAAGGTGCGTCTCGCCGGCCGCTTGGACGTGCTCGCCCGGCCGGGGCGCTCGCTGCTGCCCGGCGAGTTGCGCCGGTTCGCGCCGAACGAGGATCTCTCGAAACTGGATGCGTCGCAAAGCGTTGCCACGTGCGCCATCGCCGGCACGGACGGGCTCGTGACGGTGACCGGCCCCGCCGGCGCGGGCAAGACGACGATGCTGCGCTGCGTTCGCGGCGCTAGCGTCGCAACGGCGGCGGATGCTCGTCGTTGCTCCCACGCGGAAGGCGGCGTCGGTGGCGTCTCGAGAGGTCGGGGCCGCAGCATCCAGCATTCATGCCCTGCTTTCGGATCACGGCTACCGATGGGGCAGCGACGAGGCCGGCGCGAAGGTGTGGACCAGGCTTCGAGTGGGAGAAGTCGATCCCACCACGGGCGCCGTCTACGGCGGACCAAAGCAGTACGTTTTGCGTTCTCGCGATCGGATCGTGGTCGACGAAGCCGGCATGGTCGACCTGCAGACGGCGAACGGCCTCGTCGAGCTCGCGATCGAGCAGGGCGTCGGGCTGGCGTTCGTGAGTGACACGCATCAGGCGTTGCCGGTCGGACATGCGGGCGCGATGGGTTCTGCAATCCGGCACGCGAACGCTGCGGTCGAGCTCGACACGGTGCACCGGTTCCGGAATCCCGACTACGCGGCGCTCACGCTGCGGCTGCGGGATGCGAGTGATCGCGAGCGTGCGCTGGTGGTTGCGGGCGAGCTTGCCGACCACGGTCACATCGACCGGGTCGATCATCACGACGCAGCGCGTGAGCGGATGATCGACGCGTACTTCGAGTGGCACGCGCGCGGTAAGCGGGTGACGTTGGTATCCGGCACGAATGCTGAGGCGGATGCGATCAACGACGCCATCCAGCAGCGGCGAGTCGATCAGGGCGAGGTCGACGCCCGAGTCCTCGCGCGGGGAATGGAGCAACAGCGCATCCTTGTCGGCGACGCCGTGCAGACCCGTCGCAACGACCGGCTTACGGGGGTCGAGAACGCGCGCAGTGGATCGTGCGCGGGATCCGCGACGAGTACGTGTCTCTTGTCTCCGTGAGCGACAGCGGCGAGGTGGCGCGTGTGTCCACCGATTACGCGCGCGAGCACCTGCAGCTCGCCTACGCGTCCACCGTGCATGGCGTGCAGGGCGACACCGCCGATGCGTCGATCGTCGGGCCGGATGTGGATGCCGCGGGCCTCTACGTCGGCCTCACGCGCGGACGGATGCACAACGTCGCGATCGTCGTCGCGCCGACGGATGCAGCGGCCCGCGAATGCCTCGCCGAGTCGATGCAGCGCGGCACTCCGGAGTTGACGATGCAGGATGCTGTGCGTGCGGCCGAGGCGGAGATGCGTCGCGCGGCGCGGAACCGCGAGGCGGTGATGGCTACGGGGCCGGTGGTTGGGGCGCCGAGTGCGGGCCGCGGAATCGGGATGTAGCGGCGTTCGATACGAGGGTCGCTCAGCGGGCAGGCTTCGGACCGGCTAATCGGGCGGGTCGGATGCGGCATGAAAGGTGCTCGCGACATCCCCTCACCTGACTCGATAAAGCAGGGGTCACCGTGCGCTCCGCGGCCGCGCGCAACTCGCGTTGATGGTCGGCATTCAGGACGGCCGATACTTCACCGCGCAACGGGACGTCACCGTCAACCGCGAAGTCGCGAGACGGCATACTGGGTGAAGCTCATCGAACGAAAGGCCAATCGTGTCGAATTTCCTGACAGTGGTTAAGGCAGAGATGGAGGCTCGTATTGCCGAGGCCACTCCCCCCGTAGCGCGCAGCCGAGTGTTCGACGCACTGGCGAGCGAAGTCGTCCTCCAGCATCTGGACCTTTCGGCTGATGAAATCGAGGCTGGATTGACCGATGGCGGGGGCGATGGCGGGATCGACGCAGCTTATGTGTTCCTCAACCAAGAACTCGTGACAGAGGAGCATGAGGTTCTTCAAGACGACTTTGCTCCGGGATCTTCATATCGAGGTGCCTCACTCTCTCTATGGATCGTGCAGGCGAAGGAGGAAAAGTCATTCAAGTCGGGCACCCTGGTGACCGTTGCGGATGGCGTTCGAGATCTCCTTGACCTCGAGAAGAGCCGCGCCGACTTGGAAAAGGACGGCTATTCATCGATCGTCCTTGACCGGATCTTCGAGTTTCGCGACGCAGTCGTGGCGCTGAGGCGGGTTCATCCCGAAACGAGCGTCCACTTTGCCTACGTAACCCAGGGAGACACTTCCGACATCGCCAAGGCCGTGGTGACAAAGACGAGCGCTCTGGACAAGCTCATCCAACGGGACCTGCAGATCGGCTCCTTCACGTCACAGATGATCGGAGCGGAAGAGATATGGGATGCATTGAAGCAGACTCCGAATTACGGGTCGGAACTCCGTGTCGTCGAGTCCTTCGCCCATGAGACACAGGGCGGCGACCGTAGCTACGTCTGCTTGGTCACTCTGAAGGACTACCTAGCGTTCATCCGAGAGGAAGGAAGTGGGGCTTACCGCGACTACCTTTTCGATGGGAACGTTCGACACCATGAGGGCTCTAGCGTGAGTGTGAATAGGGAGATCAGCCAGGGGCTTGCTGATAGTGATGCCCCCGAGTTCTGGTGGCTGAACAATGGCGTCACGGTCATCTGTTCGACAGCTTCGTCGCAGGGTAAGACCTTCGCTCTCGACGATGTCCAGATCGTCAACGGGCTCCAAACCTCTCGCACGATATTCGACTCACTCCGCGACGCGAAGAGCGATGATCCTGTACTCGCGCGAAACGTGTTGGTCCGAATCATCGAGTCGGATGATCCCGCGACCATCAACAGGGTCATCCGTGCAACGAACCGCCAGACGCCCGTTCGCGAGGAGAGTCTTCGAGCTACCGATGAGGTGCAGCTCCTCATTGACCGTCACATGCTCACGGAAGGGCTCTTCTACGACCGACGCCGGAACTACTACAAGAACATCGGTAAGCCTCGCGCGAAGATCGTTGGCGTAAGGGCCCTGACCCAAGCCATGCTGGCGATCACACTCGGACGCCCCGACGACGCGCGGGCGCGCCCGGGAGACTACCTGAGTGAGGACAAGCAGTACGCCACCGTCTTCAGTCCGTACGTCAAGCTCGAGATATATCCCTGGGCGTTTCGCGCTCAGAAACTGGTGGACGGGCTGCTCGCAGTGTCGGACGGCATGACAACGAGCGAGAAGAATGACTCGCGCTTCTTGGTCGCCGCCGACGTCGTGAGACGCAAGCTCGGGTATGCCCCATCCTCGGCAGATCAAGTTCTAGCGCTGGGGGCTGTCGAAGACGTCGTCACCGCGGAGCAAGTCGAAGTATCGCTGACCGAGCTTCGGAAGGCTTTCGCAAGGGAGATGAAGAAGACCGGCTCTGCCCGCGACCGCTTGGCTAAAAGCAAACCCTTCGCGACGAAGTTCCTTGGTCGCAAGAATCCGATCAAGGCTTCGGGACAAGAGGCTGCACAGTAGGCGCCGCTTGACTCTGAGGCACAAATCGTTGAGGTGAGCAACCACCCCGCCGCCGGGACTGCTCTCGAACCCGTGGGCGCTGCGCGCACAGTTGACCTGCAATCTGTTGGCACGAATCGGCCCGCGACGCTGGCGATGCCTGGATACGGATCGGACCGGCACGAGGTGTTGGCGGTCCGCTACCGTTACAGCCGTGACGAGTCTGCTGACGATTGCCGAACCCGAACTGACGAACGCGCTCCGAGCGGCTTCGGATCGGGTCCGCCTCGCGAGCCCTTTCATCAGCATCCGGATCGCAAAGCAACTCGCCGACATTGCAAGCGCCTCCACCGCCACTTGGTCGCTAATCACACGGCTGGATGCGTCGGCGGCCGCTGGTGGCTACCTCTCCACAGATGGACTGCGCGCCCTCATGGACGCGGGCGTCGTTGTGCGGCACGCACGCCGCCTCCACGCGAAGGCGTACTTCGCCGACGAGACCTTTGGCATGATCGGCTCGGCGAACTTGACAAGCCCTGGCCTCGGCGCGTCGGCCGACCCGAACCTTGAGCTGTCCCTTCGGCTGCGCCCAGAGGATGCGCTTGCTGCACGGACTCGACTGGACGAGTGGTGGAACACGTCTACTGCGGTGTCACGCCAGGACATCGACGACCTCGACAGGCGGGCACGCGACCTGCCACGCGCCATCGCCGTCCAGTTGTCGCCCGAGCTCGATGGAGCTGACGAGGATATCTCACAGCTCGCGAATCTCGTCAGCGACGCTCGCGAGAGGAACCTCTGGGTGAAGGCTCAATACGGTCAGCCGAACTACGACCAGTGGCGCAGCG